>NZ_CP121666.1:7291250-7914375 GCF_029714325.1 Bradyrhizobium sp. CB1717
GACCAGCTTCTCGTTGCTGGCGCCCTTCAGAAGCGCGTCCGGCACGCTGAGGATGATCATCTCGGACTTGCCGACGCCGGCATGGAGCAGCGTATCGGCACTGCTGATGTCGCCATAGATCACGTGCAGACCGCGTGAAAGCAAGGTTTGGTACACATTGGGGTTGAAATCGACCACCGTGATCTGCTCCAGCAGCACCGGCGCCTGCCGCTCGATCTCCGCCAGCAGCGCGCTCGCCGCGCGGAAAAAGCCGAGGATGACGATGCGGCGGGCCTCGCCATGCCCGGCCTCGTGGCTCTCCTCGGCGTGGCCGTTGCCGTGATCGAGATCGCGCAGGCCGATCCGCTTCAACGGGCCGATCGCCCAGCGGGTGATCTCGTCACTGCGGGTCATCACGAAGGTCGAGAGCACAGCCAGCACCACGAAGGCGAAGGAGGCCGCGTTCGCCGTCTCGGCTGCGATATGGTGGTCGGAAACGCCGGTCTGGATCACCACCAGCGAGAATTCGGAGATCTGCGCGAGGTTGAGCGCCGGCAACAGGCTCGCGCGCAGCCCCTGCTTCATCAGGTAGAGCGGCGTAAAGGTGGTGACGAGCCGGCTCACCACCGTGAACGCCGCGATCATCAGCGCCAGACCGATTACCGAGAGGCCGGGCACCGGAATGGTCATGCCGAGCGCAACGAAGAACAGCGTGATGAAGAAGTCCCGCAGCGTGGTGACCTTGGCGGTGACGTCGAGCGCGTAAGGAAAGGTCGAGAGCGAGACGCCGGCGATCAGGGCGCCCATCTCGCGCGACAGCGAGAGCCGCTCGGCGGTCTCGGCCACGAGGAAGCACCAGGCCAGCGCCCCCAGCAGGATCAGCTCGGGACGGCGGGCGATCTGGTGGAACAGGCGCGGAAGCACATAACGGCTGATCAGGAGCGCGGCGGCGACCAGCACCGCGACGCGGCCGATCGAGAGCAGGATGACGGTGACCTCGAGATTGGCAAGGCTCGGCTGCACCGCCAGGAACAGGATCGCGAAGATGTCCTGGAGCACCAGCACGCCGAGCGTGATTCGCCCCGGCAGCGTATCAAGTTCGCGCTTCTCGTAGAGCACCTTGACGATGATGACCGTGCTCGACAGCGCGCATGCGACGCAGAGATAGATCGCGTCGAAATGCCCGCCACCAAGCGACAGGCCGATGCCGATGAAGAACAGCACGCCGAGCAGACAGCCGCCAAGGAGCTGGCCTCCCGCCGCGAAC
The DNA here is from genome assembly GCF_029714325.1 of Bradyrhizobium sp. CB1717. NCBI lineage: Bacteria > Pseudomonadati > Pseudomonadota > Alphaproteobacteria > Hyphomicrobiales > Nitrobacteraceae > Bradyrhizobium > Bradyrhizobium sp. CB1717. The sequence goes on from NZ_CP121666.1 coordinate 7,292,497, forward strand.
AGGATCACCCTGCCCGCCCGCACGATCTTCTTCAGGTCGATCTCCAGGCCGATCATGAACAGCATGAAGATCAGGCCGAGCTCGGAGATGACGCTGATCGATTCCTGCGATTTGACCCAGCCGGCACCGAATGGACCTATGCAGAAGCCGGCGATAAGGTAGGCCAGGATCAGCGGTTGCCGGGAGAAGTGGGCCAGGAGGCCCAGCCCCCAGGCAAACAGGATACAGAGAGTGATGTCGCGAATGAGCTCATGCATGCCAAATTGGTCCGTTTTGCCGCACCCTAGTGGCGGGTTGCGGCGCGGCAAGCGAGCAATTCGTCACATGCGGTTCGTGCTCTGGTTGATAGCCCTGCTGGGTCCATTCGCGTCCGCCTTGCCGGCCGCGGCGCAACCCAAGGTCAATATCGAGCAGAGCTTTGCCGATTCGCTCACTGCGCTGCCGAAGGAGGAACTCGCCGTGTCCGGTGGGTTCTACGTGCCGGCCTATTCCAGCGTTGCGATGAGCCAGGGCAAGCTGCGCGTCGATTTCTCGGTGACATTGAGCGTCCACAACGCCTCCGAGACGCAAGCCCTGGTGCTCAAACGCATCGCCTATTTCGACACCGCAGGCAAGCAGGTCGAGAGCTATCTGAAGGCGCCGGTGGCCTTGAGGCCCCTCGCCACCGTCTCGATCTTCATCCCAACCGACGACGTGCGCGGCGGCACAGGCGCCAATTTCATCGTCGACTGGGCTGCGACAGGCGAGATCTCCGAGCCGGTGGTCGAGGCCTTGATGGTTGGCGGCGTCGCCAATGCGCATTACGCTTTCATCAGCCAGGGACGTCCGACCCGGACGGCCGGCAAAAAATAAGACCGTCCACCCCGGACGGTTGGCAAGAAGTCAAGGCCGCGGGGGCAACGCCAGCCGGCTCAACAAAAACAAGACGAGGAACGCTCCCATGACGTCCAGCTTCGATTTCGCCCCCCTGTTTCCCGCAGGGCTGCCGGCCCCGACTGCGCGCTGGACGGGCCTTGCCAAATACAGCTTTGTCGGCGGCAACAATGATTCCGAGCAAGTACCGCTCGACGAGTTGATCGAAGCGACCAACACGGTGCTGCGGCGCGAAGGCCGCTCGCTCGCCACTTACGGTCTGGCGCACGGCCCGCAGGGCTACCTTCCCTTGCGCGAATTCCTGGTGACAAAACTGAAGCGCGATGCCGGCATCAACTGCACGGTCGACGATCTCCTGATCGTCTCGGGATCGCTCCAGGCACTGGACCTCGTCAACAACACGCTGCTGACGCGCGGCGACACCGTGATCTTCGAGCAGGACAGCTATCAGGGCTCGCTGACACGCCTGGCGCGGCTCGGCGTCAACGTCGTCGGCATTCCCCTCGACAGCGACGGCATGCGCATGGATGCGCTGGCGACGGCGCTGGCCGATCTGAAAAACCGCGGCATCCGCCCGAAATACATCTACACCATCCCGACGGTGCAGAACCCGACCGGCAGCATCATGCCGGAGAGCCGCCGCATCGAGCTGCTGCGGCTCGCGACCGAATACGGCGTGCCGATCTTCGAGGACGATTGCTATGCCGATCTGGTCTGGTCGGGCCAGCGGCCGCCGGCGATCCACGCGATGAGCCCGAACGGCGGGGTGATCCATATCGGCTCGTTCTCGAAATCGATTGCGCCGGCGCTGCGCGTCGGCTTCATCGTCGCGCCCTGGGATGTGATGTCGCGGATGCTGTCACTGAAGACGGATGCCGGCTCGGGGGCGCTGGAGCAGATGGTGCTGGCGGCCTATTGCAGACCACATTTTTCGACCCACGTGCCCGCGCTGACGAAGGCGCTGCGGACCAAGCTCGACACGCTGATGGAAGCCCTGAACGAGCAGTTTGGGACGGCCGCCGAGTTCGAGGAGCCCAAGGGCGGCATATTCCTCTGGGTGAAGCTGCCCGAGCAGGTCGATACGCTGAAACTCTATCAGGCCGCGCTCGCCGCCGGCGTCTCGATCAATCCGGGGCCGGAATGGTCGACCAACAAGAGCCATTCCAGCTCGCGCCTCAGGCTGTGCTTCGCAAGCCCCACGCATCAGCAGATCCGCGAGGGCGTCGCCGTGCTGGCAGAAGTCTGCCGCAAGGAGTTCGGCGTGCCGGCGCGCAGCGCCAATGTGGAGAAGCGAGCCTGAAGGTAGCGTCAGGCCGCCTGTGGCTGGCTGCTGTGGATCGCCGAGGCCAGCCGCAGCAGCAGGACGATCGAGACGTTACCTTTGCCGGCCTCGATCTGGGCGATGTAGCGCTCGGAAATCCCGGAGCGGCGGGCAAGCTCCCGGCGCGACAGGTCGCAGCGGGTACGCGAGGACCTCAGGCGGTCGCCCAGCTCGGCCAGAAACGCGGTCTCCGAATGGGGCGGCACGCCACAGCTCCCCGGCAGCACTTCGCCCGCAAAATCCATGACTTGATTCAGCATTGGTGTATCCACATTCGCCTTCGGAGCTGCCATCCTACCCCCGCTACGACCGGCCTCATTGACGCGGATCAAATTCGCGCGTGATCGGCAGCTGGCGTGGACGGCCGCGCCCGGGATGCTAAACTTCGGAATTCTTCGAGGCGGGGCTTTTTCGGGACATGACGCGTTGTTTGAGCCGCTGGACCACGGCTGCGGTGGTGTGGGTTGCGTTCACGTCCACGGCCGGCGCCGAGACACTTGCGGCGACCGTCGAGCAATGGGGCCTGCTCGGCTCATGGGCGGTCGATTGCGCGGCCCGGCCAGACCGCGACAAAGGCGCGCTCCTGACCTACGAGATCCGGAAGGACGGCCGGGTGATGTACCGGCGCAATTTCGGAGATGCCAAGGACGAGAACGAGGTTGTGTCCGCCACGGTCAACGCCGAGGGCCTGCTCAATGTGATGGTGTACTTCCCCTCGCTGCATCAGGCCCGCGAATTCGGGCTGCTGCTGGACAAGGACGGCAGCCTGCGCGCGATCTACAATCGCAGTGAGCGCGGCGAGTACACGATCAGGGACGGCAAATACGTCGCCACGGGCGTGCCGACGCCCGTGCAGCAGCGCTGCGATTGAGCATTCCGTTCGAGCATGATCTTTCGGAGAGCCGCTCCACACTTTTCCAAACCATGCTCTGTCTGAACATCCGTTCAGAATTCTCCTGCGATTCCTCCGGAACGTTCACCCGAATGTGCAGTTTAAATTGGCATTCGATTGGAGGAGGACATCATGAAGAAGCTTGGTTATGTGGTTGCCGCTCTTGGCGTGCTCGCGATCGCAGCGCCGACGCTGGCGAGCGCGGAGACGGTGGTGATCAAGCGTGGTCATCACCACGGCCCGTACGCCGCGCGTGCCGAATACGGCATGCACCGTGACCACGGCTGGCATCGTGGCTGGCGTCATCATGGCGACAGGGTCGTCGTGATCAAGCGCGGCCATCGTCACCACTGGGACTAATGCGCAACGCAAACGTGGAAATGGCCCCTCACGGGGCCATTTCTTTGCGTTTGCGACACGCGTTGGGCTAGTCCCACGCCGGCGCGAAGCCCGGATTGACGCAGCGCCTGTCCTTCGGCAGCGCCGCTATTTTCTTGCGGTCGGCCTCGTCGAGCGTGATCTTCAGCGCATCGAGATTGGCCTGCTGGCTCTCGCGGCGCGAGGCCTTCGGGATCGCGGCGACGCCGTCCTGGTCGAGCAGCCATTTCAGCGCGACTTGCGCCGCGGTCGCATTGTGTTTGACGCCGATCTCGGCCAGCACCGGGTCCGACGCGATACGCCCCTGCGCGAGCGGGCAATAGGCGACCAGCGGGATCGACTTGGGCTTGAGATAGGCCAGCACCTTCGATTGATCGAGCATCGCGTGATATTCGATCTGGTTGCAGGCGATCGGCGCCTTGATGTCCTCGACCGCGATCTTGAGCAGTGCGGTGGTGAAGTTGGCAACGCCGATCGCCCGCGTCCGTCCCTCCTCCTTGAGCTTCATCAAGGTCTCGAACACCACGCCCCAATTCGCGGATTTCGACGGCCAGTGCACGAGGTAGAGATCGACATGATCGAGCCGCAGCTTCGTCAGGCTGGCATCGAAGGCACGGCGGATCGCATCGGGATTGAGGTTCTCGTGCCAGACCTTTGTCGTGACGTGCAGCTCGGCGCGCGGCAGGCGGGCTGCGGCAAGCGCGGCGCCGATCGCCTCTTCGTTGGCGTACATCTCGGCGGTATCGATGTGGCGATAGCCGATCGCGAGCGCACTCTCGACCGCCGCCCGGCAGGCATCGCCCTGCATGCGGAAGGTACCGAGGCCGAGCTTGGGCATGCTGATGCCCTGTGTCTTCAGATTGTCCATGAAACAGGCTCCTGACGTATTTCAACCCGCCGGATGCACGCGGCGATACCGCGTGGGCAGACTCTTCGGTGATGGAAAAGAGGTGGCGAGAACGGCCAGCATAGCGCGGACAACGCGGGGCGGCCAATCAAGATCGGGTTAGCGCACCTCAGGAGTGCTGGGCAATCACGGCCGGACGCGACTGTGGCTGCGGCACGATGTCGACCGACCAGAGGTCGCGATTGTCGACGTCCTTCAGGGTCACGGTCATGACGCCGCTCTGTCCGTCGATGTCGACACGGCCGAAGAATTGCAGGCCGAAGCACGGCGCGAGATTCTCGCCCTGCGCCGCGCTGCAGCCGTTCTGGTACATCGCCACGGGACCAAACGTATTGTCGAGCTCGCCCGGTCCCCAGGTGCCGGCATGGAGCGGGCCGGAGACGAATTCCCAGAACGGCTCGAAATCCTGGAACTGGGCCTTGCTCGGATCGTAGTGGTGCGCGGCGGTGTAGTGCATGTCGGCGGTGAGCCAGACGATGTTGCGGATGCCCGCGCGTTTGATGGAGGAGAGCAGATCGGCAATCTCGTGCTCGCGCCGGTCCGGTGGACCATCGCCGAGCGCGACTGCATCGAGGCTGATCAGGCCGATCGGCAGATCAGCCGCGATCACCTTCCAGGTCGCGCGCGAGGCGGCAAGCTCACGTTTCAGCCAGGCGAGCTGCTCGGCGCCCAGAATCCAGCCGCGATGATCCTCGCCCTTGTTCCAGCTGTCATCGCGAAAACTGCGCATGTCGATCATGAAGACGTCGAGTAGCGGGCCGTAGGCGATCTTGCGGTAGACCCGGCCCTGCCGCGCGCCGATGTCACGGATCGGCATGAAATCGAAGAAAGCACGGCGCGCGCGTGAGACCAGGCGCGGCGTGCCGTCGTCCTCATAGCCGGCCTCGTCGAAGCTGCCGGTCGGCGACCAGTCGTTGGTGACCTCGTGATCGTCCCATTGCGCCAGCATCGGCACCTCGGCGTGAAAGGCGCAAAAGTGCTCGTCGAGATGGTTGTATTTGTAGTTGCCGCGGAACTGCGCCAGCGTATGCGCGACTTCGGCTTTCTCCTCGGTCACCAGATTGCGCCAGGTCTCGCCGTTCGGCAGCTTCTGTTCGGAGGGAATGGTGCAGTCGGCGTAGATGTGGTCGCCGGAGTGGATGAAGAAATCGGGGCGGTTGTCGAGCATGGTGCGATAGCTGCGATAGCCGCCGCGCGCGATGTCGATGCCCCAGCCCTGTCCCGCGGTGTCGCCGGACCACAGGAACGAGATCGACTTGCCGTCGGTCGGCGCGGTGCGGAAATGACCGACGCGGCTTTCGCCGGCGATGCCGGTGGCGATATCGTCGAAGCGGACGCGATAGAAGATGTCTTGCCCCCGCGGCAGATCGTTCAGCAGCAGCTTTGCGGTGAAGTCGGCGTCGGGCAGCGCGTCGCGCGAGGCCGACGCAATGATGGTCATGAAGCTCTCTGTGGTCGAGCACTCCACATGCATCCGTGCGGCCCGGTCCGCGCGCGCCCAGACCACGGCAGAGCCATCCGAGACATCGCCGGACTGGATGCCGCCCGCGATCTGCGGGCGGTCGGCGGCGCGGCTGATGCGGGGCGTTGCGAGCGTGCCGACCGAGGCGACGGCGAGGCTTGAAGTCGAGCGGACCAGGAATTGTCGCCGGGTCCATGCGCGCTGCGCGCGGAGCGTTGCCATTCAGGAGACCTTCGTCGAATCGCGACGGAAGGTGCCTGCGCTCCTTGACTCCCAGCTTACGGTTTCTTGACTCCGCGCCTACGGTTTTGCGACGCGGCGATGACGGTCGGACGGCTACGCGCGCCTACCGCTTCCAGTTGCAGATGCCGCCGGAGCGACAGGGCCAGGTCTGAATGCGGGTGTCCATCGCCTGGGCGTCGAGCGGATTGCCGCGGCGATGGGCGAGCTTGGCGCGGGCAGCGCCGCGAGGCTGCGTGCTCTTGGTATGCGAGACCTTCGGCTCCGGCACGTGCACACGTTCAGCTGCAACTTTCTTCGGGACGTCGATCGGCTCGATCCGCGCCTGCGCCTCGTTGCCGCCCTTCGCCTCGAGCGCGAGCGGCGCGAATTGCGTCTCGGGCCCGAGCCGCTTCGGCGACAACACTGCCTTGGAGAGATCGAGACCGAGATATTCGTCAGGCTTGTAGTCGTCAGCGCGCGCGATGCCGCCCCACGCAACGACGAGGGCTACGGCAACCGCAAAAGGAACGCTTTTCAGGACCACGGACGCCTCCTGAAATTGAATTTTAAGGGGTATTTACCCCTATTTAGGAGGCGTCGCGCGCAATTCCAGCGGCTGGTTGCCGCCGTGGTTAAGAAGTTTGGCGGTGTCAGGCGACTTTTCGCGTCGCACCCGTCCCATCCAGGAACCCCATCAGGCGGCTGCGGATGATGGTTTCCGCCTCGCTCATGGTGCGATCGATGAGTTCCTTGCAGGAGGGGATGTCGTGGATGAGGCCGGCGACCATGCCGCAGCTCCAAGCACCCGCGTCCATCTGCCCGTCCAGCATGATTTTTGGATAGACGCCGGCAACCTGGTCGTGAATGTCGTCGATGGTGAGCCTGGCGCCCTTCTCGCGCTCGATATCGAGCAGGCGATCGACATTGGCGTTCTTGAGGACGCGCTCGGTGTTGCGCAGAGCGCGCATGATCAGGCGGGTGTCAAGCTCGGTGGCCGCGACAAGCGCGTTCTTCACGTTCTGATGCACCGGGGCTTCCTTGGTGGCGATGAAGCGCGTGCCCATGTTCATGCCGGCCGCGCCCAGCGACAGCGCGGCGACGAGGCTGCGCCCGTCGGCCATGCCGCCGGACGCCACGAACGGGATCTTCAACTCCTCCGCCGCGCGCGGCAGCAGGATCATGTTGGGGATGTCGTCCTCGCCGGGATGGCCGCCGCACTCGAAGCCGTCGACGCTGACGGCGTCGCAGCCGATGCGTTCGGCCTTCAGCGAATGGCGGACCGAGGTGCATTTGTGGATCACCTTGATGCCGGCAGCCTTCAGTGCCGGCATGTATTGTTCGGGACTGCGGCCCGCGGTCTCGACAGCCTTGATACCGCCCTCGACGATGGCCGCGATATATTCCGGATAAGGCGGCGCCGAAAAGGTCGGCAGGAAGGTGAGGTTCACGCCGAACGGCTTGTCGGTCATGTCGCGGCAGCGCGCGATCTCTTTCGCCAGCAATTCCGGCGTCTTCTGCGTGAGGCCCGTGATGATGCCGAGCCCGCCGGCATTGGAGACCGCGGCCGCCAGCTCGGCAAAGCCGACGAAGTGCATGCCGCCCTGGATGATGGGGTGCTCGATGCCGAACAGTTCGGTGATCGCGGTCTTCACGTAAGTTTCCTCCCGGAATTTTGCTTGGGTTTGGATCAGTCTAGCCGGACTTTTGCGCCGCGGTCACCATTTCTCTCCGAACGGGCGGATCTCCATCTCGAAGGTCCAGGCGCTCTTCGGCTGCTGGTAGAGCTGCCAATAAGCGTCCGCGACCGACGACGGTGGCATCAGGAGATCGGGATTGTCGAGCGCGTTCGGGCCGAGCGCCTCGAGCCGTCGTTGCCGCACCCATTCGGTGTCGACGCCGGAATCGATGATGAGATGGGCGACATGGATGTTCTTCGGTCCGAGCTCGCGCGCCATCGCCTGCGCCACTGCGCGCAAGCCGAACTTGGCGCTGGCGAAAGCGGCAAAGCCGCTGCCGCCGCGCAAGGACGCGGTGGCCCCGGTGAAGAAGATCTTGCCGCCGCCGCGCGGCAGCATCAGACGCGCCGCTTCGCGCCCTGCGAGAAAGCCGGAATAGCAGGCCATCTCCCACACTTTCCGGAAGACGCGTTCGGTGGTGTCGAGGATCGGGAAATTGACGTTGGCACCGACGTTGAAGATGCAGACCTCGAGCGGCGCATGCTGATCGGCATCGTTGAGGAACGAGATGACCTCGTCCTCCTTGCGCGCATCGAGCGATCGCGCGTGGATCTCGCCGCCCGAGGCCTCGACCTCCTTCACCAGCGGCGCCAGCTTGTCGCCGTTGCGGCGGCCGGCGAAGATCGAAAACCCTTCGGCCGCGAATTTCTTGGCAATCTCGGAGCCGATGAAATCGCCGGCCCCGATCACGGCGGCTGTCGCGTTTCGCTTGGGCAAGGTCGCCTCCTCCGCTGAGCGTGTGATTGAGAGAAAGGCTATAGTTCTAAAATAGAACTGTCAAATTTCCCAGCTGGATGCTAGCCTGATCTGGAAATTCCGTTGATCGTTCAAGTCAGTTCCTTTTTCTGACTGACTAGCACCGCGCCGGAGACCGGATCATGAAGTGGGATACGCTGGACGAGGAGCCCTGCTCGCTGTCCCGCACCGTCGCGGTGGTCGGCGATCGCTGGACGCTGTTGATCCTGCGCGAATGCTTTTTGCGCGTGCGCCGGTTCGAGGCATTCCAGTCCTCGCTCCAGATCACGCGGCACCTGCTTTCGGAGCGGCTGAAGAAGCTGGTGCGCTTCGGCATCCTGCGCCGCGTCCCCTATTCCGAGGCGCCCAAGCGCTACGAATACATCCTCACCCAGAAGGGCCTCGACCTCTACCCGATCATCATGGCGATGGTGCATTGGGGCGACACCCATATGGGCGACGAGCGCGGCCGCCCGCTGCTGCACGAGCACAAGAATTGCGGCAAGCTGTTCGACCCCGTGATGGTGTGCTCGGAATGCGGCGAGGTACTGCATGCCAAGCAGGTTCATGTGCATGCGGGTCCGGGACGGGAAGCAGCGGTGGGGTAAAATCGTCGATGTCGTCCCGGCGAAGGCCGGGACCCATAACCACAGAATGCAGTTTGGCGAGGAGTAGAAGTTCGGTACAAAGACCATTCGCGCTCGATGGATCACGCGGTATGGGTCCCGGCCTTCGCCGGGACGACTACCCTCAATGCCCCCTTGCCGGCGCCCTCAAGTCGATCGGGCGCAACACTGCCGCCGTGGGGATCATCAGCACCGCGACGATCGCGAGCGTCCAGAACACGTCGATATAGGCGAGCAAATCGACCTGCTGCTGCAGTGTTTTTCCGACCCATGCGACCGCCTGCGATGCGGCGTCACTCGCATTCGAGCCCTGCGCCTGGAAGTAGCGCGTCATGGCATCGATGGTCTGCTGGTAGCCGAGATCGGACGGCGCGGCGTGCTCGACGAGGCGGCTCTGATGGAATTGCTGGCGCTGCGCCAAGATCGTCTGCGCCAATGCGACGCCCATGGAGCCGCCGAGGTTGCGGGCGACGTTGATCAGCGCGGAGGCCTGGTTGGTCTTGTCGGGCGGCACGCCGTCGTAGGATGCCGTCGTCACCGGCAGGAACAGGAACGGCAGGCTCAGCGCGAGGAAGATGCGCGACAGCGCCGCGTAGCCATAGGTGATGTCGCCGGTCAGGCCGGTGAGATGCCACATCGAGAAGGCGACGACGGCAGCACCGAACATGATCAGGTATTTCGGCTGCACCGTGCTGACGAGGCGGCCGACCACGGGCATCAGCACCAGCGTCGCGACACCGCCGGGTGACAAGGCAAGGCCGGCGAGCATGGCCGTGTAGTTCAGCTCGGTCTGAAGCAGTTGCGGCAGCAACTGGGTCGTCGAGATCAGCACCGCACCGGTGCCCAGCATGACCAGGAAGCAGGCGCCGAACTGGCGGCGGCCGAGCAGGCGCAAATCGACGATGGGATCCTCGCGCGTCAGCTCCCACGGAATCAGCGCGAGCAGGCAGACGGCCGCGAGTAGCGCGAAGACCACGATCAAGGTCGATCCGAACCAGTCGTTGCGCTGGCCCTCGTCGAGCACGAATTCGAGCGAGCCGAGCCCGATCGCCACCAGCAGGAAGCCGATATAGTCGACGCGCAGACCCTTGCTCAGCAGCCTCTGCCTCTCCTCCTCCGCGCCCGACGGCTCCTTGACCAGCGTGCCGACCAGGAACAGCGAGAGCAGCCCCATCGGCACGTTGATCAGGAACACCCAGTGCCAGCTATAGGTGTCGGTGATCCAGCCGCCGAGCGTCGGGCCGATCACCGGCGCAACCACCACGGCGACGCCGTAGATGGCAAAAGCCTGGCCGCGCTTGTGCGGCGGGAAGGAGTCGGCGAGGATCGCCTGCTCGCTGGTGGCCATGCCGCCGCCGCCGAGGCCCTGCAGGATGCGGAACAGCACCAGCGACTGCAAATTCCAGGCGAAGCCGCACAGAAGCGAGGCAACCGAGAACGTCGCCACGCACATCATGTAGAAGCGCTTGCGCCCGATCACGGTCGAGAGCCAGCCCGAGATCGACAGCACGATGGCGTTGGCGACGAGATAGCTGGTGATGACGTAGGTGCTCTCGTCGATGCCCACCGCAAGCCCGCCGGCGATGTGCCGCAGCGCGACGTTGGCGATGGTGGTGTCGAGCACCTCCATGAAGGTCGCGATCGAGACCACGAAAGCGATCAGGTAGGGATTGTGCCCGCCGGCCGCCGAGCGCTCCGGTGACCAGCCGGACGCGCCACCTTGCGCGACGTCGCTCATCGCACCCTGGTCCAGGGCACGACCGACATGCCGGGACCGACGGGCAGATCGGCCGGCCAGTTGTCGACCATGATCTTCACAGGCACGCGTTGCACCACCTTGACGTAGTTGCCGGTGGCGTTCTCCGCAGGCAGCAGACTGAACGCGGTGCCCGAACCGGGCTGCACGGAGTCGACACGGCCGGTCAGCTTGCGGCCCGGATAGGCGTCGATGCGGATCTCGACCGGCTGGCCCGGCCGCATGTCGTTGAGCTGGGTCTCCTTGTAGTTTGCGACGATCCAGACCTCGTCCGGAACGAACATCATCAGGCTTTGGCCCGCCGTGACGAAGGTGCCTCTGGCGCCCGAGAGCTTGACCACGCGGCCGGACTGCGCCGCGACGACGCTGGTGTATTGCAAATTCAGCTTGGCCTGATCGAGCTGCGCCTGGGACTGATCGAGCTGCGCCTTGGCGCCTTCGAGCTGGGCTTGCAGCGTCTTGATACCCAGCTGCGCGGCCGTCACCGCGGTCTTGGCACGTTCGGTATTGGCCTGCTGCGCTTGAAGATCGGAGCGCGTCTGCTGCTGGCGCTGCACGGTGCCGGCGCCCTTCTCGACGAGATCCTCGGCGCGCTTGAATTCCTCCTGCGAGAACTGGAGCTGGGCCTGGGCCTGGTCGAGCTGCGCCTGAGCCTGCTTGATCTGCTCTTGCTGCGAGACGATCTGGGCTTCGACATTGGCGATGTTGGCCCTGGAGGCCGCAACCTGCGCCGTGGCCTGGTCGACTGCGATGCGGTAATCGCGCTCGTCGATCTTGGCCAGCAGATCGCCGGCATTGACGTGCTGGTTGTCCGTGACCGGGATATCGGTCACGTAACCACCGACCTTGGAGGCCACGGAAAAGCTGCGCGCAGCCACGAACGCGTCGTCCGTGGACTCATAGTGACGCACGTCAAGCCAGTAGAGCAGACCGCCAACGAGTGCGGCGATCAACACGATCGTGCCGACAGTGGCAAGCAGCCAGTGCGCGCGGAGCCGCTCGCGCAGCGATGGCGAATTCGCCGGCTTGCCCGACTGTTCCTTCGACTGAACTTTGGCTTCACTCCCCTGATCCGGAGAGTGCTTCGGAGCTTCCTCCGTCCGGGGCGGCAACGGCTGCTCCGCGCGCGCCCCACGCTCCCGGGTTTGAGCATCCACGGTGCAACACCTTTCTCGGGATTGGGCGGCGCGGAACGGCAAAGCGAGCTTTCGCGCCGCCAGCCTAACCTTGGCACTGAGGCATGGTTCCGCAACCGGTGCGCGTCTTCGCTATTCGTGATTGCAAGGGTCAAAAAACAAGCGCGGCACTCACGCTGCCGCGCTCGCTTTGATTGTCGCTACCGCCGCCGATCGCTCAGTGTGTCTTCGTCTCGTGCCATTTCTCGAGATCGGGCTTCACCTTGCCCGATCCCTGCTCCTTCTCCGGATTGCCCTTCCAGGGCTTGTCCGTCTGGGCGTGGGATCCCCAATCAGTCTGCTGCCGGGGATCGTCGTTGGGCCGTTCCTTGCTCATCGGATCTCCTTCCATGAACCGCCTTACGCGAACGGAACACCGTAGTACGAGTTGATACCGCGAACGGCGGATTCATCGCTCCAGTTCCAATCGCTCCTCGCGCCGTATTTCGGCGCGCCTTCCAGTTCCTTGGCCGTGATGCCGGTGACGTAGCCGCCGAGCTCCCTGTCGTATTTCAGCGACTGCCAGGGCAAGGGATAGTGATCGTTGCCGAGGCCGAGAAATCCGCCGAACCCGAGCACGGCGTACGAAACCTTGCCGCTGATCTTGTCGATCATCACGCGCTCGATCGAACCGATCTTGTTGCGGTCGGCACCGTAGACCGATGTTCCCTCGACCTTGTCGCTGCCGATCAACCGCCCCATCTCGCTGCGGTCCAGCTCGCCTTGATTCAACATTGCAATTCTCCACTCGCCAATGTGAGAACCAACCGGACAGGCGTGCGATCGTTCCGGCTCATGTTCCTCCGGTAGGTCAGGAACATCGCAGAAAACCGGCGGTTCTCTGAGCTTCACAGAGGGCGATGCGCGATGTCCCACACCGTTTCCGACTTCATCGTCCAGCGCCTGCATCAATGGGGCGTGCGCCATATCTTTGGTTATCCCGGCGACGGCATCAACGGCGTGTTCGGCGCGATGAACCGCGCGGAGGGCAAGATCGGCTTCGTGCAGGCGCGGCACGAAGAGATGGCGGCGTTCATGGCGACCGCATACGCGAAATTCTCGGGCCAGCTCGGCGTCTGTATCGCAACCTCGGGGCCCGGCGCCTCGCATCTCATCACCGGGCTCTACGATGCGCAGCTCGATCACCAGCCGGTGCTCGCGATCGTCGGCCAGCAGGCGCGCAACGCGCTCGGCGGGAGCTACCAGCAGGAACTCGATCTCGTTTCGATGTTCAAGGATGTCGCCGGCGCCTACGTCATGCAGGCATCTTCGCCTGCGCAAGTGCGCCATCTGGTTGATCGATCGGTGCGGACCGCGCTCGCCCGGCGGACCCCGACCGCGCTCATCCTGCCCAACGATCTCCAGGAAGAACCCTACGAAGGTCCGCCCCCAGCGCACGGCACGCTGCATTCCGGCGTCGGCTACAGTGCGCCGCATGTCACGCCGCGCGAGGACGAGCTCGACCGCGCCGCGGAGGTGCTCAACGCCGGCAAGAAGGTCGCGATGCTCATCGGCGCCGGCGCGCTTCACGCCACCGACGAGGTGATCGCGGTTGCCGACCGGCTGTCGGCAGGCTGCGCCAAGGCCCTGCTCGGCAAGGCCGCGTTGCCCGACGATCTGCCCTGGGTCACCGGCTCGATCGGCCTGCTCGGTACCGAGCCCAGCTACAACATGATGACGGACTGCGACACGCTGCTGATGGTCGGCTCCGCCTTTCCCTATGCCGAATTCCTGCCGAAGGAAGGCAGCTGCCGCGGCGTGCAGATCGACATCGACGCCACCATGATGTCGATCCGCTTTCCGATGGAAGTCGGCCTCGTCGGCGATGCTGCCGAGACGCTTCGCGCGCTGCTGCCGCGACTCGCGCCGAAGACCGATGGTGCCTGGCGCGAGGGTATCGAGGACGACGTCGCCAGATGGTGGAAGACGCTGGACGATCGTGCGCATCAGCCCGCCACGCCGGTCAATCCGCAGCTCGTTGCCTGGGAGTTGTCCCCGCGCTTGCCCGACCGCGCCATCATCACCAGCGATTCCGGCTCCTGTGCCAACTGGTTCGCGCGGGACCTGAAGATGCGACGCGGCATGACGGCCTCGCTGTCCGGCGGCCTCGCCTCGATGGGCGCGGCAGTCCCTTATGCACTGGCCGCGAAATACGCCCATCCCGACCGTCCCGTGATCGCACTCGTCGGCGACGGCGCCATGCAGATGAACAACATGGCCGAGCTGATCACCGCGGCCAAATATTGGCGTTCCTGGCGCGATCCCCGCTTTATCGTCTGCGTCTTCAACAACGAAGATCTCAACCAGGTCACATGGGAGCAGCGCATCATCAACGGCGATCCCAAGTTCGAAGCCTCGCAGCGCATTCCAAATGTGTCCTACTCGCGCTTTGCGGAGCTGATCGGGCTGCGCGGCATCTATGTCGACAGCCCGCAGCTGCTGGGCTCTGCCTGGGAGCAGGCGCTGGCGAGCGAGATGCCCGTGGTGCTGGAGGTCAAGACCGATCCCGAGGTACCGCCACTGCCGCCGCATATCACCCTGCAGCAGGCCAAGAACTTCTCGCTGTCGCTGATGAAAGGCGATCCGAACGAGAGCGGCGTCATCAAAGGTGCAGCAAGGCAGGTGCTCGAGACGATCCTGCCCGGAAAGGAGTGAACCATGAGCGACTTTCGCGACATCCAGCACGGCGTCAACGACCCCGTCGACGGCGTCGATGTGAAACAGCACTTCAACGACAACAAGACGCCGCACGAGCGCGCACAGCGTCACGCGGACGTGCGCGCAGAGCCGTCGGCTGCACCAGGCGAGCCGTTCCTGCCGGAAAGGCTGCGGCGCAAGCCGACCGATCCGATCAATCCGCGCACCGGCCGCAATCCGACGGATTAGGAACCTCGGTCCCGATCCCGTGTTGATCGGCGCAACGTCGCGCGGCATGCGACCGCGCCGCCAATTCAGAGGACCGGACCATGAAACGAACCGTCATCGCCGTTGCTTGCGTGCTTCTCGCAGGCCCTGCGCTCGCCCAGTCGCTCGGCGAGAAGACCGGCGTCAATTCGGCGCTCGGCGTCGCGCCTGCAACCGCCGACTTCGTCAAGGAAGTCGCCATCAGCGACATGTTCGAGATCGGGTCGAGCAAGCTCGCCGAGCAGAAGGGCAACGCGCAGGAAAAATCCTTCGCGCAGCAGATGGTGACCGACCACACCAAGACCAGCAGCGAGCTCAAGGGTCTGGTCGGTAACGGCAAGGTCCAGGCGACGCTGCCGACGGCGCTCGACAGCTCGCACCAGAGCAAGCTCGACAAGCTCAAGGGCGCGACCGGCAAGGACTTCAGCTCCGACTACAATTCCTACCAGGTCAGCGCGCACGAAGACGCGGTGTCGCTGTTCGAGCGGTACGCCAAAGGCGGCGATAACGCCGAGCTGAAGGACTGGGCCGGCAAGACGCTGCCTGCGCTCAAGCACCATCTCCAGATGGCGAAGGAGCTCGGCAAGGCGCCGAGCGTCGGCCAGTCGAAGTAATATTTCGAGGGCGTCAGCTCTGCCGGCGCCCTCTCGTTTTGCAACGATGCCTGTCTCCGCACGTTGAGAGCGCAAAACCGCGGAGACCAGGAAACCCGCCCCATGGCCGAGCAAAAATCGACAAATCCCGTCAGCCGCTACCCGAAACCGCCGTTCAAGAAGCAGTCGCAACCCTGGCCCGGCCTTGCCGGCAAGATGGAGCCGCGGCCGGACCACGGCGAGACCAGCTACAAGGGCTCCGGCCGCCTCGCCGGCCGCAAGGCCCTCATCACCGGCGGCGATTCCGGCATGGGCCGTGCCGCCGCGATCGCCTATGCGCGCGAAGGTGCCGACATCGCCATCAACTATGTCCCGAACGAAGAACCCGATGCACAGGACGTGATCGCGCTGATCAAGAAGGAGGGACGCATCGGGCTCGCCATCCCTGGCGACCTCCGCAACGAGGATTTCTGCACGAAGCTGGTCGAGCAAGCCGTGCAGGGCCTCGGCGGCCTCGACATCGTCGTTTGCAACGCCGCACGGCAGCAGACCCGCGAGTCGATCCTCGACGTCTCGTCCGAGGACTTCGACGCGACGATGAAGACGAACATCTATGCCCCCTTCTGGATCATCAAGGCGGCGTTGCCGCACCTGAAGCCGGGCTCGTGCATCATCGGCACGACGTCCGAGCAGGCCTACGACCCGTCCCCGGAACTCTACGACTACGCGCAGACCAAGGCCGCGACCATGAACTACGTGAAATCGCTCGCCAAGCAGCTGGGTCCGAAGGGCATTCGCGTCAACGGCGTCGCACCCGGTCCGATCTGGACGCCGCTGCAGGTCTCCGGCGGCGCGACGATGGAGAAGCTCGAGAAGTTCGGCGGCATGACGCCGCTCGGCCGCCCCGGCCAGCCTGCCGAACTCGCTTCCATCTACGTGCAGCTTGCCGCAGCCGATGCGAGCTACGCGACCGGCCAGGTCTATGGCGCTGCAGGCGGATCGGGACAGCCCTAGCCGCAGGAACGATCATCGTCACCCAAGCTTTACAATCCTGTCATGGAGGACATTGCACCAACCGCGGACCGATGGCAGTCGTAACAGTCAAACCCACTCGGATCGATACAGCGATCGCGAATGAGATCGCCGACCACACCAATTCAGGGCTGGAGCAAGCAGCGCAGACGCTGACCTGGGCGGCCGACGAGCACGTGCTTCTGGCACTTGCCGCTGCAGGATGGCTCTACGCGCAATTGCGGCGTCCGGAGGCACGCCCCGCCGCCAATCATATTCTGGCGATGACCTTGGCGACCTCGGTGCTGCCGCACGCGCTGAAGTCCGTGTTCGACCAGACAAGACCCGATCGAACGACCATTCGCGGCCATCAGAACGGCGTTCCCTTCTCCGGGCGACCGCGTGATGCCTTTCCCTCCGGCCACGCCATGCATATGGGTGCGCTCGCCTCGGCAGCGGGTCTCTTGCCGACGAGGCCGCGCCGCGCGATACGCGTCATCGCGGTCGCACTTTCGCTGACGCGCGTCGCGCTGCTCGCGCACTGGCCGAGCGATGTGCTGGCAGGCTTCTCGCTCGGCATTGTCGTCGAACGACTTCTCAGGCCGCTCACGTTGGCGAGGCGCCAGCACCACAGGCGGATGCAGCCATGACCGAATACATCGTGCGCTTCATCGCCGGCGGCATGATCGTTTCAGCTTTCGCGATCCTTGGCGACATGCTGCGGCCAAAGAGTTTTGCCGGTCTACTCGGCGCCGCACCTTCAGTCGCACTCGCCACGCTTGCTATTGCGATCGTGCAGCATGGCAGACCTTATGCCGCATCCGAAAGCTGGACCATGATTTACGGCGCGATCGCGCTTGCCTGCTACAGCGTCGCCGTGTGCCATCTGCTGATGAGGTTTCGTATTGCCGCGCTGCCCGCCACGATTCTCACCTTCGCGGTATGGCTGGTCGTCGCCTTCGGCCTGCTCGCAAGCTTCGGAGGTGCCGCCTGATGCTGGTCACGCTGTCCCCATCGGCGCTGAAGCAGACGCGCTGGTACGAATACGCCATTCGCTTCGTGCTCGGCGGACTGGCGACAGTGCTGGCAGGCATCGTGGGTGCGAGCTTCGGCACCTCCATCGGCGGGCTCTTCCTTGCCCTTCCCGCCATCTTCTGCGCCAGTGCAACGTTGATCGAAAGTCATGAGCGCCGGGCCAAGGAGAAGGCAGGTTTCGACGGCCGCCGGCGTGGGCAAGAGGCCGCAGCGCTCGACGCCGCCGGCGCCGGCTTGGGAAGCATTGGTCTTGCTGCGTTCGCCGCCGTCTTCTACGTCACGGTCCCCCTGAGCAGCGTGGCGGCCTTCATCGCCGCCATCGTCGCCTGGGCCGTGGTTTCAGTCTCGGCATGGTGGATGAGACGGAAATTTCGCACCGTCTCGCTTCGCCGGTCCTCCGAATCCTGGTCGCGATCAGCGCGGCGTCGAAGCGTCCCTTAGCTTCAGGAATTCAAACATCTCCGCGGCGGCATGAAGCTGCTCGATGCGCGCGGCAATGGAATCCCGCTGAACGCCGACCGGCAGACTTGCAAGCTCGTGCTCGAGCCGCAGCCTCTGCGCGTCGAGACGTTGTTCGAATGTGTGGGGTTCAGACCGTCTTCGCATCGTCCGTCCTCGGCGGTTGCAGGCCCGGGCTGTTGGCCCAGCGCTCGACTTGATCGATGACCTTCTGGTGGCTCGGCCGCACCGGCTTGGGTGCTTCTGGCTCCTCGGAAAGCTTGCGGGGTAACCTGACCTCATCCGTCATGGCCAATCTCCCTTTGCAAGAGAATGCGCCAGCACAGGACTCGTTTCAATATAACTTATTGATTTTGCTATATTTTTTACTCATTTGGCAGTTTTATCGACTCTTGTGGAACTCCCGCCAAGTTCGTTGGTTGAGCAGACTACTCAACTTACTCATTTTGTGTGATCGACCATGAAGGACCTTCGCGCCGAGCGCCTTCAGGTCATGCTCTCACCGGAAGAGCTGGCCGCAGTTGATGATTTCCGATTCAAGCACCGCATGCCGACCCGCGCTGCGGCAGTCCGCGAACTGCTCAAGTTCGGACTGGCGGCAGCGGGCGTCGATGCTGCTGCCGGCGTAAAGTCGAGCAATTTCGGCGTATTCGGCCGCGGACCTGAGGGTCACACTCAAAGCGACCCGGAAGGCAGCAAAGAGGACTGATCAAAGCCTCGCAAGGCAAAACGGCCCCGGCACGGTGGGTGCCAGGGCCGTCCTTGGAGATTGCTTCCGGCGCACCGGGGGCATGCCAACCGGAAGCAACCCGTCGACTCTTCGCGCGCGGATTCGTTCCTTGCGAGAACCCTCTAGCGGACCATCCTCTAACCCGTCGGCGCGTCGCCGGAATCATCCGGCATCACGCCGGAGCCTGGCGTCTTGCTCTTGTCGGTGAGGTCAGGATCGCGCGTCGCCTCGCGCGACGGCGAGCCCTTCGGGTCCGTCTTGTGCACCGTCTGGGCGCGCTGCTTGTCGCGCGGCTGCTCCTCCGCGCGCTTGTCCTTGACGATGCCGTGGTCGGAATGGGCCATGATGTTCTCCCGCTTCTCTCTTGATGTATCGAAGCGGCTACGCAGGTCAGCGCCGAATGTTCCGGGCGTGAGCAACAGTGCTAGCTATGCGCGGCATGAACCGCAGCAGACGCCTTCTCGAGCTGCACCTGCCGTACTGTCGTCACCGTCGCGAACGCGACCGAGACGCCAAAGGCGAGAATGAGTGAAAGAAGGGCAAGACGTGGAGCCATTGCAAAACTCCTTCTGGAATCAAAATCCACGCGATCGACTGTTCCCGGATGATCCTGGATTGGTCGCTTGCGTTCCGTGCGTAGTCTCACACGCGGATTCACGAAGACGAGAGCCGCCTATGCCTCCTTGCCTTGGGGGATGCGGACCGTCACGGGCGGGATTTCGCCATCGAGCCAGTCCTGCTCCCTTGCGAGCGCCGTCCAGGCATCCGCCATGCGCGAATAGCGCTTGTAGGCGGGTTGCCCTTCCGCTCGCTCAGCGAGTTGCAGGCAGTTCTCAGCGTTATCCCTGAAAACGTCGGACTGTTTCATGGGGTAAGACGTGGGGACGGAACTCCTGCATCGCAACCGCCCTTGCCGGATCTTAACGTGCGGGAACTTCGCACGGCACCGGTCATTGTCATGGATGCGAGTTCTTGCCGCGATTATCCTGTTGTTCATTGGCAGCGCAGCGCTGGCCGACAGCACCGGCGAGCAAAGGCCTGATAACCGCGCGCCGACGGCCATTGACGTCATCAGCGGCCTCTACGCGTTCAGCCGCTTTCAGCAGAGCCTTCTGGAGAGCACCGACCTGAAGGGCAATGCGGAGGTGAAGAACCTTGCCGCCTTGCGCGCCGAAGAAGCTGCGAAACGCGACAAGACCCTCAAGGATATTCAGGCGGCGATCGGCGCCGAGCCCCGTATCGGCAAGACCGCGAGCGCTGGCCTCGCCGAGCCCGACAGCTCGGATGGACCGGCCTATGTCCGGACTTTCTATGCCGCGCAGATCCCTGAATATGAATCCACCATCGCCCTGCTCGAACGCTATCTCAGGGCGCCCGACAATTCGGCGCTTGCAGCGTTCGCGCGCGAACAGCTGCCCAGGCTGCGCTCACAGGTCAAGGACGCCGGGCGCACCATGGCGGACAAGTAGCCGCCCTCACTTGTCCTTCGGATGATGTTGCTGGCTCTCCGGCCGCACCGTGCGGTCGCTCTCCGGCATCTTGTCCCGGCCCGCATCCCCATTGTCGTCCTTGCCCCCTGAGCTCGAGGTGCCGCTGCCGCTGGGGTTCGACCGGGTTGCGGTCCCCGTGGTCGGTGCATCCGCCTTTGGGGTGGCGGAGCTTGCGGCGGGATCGCCGGTCACTGACCCGCGGCCGCTGGGTTCACCCTGCGCGAAGGCCGAGCCGGCGAGCAATACGCTAACAGCGACCACGGCGACTCCTGCTTTGATCTGCATCTGCTCTCTCCCTGTCCTCGCTAACCGGAAAGGTTGGCGCTCCGTTCCGAAAGGGCGCCGGCTGCAGCCGGCTCGAAGTCCAGCAGAGCTCTGAATTTTTCGAGAACCGAAATGGAACCAATGCCATCAACCGTCGTTATTTTGGCCGGGCTGAGCAGAGCAGGTTCCATTTCGGGGCGCCGCAACGTTGGCGCTTGATTTCGAATTTGGCTGACGCTCTAGTTTGATCAATTGCGTCTTGCCGCAGATTCGGCCGACGCCTGCGGGGGAATCAAGTATGAGCGACCTCGATCCCGGAACTGCATCACGCTCCGGTCGTCGCGTCCCAAAGCCAAAAAACAACGATATGTCGGAGCCGGATTCCCGGGCGGAATTGCTACTCGCCTTACAGGCCATGCGCAGCGGCGATTTCTCGGTGCGCATGAGCGGCGACTATCTCGGCATCGACGGCAAGATTGCCGACACTTTTAATGAAATCATCGCCGCCAACCAGCGCATGGCGCAGCAGCTGGAGCTGGTCGGCCAGGTGGTTGGGCGCGAGGGCAAGACCCGTCAGCGCGTGAAGTTCGGCCTCGCCTCGGGCTCCTGGGCGGACATGGAAGGCTCCGTCAACACGCTGATCGACGACCTGTTGTGGCCGACCCGCGAGGTGACGCGGGCGGTTGCGGCGGTGGCGCAAGGCGATCTGCTGCAGACCGTCAAGCTCGACGTCGACGGCCGTCCGCTCCGCGGCGAGTTCCTGCAGTCGGCGAACATCGTCAACACCATGATCAAGCAGCTCGGCGTGTTCACTTCCGAGGTGACGCGCGTGGCGCGCGAGGTCGGCACCGAGGGCAAGCTCGGCGGCCAGGCCCAGGTGCCGGAGGTGACCGGTGTCTGGAAGGATCTGACCGAGAGCGTCAACTCGATGGCGAACAACCTGACCAACCAGGTTCGCAACATCGCCGAGGTGACGATCGCGGTCGCCAACGGCGACTTGTCGAAGAAGATCACCGTCGACGTCCGCGGCGAGATCCTTCAGCTCAAGGAAGCCATCAACACGATGGTGGACCAGCTCCGCTCCTTCGCTTCCGAAGTGACGCGCGTGGCGCGCGAGGTCGGCACCGACGGCAAGCTCGGCGGTCAGGCGATCGTGCCCGGCGTCGCCGGCACCTGGAAGGACTTGACGGACTCCGTCAACGCGATGTGCGGTAACCTCACCGCGCAGGTCCGCAACATCGCCAACGTCACTACCGCCGTGGCGCGCGGCGACCTGTCGCGCAAGATCACGGTGGACGTGCGCGGCGAAATCCTGGAGCTGAAGGACACCATCAACACCATGGTGGACCAGCTCAACTCCTTCGCCTCGGAAGTCACGCGCGTCGCGCGCGAGGTCGGCACCGAAGGCAAGCTCGGCGGCCAGGCCCAGGTGCCCGGCGTCGCCGGCACCTGGAAGGACTTGACCGACAACGTCAACTTCATGGCATCGAACCTGACCGCGCAGGTCCGCAACATCGCCGACGTCGCGACCGCCATCGCCGGCGGCGACCTGTCGAAGAAGATCACCGTGAACGTGTCGGGCGAGATCCTTCAGCTGAAGGAAACGCTCAACACCATGGTCGACCAGCTCAACGCCTTCGCCGGCGAGGTCACGCGCGTTGCGCGCGAGGTCGGCACCGAAGGGCGGCTCGGCGGTCAGGCCAACGTGCTCGGCGTCGCCGGCACCTGGAAGGATCTCACGGAAAGCGTCAACTCGATGGCGTCGAACCTGACCGCACAGGTTCGCAACATCGCCGAGGTGACGACGGCGGTCGCCGGCGGCGACTTGTCCAAGAAGATCACCGTGGACGTGCGCGGCGAGATCCTGGAGTTGAAGGACACCATCAACACCATGGTGGACCAGCTCAACGCCTTCGCCGGCGAAGTCACGCGCGTCGCGCGCGAGGTCGGCACCGAAGGCAAGCTCGGCGGCCAGGCCCAGGTGCGCGGCGTCGCCGGCACCTGGAAGGACCTGACGGACTCCGTCAACTCGATGGCCTCCAACCTGACCGGCCAGGTCCGTAACATCGCGGAAGTCGCCACGGCCGTCGCCAAGGGCGATCTGTCCAAGAAGATCACCGTGAACGTGTCGGGCGAAATCCTTCAGCTGAAGGAAACGCTCAACACCATGGTCGACCAGCTCAACGCCTTCGCCGGCGAAGTCACGCGCGTCGCGCGCGAGGTCGGCACCGAAGGCAAGCTCGGCGGCCAAGCGCAGGTCACGGGCGTGGCTGGCACCTGGAAGGACCTCACCGACAACGTCAACTCGATGGCGGGCAACCTCACCGCCCAGGTGCGCAACATCGCCGAGGTCGCAACCGCCATCGCCGGCGGTGACCTGTCGCGCAAGATCACGGTGGACGTCCGCGGCGAGATCCTTCAGCTCAAGGACACGCTGAACACGATGGTCGACCAGCTCAACCGCTTCGCGGGCGAGGTGACGCGCGTGGCGCGCGAGGTCGGCACCGAAGGCCGTCTCGGCGGTCAGGCCAACGTGCCCGGCGTCGCCGGCACCTGGAAGGACCTCACCGACAGCGTCAACTCCATGGCGGGCAACCTCACCGCCCAGGTCCGCAACATCGCCGAAGTGACCACCGCCGTGGCGCGCGGCGACTTGTCCCGCAAGATCACCGTGGACGTGAAGGGCGAAATCCTCGAGCTCAAGAACACCATCAACACCATGGTGGACCAGCTCAACGGTTTCGCCGGCGAAGTCACCCGCGTCGCGCGCGAGGTCGGCACCGAAGGCAAGCTCGGCGGCCAGGCCGAGGTGCCCGGCGTCGCCGGCACCTGGAAGGACCTCACCGACAACGTCAACTTCATGGCGTCGAACCTGACGGCTCAGGTCCGCAATATCGCCGAGGTCGCAACCGCGATTGCCGGCGGCGACCTCTCGAAGAAGATCACCGTGGACGTACGCGGCGAGATCCTGCTGCTGAAGGATACGCTGAACACCATGGTCGAGCAGCTCCGCTCCTTCGCCGCCGAAGTGACGCGCGTCGCGCGCGAAGTCGGCACCGAAGGCCGGCTCGGCGGCCAGGCCGTCGTGCCCGGCGTCGGCGGCACCTGGAAGGACCTCACCGACAACGTCAACCTGCTGGCCGCGAACCTCACCACGCAAGTCCGCAACATCGCCGAGGTCACCACCGCCGTGGCGCGCGGCGACCTCTCGCGCAAGATCACCGTGGACGTAAAGGGCGAGATCCTCGAGCTGAAGAACACCATCAACACCATGGTGGACCAGCTCAACGCCTTCGCCGGCGAAGTCACGCGCGTCGCACGCGAGGTCGGCACCGAAGGCGAGCTCGGCGGCCAGGCCCAGGTGCCCGGCGTCGCCGGCACCTGGAAGGATCTCACCGACACCGTGAACTTCATGGCGGCGAACCTGACCGAGCAGGTCCGCGGCATCGTCAAGGTGGTGACTGCAGTCGCGAATGGTGATCTGAAACAAAATCTCACGGTGAAATCGAAGGGCGAGGTCGCGGCGCTCGCCGACACCATCAACAACATGACCGAGACGCTCGCGACCTTCGCCGACCAGGTGTCTTCGGTGGCGCGCGAGGTCGGCGTCGAAGGCCGCTTGGGCGGTCAAGCCGACGTGCCTGGCGCGGCCGGCACCTGGAAGGACCTAACCGGCAACGTGAACCTCCTCGCGGCAAACCTCACCTCGCAGGTGCGCGCGATCGCCGAAGTGGCGACCGCCGTGACCAAGGGCGATTTGACGCCGTCGATCCAGGTTGACGCCCGCGGCGAACTCGCCGAGCTGAAAGACAATATCAACACGATGATCACGAATCTCCGTCTCACGACGGACGTGAACACCGAGCAGGACTGGCTGAAGACCAACCTCGCGAAATTCACCAACATGCTCCAGGGCCAGCGCGACCTCGCCACCGTGGGCCGGTTGCTGCTGACCGAGCTGTCGCCGCTGGTGAACGCCCACACCGGCGTGATCTACCAGATCGAGAGCGAGGACAATCCGCAGCTGCTGCTGCTCGCCTCCTACGCCGGCGACGGCGTCTATCCCTATCA
Source organism: Bradyrhizobium sp. CB1717 (assembly GCF_029714325.1). NCBI lineage: Bacteria > Pseudomonadati > Pseudomonadota > Alphaproteobacteria > Hyphomicrobiales > Nitrobacteraceae > Bradyrhizobium > Bradyrhizobium sp. CB1717. Next base: position 7,317,137 of record NZ_CP121666.1, read on the forward strand.
ACGCGTACTGCAATTCGGCGAGGGCCTGATCGGCCAGTGCGCGCTCGACAGGCGCCCGCGGGTCGTTGCGGACATTCCGAGCGACGTGGTGCCGATCAATTCAGCGCTGTTCCGCGTCGCCCCGAAGAACCTCGTGGTGCTGCCGGTGCTGTTCGAAGGCCAGGTCAAGGCGGTGATCGAGCTCGCCTCGCTCGCCTCCTTCACGACCTCGCAGATGACGTTCCTGGAGCAGCTCACCGACTCCATCGGCATCGTGCTCAACTCGATCGAGGCGACGATGCAGACCGAGGGCCTGCTGAAGCAGTCGCAGCAGCTCGCCGGCGAGCTCCAGACCCAGCAGCGCGAATTGCAGCAGACCAACGACCAGCTCGAGCAGAAGGCGCAGCAGCTCGCCGAGCGCAACGTCGAGGTCGAGCGCAAGAACCAGGAGATCGAGCAGGCCCGCCGCGCGCTCGAGGAAAAGGCGACCGAGCTCGCGCTGACCTCGAAGTACAAATCCGAGTTCCTCGCCAATATGAGCCACGAGCTGCGCACGCCGCTGAACTCGATCCTGATCCTCGGTCAGCAGCTCACCGACAATCCGGACGGCAACCTCACAGCCAAGCAGGTCGAGTTCGCGCGCACCATCCACGGCGCCGGCACCGACCTACTCAACCTCATCAGCGACATCCTCGATCTCTCCAAGATCGAGTCCGGCACGGTCACGGTGGATGCCGAGGAGATCCTGACCGCCAACCTGCTCGAGACCGTCGGCCGGCCGTTCCGGCACGAGGCGGAGAACCGTGGCCTTTCGTTCAAGATCGACGTCGATCCGAACCTCGCGCGCAGCATCGTCACCGACTCCAAACGCCTGCAGCAGGTTCTGAAGAACCTGCTCTCCAACGCCTTCAAGTTCACCGCCGAAGGCGAAGTGCGCCTGAAGGTCGAGGCCGCCCTCGGTGGCTGGGGAACGGATCACCCGGTGCTGAATTCCGCGCCGGCCGTGATCGCGTTCGAGGTGTCGGATACCGGCATCGGCATTCCCCTGGAGAAGCAGAAGCTGATCTTCGAGGCGTTCCAGCAGGCCGACGCCGGCACCAGCCGCAAATATGGCGGCACCGGCCTTGGCCTTGCCATCAGCCGCGAGCTCGCGAGCCTGCTCGGCGGCGAAATCCATCTGCGCAGCGCGCCGGGCAAGGGCTCGACCTTCACGCTCTATCTTCCGCTGAAATATTCCGGGCCGACGCTGGCGCCGCGCGCCGCCCCGTCGCCGCAGCAATACAGCCAGCCACCGGCGCTGCAGCCGGCCGCGCCGGAGCAGCAGCGCGTCATCGAGCAGCTGCCCGACGACCGTCTCAACCTCGAGCCCGGCGACAGCATCCTCTTGATCGTCGAGGACGACCCGCATTATGCGCGGGTGCTGGTCGACCTCGCGCGCGACAAGGGCTTCAAGGTGCTGGTTGCCGCGCGCGGTGCGGAGGCACTGGAGCTTGCGAAGCAGTACCAGCCGCGCGCGGTCTCGCTCGACGTGTTCCTGCCCGACATGCTCGGCTGGACGGTGCTGAGCCAGCTCAAGCACAATCCGCTGACCCGCCACATCCCCGTGCAGATCATCACGCTCGACGAGGATCGCCAGCATGCGCTGGCGCGCGGCGCCTTCTCCTTCGTCAACAAGCCGACGACGACCGAAGGCGTCGCGGCGGCGCTGACGCAAATCAAGGAATATGCGCGTCCCAGGCGCAAGCGGCTCCTGATCGTCGAGGACAACGAGGCCGAACAGCTCTCGATCCGCGAGCTGCTGCATCACGACGACATCGAGATCGTGGCGACCGACACCGGCGCCGGCGCACTCTCCATGCTGCGCGAGGCGCCCTGCGACTGCGTGGTGCTCGACCTCCGCCTACCGGACATGAGCGGCTTCGAGGTGCTGGACCAGATCCGCAACGACGAGGCGCTCTCGAACGTGCCGGTGGTGGTCTTCACCGGTCGCGAGCTTTCGGCGGAGGAGGATGCCGAGCTGCACACCATGGCGCGCAGCATCGTGGTCAAGGGCGTGGAATCGCCGGAACGTCTGCTCGACGAAACCGCGCTGTTCCTGCACCGCGTGATCACGGAACTTCCGGTCGAGAAGCAGCGCATGCTGGAGAAACTGAACAGTTCCGACGAGGACCTGATCGGCAAGACCGCGCTGCTCGTCGACGACGACGCCCGCAACATCTTCGCGCTGTCGAGCGTACTGGAACGGCGCGGCATGAAGGTGCTGACGGCGACCACAGGCAGCGAAGCCGTGACGCTGGTCGAATCCAATCCGGAAATCGCCATCGTGCTGATGGACATCATGATGCCGCAGATGGATGGCTATCAGACCATCGGCGTGATCCGCGAGAACCCGGCCTTCGCCCGCCTTCCGATCATCGCACTGACCGCCAAGGCGATGAAAGGCGACCGCGAGAAATGTCTGGAAGCCGGTGCCTCCGACTACCTCGCAAAACCCGTCAACACCGATCAATTGCTGCTTGCGATCCGCATGTGGCTGCACCGCTGAGCTGGATCCGCGAATGGACCACGAAAAGGTCAATATCCTCCTCGTCGACGACCAGCCGGCCAAGCTGCTCGCCTATGAGGTGATCTTGAAGGATCTCGGCGAGAACCTCGTGATCGCATCGTCTGGTCGCGAGGCACTGGAGGTGCTGCTCAAGACCGAGATCGCGGTGATCCTGGTCGACGTCTGCATGCCCGAACTCGACGGCTTCGAGCTCGCGGCGATGATCCGGGAACATCCGCGCTTCCAGAAGACCGCGATGATCTTCATCTCGGCCATTCAAGTGAGCGACATCGACCGGTTGCGCGGCTACGAGATGGGCGCGGTCGACTACGTGCCGGTGCCCGTGGTGCCGGAGGTGCTGCGCGCCAAGATCAAGGTGTTTTCCGAGCTCTACCGCAAGACCCGCGAGCTCGAACGGCTGAACCAGGAACTCGAGGACCGTGTCCGCGCCCGCACGGCGGAACTGGAGAACTCCACCACCAAGCTGCGCGAGAGCGAGCAGCGCCGCAGCATGGCGATCGCCGCCGGCAAGATGGGATCCTGGGACTGGGACTGGATCAACGGCGACTGGATGTGGGACGAAGGCCAGTACCGCATCTTCGGCGTGACGCCGGAGACCTTCAACGTCACCTCGGCGAACATCCAGGCACTGCTGCACCCGGATGACGTCGACCGGTTCGGCCAGGCGATTGCCGCGTTCAATAGCGGCGCACTCGCCTATGAAGGGGAATTTCGCGTCAGCCGGCCCGACGGTGAAGTGCGCTGGTGCGTCGGCACAGCGGCCGCGACCGTGGATCAGGCCGGCCGCGTCGTGCGCGTGAGCGGCGTCACCGTGGACATCACCGAACGCAAGCGTGCCGAGGAGCGGCAGAACCTGCTGGCGCGGGAAGTCGATCATCGCGCCAAGAATGCGCTGGCACTGGCGCAATCGATCGTGCGCCTTACCCGTGCCGACGAGGTCAAGGCCTACGTCAACGCCGTCGAGGGACGCATCAATGCGCTGGCGCGCGTGCACACGATCCTGTCGCTGTCGAGCTGGCAGGGCGCCGAGCTTTCCAAGCTGATCGAAGAGGAGCTTGCACCCTATTCGCTCGGCGACCAGATCCGATTGGCCGGTCCCGAGGTTCAGCTGGTCCCTGCGACGGCACAGACGCTGGCGCTGGCGCTGCACGAGCTTTTCACCAACTCCGCCAAGTACGGCGCGCTCTCGACGCGATCGGGCCGGCTCTTGATCGGCTGGCAGGTCGAGGAAGACCACCTTACGCTGACCTGGGAGGAATCCGGCGGCCCGCTGGTGAGGACACCGAAGTCTCGCGGTTTCGGTACGCGGAGCCTGCTTGCGAGCGTCGAATCACAGCTCGGTGGACGGGCACAATTCGATTGGCGGGCCGAGGGCCTGTTGTGCCGCCTGGACGTGCCGCTGACCCGCAAAACCCCTGCTTCGGTAGCGCAGGGCAAGTTCGACGCCGACACCTCCCCCGAGCTGCAGCGCGCGTCGGGTTAACCGGACGCGGCGATTTTCGTGCGCAGGATCGACCGAGGTTCGTCGGCGACGCGTCCTTCGAGCCAGGCTTCCGTTTGCGCGAGATCGCGCAGCGCCATCGCATAGCGGCGGGCGGCGCTTCGATCGGCACCGCGCGGCAAATTGCGCGCCTTGCGCAACATGTCCGCGGCCGCATTCCGATAGGCCAGCGAGCGATAGAGATAGACGACCTTACCCATGTCGAGTGTCCCATGTTGATGGCCTTCATCCTCGCAAGCCCCGCATGAACGCCGGATGAAGCGGCGGATGACAATTCCTTCATGCGAGTGGAACCGGCGATCATCGCGCGCGTTGCATGTGCAATCGAGGGTTGGTTCCATGCGTGCGAACAAGACACCCAAGAAGCCACCGAGCCTGCTCTCTCCCACTGGCATCATCAAGCTCGTGACGCATGCGATGATGGGCGCAGCTCTCGGGCTCGCATTCGGTCTCGCGCTCACTCTGTCCAATCCGGCGGTCGCCAATCTGCTCAATCACGGCGGGAGCCAAGCGATTCTGGTCTTCGCCCTCACATTGGTGACGACGTTCGCAATTGGTGCGACGCTCACGGGCGTCGTGTTCATCATCGACGAGGACAAGGAATTTTGAAGCCGCGCGAAACATGCGGGGTTCTTTGTCGGGAACTCCTGTGACGAACAGCAGTTGGCTGCCTGCGTCAATTTAACCCAGGGAGTTCCCGCGCATGAAGACGACCAAGCTCGCTCTCGCCGTGATGTTGGCAACCGGCCTTGCCGCCGCTCCGTTTGCCGTGCAGGCCAAGTCGCACAAGGCGAAACATGGATCCTCGATGTCATCATCGCAGACCACGGGCGCCAACACGAAAACCAAAAGTCCCGATCCCTCCGGTCAGGGCGGCTCTGGCCCCGGCTCCGATCAGGGCGGCACGATGACCAAGGGCACCACCAAGTAAGGCGCGCTGCTCATCGAAGGTCCCGCAATCGCGGGGCCTTCTCGCTTTGGCATTCGATACGATCCCTCTGACGTCACATTGCGCGCGCTACTCGCGTTGCGTATCGGCGATGCTCCGTCCGCCGCTCGCAGAATTCATCTTCACGAGATGGTCGAGCTGCGCCCGCTTGCGCGCAATCAGGAGCTGGGCCGCGGCGTCGTCGAGCCCCTCCCGCTGCAATTGCCGGATCGCGGAGCCCAGTTCGAGAATCTCGGCGCGCAGTCTCAGGATCCGGTACGTGTCCGGGTCTTCCTCCATGACGCGCTCCCAAAGCTCTCAGCGGCGCGCGATCATCCGCGCGGGATCTGCGGCTTTCTTCAGCGGACGAAGCCGGACACGATCGCGGACATCCGGCAGGACATCGCCACCGCCAGCAGCTCTCCATTCGCCGATCAACAGGTTGATTTTCCGGCGCAGGTCCATCTGCGCCAGGGCCTTTTCCGTGCAGTCGCGACCCCGGTCGACGAGGTCGCGCACGGAGGCCTCGACGTTGGCCATCTCCAACCTCAAGGCGCTGATTTTACGTCGAATTTCATTAATTCTGTTGTCCATGGCTTGTTAGAACAAAATAAGAACATATAGTCAAGTCGCGATTTCAGAATGGAGAGCGGAGATGCAGGTTCAGGGTAAATACGACGCCAAGGCGTTTCTCATGGAGCAAATGACCCGGGCGCAGGGGTTGAGGTTGAAGCGGCTGAGCGAAGAGACGTATCAGCCTGCGCAATATGCGCGAGATCTGTCCTTCGCCGAAGCCGCGCGGCGCATCCAGGTGCTCGAAGCGGAGATCGAGCTCGCAAACTCCTTCTAGCCTGCGTCATTCATCGGGAGCGTTGCTGACGCGCTTTCGGAACCATGCCTGTCTCGAGCGGTTTTCCCCGGCCAAGGGAGAATACGCATGGCACGCAAGGCAAAGAAACGACGTTACTCACGCAGCTCCGGCAGCGATGTCGAAAGCGAAATGCGCCGCTACAAGAAGGGCACCGCGAAGAGCGGACGCGGTGGTCGCGGCGGACGCGTGAAGAGTCGTAAGCAGGCGGTCGCGATTGGACTCTCGAAGGCCCGCAAGAAGGGCAAGAAGGTCCCAAAGAAAGCGTCCAAGCGGAAGACGTCCAAGAAGAAGACGACCAGGAAATCGTCGAAGCGCAAATCCAGCAAGCGGTGAGGCTGACGCCCGTCAGATCATGCTGCCCGGCATGAAGCACCGGATCGAAATCCCGAACGCCGTCTTCACCGGCCAGACCATGGTGCGCCCCGCCCGGTTCGGTTCGGTGATGACGGCTTCATCCGGCACATCCACCCATTGACCGTCGAGACGCACGCGATAATGCCCGTCGTGCGATTCCCAATCGGGATCCGAGACGGCAAATCCATCGGCATCCGAGCAGCACGGGCCGAGATGGCTGCGCAGACTGTCGAACCAGGGCTTGAGCGGTGAATCCGCGTAGCGGCCGTCATCGCGCCCGAGGGCGCTTCCGGCCGACAGCACGAGCGGCGCCACGAGCAGCGCACGTCTCAGCGAGAGCTTCAATCGATCCATGTCGGCACCGATCAAATGCGAACACCGGCCGGTTCCACAAAACAGCCGGACGTTCGGAACTCCACCCCCTGCAGGTAATATGGACTCCAAAGTCTGACGAGCGAACGCGGCTTTTTCGGACGAATCCGTCACCAATGCTGCCGTTAACGAGAATGTTATCGTCGACCTGCGGGTATCTTTCACGCCAGCACGAAAAAAGGCGGCCCGCGGGCCGCCTTTTGAATTGCCGTTCAAAACGAGAGGCTTACGCGAGCGGCACGGCGACGAACCGGGTCGCCTCCGCGCCCTTCACCTGAAGCAGCACGCTGTTCTTGCCGGACGATTTTGCCTGCGCCAATTCAGCGCGGACGTCACCGACATTGGCGACCGGCTTGCCGCCGACATTGAGGATGACGTCGCCGGTCTGGATGCCGCGCTGCGCTGCCGGCCCTTGCGGATCGACCTCGGTGACGACGACGCCCTTCTGGCCGGCGCCCTGCACCTCGCCGGCCGGCGCGAGGCTGAGCCCGAGGCGCGGCGTGCCCTTGTCCGGCTGCACCTTGCTCTCATCGGCTTTACCGTTCGCCTGCCGCTCGTTCGGCAACTCGCCGAGTGCGAGCGTCACCGTCTTGCTTCCGCCCTTGTGGAAGACATCGAGCTTCACGGACGTGCCCGGTGCCAGCGTCGCGATGGTGCGGGCAAGATCGCGGGAGTCCTTGATCGCGGTGCCATTGACGGCGGTGATGACGTCGCCCGCCTCGATCCCGGCCTTGGCCGCCGGGCTGCCGTCCTGCGGATTGTCGACGATCGCACCGCGTGCCTCCTTCAGGCCGAGACTGTCGGCGATGTCGGCGGTCACCGGCTGCACCTGCACGCCGAGCCAGCCGCGCGTCACCGCACCCTTGTCCTTCAGCTGCGCGACGACGAGCTTTGCGGTCGTCGCCGGGATGTCGAAGCCGATACCGACCGAGCCGCCCGACGGCGAGAAGATCGCGGTGTTCACGCCGATCACGTTGCCGTTCATGTCGAAGGCCGGCCCGCCGGAATTGCCCTTGTTGATGGGCGCGTCGATCTGGATGAAGTCGTCATAGGGCCCGTTGCCGATGTCGCGGCCGCTGGCCGAGACGATGCCGGCCGTCACGGTGCCGCCGAGGCCGAAGGGATTGCCGACCGCCACCACCCAGTCGCCGATCCGGGGCTTCTGCTCGGCGAATTTGACGAAGGGGAAATCCTTCTTGCCGTCGACCTTGATCAGCGCGAGATCGGTCTTCGGATCGGTGCCGACCACCTTGGCCGTGTAGGTCGTGCCGTCGTCCATGGTGACCTGCACGGACTCGGCGTGATCGACGACATGATTGTTGGTCACGGCGTAACCGTCGGCGGAGATGAAGAAGCCGGAGCCTTCGCCCGTGACCATCTGGTGACGCTGGCGCGGCATGCCGTTCATGCCACCCGGGCCACGGAAGCCGAACTGCCGCGAGAACTGGTCGAACGGCGAGTCCTCGTCGGAATCCATCCGGTTCTGTTGCAGCATCGCGTTCTTGTCGTTGTCGCGGTCGATCTTGACCCGCACCGAGATCACGGCGGGTTTGACCTTGGCGACGAGGTCGGCGAAGCCCGGCGGGGTCGTAGCGCTTTCCGCGGCGTGCGCGGGCGAGACCAGGGAGGTCACGCCGAACTGCGTGAAACCGGGAGAGCCGGCCAGCACGGCCACGCCAAGCGCGGCCACGGTGCCGAGCAGCGCAAGCCGGCGCGGCCTCAGGATCTTCCCGGTCGTGGTGGTGTCGGAATTGACGCGATCGTTCATGTCGAAATGTCCATGTTGGGTCAGATGTCGCCTTGCCCCCAACATGGTCGTTGCCACCTTACGGCGTTCCGTCCACGTGATTAAATCTTGGCAAAGGTGTTACGGCCGGCCGACCAAAATCGCGGCGGCACGTTTGATGCAGCTCAAGGCCGCCCCACCGCGCAGTGGAAGACTGCGGCTGTCGAACGATGTCGATCGGAGGCACGCCATGTACAAAGACATTCTCGTCCATATCCCGACCGAGCGGCCGATGCGCGCCGTGATCGACGGCTCGATCTCGCTCGCGGCGCAACTCAACGCCCATCTCGACGCGGTCGCGGTCGGCTATGTCGCGAGCAGCGCAGCCTACGTCCTGGACGGCGGTGCCGCCGTGGCGGCCGTGTTCGAGCTGGAGCGCGAGCGCGCCCTGGAGCGGGCCGAGGCCGCGCTCGAGGTGTTCAAAAGCGAAGCGGCCAACGCCGGCATTTCCTGCACCTGCCATCCGCTCGGCGCGATCCCCGCGGATGCAGCCAGCTCGCTCGGCGAAATGGCGCGGCTGCACGACCTCAGCATCGTGCTCCAGCCCGATCCGGCGCAGGGCTCGTTCGACAACGACGTGCCCGGCGAAATCCTGTTCCAGGCCGGCGGCCCGGTGCTGTTCCTGCCCTACACCTTCCGTGGCGCCTTCAAGGCACGGCGGATCGGCATTTGCTGGGACGGCAGCCGCGTCGCCGCCCGCGCGATGCGCGACGCAGCACCATTCCTGGCGCGCGCCGAAGGGATCGTGCTCATCACGATCAACGAAGCCGACGCAGTGCCGGGCGAGGTGTCGGCCCGCAATCTGGCAAGGCATCTCGGCCGGCGGGGCCTGTCGACCCGCACCGTCGGCCTCTCAGCCGCCCGCTCCCAGATTCAGCCGACCATCCTGTCGCTGGCGGCCGACGAGAACCTCGATCTGCTGGTGATGGGCGGCTACGGCCATTCGCGGTGGCAGGAGCGCTTTCTCGGCGGCGTTACCCGCGCCATGCTGGAGGCCATGACGGTGCCGGCGTTGATGTCGCATTAGCGAAGCCGGCCCGACGCTCTCACGCCGCGGCGGGCGCTTCCCATGTCGCTCCCGCCTTCTCGTCGCGTTGCGCATTGCACGCGTCGAAATGCGCCTTAAGCGCGACCTCGGCGAGATATTCGAAATGTTCGGCCTGGCCGAGGAGTTCCCAGTTTTGAAGCGGCCTATAGGCGGCTTGCTGACGACAGAGGGACGCCAACGCCCGGTAGCGACGTACGTTCTCCATGAGACCCTCCCTCGCATTCACTGGGCTTATTGGGCCTGATTTGCGTCAGGTCGATGGCGTTTATGCAAAACATTTGCTGCGTGCATAACGCGCTTAACCTCGATTAGTTTTCGAGAAACTCCGGTAAGATTTTTAGTTCCAAACGTCCGTGCGGATCTCTCGCCCCAATGCGCTAGGCGTAGAGGCGGCGCCTTGGGACAACCAGAACGGCGAAGCTTTCGATGCTTGCGCCTCCCGCAGTCTACCGGAGGCGGCCTCCTTCGCCCACGCGCTTCGACTGCGCGGGACTATGTTGCAGCTTGAGAACCCGGCCGGCCTCGGCCGCGACGCGAATGGCCGCGATATTGGCGGCATAATCGGCACTGCTCTTGCCGCGGAACACGGCGGAGCCCGCCACCAGCGTATCGACACCGGCAGCGGCAACTGCGGCAGCATTGTCCCGCGTGATGCCGCCATCGACCTCGAGCCGGATCGGCTGGTCGCCGATCATGCTTCGAATGCGCCGGATCTTTTCCAGCTGGGATTCGAGGAAGGCCTGGCCGCCGAAGCCCGGATTGACCGTCATCACCAGCACGAGGTCGAGACGGTCGAGCACATATTCGATCGTGCTCTCCGGTGTCGAGGGGCAGAGGCTGACGCCGGCCTTCTTGCCGAGCGCGCGGATCGCCTGGAGCGAGCGGTCGAGATGCGGACCCGCTTCAGCATGAACGGTAATGACATCGGCACCGGCCTTCGCGAACGCCTCGAGGTAGGGATCGACCGGCGCGATCATGAGATGCACGTCGAAGACCTTCTTCGTCAGCGGCCGGATCGCCCTGATGACATCGGCACCGAAGCTGATGTTCGGGACGAAATGTCCGTCCATGACATCGCAATGGATCCAGTCGGCGCCGGCCGCATCGATGGCCGCGATCTCTTCGCCGAGACGCGCGAAATCCGCAGCCAGGATCGAGGGCGCAATAAGGATCTCGCTGGTCATGCCTTCACGCTCCTTTCCGCAACCGGACCACCGCTGAAGACGCGGCTTGCAAGGACATCCGCCGGATCGATGGTCTCGAGGTCGGCGACATCGAGCATGCGGTTGAGATCGGATACCAGCCGGTCGGCCTGCCGCAGGCGGATGCGATCGACGGCGTTGCGGATCGAGCGGGCGTTGGAGAAGAACGGCTGGGTCCGCCGCAGGGCGATGTATTTCTCGAACGCCTCGCGCGCCGCCGCCGAGAAGCGATAACCGCGCTCCTTCAGCATCAGCTCGGCAATGACGAGCAGCTCGGCCTCTGCATAGTCGGGGAAGTCGATGTGGTGCGCGATGCGCGAGCGGAAGCCGGGATTGGAAGCGAAGAAGCTCGTCATCCGCTCGCCATAGCCGGCAAGAATCACGACCAAATCCTCGCGCTGGTTTTCCATCACCTGGAGCAGGATCTCGATGGATTCCTGACCGTAGTCGCGCTCGTTGTCGGGACGATGCAGATAGTAGGCCTCGTCGATGAAGAGCACGCCGCCCATCGCCTTCTTCAGGATCTCCTTCGTCTTCGGCGCGGTGTGGCCGATATACTGGCCGACGAGGTCATCGCGCGTCACCGAGATCACCTGCCCGCGCCGCACGAAGCCGAGGCCGTGCAGGATCTTGGCCATGCGGAGCGCCACGGTGGTCTTGCCGGTGCCGGGATTGCCGGTGAACGACATGTGCAGCGTCGGCGGCGCGGCGGCAAGGCCTGCGCGCTGGCGGATGCGCTCGATCAGCAGCAGCGAGGCGATCTGGCGCACGCGGTTCTTCACCGGCTTGAGCCCAATCAGCTCCTGATCGAGCTGTTGCAGCGTATCGGTGATCCCGGCGGCTTCGGCCTCCTTGCGGAGATCGAATTGGGTCTCGCTTGGATCGGTCGTCGTTGCATGGGGGACATCGAGCATCGGCACCTCGAAGAAAAGAGCTTCGCCGCGAGGGGAGCGGCGAAGCAGTGGTCCGCCAAGGAAACGGAGCAGGGAGTGCTCCGCGCGGAGGGAGAATGGCTATTGCGCGGCGTGGACGGTGGGCTTCCGCACCGTGGTGTAGCGGATCGCGCGACCGCCAACTTCCTGCCGCACCAATTCGAATTCCGCTTCCTGCGGCGGACGGTTGACGAGGAAGGAGATCCGCACCGATTCCCAGCCATGGCTGGAATCGAAGCCGCTGATGCGGATGTAACGGTCGCCATACACCCGGCGGCACTCGGCGAGCTCCATCATCACGCCGGCGGCGTCCTGGAGGTCGAACATCGGCAGGCCCCACATCTCCCAATAGGTGTTGCGGGGATGCGGATCGTCGGTGAATTCGATGTTCACCGCCCAGCCATTGGCGAGGCAATACTGCACCTGCTTGGTGATCTGATCGTCGGTCAGGTCAGGCAGGAACGAGAAGCAGCCCTGGGTCAGTCTCATCTCATGTCTCCTCAAACGGTTTCCAGCGCGGTCGGCACGAAGTCCGGCGTGTCGGTGGATTGATAATTGAAGGTGACGTCCTTCCAGACCTCGAGCGCGGCCTTCAGCGGCGTGCAGGTCTCGGCCGCCCTGGCCAGGATCTCCGGCCCCTCATGGACATAGTCGCGGCCCTCGTTGCGGGCGAGGATCATCGCTTCCAGCGCCACGCGGTTGGCAATCGCGCCGGCCGCGATCCCCATGGGATGGCCGATGGTGCCGCCGCCGAACTGCAGCACGACGTCCTCCCCTAACAGGTCGAGCAGCTGGTGCATCTGGCCGGCATGGATGCCGCCGGAAGCGACCGGCATCATCTTGTTGAGGCTCGCCCAATGCTGGTCGAAGAACAGGCCGTGCTCGAGCTTGGTCGGGTTGAAATCCTCGCGGCAGACATCGTAATAGCCGCGCGTGGTGTTGGGATCGCCTTCGAGCTTGCCGACCACCGTGCCGGCGTGGATGTGGTCGACACCGGCAAGCCGCATCCACTTGGCGATGACGCGGAACGACACGCCATGGCTTTTCTGCCGCGTGTAGGTCGAGTGACCGGCGCGGTGCAGATGCAGGATCATGTCGTTGCGCCGCGCCCATTTGGCCATGGACTGGATCGCGGTGTAGCCGATCACGAGGTCGATCATGACGATGCAGGATCCGAGCTCCTTCGCGAACTCCGCGCGCTCGTACATGTCCTCCATGGTCCCCGCGGTGATGTTCAGGTAGGTGCCTTTCACTTCGCCGGAGGCCGCCTGCGCGCGGTTCACCGCCTCCATGCAATAGAGGAAGCGGTCACGCCAATGCATGAAGGGCTGCGAGTTGATGTTCTCGTCGTCCTTGGTGAAGTCGAGTCCGCCCTTGAGCGCCTCGTAGACGACGCGGCCGTAGTTGCGGCCGGACAGGCCGAGCTTCGGCTTCACCGTTGCGCCCAGCAGCGGCCGGCCAAACTTGTCAAGGCGCTCACGCTCGACCACGATGCCGGTCGCCGGCCCCTGGAACGTCTTCACATAGGCGACGGGAAAGCGCATGTCCTCGAGGCGCAGCGCCTTCAGCGGCTTGAAGCCGAACACGTTGCCGATGATCGAGGCCGAGAGGTTGGCGATCGAGCCCGGCTCGAACAGGTCGAGATCATAGGCGATGTAGGCGAAGTACGAGCCTGGCGTGCCCGGCACCGGATCGACGCGGTAGCATTTTGCGCGATACTTTTCCGCGGCCGTCAGGCGGTCGGTCCAGACCACCGTCCAGGTCGCGGTCGAGGATTCGCCGGCGACTGCAGCCGACGCCTCGATCGGGTCGACGCCCTCCTGCGGCGTAACGCGGAACAGGGCGATGACGTCGGTGTCCTTTGGCGTATAGTCGGGCTCCCAATAGCCCATCCGCTTGTATTCCATCACGCCGGAGCGATAGCGTTCCTTGCCGCGGACCGTGCCTGCATGTGCGTTCATGTCTCTCTCCTGTTCTTTTCTCTGCTCTCTCTGATTGACTAGGCCGCCACGGACTCGCGGGCGTCGATACGCGGATCCAAATCACCGGCGCGATAGCGACGCGCCATCTCGCTCATCGGGACCACCTTGATCTTGCTGGCGTGGCCCGCGGTGCCGAATTGATCGAACCGCTCGCGGCAGAGCTCTCGCATCGCGTCCATCGCGGGTTTGAGGAATTTGCGCGGATCGAACTCGGAGCGCGCCTGCGCGGCCACTTTCCGGAACACCGCGGTCATCGCGAGACGGCAGTCGGTGTCGATATTGACCTTGCGCACCCCGCTCTTGATGCCCCGGACGATCTCCTCGACCGGCACACCCCAGGTCTGCGGCATCTCGCCGCCGAACTGGTTGAACATGTCCTGGAGCGGCTGCGGCACCGAGGAGGAGCCGTGCATGACGAGGTGCGTGTTCGGCAGCCGGCGATGGATCTCCTCGACCACCCGCATCGCCAGGATGTCGCCGTCAGGCTTGCGGCTGAACTTGTAGGCGCCGTGCGAGGTGCCCATCGCAATCGCCAGCGCATCGACTTTCGTTGCACGGACGAAATCGACGGCCTGATCGGGATCAGTCAACAATTGGTCGTGACTGACCTTGCCCTCGACGCCGTGGCCGTCCTCCTGCTCGCCACCGCCATGCTCCAGCGAGCCGAGCACGCCGAGCTCGCCTTCGACGGAGGCGCCGACCCAATGGGCGAGATCGACGACGCGGCGCGTGATCGCGACGTTGTAGTCATAGTCAGCCGCGGTCTTGGCGTCGGCCCTGAGCGAGCCGTCCATCATCACCGACGTGAAACCGTGGGCGATGGCCGAGGCGCAGGTCGCCTCGTCATTGCCGTGGTCCTGGTGCATGCAGAGCGGGATGTCCGGATAGGTCCGCTCCAGCGCGTCGATCATGTGCGAGAGCATGAGATCGCCGGCATAGCTGCGCGCGCCGCGCGAGGCCTGGATGATGACGGGCGCGTCGACCTCGGCCGCCGCCTGCATGATCGCGATGCCCTGCTCCATGTTGTTGATGTTGAACGCCGGCACGGCGTAACCGTGGCTCGCAGCGTGATCGAGCAGTTGGCGAAGGGTGATACGGGCCAAGGGTCGTCCTCCTTATTGGCTCTTGCGGGCGATCGCCCGGCGGGCCGCTTCCGCAATGCTTTGCGGTGTGATGCCGAATTCGCGGTACAGCACTGGCGCCGGCGCCGAGGCGCCGAAACCGCGCATGCCGACGAATTCACCGTCGGTGCCGATCCAGCGATGCCAATCGCCGGCTACGGCCGCCTCGATGCCGACGCGCGGTGCGGTGCCGAGCACGGCTGCGCGATAATCCTCCGGCTGCTCCTCGAACAGCGCGAAGCAGGGCGCGGAGACCACGGCCGCACGGATGTGCTCGGTCGCAAGCAGGCGGGCGGCTTCCAGGGCGATCGACACTTCCGAGCCGGTCGCCATCAGCGTGACGTCACGGCCGCCGTCCGGCGAGACGACGAGATAGGCGCCGCGTGCGACGCGATTCCTGCCGCGGACATCGCTGCGGAAGGTCGGCAGCGCCTGCCGCGACAGGCACAGCACCGAGGGGCGATCCTCCGCTTCGAGCGCGCAATCCCAGGCTTCCAGCGTTTCGACTGCGTCGGCCGGGCGAAACACAAGCAGGTTCGGAATGACGCGCAGCGCCGCGAGATGCTCGACCGGCTGGTGCGTCGGGCCATCCTCGCCGAGGCCGATCGAGTCGTGGGTCATCACATGGATGACGCGCAGCCGCATCAGGGCCGCAAGGCGGATCGCGGGCCGGCTGTAATCGGAGAACGCGAGGAACGTGCCGCCATACGGGATGAGGCCGCCATGCAGCGCGAGGCCGTTCATCGCCGCAGCCATGCCGTGCTCGCGAATGCCGTAATGGATGTAGTCGCCGGCAAACGCACCACTCTTGACCGGCGCCTGCGCCTTGGCATGCGTCAGGTTCGAATGGGTCAGGTCCGCGGAGCCGCCGACCAGGCCGGGAATCGTTCCGGCGATGCCGTCGAGCACCTGTTGCGAGGCCTGCCGGGTCGCAAGCTTTGGACGCTCGCTGGCAAAGCGCTCGCGCAATTTCGTGGCGGCCAGCGCATAGGCCGCCGGCAGCGCGACGGCCTTGCCCTCGACGAACAGGTCACGCTGCTCTGGCGTGGCGTCTTCGTAGCGATCGAGCCAGGCGAGCCGATCGACCTGCCCGCGCTGCCCGATCATCCGCCACGCCTTCTGGATCGTGACAGGCACCACGAAGGGCTGATAGTCCCAGCCGAGAATCCGACGCGCTGCCGCGGTCTGCTCGGTGCCGAGCGGCGCGCCATGCGCCTTCTCCGTGCCCTGCCGATCCGGCGCGCCATAGCCGATGATGGTGCGGCAGGCGATCAGCGACGGTTTTGCGGTCTCCCGCTCCTCCGCAATCGCCTGTGCAACGACCTCGGGATCATGTCCGTCGACGCGGCGCACCGACCAGCCCGAGGCAGCGAAACGCGCGAGCTGGTCGTCCGATGTCGCGAGCGACGTCGGACCGTCGATGGAGATGCCGTTGTCGTCGAACAGCACGATCAGCCGGCCGAGCCCGAGATGCCCGGCAAGCGAGATCGCCTCCTGGCTGATGCCCTCCATCAGGCAGCCGTCACCCGCGATGACATAGGTGAAGTGATCGACGAGGCCATCGCCATGCCGCGCATTGGCCATCCGCTCGGCGAGCGCCATGCCGACCGCGGTCGCAATGCCCTGCCCCAGCGGTCCCGTCGTGGTCTCGACGCCGGGCGTGTGGCCGTATTCGGGATGGCCCGGCGTCTTCGAGCCCCATTGGCGGAACGCCTTGATGTCGTCGATGCTGACATCGCCACCGGTCAGGTGCAGCAGTGCATAAAGCAGCATCGAGCCGTGGCCGGCCGAGAGGACAAAACGGTCGCGGTCCGGCCAGTTCGGATGCGCCGAGTCGAACTTGAGGAAGCGCGAGAACAGCACGGTTGCGACATCGGCCATGCCCATGGGCAGGCCGGGATGGCCCGACTGCGAGGTCTCGATGGCGTCGACCGCGAGGAAGCGGACGGCATTGGCGAGATCGTTGTGCGTGACCGCCGTGAGGTCGGCTTCGGCGTGGACGGAGATGTTCATCGGATTCTCTCCTCGTTCACTTCAAGCTGCGCTTGCGCTCGATCAGCTGCATGATCAGCGGCGTCAGGATCAGCTGCATCGCCAGATCGAGCTTGGCGCCGGGGCACACGATCGAGTTCGCGCGCGACATCCAGCTCTGCGGCAGCATCGAGAGCAGGTAGGGGAAGTCGATGCCGCGCGGATTCTTGAAGCGGATCACAACCATCGATTCGTCCGGCGTCGGGATCCAGCGCGCGATGAACGGATTGGAGGTGTCCACCGTCGGGACGCGCTGGAAGTTGATGTCGGTCTCGGTGAATTGCGGGCAGATGTAGTGGATGTAGTCGGGCATCCGCCGCAGGATGGTGTCAGTGACGGCCTCGGTCGAATAGCCGCGGGCGCTGCGGTCGCGGTGCAGCTTCTGGATCCATTCGAGATTGATGACCGGCACGACGCCGATCTTCAGGTCGGCATAGCGCGCGACGTTGACCTTGTCGGTGACGACGGCGCCGTGCAGGCCCTCGTAGAACAGCAGGTCGGAGTTCTCCGGCAGCTGCTTCCAGTCTGTGAAGGTGCCCGGTGCCGCGCCATGCAGCGCGGATTCCTCGGCGTCGTGGACGTAGTGCCGCGTCACCGCGGTGCCGGTCTCGCCGTAGTCGCGGAAGGCGCGTTCCAGCTCCTCGAACAGATTGGTCTCGGGGCTGAAATGGCTGAAGTGCTTGTTGCCGCGCTCGGCCTCCTTCGCCATCTGCGTGCGCATCTCGGCGCGGTCATAGCGATGGAATGCGTCGCCTTCGATGTAGGCGGCGTTGACCTTCTCGCGGAAGAATATCTGCTCGAACGTCTTCTTGACCGAGGTGGTGCCGGCGCCGGAGGAGCCGGTGATCGAGATGATCGGGTGTTTCCTGGACATGCGTTCACCTCGCTCAGAGTCGGAAGAATCCGCGCCGCGCGAACAGCGGCGCCGAGACGCTGGCAACCAGCAGCGGATCGCAATGCAGCTCCTCGACGCGCCGCACCTCGTTGCTCGAGCCCATGATCAGCGGCACACGCTGGTGCAGGCTCTGCGCGGAGAGGTCGAGGATGCGCTCGCGCCCGGTCGAGGCCGAGCCGCCGGCCTGCTCGATGATCATCGCCATCGGATGCGCCTCGTAGGCGAGGCGCAGGCGGCCGTCGCCATAGCCGGGCCGCGCGTCGGAGGGATAGAGGAACACGCCGCCGCGCGTGAGGATGCGATAGGCCTCCGCGACCAGCGAGCCGATCCAGCGCATGTTGAAATCATGATTGGCGGGCCCCTCGACGCCGGCAAGGCATTCGTCGATGAAGGCGCGCACCGGCGAATCCCAATGCCGGCGATTTGACGTGTTGATCGCGAACTCCTCGCAGGCCTCGGAGATCTGCACGGCGCTGCGCGCGAGGCGGAAGCAGCCGGCCCTGCGGTCGAGCGTGAAGATGTCGACGCCGTCGCCGAGCGTCAGCACCAACGAGGTCTGCGGGCCGTAGGTGACGAAGCCCGCCGCGAGCTGCGCCGAGCCGCGCTGATGGAAGGCGAGCGTGAGATCATCGGGCGCCGGCAGGATCGAGAAGATCGTGCCGACGGTCATGTTGATGTCGATGTTGGAGGAGCCGTCGAGCGGATCGATCGCGACGCAGATGCGGCCCTCGCGGTCGCCGATCTGCGGCTCGCGCATCTCCTCCGACGCCAGCGCGGCGACCGGCAGCCTGCCGAGGCAGCGGCGCAGGATCGCATCGGCCTGCACGTCGAGATCCCGCTGGACATCGCCGTCGCTGTTGCGGCCCGTCGTCAGGCCCGATGCATCCGCGAGATCGCCGGTGGCGATGAGGTCGGCGATCTCGATCGCCGCCGCCGCGATGGCATCAACCGCGGCCGCCACGGCCAGCGCGTGCGGCGCGGTCTCGGAATACCGTTGAAGGTGGTCGTCCAGCCTGAGTTGCCCGGTCATCTGCGTCCATCCCCTGGGCCGGCGCCGCATCCATTGCCCTCCACGCTGGAGTCGGTGCGGTCAGTCCCGGCATCAGGAGATTGACAGGGGCGGCTTAATAAGGAAAATTTCTATTCATAATGAGTGCCAAAGAATTTTCTTATAATGGCCCCGGCCATGCGGCAGCCCAGCTCCGGCATCTGACGATCCGGCAGCTTCGCTCGCTTGCGGCGCTGTCCGCCAAGGGCAGCGTGACCGCGGCGTCCGGCCATCTCGGGCTGACGCAGCCGGCCGTGACCCAGCAGCTGCGGCAGCTTCAGGACCTCGCCGGCCTGCCGCTGGTGCAGCGGACCGGTGACGGCATGTTGCTGACCGAGGCGGGCAAGGAGGTACTGGCGCTGGCCGAGCGAGTCGAAGCCGCCATCATGGATTGCCAGGGCGCGCTCGACCTGCTGGCGGGACGAACCGGCGGCACGGTGCAGCTCGGCGCGGTTTCGACCGCGAAATATTTCGTGCCGCATGCCATCGCGGCGTTCTCGAAGCGGCATCCCAAGATCGAGATCAAGCTCACCATCGGCAACCGCGAGGAGATTCGCGAGGCCATGCACGGCTACGACCTCGATTTCGCGGTGATGGGTCGGCCACCGGCCGACGTCAGCGTCGACGTCCGTCAGCTCGGACGCAATCCGCACGTCATCGTCGCGCGCAAGGGGCACTGGCTGGAGAAGGATTCCGGCCTAAGCCTGACCGACCTCGTGCACGAGACCTTCCTCACCCGCGAGCCCGGCTCGGGCACGCGGACGCTGATGGAGGGCATGTTCCAGAGGTCGGACCTCGAGCCGATCATCGGCATGGAGATGAGCAGCAACGAGACCATCAAGCAGGCGGTGATTGCGGGGCTCGGCATCGCCTTCATCTCGGCCCATACGGTCGCGCATGAGCTCGCCGAGGGCCGGCTGATCGTGCTCGATGTCGCCGGCCTGCCGATCGTCCGCCAGTGGTACGTGATCCGCCGCAGCGACAAGGTGCTGCTGCCGCCGGCGCAGGCGATGTTCGATTTTCTTGGTTCCGAGGGGGCGAACTATCTGCCCGTCGTGCCCGAGCTTGGCGGGCCATAGCCCGCCGATGGTTATGCCATCAGCTTCATCGCGATCGTCGCCGCCAGAATGACGATGATCTGCAGCAGGCGCTCTGTGGTGAAGATGCGGTTGAAGGTGGTCATCACTCGCCCCCGACCTCCCTGACGGAGATCTCCATCGGGATGTTGCTAGCACAAGCGGGCCTCGAGACAACTCCGTAGTCGTCCCGGGTCGCGCGCCCGGCCGGGCCGATCGCACCCCGCCCTGCGCGGTGAACGATCAGGCCGCAAGCGGAGCGGCGTAGTCGATGCGCGCGGCGAAGTAGGCTTCCAGCTCCGACAGTGCCCGCGCTTCCCAATCCCTCGCCTGCTCCAGCAGCGACCAGCTCTGGCCCGGGCGGAATGCGGCGGTCTGGCGATAGAGCGATGCGATGCCCCGATAGCGGCGCACGTTCTCCAGGATGGCGTGTCCGTTGATCTGGCCGTTCATGGTCGAAAACTCCCTCGTCATTCCCGGGGGAGAAATTGCGGCCAAATCTTTTTCGAAAAGTTAGCGGCGCCCGGCAAGCTCGCGCATGGTTGCCGGACTGTTGCGCGTGCGCAACGCGTGACCTCACGCAATGCCGGTTTATTGCGAATTCGTTGCCGCGCTCTTGCCCGGAGGCTTCAGCCCGCCTCGGCTGATGATCGTCATCGTCTCGCGGCACAGATCGGCAAGGCCGATCAGGAGCACGGCGAGCAGGCAGAACAGGTTGATGGAATCCGCATTCGCGCTGCTCAGCGGACTGAACTCGAAGAATGGCGGTATGAACGCCCACCACACCAGCGGAATGGTGAGCAGCGCGGCGAAGGCCGCCGCCGGCGCGCCCGCGACGAACGCGAGCACGAACAGGCTGGGCACGAACGCGGCGAAATAAAGCTTTGCGCCGAGCGCGACGCAGATGCCCTGAAGCAGGGCCGACACTGCGACGATGACGAGTCCCAGCAGAAACGCCTGCCACGACCATGGCCGTACCCGCGGTACGCCAAACAGCCCCGCTCGCCTCATCAGCCTCCCCCTGCCGCCCGTTAACCAGGTCCGATTGCGACGAAAGTACTACAACTGCAACCCATCCGCGAGATGGAAATTGCGGCACACACGGCATGGCAGGGCCGCATGTCCGCGGCTTGGTAAACACCGGCATCGCACAATGTCCGTCCCGGCCGGCCGCTACTCGGTGGCCGCATAGAGCAGGCCCACGACCGGCAGAGCGAGGCCAATGGCCGATGCGAGCATCCAGCCGCCTTGCGCGAAGGCCCAGGCGCCGACCGCCGAGCCGGCAGCGCCGGCCGCGAAGAACGTCGCCATGTAGAGGCCGTTGAGGCGGCTGCGATGCTCGTGCCCGAGCGCGAAGATGGCGCGGAAACCGAGCACCACGTTGCCCTGCGCGCCGATATCGATGGCAATCGCGGCCACGACCAGGCAGGCGAGGTTCAGCATCGAGCCGGGCGCGCCGATATAGGTCGCGAGGAAGCCGACGGCCGCGAGCAGCATAGCAACCAGCGTCGCGATGCGGCTATGGCCGCGATCGGCGAGCCGGCCCGCGATCGGGGCTGCGAACACGCCGGCGACGCCGGCCAGGGCGAATAGCGCGATGCCGCGCTGGGAGAAGCCGAATGCCCCTGCGAGCTGGAGCGGCGCGACGGTCCAGAACAGGGTGAAGCAGCCGAACAGGCTGGCCTGGTAGAGCGCGCGGCGCCGGAGCAGCGGCGTGTGCAGGGCGAGGTGCGGCATCGACAGCAGCAGCGTGCCGTAATGCATGCGCACGACCGGCTTGCGCTTCGGCAGCGTCATCCACAGCACGGTGGCGAGCACGACCATAAGGGCGGCGGAGGCGAAGAACACCGCATGCCAGGACGATGCCGCGGTGACGAAGCTCGACACCGGACGCGCCAGCATGATGCCGAGCATCAGGCCGGTCGAGACGTTGCCGACGACGCGGCCGCGGATGGCTTCCGGGGCCAGATGCGCGGCATAGGGAATGATGATCTGCACCGCGACCGAACCGAGCCCGATGAACAGCGCGGCGATCAGGAACGGCAGCGCATGGGTGGCGAAGGCTGCGGCAAGCAGCGACGCAGCGCCGAGCGTGATGACGGAGCAGATCAGGATACGGTTCTCGACGAGATCGCCGAGCGGCACGATGAACAGCAGCCCCACGCCATAGCCGATCTGGGTCATGGTCACGATCAGCCCCGCCGCTGCATGCGACAGGCCGAGCGCGGCGCTGATCGGGGCGATCAGCGGCTGCGCATAATAGATGTTGGCCGCGACCATGCCACAGGCCGCGGCAAGCACGAAGGTCAGGCGCTGCGAGACCGCATCCGGCTCGGGGGCGGTCTCGATCGTGGCATTCATCGTCATTCACGCAGTCTCCGATAATCGGGAACGTTCATTCCCTAATAAGGCACAAATTCAGGCGAGCAGTTTCATCGCGACGCCGACGAGGCGCTCGCCGTCGAGCGGCAGGCGCGCCTTGCCGACGACGCGCATGCCCTGCGTGATGCAGATCATCAGCCGCGCGGTGTCGTCGGCATTGACACGGCCCGGAATCGAGCCGT
Source organism: Bradyrhizobium sp. CB1717 (assembly GCF_029714325.1). NCBI lineage: Bacteria > Pseudomonadati > Pseudomonadota > Alphaproteobacteria > Hyphomicrobiales > Nitrobacteraceae > Bradyrhizobium > Bradyrhizobium sp. CB1717. The sequence goes on from NZ_CP121666.1 coordinate 7,339,393, forward strand.
CGGCCTGGCCCTCGCGGATGAGGCCGGCGATGAAATCTTCATTTGTCTTGAGCTGGGCCTCGACGCGTGCCCGGATCGCCGGATCGACCGCCGACAATTCCACCGCGCTGCCGACCACGAGGCAGCCGCGCCGCCCCTCGATGCCCTGGGAATGTTCGACATAGGATAGGAGCACGTTGCGCAGCCGCTCGCGGCCATTGCCCCCGCGCGCCGCGGCGCTGCGGGTCTGCTCCTGGCGCAAGCCGGTGTAACGCTCGAAGGCGGCGAGGAACACGGCATGCTTGTCGCGAAACGCCTTGTAGACGCTGCCGGTGGCAAGCCGCATCGCCGCGGTGAGGTCGCCGATCGAGGTGGCGTGATAACCGCGCTCGCGAAACACCCGAAGGGCGCGGTCGAGCGCGGTATCCATGTCGAACTCCCGGGGACGACCTGGCGGACGGGCGCTGGCTTGCGATCGGCGGGCGGCTTTTTGCATTGCGGCATAATAGGGAATGATCGTTTCCGAATAAAGACACGTGGTTGTGATTGGGTAGAAGTGCGGAGTGGCCGGTTTGCAGCCAGGGAAGCCGCCAACCCCCGTCATCCTTCGAGGCTTGCTCCACAGCGCGTGCGCCGCGGAGCGCACCTCAGGGTGACGGTCATAGAGTGCACTCACTGCTTCAACATCGTCATTGCGAGCGCAGCGAAGCAATCAAGAATCTCTCCGCGGAAAGACTCTGGATTGCTTCGCTGCGCTCGCAATGACGGAGTGTGTGGCAACGGCTTCGTCCTCGAAATGCCGCCGTCATTCCCCGCGAAGGCGGGGAATCCAGTACGCTGTGGCCTTTCGGGTAGGCCACAGCTGGCTCGGCGTACTGGATCGCCCGGTCAAGCCGGGCGATCCAGTGCCAAATGCCGGGCGAGCGAGCCCGGGATTTTGCTTCGCTCCATCCGGGCTACAAGGGAGAACGCATCACCCCTTCACCGGCGTGCCATCCGCCATGGTCGTCACGCCCTTGCGCTCCACGATCATCCCGTAGGCCCGCGGCTGGCGGTGAGCGTCGAAATTGAACGTCGTGCGCTTGTAGGAATTGCAGAGATCGAGATCGCAGCGGGCGAGCGCGAGCTCGTCGCCCTTGGTCGTGCAGCGCGCGATGATCTCGCCCGAGGGTGCGATGATGCAGCTGCCGCCGATGTGGTCGACGCCCTCCTCGACCCCGGCCTTGGCGACGCCGACCACGAAGGTGCCGTTCTGGTAGGCGCCGGACTGCATCACCAGGTGATTGTGGAACAGCGAGAGGTCGTCATGCTCCGGCGCGGGCGGATTGTGAACCGGCGTGTTGTAGCCAATCATCACCATCTCGACGCCCTGCAGGCCCATCACGCGATAGGTCTCGCTCCAGCGGCGGTCGTTGCAGATCGCCATTCCCATCATACCGCCGAACGCATCTGCGACGCCAAAGCCGCCGCCGGGCTCGAAATAACGCTTCTCCAGATGCTGGAATTCGCGCCACGGCTCGTGCTCGGCATGGCCGGGCAGATGGACCTTGCGGTACTTCGCAACGATCGCGCCGCTCTTGTCGACGAGAATGGAAGTATTGTAGCGCCTGACGCTGCCGGCCTCTGCCGTCAGCTCGGCATAGCCGAGGTAAAATCCGATGCCGAGCTCACCGGCGAGATCGAACAGGGCTCGCGTCTCCGGCCCCGGCATCTCGCGCTCGAAAAAGCTGTCGATCTCAGCCTGATCCTCGAAATACCAGCGCGGAAAGAACGTGGTCAGCGCGAGCTCGGGATAGACGATCAGGTCGCAGCCATTGGCCTTTGCCTGGCGCATCAACGCGATCAGCCGCGCCACCACCTCGGTCCTGGTCTCGGCTCGCGCAATCGGGCCGAGCTGGCCGGCCGCCACATTCACAAATCTCGCCACACGTCTGTCCTTCGCTCTTTCGGACGTGCGCTACCCGCGCCGTCGTGCCCGCGCACATGCAGATTCCGCGCCTATGACGCGCGCCGCGCAAGAGCAAGCCGGCCTCGCGCACATCATCGAGGAACTTCCGTTGCCAATCTGCAACGGTTCCCCACGGTCTGAAGCCGGCCAAAAGAAACTCCCATTGCGGCCACGAACCGCTCTCACAACGCCGTGAGACTAGCAGGGGAATAACGATGCGCGCACAACGCGTTTGGAAAGTGAATGGGGCCGCCAGCATCGGGCAGCTCCAATCCAGGCTGGACGATCTCAACAAGCGTCTCAGCCAGCTCGAAAACCAGAATCCGGAGAACTGGAAGCTCGAAGAGCTGAGATCGAGCGCGCTCAGCCTGTCGCGCGAGATCGACGACATCCGCTGCGCGGAGGCGACGGCGGCGCTGAGCGAACTGCTGCGGAAGTAGCCGGCCTGCCGATTCGCGCGTTGCGCAGGGAACCAACCTTGCTCGCCGTCATTTCCATGCTGAGCATGGAGCAAGATCATGACCAGGCACCTGACGCGAGCCCATCTCGCGCGCGGCGTGGCCGGCGCGGTATCCACGCTGATCCTGTGCGCGACGGCGGCCTTCACCATCGCGCGCCACTTCGCGCTGGGATGATCACATGACGTCGGACCCCGAGGAGTCGGTAAGGCTGCAGGGTTTTGGCGAGATGACGTTGCGCACGGCGATCGCGACGCTGATGTCGCTCGGCCCGCGCGAGCGATCGGAAGCCGCCATCTTCCGCATCCGCGACGGCGTCCAGCTCGCGCAAAGCGAGATCACTGAGCTCGCATCACACTGGGACATCCCGCCGATGCCCGAAGTCAGGTCGCCAAGGCTCGTTCCGGAGCAGCACTGGACGGACATCGTGCGCCGCATGGTGCGCGAGGCACCATTGCCGTCGCTGATGGTGGCATTCCTGCTGGGCGTGCTGGTGGCGCGGCGGTGAGGACGTCCACACCGCCGGCACCGGCGCCTAGGCCCTATTCGTGGCGATCCATTGCGGACATGGTCTTGGTATCACGCATGGTCAGATAAACCAGCAGCGACACCGCGATGCAGCCGGTCAGATACCAGTAGAACCAGCTTTCGTGACCGATGGACTTGAACCAGAGCGCAATCGATTCCGCGGTGCCGCCGAAGATCGAGACGGTCAGTGCATAGGGCACGCCGACGCCGGTCGCCCGCACGCTGGTCGGAAACAATTCGGCTTTCACCACCGCATTGATCGCCGTGTAGCCCGACACGATCATCCAGGCCGCGGCGATGAGGAGGAAAGCCGAGAACGCATCATGCGTCGCCTGGAGCGTCGTCAACAGCGGAATGGTGAACAGCGTGCCGGACACGCCGAATCCGATCAGGAGCCATTTGCGCCCGATGCGGTCGGAGATCGCGCCGTAGATCGGCTGGAGCATCATCGCGAAAACGAGGCTTCCTGCCGTCACCATGGTGGTCTGGTCGTCCGTCAGCTTCACCGAGAGGCGAAGGAATTTCTGCATATAGGTGGTGTAGGTGTAGAAGGCCGCCGTGCCGCCCATGGTCAGTCCCACCACCAGCAGAAGCTCGCGCGGATAGTTCAGCAGCATGCGGATCGAGCTGGATTTCTTGACCGCCGCCTGACTGTTCTTGAAGGCATCGGTCTCATGAAGGTTGCTGCGCATCAGCGCGGCCACGACCGCGAGCACAGCGCCGAACGCAAACGGCACGCGCCAGCCCCAGGCGCGGATCTCCTCGGTCGAGAGAAACACCTTCTGCAGCAGGAGCAGCACGAGGATGGCGCAGAGCTGACCGCCGATCAGCGTCACATACTGGAAGCTGGAATAGAAGCCGCGGTTCTTCTCGTCCGCGACCTCGCTGAGATAGGTGGCGCTGGTGCCGTATTCGCCGCCGAGGCTCAGGCCCTGCAGGACGCGCGCAAGGCCGAGGATGATGGGAGCGGCCAGCCCGATCGACGCGTAGGTCGGTGTCACCGCGATGATCAGCGACCCGAAGCACATCATCACGACGGACAGCGTCAGGGCGTTGCGCCGGCCGTAGCGATCGGCGAGATGGCCGAACAGCCAGCCGCCGAGGGGACGCACCAGGAAGCCCGCCGCAAACAGCAATGCCGCGTTGAGCTGCTGCACCACTTCATCACCGTCGGGGAAAAACGCCTTGGCGAAATAGAGCGAAAACGCCGCGTAGGCGTAGAAATCGTACCACTCGACGAGGTTGCCGACGGAACCGACGAAGATCGCCCGCAGCCGGCGCTTCATGTCAGCGCTGTTCGCGCGCGTTTCCGAGACGGGCGCGCCGACATTTTGAATTGAGGCTTCCTGTGAACTCACGACGTCCTCCGTATGTTGTTGTCCTTTGACGAAGCCATCCGCTCGCGTGTTGGCGCGCGAGTTGATGCCGTCCCGGAAAACCGGATGGTTTCGGCGCTGCTTGAGCAACGGCCGTGCCAATCGCGACCGGCGCGCGAAAACGTGGGGAATTGCAGCGGATGGAGCGATTTCCCTGGGAGAAAGGCCTCGCGAAGGCCGGAGCGTCGGCAAGAACCCGCCGATGCGAACGCCGCCATCGGCGGATTTCCGCCGAGGGCTTGCCGGCTCAGGAATCCTTGCGGCCGGGCCGCGCCAGGGCGTATTTCGCCATTTTCTCGTTCAGGGTCCGGCGCGGAACGCCGAGCTCCTCGGTGACGGCGGCGATCGACCCATCGTGCTCGCGCAAGGCGGCCTCGATCAACGCGCGCTCATAGGCCGCAACGCGGTCGGCGAGCGTCCGCTGCGGCGCCCCCGGTTCGCCACGCCGCAGGATCTCGGCCACGCTGCGGCCGGTCGCCGCGAGCCCCAGCGCGTAGCGTTCGGCAACGTTCTTCAGCTCGCGCACATTGCCTGGCCAGTCATGGGCGAGCAGCGCATCGAGATCGTTCGCCCGCAGCGACGACATGGGGCGGCCCGCGCCCTTGGCGGCGGCGGCGGCGAAATGCTCGAACAGCAGCAGGACGTCGTTGCCGCGCTCGCGCAGCGGCGGCAGGTTGATCTCCGCTGCCGCGAGGCGGAAGTAGAGATCGGAACGGAAGCGCCCCTGGCGGCTTTCGGTCGCAAGATCACCCTTTGCAGCCGCGACGACGCGAACGTCGATGGGCAGAAGCTTGTTGGAGCCGACCCGCTCGATCGTACGCTCCTGGAGGGCGCGCAGGATCTTGGCCTGGAACGGCAGCGGCATGCTCTCGATCTCGTCGAGCAGGAGCGTGCCGCCGCTGGCGTGCTCGAACTTCCCGATGCGGGCGCCCCGTGCGCCGGTGAAGGCGCCGGCCTCATGGCCGAACAATTCGCTCTCAAACAACTCGGCCGGGATCGCGGCACAGTTCACGGCGACGAAGGGGGCCTTCGCACGCGGACCGAAATCGTGCAGGGCCCGCGCCACCACCTCCTTGCCGGTTCCGGTCTCGCCGGTGACGATCACGTCGCGATCATGACCGGCCAGCTCGAGGATGCCGGCCCGCACCGCCACCATCGCCTTCGACAGCCCGACCAGGCGGGCATCGATCTCGCCGGGCGCGGCAAGGCGATCCGAGAGCTGGCGAAGCTGCAGCTTCAACTGCCGCCGCTCGATGGCGCGCGTCATGACGGCGGAGAGGAGCTCGGGATCATGAGGCTTCTGCAGGAAGTCGTAGGCGCCCTCGCGCATCGCAGCGACCGCCAGGGGCACGTCGCCATGCGCGGTCAGCAGCACGACGGGAATGTCGGGATCGGCGCGGTGAACGTCGCGCATCAGATCGAGTCCGGATCGGTGCGGCATGCGAAAATCGGTCAGCACGGCGTCGGGCGGGCTCTCTGTCACGAGGCGAATGGCCTCATCCGCGCCGGCGGCGGCCCGGACCGTGAAGCCGCCCAGCTCCAGCCATTGCCGCACCGAATTGCGGACGATCTCCTCGTCGTCGACGACGAGCACGGACCCGCTCATGCGTGCAATTCCTGATGTGGCGAGGCTAGCGCGACGTCCATGACCGGAATGACGACCTTGAAAGTCGAGCCCCCGCCCGGCGTGCTGTCCACCAGGATATCTCCTCCGAATTCCCTGACAATTCCGTACGAGATCGAGAGACCGAGGCCAAGCCCCTCGCCGATCTCCTTGGTCGTGAAGAACGGGTCGAACAGAGACTTGATGTGCTCGGGTGCGATGCCCGCGCCAGTGTCGCTGACCTCGATCACGGCACTGTCGTCGCGCCGGTCGAGCGTGACCCCGAGGACCCGCCGCTCGCCATCGCGCATCGCATCGATCGCGTTCGACAGCAGATTGACGACGACCTGCTCGAGCCGGATCGGATTGGCGAGACCATGGAGCGGCTCGGCGGGCGCGGAGCGCACCACCTCGATATGCTCGTTGTCGATCCGGTATTGCAGCAGGCGGATCGCATTGTCGATGACAGGCGCGAGCGCGACGGCGCTGCGCGTGCCGGTCTCCTTGCGCGCGAACATCCTGAGGTGATCGATCAGCGCCATCATGCGCTCGGCGATCGAGGACATCAGGTCGAGATTGGCGGCGGCACGATCGACCTCGTTACGGCGGAGCAGGACGCGGCTGCTCGCGACATAGGTGATCAACGCCGCAAGCGGCTGGTTGATCTCGTGCGCGACGCCGGCGAGTGCCTGACCGAGGCTTGCGAGCTTGGCGCTCTGCACCAGGCTTTCCATGGTCCGGCGCAGCTCTTCGGTGCGCTCGGCCACGCGCCGCTCGAGCACGTCATGTGCATCGAGCTTCGCCCGGACGACCTGCCGCCGCTGATAGGCCACCAGTACGACCAGCAGAGAGGCGATCAGGGCGAAGACGCTCGCGATCGCGACGGTCGACGCATTGCGCCGAGCATCCGCGACGTCCGAGAAGAGGAGCAACCTCCAGCCCTGATCGTGCGGACGGACCTGAAGGGCGTAGTCCCCAAGCTCGACATTGCCTCGGCCGCGCGCGCGACCGATCTGGACGCGTTCCCGGTCGCCTTTGGGCACGAAGACCGGAGCTGGGTCGATCGCCTGGCCGAATTGCTGCGCGGCATTCAGTTCTGCGAGCCGCTGCGCGGCGATCGGCAGCAGCGGACGGTATTTCCAGTCCTCGCGGCTGGCGAGGAAGATCACGCCATTCTCATCCTCCATCGCGACGAGATCGCCGGCACTTGCCCAGTCCGCCTCGAGCGCACTGAGATCGATCTTGACCACGGCGACGCCGAGGGTCTTGCCGCCCTCCATGATCCGATGCGACAGGAAATAGCCGGGCTGTCCCGTGGTGGCGCCGACGGCGTAGTAATGGCCCTCGCCGGTGCGCATGGCGTCGATGAAATAGGCGCGGAACCCGTAATTGTGTCCGACGAAGCTCGAATCCAGGTCGAAATTGCTTGCCGCAAGCGCAAGGCCGGTGCTGTCGAGAACATAGAGCTCGGCGGACCGGGCTCCCTGATTGAGCGATTTCAGGTAGCGGTTGGCGGCGGTGGTCGCCGCGGCATCATGGGGATCGCGATAAAGCTCGCGGATGGGATCGGCGAGCGACAGGACCGCCGGCAGATAGCGATAGCGCGCAACGGTTGCATCGAAGGTGCTGGCAATCAGCGCAAGCCGATCGTTGGCCTCCCGCTCCATGCGCGCAAAGGCGGCATCCAGCGCAAGGACGTAGGCCAGCCAGCCCGCCGCCGCGATGGCCGCAAGCGCGGCTATGCCGATCAGCACGTATCGCGGCAGGGCTGGACGGGGGCGTTGCATCGGGGCTCCGGATCGGGGCGATATCGCTAGGTAGCACAGGCAGGACCCGTGGCGCGGCTGCGAAACGAGCGAACAAGGGGGACCCCTCCGGGCCGACCGCTCCGCGGCCGTGCGCCTGATCGCCAGGCGGAGCCATGCCGCATCGGCAAGCGGCCCTGCCGACCTAAATCGGCCGTGGACCCGTCCCGAAAATCGTTGCAAAAAGGCGCTCCGAGGCGCCGGCGGCCGGTCCGCCAAGTCTCTGGAAAACGTCGACTTTTGGAAGAATGGTCGGAGTGGCAGGATTCGAACCTGCGACCCCTGCGTCCCGAACGCAGTGAACATCTTCTAAGTCATTGACTTTCTTGACACCGCAAGCCCGCCGATCGCGTTCTGTTCACGATCGTTTCGTCCAATTCGTTGCGAAATCATTGCGGCATTCCTCCAGGAGAATGAGAGCTGACGACGAAATGAGATCAAAGCCATCGCTAACAGTGCGCTGATCGGGGGCGCCACGACCGAGTTGGGCGTCGGCGCCGCCGATCGCTACCGGACGGCGGTGACGTCGGACGGAGGCGGACTGCGGCTCGATGGCACGAAGTATTACGAACTGGCACGCTATACGCCGATAACTTGATCGTAGCGGCTGACCAGAGCGACACGACAATACAGCAGCTAACCACTGGCTTTTCGGCGGCTTCATGCTTTGCCAGGCGAGGCCGCTCGGACCCCCGTGGATGCGATTGCCGCGGACATCGACCTCACCATCTGCGACGGGAGCAAAGGACGCGGTGAGCGGCCGTGCTCACCGTGTCTCGGCGACACTGCCGGCGCTCCTGCTGTAGGAAGGCGAGATGCTCGCCTGGCCGATCTGCCTGTTCTGGTCCGCGGTGAGACTTAGCCTCGCACTTGTTCTAATTGGCATTGCAAGGATGCCAGCCACCCGATAAACGATCCCCTGCAACCTCGCTGGCTGCTTTTCGGTGGTCGCCAGGACTGGGCCTGTAGCTCAATGGTTAGAGCCGGCCGCTCATAACGGTCTGGTTGCAGGTTCGAGTCCTGCCGGGCCCACCAATATTTTCAAGGGCTTGGCCCGGCTTCTCCCGCTTCGCCTTCTCGTGGACCAACGAAACAACCAACCCTACGTTCTTGCTCGGTGCCGAATGTGTTCCAATCGCGTTCGCGGCGACTCGCAGATGGTCAGGATGGTGATGGCCGTAGGTTTCCCGAAGCGTCTTTTCGCTCATACCTAGGAAACCCGCCGCTTCCCACATGGGCGCGGCTCGCTGCATCAGCCACGTTGCAGCGGTATGACGCAGCGTATGCGGCGTCACGTTGCCGATAGAGACGTCAAGCTCAGCCAGTCGAACGGCTGAAGCGAATCCCGTCTTTACCGAAGCGACGGGCTGACCGTTCCACTCCACGAAATGACTCTTAGAGATTCCCAGCCGCGACCACCGCCGCAAATGGGTCAAGAGTCGCTTCGGTAGTGGGACCGGTGTTTGACGCTTCGTGGTCGCGCGTTTGCCGATGGCCAGCCGATAGAAGATGCCGCTATCCAAGTCGACGAAAGACTTCCCCGGCGCGCGGAATGGCGAGGCACTGGCAATGGCTCCGGCACGGGTCCCCGTGTAAAGACCAAGAAGGATAAACCGCGCCACATGGCGTAGCGGCCTCTTGTCTGTTTCAATCTTCTGGCCCTTGAGCTTGCCAACGTGGACCGTCTGCGTCTCGCGATATCGCCAGCACGTCCACAGCAGCTTTGCCGCCTCCTGACGCGTCAGCCAACGTTCACGCGGCAAGCCCTTCTCAGGCAGCACGACACGGACAACGCCGCGATGAAAGCCCTCCTTGGCGTGATGATTGATCGCGGCTCGAAGGTCTTCTAGATCGCGCCGGGCTCCGCCGTTGCTGCCGCGGGACTTGGTGTAGGCTCGGCAGTTCGCACCATTCACCTCGGCAAGCATCTTGCCGCCCCACCATTTGTTGAGGCGCGCTATCCGTTCGTCAAATTTGGCTTTGTTCGCCTGCTTATCGCGCCGGTCTTCGTAAAAGATCGACAGCACGTCCGCGACATCGATTTCTTCGATGTCCTTCAGCCGACTGACCGGCGCATACTTCTCCGCGAGATATGAGGCTAAGCGCTTTTGCGCTTGTCTATCTTCGCCTGCAAAGCATCCCGTGGCGATATGCTCGCGACCGTCGACAATAAGCCACGTTCCTCGCGCGACAACCTTGCCGGCCTTGTCGCGCCTCTCTTTGCGATACCATAAGCGCGGCCCTCGACTTCTACGCGGCATAACTTCCTCATTTCCTCAACGGCGCGCGGCGTGGTGAAGTCTTTGTTTGCGACCCGCTCAATCATCAAGCGCCCCGCCCTTGCCTCGCGACGAAGGCCGCTTACGGTCATGCCACCGAACGGGAAGCAATGTTTCACAGCATCAACTAATCGCATTGGAGTGTCCGGGCGAACATTGTCGTTAGCGGACTCCGGCAACTGTCCCATCAAAAATCCATCAAAACGTTGATGGGACTAGTATCCACACTCGCGCCGGAATCTCCACTGTTTCTAGAAATACTTCGAAACCGAACAGCCTACGCGGCTCTTAGTCGGAACAACTCGCTCTTGAACGAGTCCAAGAAAATTGGTTGGTCGTTCGGGTCGAGTAAGATTTCGTCGATTGCATCTTGCTCTTCCGGACGGATTTGCTCGCCGTTTGCTCGCGCATCGACAATCGCTCCACAAAGTTGAGCTTCCAGCGCCGACGCGACTTCGAAATGTCCCCATGCCACGCTGTCCGGCACGGCGATGTCATTAATGATGTTGTTCGCCGCCTTGAGAGCGGCAATCAGATTCATGATGCTTTGCTGGTTCGGCACGGCAAATTCTCCATCAACGCTTTTCGTGTACCGTCAACGTAAAGCGCGACTCAACGATTTGTCAACGGAAAACGTTTATGATACGCGGTAATCGTGGAGAGGAGATGAGACCGGTGATTACGCCCGCACAATCTAGAGCCGCACGCGGTCTTGTCGACTGGTCGCAGTCGGAGTTAGGCGCCCAATCCAATCTGAGCGAAAGCACGGTGCGAGATTTTGAGAAGGGCCGCCGAATTCCTGGCCCCAACAACCTTGCTGCCATGCGTGCTGCGCTGGAGGGCGCAGGCGTGCTCTTTATTGAGGAGAACGGCGAAGGAGCCGGTGTGCGGCTGAAGAAGGCGAAGCGCTAGTCTTCAAACTGGCTGACCGCCTGAAAGCCAGCTTCTGTAATCCGAAAAGTAGGTTTCCCTTCGGAGTTGTCTTCCCCTATCTCGGCGTAACCGCGCAACACCAATCGCTCTGAAAAAGAGACGCGGCTTTTCTTTCCGATTGGGCTGACGGTTATGAACTCGCCTCGATGCAACGCCAGTTCGCATAGAGCAATTCGCTCTGTTGGCGCCATCGGCCGGCGCAGCATTTCTTCCGTCCGCTGTCGCTTACATTCCTCCCACCACGTTGCCGCTTCTTCATCAGTGAGCCACGTTGATGGGTCTGTCGGCGAAATTCCAAAATCCGGCAGATAGCTGCGCTCCTCCATAGTGAGGCGCTTGTTGGCCGACGGTCCGAGACTTTTTGCCCGTGCGGCCGAAGAATTGTAGTCCGTTTCCTCCGCTGCGTTGAAATGCTCGCCAAATATCTCGTCTAGATGGCGATCCACGCTGAGCTTGTCCCAGCGGTTGGCTCCGCCGATCTTGGCGGGCTTTGGCATGGTCCCGGCCTTCACCATCCGGTCAAATTCGTTGGGCGCCGTGCCGATGTACGAAGCGGCCCGGAGCCGTGACAGTCCACGCGGCCAATGCGGGGTGGTGTGCCAGTGAGGACCGTTTGACATGGCCGCCGTTTAGACGCGCCAGATTCGAACGTCAAGATAGATTCGGTTGTACCGAAATTAGCTACACTGAAGCGGTTATGAGCGGCTTTCGCGCCTGATAGGCACGCTACCGCTTCGTCCGTGAACGGGCCGCTCGTGGTGCCCGCCAACTTCCCGGGTGGAGGACCATTATTGCACCTAGTTTAGCGGCACGCTCTTTTGCTCGCTCCTGCGATTCAGGGTCGTCATCAATCAAATCAGACTTTGCAAATGACCGAAGAACATTATCAATCTCAACCGCCATGCTCTCGGCGACTGTTTGCGCACGCGCAATAGAGCGGTTGATGCTCCCTTTTAGATGCTGGGGCAACCTGTCGAGGTGCGCACCACGCAAAGCCATAATTCCCTTGGCTACAGCATCTTCACACTCAAGCAGGCGCTTACGCAATTCGCGCAAGCGACGGAGTGCCATTCGGTTCAGATCTAAGGCTTCGATTGTATATTCGCCAATTTTAGACTTAGAGTTTACCCGAAGCCCTGAAAGGTCGAAGTGGTCGGAGTGCTCGTCCGTATCCGGGCGGAAAAACCGATAACCGTCCTCTCTGGCTGAGGCGGGCGGAGACCGGTCGCCTTTTCTGAGATTGCACTCATCACAACAATACATCAGGTTGCCGTAGTGGTGCACTAAATCAGGCCGCGCGTTTCTCGGTTCATAGTGATCGATCGCAAACCGAATTGCCTGCGCTTCCGCTTCGGACATCGTGCAGTAGGCACAGGAATGAAAGAAATCGCGCCTAAGGAACGGACGATACTCAGAATAATCGCTCAGAGCCGGCACAACAGATCGAACAACCAGCGTACTAATGCTGGTCGACGCAAGCTGCTGCCCCTTGCTGGAATCGCTCATTTCTTCTTTTGAAGATTATCCAGTTGATCAATCAGCGACTTCAAATCGCTCGATAGCTGCTCATAGCCCGATACAGAATGTTCTAAAACATCCATTGCCCATCCATGGTTTGCATCCTCAATTCTATCGAGAGACCACCGGACATATTCAAGGCGGTTAGATTCCTTACGCGTGATCGTCTCTGCAAATTTCTTGTCAAGCAGCAGCTGCCTCTCCAACAAGAGCGACTGGTGCTCTTCGTCGGAGACGCTAGACGCATTTATGCGACCTGCCCTACGTGCTGCCGCTGCATAGACTTCACCATACCCGTCGAATGACGGGATTCTGACATCATCAATTGCGAGACTCGGCGTCGAAGTCGTCGTTCGAGTGCTCGACGCTGGTTCTGACTCAGAAAAATCAAGTGCGAGCTGCGTCGTCGATTTCGCCATCGAAGCGATTTCCTTCCGCGAGTTCCTCAAAATACTTCAACGCGGCTCTTTCCGTGCCTTCAGCGGCGTCCTTTAGCGCTGCTTGAGATATGGGTTGGCCGTTCGTGAACGTCCGCTGATAATCAAACCCTATAGTCATGAGTTCGTTGGGGTCCTCACTCCTTGCCAGCGTATGAATACAACGATCGTAGTAGCTGCTCGTTTTGGTAAGGCTGGCGCAGGTTCGAATTCCAAACGAGTCAGATAGTCCACCCCACGGCTTACCAAAGTGCGCAATGAGCTTCTTTATACCGGGTGGCAGTTCATCTTCATCGACCGGTGTCGTGGTCACCACTCCATACCGCGTGAAGCTTCTGCCTTTTGGTCCGGGCAGAGCAACTGCCATTTCGATCAATCGGTCAGATACAGCTGGTAGAAGCTCTGTGAATGGCAATGGCTTTGACAGCATTTCCATGGTTGGCGCACCGCCGCTTACTGCCTTGGGTCGCATGCGGTGATTGAAGGCAACTGACGCCTTTGATGGTTCAACGGCGTACTTGAAGCCTTCGTGGGTATTGATGGTGACCGCAAAAACTTCCAGTTTCTCTATTTCAAAAGTTGGTTTGTTGTTTAAGACCAGCTTATCGAGAATGGGCGTCATCGAACTCAACAGTTCGTCGGTCGACGCGAAATGAAAATCGAACGTCAGACCGACTGTTGGCACCGACGCCAATTTGTCGCACCAACTCATCAGGTAGCCCCCTAGCCGACTGCAGCAGCGTAATCCGCGAGCGCAAGCCTAGAACGTTACGCGAACATTGGAAAATGTCAACCGATGGCCGGGAGGCGTTCCCCAGCTTTGGGAAGCGCCTCCCCGGCCGCCTTGGTGTCTACAAGTGCCTCGTCCGCTGCGCGTCACGGACGATCTTGACCACGCTTGTCGGCAACGTCTGTTTCAAGTCCGCAATCTGCGCCTGAACCCGCGCAAGTCCGGCTTCATCGGCGCCGCGTGCGTCAATGGTAATCGGCACCGAAACGTGGGTTGAGCCGGTGTCCGGCATCACGCCGTTTGGCAGAATCTTCGCGCCCTTCTCAATGTATTTGAGTTCGGGGCCTTTCTCGCCAACGATAGACCAGCCGCCCGGTGCGCTGTCCGTGCCGTCAGCGAACATTGGGAACGACAGGCCGCCAGTTCCGGCGCCAAGGCCGCTGGACATAACCGGTGTACTGCCGGAGCCTCCGCCAAACAACCCAGCCAGACTGAATCCGCCAGACGAACCGCCGCCAAACGCCTTCGACCAAAGACCGTCGACAGCCATTTGCATAAGCTTGTCGCTGATCTTGTTCAGCGCGTTAGCCCCGGCATCCCTGAACGACTGCCAGAAGCTTTCGCCCTGCCGTCGTGCGTTCATCATGTCGGACAGGAATCCCTTCGTCCAATCGCGCGACGTGTCGCTGATATCCTTCAGCGCCGCATTCATGCGCAGCGCTGCAGCTTCAGAACTGTTCAACGCCTGCGTCACGTCCGGATAGATCGAACGCAACTGATTAGCGATTTGAACATCTTGCGGAGTCAGGAACGCTGTCTGACGACCGAAGTTGATATCAGATGCAACCTTTGCCTTGTTGAAGGCTTGCGTTGCCGCCTCTACCCGCTCCCGAAGATTGTAGAACTCTTCAGCGTAGTCTTCGGTATTTTTGATACCGGCCTTCTCAGCCGCCGCGTACAGCTCAGCTTCAGCCTTCAGGCCAGCTTGGGCCGCTGCAGTCTCGCCCACGGCGCCGGCTTCGGCGTTCAGGGCGGCAATGCGGCGGCTGTAGTTCTCTTCGGCCCGGTCGACGGCGTCCCGGCTGTTTAGGTCCGGCAATTGGGTTGTGCCGGCCTCAGGCGTAACGCGAAGGCGTGCCGATTGCTTGTCGTACAGCGCCGCTAGCTTGTCTAGCATCCGGTCGATTTCGCTGACCGAAGCGCCGTCCGGCAATCCAACGAGGCGTTCCAGAATCGAGATATTTTCTCCGCCCGGGCCGATGCTTGCATCAGACCCAACTTGAGCGACCATCTCACGAATTCGGTAGACCGTATTGAGTTGGTCGTTTAACTGCTGGGAGTTCATATCCTCTGGCGCCGTGAACAAACGACTGACGCCGCTTGTGATGGTACCGACGCCATTCAGCGCGCTAGTGGCATACCCTGCAAGCTGACTCATCAGCGGCATGAGGTTTGACAAGGACGCCTTGAACTGCAAGTCCCAAGCAGCCGTAGCGGTATGCCATTCGGAGTTGAACTCCTTCGCCTTCTTGATGGTTGAGTCATCAATGACGATTCCCAAATCCGCTGCGGCCCTTTTCTGCGCTTCGAACTGGTCGACGCCTTCCCGCAAGAAGGGAAGCCAGGACTTCGACACACCAACAATTTCGACGATACGTTGCTGCACTGCCGGGGATGCGTTCTGCATCATCGACATGATGTCGGTCAGCGCCTTACCGGTCGTGATGATATCGCCGTTCGCGTCCTTGATCTTCAGTCCGTTGGCTTCGAAAAGCTTTCCGAATTCGGTAGCTTGTTGCGATGCCTTGGCCAGATCACTCGCAATCCTGTCTAAGTGTCCGACCGAAAAATAAGTTGAGTGATATCAGCGAGTTCTGATTCCATCGGTGTTGCGAAGCATCAAAGGGATCGAGAATGTGGACTGATATCACCCGGGCACAGTTTGCCCGAGAGGAGCTGCGTTTGCCAAGCGACTTGACGGATGCGGAATGGGGCGTGCTGGAGAGGTTGCTTCCTGTGCGGGCCAAGCGCGGGCGGCGCCCGAAATGGAGCTATCGTGACATCGTCGAGGCGGTGCTCTATCTGCTGCGCGGCGGGTTGCCGTGGCGCATGCTGCCGCCCACTCTGTTTCCACCAATGACCACGGTGCAGTACTATTTCTACCAGTGGCGCGACAACGGATTGTGGCAATCGATCAACCACGCACTCCTGATGCTGGCGCGCGAGGCGATCGGCCGGGAGGCCTCGCCGACGGCCGGCGTGATCGACAGCCAATCGGTCAAGACCACGGAAAGTGGCGGCCCTCGCGGCTACGACGCGGGAAAGAAGATCAAGGGTCGAAAGCGCCACATCGTCACCGACACCCAAGGGCTCCTGGTCGGAGCGATCGTTCACGCTGCCGACGTCCAGGATCGCGACGGCGCGCCAGATGTCCTGTGCAGCATTCGCTACCGCTTCCCCTGGCTGCGCCATATCTTCGCCGATGGCGGCTATGCCGGCGAAAAGCTCAAGGCGGTGCTGGAACAGATCGGCCGGTGGACTGTCGAGATCATCAAGCGCTCCGATGCCGCACAGGGCTTCGAGGTGCTTCCGCGCCGCTGGGCGGTCGAACGAACCTTCGCCTGGCTCGGCCGCAACCGCAGATTGGCCAAGGACTTCGAGCGAACCATCGAAAGCGCAACTGCCTGGCTCTTCCTCGCCTCTGTCCAACTCATGACAAGGCGCATCGCAGCGATAAAAACAGCAATGCAATTTTGAGTCAGGCTCTAAGCCGGCCGAGAAATCCGCCTCCTTAACCCCACTCGCCATCGCGGCGTAAAGAGATTCTTGGAATTCCTTAGTCGACATAGTCGCAAGCTGAGCGTGCTCCGCGATGTCGACGAGCGCCTGAGACTGGCCACCAGCAAAGTCCACAAACGCCCTCATACTGGTGACAGCGGCAACCGTAGCGAGACTAACGCCGCCGATCGTCATCGTATATGAATTGAATAGAGAGTCGGCCTCAGTAGCCTTGCGCGACGTTTCGTCTACCGCGTTGCCCAGGTTCGATACGGAGTCTGTCGTCGAATCGATTCCGTCTCCGGTGGCGCTAATGGTAATGCGCCGTACCAAGTCACCGTCAGCCATTTTACCCCTTCACAGACGTGATGAGCGCAGACCGGAAGCCGTTCGCAGCCGAGAAAAAGAACAGGTTGAAGGACGCGGACGAGCTATCGCTTGCACCTAGAACGGTTGCGTAATGGCGCCCCTCAGTGAGGGTGCGCGAAGCCGCCGCCGCTACCGGGCGCAAGGCGCCTGAGGTTCCGTCAGAGATTGCAGCCATGCCGTCTTCTGGCGTATTTCCATCGAACCCAATGGCCGCAAATACGGCGTGGCTAGGCGCTCCGGGGTAGCCGGAGCCGGCAAGGACTGCGTCGACAATCTCATCTGACCAAGTCAGAAACTCCACACGCATTTCGCTGTGAAGCTCAACGAACGTCGTGCTGGTGGTGCTGCGAGTTGCCGTATTGTGACTGCTGAAGCTCTTCTTCGTGCGGTTGAACCACGACAGAACGAGGTTATCCGCCCAAACCGGGCCGGTATTTGGCGATGCAATGCCGACCAACGTTCGCGTGTCGTCACCGCTCTTAACCTCGTTGCCCTTGTTGCCGGCAGTTGTCGACGTTCCATGCGCAGTTGTCGACGCTTCCAGCGCGTTGATTACGCCTGCAGATGCCGTCGCGTAGATCATGTAAACAGTTCCAGCGGTCAGGCCGGTTGCTGCGAGTGATACGCCGGCATCTGGCACCGTGCACGGAATGCCGTTGACCGTCAGAAGATTGCCATTGTACGGCATCAGAACAATGTTCGATCCGGACTTAATCAGCCTGCATTGCCCGTAGACCTGAGGAACGCCAAGGTTGGCGCGAGCGGTCGACTTGTTCGCCAAGTCAGACAAGTTGTTTGCGCTCGAAAGGTCGCCAGCTCCGGGCTCGCCCGCAACATTAAGGTTCCAAGCCGTTCCCGTGCCGCTACCGCTGGTCTTGTCGCTGGTAATCGTGAGAGTCGTACCGCTGTAGGTAACGACACCCTCAACCCATCCTGTTGCGCCTGCAGTCGCGGTAGCTCGCACGCGAGCCCCGTTCGTGTAGGCAAGGCCGGCTTGCGTAGTGAATGCCTTTGCGCCAGTACCGATCGTAATGGACGTGGTCGACGTGCCGCCATATCCGGCGCCCGTCGCTCCGGTTGCGCCGGTTGCTCCAATGCTGGCGATCAACTGCCAATACGTCGTGTTAGGCGCAGTATGACCAGACCCCGGAGTCGGGTTGATCCATACGTAAGACGAACCGGAGTCCGTCATAACGTCGCCAACCGAATACGTCGTAGCGCCGTTATAAGCCCCGGTGAAGTTGAACCCCTTGTAGATGCCAAGATAGGTCCAAACGCCGGATGACTTTACCCAAAGCTTGCCGGTGTTTGGCTGAAGCGCATACTGACCGTCTGAGCCGTACGATGGGTCAGGCGCGCTAGCGGAGGAGCCAACGAAGAAAAAGAATCCAGTTGTATCGAGCGCGGCAATCATGGCGTTCACAGACGCCATGGCCGAACCGCCAACGTAACGAAGCGGAGAGCGCCAAACGATTTTGTAAGCCGTTCCCGCTGATACCGCAGTGTATGGCCAAGCATCGATTGTGATAGTCGTGGCGTCGACCACGTCCAGAACAATGACCGTGTGCCCAGCTACTACGATATCGTCACCCGGCTTCGCGTTAACGCCCGTCCAATTCGTGCCGCTGCCGACAATAGAAGTTGCTCCGGCGCCGATGGATACGGTGCCCGTCGAATAGGTATTGAATGCTGTCAATGAATAGATTCCGTTTTCAAAAATGGATGGTTCGCGCAGCAATGCCCCGTGCACGAGTCGGGTTCGTTTATGACGATTGCCAATCGCGCCTGCCGTGTTAAAAGCGCGGCGCAATATCAGAGGTGCAAATGGCTAAGAAATCGAAGAAGCTTGTCCGTCGGGAATACACGGCAGCGGACGTCAAAGAGTTGCGCGCGCATTCGAAATCAAAAACGCCGGTTACGAAGATCGCGAAACAAATGAAGCGAACTGAAGCATCTCTGCGCCAAAAGGCGATGGCGCTAGGGATACCGCTGGGGCACAGGCGGTAGGCCGAGCTGAATAGGTAGAAGCTACGAGTCGATGCGCCTCAAGACGGAGCGGCTTTGGATCACGTATCGACGCCCTTTCTCGGTCGGACGCCACGCCACAAAGCGCCGTTCGGAGCGCAACAGTCCAGACATTGTTGTGCCACCGGTTGTCTGAATGAGGCCCAAAGCTTCAAACTGATAGCGGAGCTTTATCAGTTCTTGGTCTGATATTGCGTATCTGGCCGATTCCTCTTCGATCGCCGTTCTTGCCCCAAGAAAGGCGCCGATGCTCTGACGAATTAAATATTCTTCGGGCTCCGTAAGAAGAAGATCGTAGAGACTGACGAACACCTCTCCGAGACTTGCGGAGGCTACTCGCGTGCCAGCGCGGTCGGCTCCCCCCGCGCCGTTTTCAATATAAACCTCGATATCAAAATCTAAGGCGTCGTTTGGCCCGATTAGGCTCGGATCGAATGTCACGTCGCTTCCCTGTAGATCCTCCAGCTTCTGCCTTAAATCGGAATTTTCGATCCGAAGACGCTCTGCTTCTTGAAGCACCCGCGGGTCAATCGCTTGGTCACCCCGAATCCACCCCTTTCTGGGAGTCAGGTTGGTGGCTTGAGAAACCGCAATAAGCACGCTTCTACAGAGGTCATTGGCATCAGTCCACATCTCGACCAATCGCTTGTCCCGCAGTTTTGCACGGAATGCTTCAAGGCGCGCCACTTGGTCGGGGTCGCGATCTGTGTAACGAGCTTCGATCCGGTCCGGATGCTTATGCAAAAAGGCCAATACCGGGATGCCCTTCAGCTTCGCGTATTCGAATTCGTGTTCCGTAAAGCTCAGGTTGTCCTCAGCTAGCGACCCGTAACGACCACCAACAATCACGACGTAATAGTCGGTTCGATCGATGACGCGTTTGATAAAATCAAGTTGCTGTTGATCTGTTGCGGGGAACAATTCCATCCCAGCCACAAGATAACCAGCCTTGGCAAGGGCATTGCTTACTTGCCGTCTCTCGTCTTCTAAATCGACAAAGGTGGAGCTTACGAAAACCTGATAAACTCTGTCCATGGATTCCCGATGCGCAGTTGCATTCCCCAGTTACAGGTTAATCTGACTGGGAAATCGGTTCAATTGGGCGAGCGGAGCGGGAATCCCCATTTTGTGGATACGTAACTTTTGGGCCCCATCGGTCTAAGGTCCATCAACCCCAAGGATTCATGCCCCCCTACCCGGTCGACAAGATCAGTGATCGCGCGATCCTTCACACGCGCCGGCCACGCTGGCCATGTTGCCTGTTGTGGCATCGCATGCAGAGCGTGCGCAGGTTGGCCAGCGTATCCGTTGAACCGGGCGTGCCACGCTCTATGACGTGGTGTGCTGTCAGCCTGTCAGTTGGCGTGGTGCAGAACTGCTCAGTGCACCGATTGCCGTCACGCTCTAGGCACGCAGCACGTAGAGCACGCCAGCCGCTGGACTTGTAAAAGGCATCGCCGCTGAAGGTCGGTCGCCTATACGGCCGCCACTGGGCTGGCCTGAATTGTTTTGGTCGTATTGGTATGGTTCTCTCCGTTATGGCAACCACGGCCCGCAGCCGCGCCCGCCCATGCGTTATTTCGAGGCGCCCGGCGAAGCCGCACGGGTCTAAATACAGGCCGCTCAGTGGCCTTCCTATTGGGTCACAAACCAAATCATCCAATTCGTCGGTAGAATTTCTAAGAGACTCCCGAAAACACCCCCAAAAACGGGGTAAGAGCGATGGCTACCGACAAATTGGATGAATTCAATAGTTTGATAGATAATACCTATTTTTATAGGGGTTTTCTGACTTCCAAATCGTCGGTAGAGCCTACCGACGATTTACCGACGAAACCGACGAATTGGGGTCCCAACACCCAATTCCCTACCGACGATACCGACGATTTGCCGACGATTTAACCGACGAAATGGAGCCGGATACGAGACCTGGCCCCGGTCTTAGTTTCCCGCCGCGCGATGCGCTCCGCCTCCAGCAAATCCTTCAGGATGTCCGTCCGTCGATTACGTTCGATGCCGCCGCAGCGATCGGCCAGCTTTCCTTCGGTGATGCCCTCCGGCCCCGCCTTCTTGATGTGCTCCAGAATGCGGTTTCGGTCGGCTTCTCGTTGGTTGTCTGCGATCTTGTCACGCGTCTCTTCCATCATGACTGACGTCGAATGCCACGCCAGCTTGGTAGCCCAGACCATAGCCTCCCCCGCAATGACCGGCTCCGTCCAGTTCGCCCCCACGGAGACAGTCAGCGCCAGCTTTATGGCGTGCTCCACGGCTCGGTTTAGGATCGGCAGGCTTTGGTGCGGCACGACGCCCTCCCGCTCGTCTACGAACGCCTCGAAGCGTTGTAGTTCGGTCTTGGCCTCCGGCGAGTACGCTACGGCCACTGGCTTGCAGCGCTGCGCCCCTGTCTCGACACCTGAAAGGTTGCCCGCACCTCGCCCCGCCAAGACTAAAGCCTGACAGGCGTCGATAAGAGACCGTGGAACGTCGGTGACGCTGCGCTCCGCGATAACTCTCGGTGGCTTTGGGCCCGCAACGTTGAACAACAGGAAGCGTGGCAACAGGCCGTCACTGGTATTCAGCGCGCTCACCGACGCCCAGAAGTCTTCTGGCGTTGACGTTCCGTAGAGGCAAAAGTTTGGATTATGTATTCGCTCCGGCATTGGACTGCCGGCATATGCAGCTCCCTCAAAAGCGGTACTGGCACTGGTGAACATCTCAAGCAGGTCGCTGGGATCAGCTGGTTATGAATTCCGGCCTTCCTGTCGTTGATCTGTCGCATCATTCCGCCGAACTCATCGACCATGCAAAGACACGACGGCTTGGCCATGACGACACCCCGCAAGGCCGAAGCCGACATGAAGCGATTTGGCCCCATGAAACGCTCCAGACCCGCTTCTGTGGCCAGTCTCTTCAGTTGCGAGCGGGCATGATCCTTGCCGAAACCCGAACCGGCAAGACCAATTGAGTAGAAGTTTGTTCGCAGATCGGACGGGCTAGCAAAGCGACGTCCCAACAGCGCGCCAACGAAAGGTAGCGTGGCTGCCAGAGCCAGCTCACGTGACGGCCGGCTGGACGACGACACAATCCAGTCAACCAACTCACTAATTAACCCGCCCGGATTCGTCAGGTCGGCTAGAGTGATCTTCTCCGCAGCGCGCTCTTCACCGGCCAAGCGTGACCGTTTGAGACGTTCAGATTCGGCTAGTACTTCGGGCGCGATGTCGGCAATGAACGCCTGCCGCAGTTCGTGAACCTGTTCTAAGCTTCGCGTCAACGACCCTCCAATTCCACTGCAATATTTCGGGCCAGCCATCGCGCTTCGTCTTCAAAGAAGCGAACTACTGCTGCCTCAGTGTCATCAATCACAAATCGCGACAATTCTGTTTCATCGCAGCCGAAGCCCCACTCCCACGCCTCGAACGCAGTAGCAATATCGTTACACTCGATAACGTCTATTGCGCG
Organism: Bradyrhizobium sp. CB1717; assembly: GCF_029714325.1. Taxonomy (NCBI): domain Bacteria; kingdom Pseudomonadati; phylum Pseudomonadota; class Alphaproteobacteria; order Hyphomicrobiales; family Nitrobacteraceae; genus Bradyrhizobium; species Bradyrhizobium sp. CB1717. The sequence continues at coordinate 7,361,621 of NZ_CP121666.1, forward strand.
CAGTTCCTTCAGCGAATGGCGGTCCTTCAGCGCGATATGGCAGCAACCTTCACAACCCGCCTCTATCCAATCAATGGGGTGCCAGTACAAGCGCACCATCGAACGCTTAAGATTATCACGCCCAAGCCACGGCGCCTTGCAACACACCGTTTCGTAGGACAGATCATCACCGATTACCAACAAGTCGACGAACCGGCCGTTCTCGACAACAGGTACGGCCAGCGCGGTTCGTTTCGGTCCCACATGATCGGGCGGATAGATCCTGAAGTCGTACCGGCCGCCATTCCAGATGTAAACATAGTCAATCAGAACCGCCTTGCCGCACTGCTCCGGATTTACTCCGTGCTCCTGTAGCCACGCGGCAGCGGTCAGGCCATCTCCGGCCCGTTCTAGAAACTCCCGCTCAACGTCGGCAGGTAACGGTAAGGTATCGTCTTCCATCTCTTCATTCTCTCTCCTCCGCAGAGTGCTTGCGGCGCCCAACAATCAGGACGCGCAATTCACGTCACGCAGCAATCCAAGCGACGTATTCGCCGCCAGAGCGAAGACCGAAGACGTCAATAGGCGTGTTGGCCTGCAGGAAACGCCGCGGGCCGTTGGTTGCGTCCGGCGCAGTGCCGATCGCGAAATAGATATCGACCGTGGAGATAATGGAGAAGATCGGGGCGCCCGCCACCGTCGACTCAATCGGACTCGCGTTGGTCGTAGTGCCGCCTGCCGACATGGTCTGAGACCACTTGCATTCAGCGAGAAGAGCAACGTTGTGGTTCTTGTCGTGAACCGGGCCGGAGTAGCCGCATGAAATATGAGTGCCTGAGAAGGCCATTGAAATTCCTTGTAAAGTTATGAGCGCAGCGACGCTGCGAGGTTGGACAGAGCGCGCAAATCGCCTTCCGCCTTAACACTATGGATGCGCGCTAGATCGTTGCTGGGGTAGTGAACCACGCTGATTTCACGAAGGTCGATCGCGTGCAGCCTGCGCCGCACGTCCCCGCCCTTGGGTAACATCGTGAAGCGCTTGGCAACGAACCCGATTGAAAGACCGTTTAAGGCGCCGGCTCTGATTAGGGCGTGCACGTCGTCGGCACGGCGATTGCCCAACGCCAGTCGACCCTTAACGTACAGGCCGCTGCCGTCTTCCGTCATGTCGGCCCACGTGCCCAGCGGCAGGCTATCTTCGATCTGACTGCCCATTGCGTGCTGAAGAAGAAGCGCCGGCATCCGGCCGGTTCGCTTTGCTTTGGCGATCGTATCGGCAAAGGCCCCTCTATCGATTGAGTCTGAATGACTATCGACGTTCCCAAAGTATGCACCGTAACCTTCGATGCTCCCGTCAGAGTCGACGCCGAAATTAGCCATGCATCAACTGCCTCAGCGCGCGCTCAAACCGATCCGCCGCGGCATCGAATGCTGACTTGGTGTCATTCTCAACCAAATACAGCTTGCCGTCGCGCGTCTCGTACAGGCCGGGCGCAAGGTCGCTTTTGAGTTCAACCTTCGTCGCGCCGTCCGAGGAATACTCCATAGCCATCACGCCAGCTCCTTGGGCAACTTTATGTAGTTCAACGCCGATGCTTGTCTCACCACTTGCGCAAGTTCACTGGCTCGATGCGTCGACTCATCCTTAAACACCCGATCAGTTTCGAGCTTGCAGGGCATTCCCCAAAATCCAAAGTCCCGGGAAACCAGTCTTCCCTTCACTTGCTCGATTACGCGGAAGGGTTCATAAATCTGCAGCAGGCTGGCAGCAATTTTGCGCTCTTCCGCTTCGACGGCAGGCCGCAACGCTTCACGTACGCGCTGCTCTTCTTTCGCTTTCAGAACACCCAGAATTCCTTTGCGGATATCACGCACTTCGTAGGCATCAGCCAATTCCGCTGCAGCTTCCGCAATCCGCGTTTCGCCCGCCTTACGCGGTTCGCTTGGCATCTCGCCGCGCTCAATTGCAGCGGCCCGCTTCAGGTCGTCCGCATCGACGTAACCCGGCGAGGAAACGCGCTGCAGCTTCGCCGCGGCCTCTGAAACAAGCCTATTGGCCTCTTGAAGGCTACGACTCGCAGCGATGTAGTCCGCAGACTCGGGCGGCATAGTGATGTTCATGAAAATTGCTCCTTTGTAGAATCTTGCTGGGAGGCCGCTTGCAACGCGTGAGCGTCCCAGCGGTCCTTGAATATGATCGCAGCGAGGTCGAACAACCTCTTGCCGCTAATCGATTGCGAACGGCGAACGCGAACGTCTTGCCATGCAGGACTTGGCCCACCGAAAACGGCATCGAAAGAGCCGCCATTCGACTGATATGTGATCGTTGCACGCTGTACATTCGTATCGATCGTGACGACGGCCTTGTACGCAAGCACCGCAAACGGCAAGTCTTGGAGATTGGGATGGAAGGAATTGACTGCCCTCACGAGCACGTCACCAAGCTTCTGCCCGTGCGCGTCTCTGAGTCCCCAGTATCGCCGCGCCGCCGCGACGCAGTCGCGAAACTCTGCACCCGACAATAGCGCGAGCAGGATCAACACCAGGTCGTCGACGTCTAGCTTCGGAACATGCGCACCACGGCTGGACGGCCAAGCGCGTGTTTCAACCAAGCGTCTCTTGAGTTGCTGTACGGTCGCGAGCGGAGTGTTAGTGGCGCGCGCGACGCCTTCATAGATTTCTTTTGCCGTCGCTTTCGCTTTCACGGCGGAAGTCCTTTCTATTTGAAATGAGCGGCTTGCGTTCGCCGCAATCACTAAGTCGGCAGGCAGGGAGCACAATGCGCGCCGCGATGCCGCGCACTGGCTCAACCCACCGCAATCGCCAGAAGTGGAAGCAAATGGCGATTACAGCGCACGAGGCTACAAACCCGCGCGAAGGTGTTTCGAAAAAGGCCGGCCGCGAGGTATGAACGGCCGGCTAAGTCTCGAAAGAACGGAGGCTGAAACTCAACCTCTATTCTTATGATACCCTGCGCCTATTGCGTGGTGTCGACACCGCAGAAACAGCAGCAATTTCAGGCCGCTTTCTTGATAACCGGCCCGCGAGCTTGATTGAGATAACTCGTCCAGCGGGGCGCTTCTGGATACTTCGCGATTGGCCAGTTCAGAGTTCCCACCAAACGCCAGCGGTCGTGCGGTCGCTCCCCTCGCTCCTCCAGTCGGTCTAGGCCCGCAAGGAAACGGGACAAGTTTCGTAGGGCGGCTCGCAGCATTCCCTTCCCGCAAGCGCTGGCAGTCGTCCTGTCCGTGAATCCTTCCGTCTCGCCAATCATCCTTGCCGTCCAATTGTCTGCGATCATTGTCCGAAGCAATTGGAAGTCGCGGCCAAGCACGTCTGCGGCTAGGTCGACTACCTGCCGCGCGTGCAAAATGCGTATTGCTGTAGGCGTGTGGTCTTCGTTGTCGACAACCGTGCAGTCCGCGGGAACGCTTGTGTCTTCGAATTCAAGGTCATCATTGAGCTGCAAGCCGTTATCGCTATCCAACGAAGACATGCCATCGTCAAAATAGGGCAGCATTAGTTCGCGCCACTCGTTGGACTCTATAGGGTCACAAGCTGCGGTAGCTAGAAGCTCCTTCAACCTTTCAGCATCGAACCAATGCCGTCTGTTTTCAATCTCGTTGATTCCAAGTTCGCCGCGCTCGTAGATTTCCTTCAAGTGGTAGCGTTGAGGCTTCGCGAGGTTATCGTTAGCTGGCTTCTGCGGACCATTATCCAACGTCGTAACAATCGCTCCGGCTTTCGCAGCATCGTCAGGCCGCAGCGCGTAGTCCCGCCAAACGCGGGAGCCGTTCAAACTGATGGTGTGCGCTTCACGGTCTACGCTGGCAGCCTCTCGCTGCCCGTCTTCTGTAGCAATGATCGGCGCTGATGCGCCGACGTCGTCGGTAATCGTTCTTGTCATCCAATTCTTTCGAGCAATGTTGCGCCGGCCTCTTCAGGGTCGGTCGTTGATTTCGATAGGGTTTCATGCCCTATCTTTGCCTTCAAAACGCAGTCGCCCCCGCGGCCGAATTGGCGACGGGGGCGAATTGCGTTGCAGGGGTAGCAAAATTCTGAGTAGAATTCCACTGTTTCTAGAAAAACGGCCGCGATCCATGAATCGTCTCGCACGACGAGAGCTTGTAGACTGCTACGACTGCGGAACTCCCGTGTCCTTTTCGGCCGTGGCCTGCCCGTCTTGCGGCTCGCGCGAGCCGACTGGACCGTACGTTCAAAGCCGGGCTGAGCGGCGCCGCCACCGCATTGAAGAGAGAAACGACCAGACACTGTTGGCAATGACAGTGTTGTGCTGTGGCATCGGATTCTTCTACGGATCGGTGATGGTCGGGCCTTGGGGTGCTTTTGGTTATGCCCTAGTCGGCGCCATCATCGGCGTACCGGCCGGCTTTATCATCAACCTCAGCAGGCGCCTATTTGGCTAAGCCCAACCAATCAATAGCCAATACTACGGCACAACCAAACGAGAACAAACGCATCTAGTCATAGTCCGATTCCGCTGAATTTTCAGTGTCGTCCGGCTTCCCCTTCCCGCTCATAACGGTCTGGTTGCAGGTTCGAGTCCTGCCGGGCCCACCAATGAGATCAATGACTTACAACAGGTTTATTTCCTTAAAAATTTGGGGCACAGTTTGGGGCACAGCTTTTGTTCATGAATTGTGCAGCTCGCTCAGGTAGTATTTTTTCTCTTTTGCTCCCTTTTCTCTCGTCGTATTGCGTCGCTCTTTTCTCGTCTTCTCCTTATCAGTCGTTCCAAGTCGGACTCCCCCTCGTGATCTTCGCGGTCCGGCAAGACATCACGCTGAGAGCGAACCTCATCGGTCCGAAAGTTCTTCGGTGCGACCTTGCACAGCTCGCGCATCCGCTCGATCGCAGCAAGGGTCGTGAAGTGCTTGTTGGCAATCAGTTCGACCTCCAAGCGCCCCTTCTCGATTTCCTTTCGGAGTCCCTTGACCGTCAATCCCCCGGCGGGAAAGGCCAACTTCAGAGCGACGTCCAATCTTAAAGGGGTGTCGCGAGAGATCTTTGCCGTCTTCTCATCCATTGCAGCTCTCACCCGCGGAAGACCTGAATACTATAGTCTGTAGCTCTTTAGTCTTCGAGGCAAGACTATGGGGCGTGAAAAAGCTGAACGCGCCCTTCGGAAAAATCATTGCAAACTTAAGAAACGCTGCCGGGCTCTCTCAGGAGGAGCTGGCTGAGCGGGCAAAAATTCACCGGACATACGTGAGCCAGATCGAGCGCGGACTAAAGTCCCCAACCCTCGTGATGCTCTTTCGGTTAGCGCAAGCCCTCAATACGACTCCGAGCAAAATCGTAAAGCAAGTCGAGAGCGATATTGGAGTGAGTTAGCTTCGTCGGCTCGCGCGCCGCTCTGCGTGAACGACAGAAACTTCTACATGTCTCGTGATCAAATCAAATTAGTTGGGTCAAGCGAGTGGGAGAGGACCGTGGCTCTACCGCCTAACAGTGAAACGGAACGAGGCGTGTATCCCAGCGGTCGGCCCCGCCGATCGGCTTCGGCTTCGGCATGTGCCGGCCTTCACCATGTCGGCAAAGACCTTCGGTGTCGCGCCGATGTAAGCAGCGGCCCGCAGCTTCGACAGGCCACGGGGCCAATGGGGTAGCGATCGTTCAACCACCGATCAAGAACCCGCTGAGTTCGATCCGAAGTCGCTTCTTCTTGGGTTGCTCGCGTCGCATGTCGGCTCGCAGCTCATACACAACATCGGCGGCAGCCAATCGCTCGCCTATCCTAATGTGTTCATCTGCGGTCTTTTGATCCATTCGGCCGACCCGAACAAGTCAGACAAAAGTCGCTCGTTTGCCTCTAACCGCTCCTTGATAACCATTTGGCGCATTGCCCCATCGCTCCATAATTGAATGTCGGAATCGACACGCAGAAATCATGAAGGGGCATTTGTCTCCTACAAAGCGTTAAAGTTGTATCTGAAATCGATACAACCTACAGGATTCGCGTCGCGATTTTGGCTACAGATCAGCGCTTTTGTCCGCCAAGCGCGGAGCTTTCGACGTTTGGGCCACTAGACACCGGTCGATTGTACCGAAATTGGCTACACTGAGTTGCCTTGCCGTCGCTCTTTGCTAGTCTTCACCCATGAGCGAAAGCATCGGCTGCGATCATTGCGAAGAAGAGTACCCGCCGAATGAGTTAGTCATTCTTGATCCGCCAGCCGGCAAAGGTGAGTGGATTTGCGCTAGGTGCATAGAAATCAATTTGCGCAAGGCAATAGCGGAGCTGCCGCGGGAGAATTGAATCACGCTGTACCAACGCCTCTGTTTCCGCGCCGGATTAGTAGTTGTCGAATGCCTTTCCGAGGTCCACGTATATTGGCCTCAGTTCTTCAGGGGTAAGCGGCCAATTCGATTTGGTGGCCGTGGGCTTTTCATTCGCAAGCAGATAGACCAACAGTATCGAAGGTTGCCTGAAGAGCAGCTTGCGGCTCGCTCTCTCTCTCAGCTGCGCAACAATCTGAGGCTTGCTCGTCAGGAAACGGTCGATCCTCTCCGCAACATCCTCCCCGGCCACTTGTTCAAACGTGTCAACTATCAGCCCCTCTGCTCTCGTCGGCTGCGGCTCCAACTGGATATGCTTCCGATAAAGTCGCGAGGTGTTTTCGCTTAGGCTCCTGCTTGGCGCTATGGACTCGCTAACCTGATCGACGACCTGCTGAAAGTAATCGTTGGTCGCTTCGATCAAAGCCATGCTCTTGGCCGCTGCCCGCTTCATCCTAGCGGTCGCTTCCACAGTCGGCTTATAGATCGTGTCGTGAGTCAGTTCACTGTACGCATGTTGAAGAATCGTTTTTATCTGAACCTCGCATGGAGTCCCAGCAGGCACGACATGCCCGCTCACACTCAATTCGGAGTGGCACCGAACAACGTAGTGCACTGCTGCATAGTCAAATTGAATCGGGTTCTGCTGCTGCTCATACTCAAAGTCTCTATCTTTAGATGCATCCCAGTCGGGACATTTCGTGATGGCATCACTTACAACACGAATATGGTCAGTCAGCAGGACAACAAACCGTACCCCCACCTTGTCGGTGATGTCGCCGTAAGGATCGGAATAGGATTTGTTTCGGTAAAACGCCTTTTCGAGAAAAGATGCATCAGCCTTGACGCGCGGCTTTGGCGGAAGCCTGAGAAACAAATCAACCGCCAGCGGAGCGATTTGGGAGCGGACCTGATCAATCACACGCGCAACAACGTAATCGCCCCATGCCTCATACATCGGACGTTCGGCAGACCACTTCTCTATTAGCTCGTCTTCCGTCATTCTTGATCACGTACGCGGTCACGTATGGTGATCTGAGTCCACGTCTGCCCCACCCCCGAAGCATCCACGTTTATCGATCGGACCTCAATCAGTTCAGCAAATGCGTCTGGCGGAGCTGAAAGCTGAATGTCTCGCGAAAACTTGAGACGACGCTTCTTGAGATATCCCTGTATGTCCGATGTATCCTTAGCAACCGCGTTGCTAGGGAACGATTTCGCAAGCATGAAGGTTTCATAATCATCCTTCATATCAGCATCCAAATAATGCGACGAGAACGTTGCAAGCTCTAAGGTCGGCGATTGGTCGACTTTCAAGTAAGTATACAGTCCGGTCAGTAAGTCCGCCTTGCGCTCGTCCGAAACGTCTGTCGCGTTGATAAACTCGCGCGTCCCCTCAAAGAACCTACGTGTCAACTGTGCGCTGTTGACCGGAATTGCACAGCCAAGAAACGACTCGTAGAAATAATTGGCCGCGCCCTCTCTGTTCTTCGGAGACATTTGCTTGTCGTAGATGACAGCTTGCCATCCGGCTGGCATAGTCGAGCGTGGCGCGCTCCCGTCGTACAAGAAAGCACCTATCTTAAACAGCTTGGTTTGCGGTCCAAGGAACAAGTCTTTCAAATATTGAACTTGCAGGGTCTGCGTGTGTCGAAAGCCGCTGTGCGTCTCTGCTTTGATAACGCCGACCACGCGTCTAGCGGGATTCCCTGCGGACCCGGTGAAGACAACAACGACTCCACCGGGAATATTGCGTGCTGACTGCGCAGAGGTCAGCTTGTCCGCGTATCGGCACGACAGCGCAATGAAATTCGCATCATCGGCGACAAGCAAGTCCGCGGCAATTTCGAGAGCGCATCCCGCGACAAGAGGCGATATTGCCATCTGCATGCTTTGAGAGTTGCTTCCCAAGGCGGCCACCACGCGCTCGCGGAAGAAGTCCATAGCTTCCGCGCTCAAGGAAAGGATTTGATTGCCGTATGTGGGCGGAACAATCTGCCGGTCGTCTAGTCGCCGATGAACCTCGTGAATAATAAGCCTGTCGACTGTTAAATTTTCGAAAAACATCACTCCCCCAACGCCGTTTTGCTGAAAGCAATAGCGCGGTTGCTGAGCGACTGCCAGTTATGGTTGTGGCGTTGACCACAGGAACAAAATAGGAACACTTCATCCTTAGGTCAAGGCATTTTTGGGCCGATGAAGGGCGGCCTATGGGCCGCCCGCGACCTGTTACAAGTGCCTCGTCTGCTGCGCGTTGCGAACGATTTTGACCACTCTTGTCGGCAACGTCTGCTCCAACTCCGCAATCTGAGCCTGAACCCTTGCAAGCCCGGCTTCGTCGGCGCCGCGAGCGTCAATAGTCACATTGACAGGCGCGCTTCCTTCGTCGACATACTCGCAAGCTCGGCATGCTCCGCAATGTCGACAAGCGCCTGAGATTGCCCACCAGCAAAATCAACGAAAGCTCGCATGCTGGTAACGGCTGCCACTGTGGCGAGACTTACGCCGCCGATTGTCATTGTATAGGAGTTGAATAGCGAGTCGGCCTCGCTTGCTTTCCTGGCAGTTTCGTCTACGGCGTTTCCAAGCTCGTTTACCGAGTTGGTCGTACTGTCGATTCCGTCTCCGGTAGTGCTGGTAATGCGCCGTACCAAGTCACCTTCAGCCATGCGTATTGCTATCAGCCACGGCCAGCAGGGCCGCGTCTTTCGTAGAGTCTGTCATATGTTTCCTAGTTAGTGCCGCCCGAAGAAAACAACGTGCGCTGCTTTCGGGTCGAGATAGCGCCGTCTTCGAGCTAAGCTTGATGTACGTATCGACGTCGCCGAGCGGAGAATCAAAGCGAACCGCGGCGTGCGAGTCCCCGCTGATGCAAGCGAAAACCTTCTTCGGATAACAGAAAAATTTCGCCCGCTAATGCTAGGTGCAAAGGCGATGCGCTTATATTTTTTGGCTCTGAGTGTGGTGATTCTTGCGAATCGGCGCAATGGCCTGCCCCTTCAAAGAGAGGGTTTGGGCGTCCGCGGCGCCCAAGGGGCGGCGGCCTAATCCGCCATTCGCAAGGAGAAAACATCCATGAGCGACAAAGCGCGCCTTGTATGCCCACTCCATGCACCGGTTCACGTTATCCAGTACCTGAGATTCAGGTTCGGGAAATGGGAATCTGTGTGTGAACACTGCCGAGGAAAGCGCCGCCGTTAGGCGGACGCTTCCTCAAACATGAGCAACTTGGGGGACCTTCGGGTCCCCTCTTTTTTCCTGCCTTAGGAGCAGGATCAACAACGCAAGCACCAAACGGTTCACTCGCGAATTTCGGTGTTCGGAAATGCTAAGTGACGTCTCAAACTAAGGTGGTCGACCTTAGTAAACGTCGAGTTAACCGCTGCCACACGGCGCTTCACTCCCGGCTGTCGCGATCTACGGACCGGCTTGTTTTTCGTTGACCGATTGGTATGACGAGATTCGGCGCGAATCAAGGCTTACGTATTTCGCAAGCTTACTTTTTGCGTGTGATTCCAAGAGGGTCTAGCTACCAGTACCCGCTGTTCACAGAGGGTTGAGTCACGTTCCCCACAGGAATGGTTGGTTTTCGACGTTAAACCCGATCGGTACGCGCGACCGGTAGGCTGTATCTGGTTTCCCAAAACATGTTTTCGTGGTCGCCGTGCTCCGCCCAAAGAGCGGCTAGTGGCTCGTCACTGTGATTTCGACTCTTTGGGCGCATCTGGATAAGCGCGCCCCAATTTGTCGCGAGCTTTGTCTGTCGTGAACATCCAGTTGATGCGAGCGCGCGCTTTGTTTCGCTGCCGCTCCCATGCTGCGATCTCATTTCTGAGACGTTTTGGATCGTCGATTCGGCGGCTGAGACACTGCCCTTGGAGGACGCCGATCTCGATCTCAACCATGTTAAGCCAACTGGCATGTTCCGGGGTGTAGTGGAACTCGAGGCGACGCAAGATACGGCGGGCCTCAGCGGGCGCAAAGGCCTGGTAGAGGGCGCCGGGGGCATGGATCGACAGGTTCTCTTGCACGACACGGATGCAGGCGGCCTTTGGGTAATGGACGTCGACGAGTTCGCGCATGCAGTGAGCATAGTCCACGGCTGTGCGCCGTTCAGTGACCTTGACCTTGCGCCAGGCCCGATGCGGGTCGAAGGTGACGAAGAGATTGACAGTGCCATTGCGACGGTACTCGTAATCGTAGCGTTCGCGCTGACCCGGCGCGGGTGGGATCGGCTGGCGCACCTCGCCGATGAGTTGGACGGGGGTCTCATCGAAGCAGACCAGCGGTCGCTCGGGATCAGGCGCTTCAGCGTAGAGATCGAGCACATCTTCCATGCGGGCGACGTATTCGCCATCGACATGGGGAATGCACCACATGTCCCTGCGCCACGGCTTGAGGTCATTCTCGGCCAGCCAGCGACGCACGGTCTCGCCCGATAGGCTATCGTGATCGGTGAGCTTGACCATCGCGTCGGCCAGCAGCGCCAGCGTCCAGCGCCTCCGACCGGCAGGCGGTTTGGCGCATGCAGTCGCCACCAGCAGGGCCTCTTCCTTGCCGTTGAGTTTGCGCTGCGCGCCGGGACGTGGCTCCTCGCTCAAGGCCCGCTCCAGATTGCCTTCCACGAAGCGGCCCTTGGTCCGATAGACGGTAGAACCGCTCACGCGGACGGTGCGGGCAATCTCCTCGTCGTCGCCGCCGGCGTCGGCCGCCAGCAAAATCTGCGCCCGTTTGAGTTTGCGGGCGGCATGTTTGCCGCCGCTCAGCATCGCAATCAGTTCGTCGCGCTCGGCTTGGCTCAACTCGACCCGATAACGTACATTCATCGTCGCCTCCCTGTCGGAGGCCCGGGACGAATCGATCGATGAGTCAAAAATCAGGCGCCGCGCACTTTACTGAAAAACAGGGCCACTACTTGGCCTTCATCTATACCTACTCGTACATGTTCGGACGGCCGCCTGCCGAAACCGATATGCAGCGCCACTTCGGCGTCAGCCCGCCCTCAGTCCATCAGATGATCGTCACGCTCGAGCGTAACGGCCTTATTCGCCGTCAAGCCGGTGCCCCCAGAAGCATCGAAATCCTCGTGCCACCGGAAAACTTGCCGATCCTAGACTGGCTCGGTATCAAACCGTCAAAACCACTGTGACGAGCCACTATCCTGCGGCTTGAACTTGAAGAAGCCGCAAGACGGGTCGCCGCGGAGCCACGCTTGCGCGGCGCTATTGAGGGCAGCGCGGCGGGATAGGTTGCGCTTGCGGACCGGCATCAGCGATTACCCGGCAGTGCTGGGGGCGCGGTCTTGCCGTCGCCGGCAAGGTCCAGTCCCAGTTCACGAAAGAGGCGGGCCACGGCGAGGCGGTTAGCTCGCTCAATGGCCACTTCCGGCCTTGCCCGGGGCGTGCCGAAGCGATCGGTATAGGTCAGGCCGTGGGTCTTAATAGCCGCACGGGCCTCTTCAACACGGTCGAGAGCTTCACATGCCTTCGTGAGCAAGATGACGTGGTGTTCGTCCAGGCTGTATTCCTGCATCACATGCTTGAAGAACTCCGTGGAGTCTTTCCGGAGGTGTTTCGGTGTCGATTTCGTCACTCAATTCCTTTCGTTCAAAAAAATCTTAATTCAACGCGGGACCCCCGCGTGCAAATTTTCCCATTGGCCGGCTAGAGCTCTTCATTTCGTAAAGAACGAAGCCCCCCTACCTGCCGGGGTCTGTTGTCTGCAGACCCCGCAGTTTCAGCGCTTCGGTTCAAGTAACTCTACCAGTTACTATCCTCGGCCCTCACTATCCGCTCCAAGGCCCAACGACGCCGTTACCCTTTAAGATCGGCGCCGTATCTGCGACCCCGGCCGCTACGAACGCCTTTTGGCGGTTTATGCAACCATTGCACTCCCCACAGTGTGCTACGCCTCCCGAGTAGCACGCCCAAGTCTCCGCAAAATTTGCTCCCAACTTTTGCCCGCGCGCTATGACGTCGGATTTAGTCATATCGATAAAGGGCGTAACGATGTTGAATTTTGTTCGATGCAGCGTCGACATCGCATCTGCCATCTTGGGCAGGTAGTCTTTGATCCCGGGATGGTATGTCAGATCGTCTTTGATCGTTCCAAGCAGCAGAGTGTCGATCCCTCTCAAGATCGAATACGTAATGACTAGGGCGTGAGAGATAGCTTGGTCCGGGCACTTGCATTCGGCCATCATGGGGTGATAGTCGCTGGGTATAACGCCGTAGAAGAGATACTTTAATCCGCTGATGTTGACGGGCTCGAATGCAAAACCGGTTGCCAACGTTGTCCTTCGTGCGCAGTGCAGTTCACGGGCAGCAGATTCTTGCCCATAGTCTAGAAATACCGCGGAGGCGACGCCCACCCCAGTCTTCTTCGACTCCAGAGCAAGCACAGTTGAATCAACACCTCCGGAGAGCATCAGAATGCATGTCGCGTTGCTCATTCCTCAACCTCCTTAAAAATTTTGAAGATACCGGCTAGCGGATATGTAAGGTGTTCTGTCATTATCTGACAATTTTTAGTTGTTCACTCTAAAGCTGCATCGAATGAACGCCAAGGTCGGCCGCGGAAATGTGCGTCACTTGGCCGCGCGCGAGAGCCTGCTTTGGTTGAAGGGCGCTGCTGCTGCCTCTGGCAACCGCACGCAGTAGAAGAAAGACTCCAGCAGCACAGATACAGGCAATAGGCGGGAAGGTTGGAGCACGTATCGGCAGTGTCGGGCCAAACCTCAAGACCGCTCCACGGCCTCGCCAGCGCCTCCTAGCGGCATGACCACCGCCCTGCGGTATTCTTTTATTCTCTCAATCTCCCCAGAGCGGGACATCGGGACAGGTAATAGATACCTGTCCCGTCCCGTCCCGCTGCGATGGGCCGGGACATGTCCTGGGTGTCCCGGGACATGTCCCGATGTCCCGGTATCAGGACAGCCAGACCCGGTCGCCAAGTGCCCCAACGTGGCCGGCTTCGATCAGTTTGCCGGACGTCCGCTGAAAGCGTTTCTTGCGCGCCTCAGCATCAAGGCTCGGCTCCTTGGCCATAAGATCGGCGTAGAACCTGTTGCGCCATGCGTCGCGGCTGACGGTTAGGACGCCGTCAGAAAAGCCAGCATCGACCGGCCCCGCTTCTCCACCCTCGTCCAAGACGGCCCGCAATGACTCGAACGCCTTTGCGCTCTCGCCCTTTAACGTCCCATCAGCCAGACTGGCTGGAGTCACTTTGAACGGCATGACAACCGGAGCTGATGTCTCCCTTCCGTCTTTATCTACGCCAACCGGCACAGACTCAAGCCTGAAGCCAGCGACCACACCTTCCTCACCGTCGTTCGCTCCGTGCACTCCAACGTGAAAGATTTGCCCTCGCCCTTCCCGGTGACACTCACCCCAAACGACACGTCAATGGCGCCGTCCGGATCGATTGCGCCCTTACCGCGGTCCCCTTCCCAGCCAGAGTGATGGATAGCAGCCACATGCGCGCCGGTCGCCCGGTTCAGCTCATCTACCGATGCAATGTACCTCTACATATCTTTCGACGCGTTCTGATCACCGCCACCGAAGGTAAGTGTGACCGTATCGACGACAATTAGATTGCACTGATGACCGCATTTGGCTTCCAATGCCTTGATAGACCCAGCGAGCGCCTTGGCATCAACTAGGCCACTGGTAAGGTCTAGCTTTCCCCCGACAACAACAAACGGGATACCGGCGACGCCGTGCTTCTTGCGCCAAGCGGCAATACGCCGCTCAGTCAGACTCTTACGCTCGGCGGCGAAGAACACGACTAGACCCTGCTTCACTTTTCGACCGTGCCAATCCCGGCCCGCGGCGATATGACAGCCGATGTCTACAAAGTAGAACGCTCTTTGCCGTACCCGGCTTAGCTACGAACAGCGAGAACTCGCCGGCTCCAAGGAAGCCATCAACAATCTCCTCCTTCGTTACAGACTCGTTGACATCATCAAACCACGTAACCTGATAGACGCTGCCGGCGCGCACGTGAATGATGTCGTTGTCGCCTTGAATCTGCGTGTTGAGGGCATCGGCATTGAGGTAGATTGTGCTGCCTGAGCCATAGATCGTATCGCCCGAACCACTGACATTGAGATTGTCGCCTGTCCCGGTGTAGATCGCATTCCCGTCACCGACGATGCTCGTGTTGATGACGTTATCGCCGATCAAAATTCCGGCGCCGGAGGCATCGATCACGTTGCCATAGCCGGTCTGAACCCAGGTAAGCCCATTGCTTCCGAATTGCAGGGTGTTGTGGTTGCCATTGACCGTGACCAGGTCCGTTTGGTCCGCATGGACGATGTTGTTGTTACCCGTAATCGCGGCATCCGCATCATGCGCGAGGTTAAGGGCGCCATTCGAGAGGTAAACAAGGTTCGCCGAACCCCGCTGGCCGTTGCCAGCCACGTTCACCGTGTCACCGTCGAGCGCTCCGACCGTGTTGCCGCTGCCGTTGATGGTAACGTTCACGCCGTCATAGGCATACACATAGCCCCACGACATGTTGAGCGTCGATCCAGTCGTATGCGTGAGCCACGCCGTAGCGTTGTTGCCGAGGTTAAACGTCTCGTTGTTGCCATCGGTAACCCCGATCAGGGCGCTCTGGCCGAGGATGGCGCTGTTGCCGCTGCTGTGACTTATGGAAACGCCGCTGTTATCGCCAAGCACGACGGTGTTGCTGTTCTCCTGATTGATGTAGATGAGATCGGTGGCGCCATGAATGATACTGCCGCCGCCGTTAAGCTCCACCAGCGAGATCAAGAGGTTGAGAGGCTATATCCCGCCTCGCTCTTTCCTCAGCCAAAGGAATAACCAAAGCAACGTTCTTCTTTGGTCTCACACGCGTCCCGATAGCGTTTGCCGCGCCCTACAAATGGTCGGGATGATGATGGCCATAGACTTCGCGAAGCGTCTTCTCGCTCATGCCCAAGAAAGCAGCCGCCTCCCAAAGTGGGGCGCCAGATTGCATCAGCCGAGCCGCTGCGATGTCCGCAGCGTGTGCGGAGTAACGTTGCCAATCGTCAGGTCCAGCTTGGCATGGCGCACCGCTGACGCGAAACCGGTCTTGACCGACGCCACGGGCTTTCCGTTCCATTCCACGAAATGGCTCTTCGCGATCCCAAAGGCGCGACCACCGCCGCAAGTGCGTCAGTAGGCACTTTGGAATTGGAACAGGCGTCTGCCGTTTCGTTGTCGCGCGCTTTCTAATCGCCAGCCGGAAGAAGATTCCCGAATCTAGATCGACGAAAGATTTTTCCGGCTCGCGGTATGGTGAAGCACTAGCGATCGCCCCTGCGCGAGTGCCGGTATAAAGGCCGATCAGAATAACCTTGCAACGTGGCGCAGTGGCCGTTTGTCGGTTTCGACCTTCGCGCCCTTAGACTTGCCGATGTGGACCGTCTGTGTTTCTCGATAACGCAACACGACCACAGAAGCTTTGCCGCTTCGGCGCGGGTAAGCCATCGTTCGCGGGGAAGACCCTTTTCGGGTAGAACGACTCGGACCCGGCCGCGATGATAACCCTCCTTCTCATGGTGATTGACCGCGGCTCGTAAGTCTTCAAGGTCGCGGCGTGCGCCTCCGTCGCTGCCGCGCCAGGCTGCGTAAGATCGACAAGCTTCGCCTTCACATCGGCAAGCACCTTCCCACCCCACCAGCTTGCAAGGCGCTGTATCCGCTCGCCCAATTTCGACTTGTTGGATTGACGCTCTCGGGTATCGTCGTGTTAGACGGTCAGCACGTCAGCGACATCGATATGCTCGATCAGCCGCTGGCGGCGAACCGGCTTATATTTTTGCGTGATGCATTCTTGTGCCTTTGACCAGCAAAGCATCCCGTGGCAATGTGCTTGCTGCCATCAATGATGATCCAGGTTGCTCGGGCAATGACTTTTGCGCCCTTGCGGCGCTCGCTTCGCCAGTAAAGGTAAGATCCCCGGCCACGACGCGGCATGAATTCCCCATATCTTGGATACTGCGGAGGGGACTGAAATCCTTGTTGGCTATTCTGATGATCGCAAGGTGTCCGCAACTAGCCTCCCGCCGCAGGCCGCTGACAGTCATTCCACCAAGTGGAAACGCGATCTTGCACGCTTCCCTCAAGGGTTTCACTGCGTCCGTGAGACGGCGGCCGCGGGAGTCGGCGGGTCGGGACGTCGGTACGTCCCGCCCTTGTTCATAAGCGCCCAGATGATCCGCGCCGTCTTGTTGGCCTGCGCGACCGCGGCAACCTTGAACCCGTCTGGCGAGAAGTGCCTTCAGCCAAGGCCGCGCCCGAGCGTCGTTTCGGACAACCCGCAAGACGGCCGTCGCCCCGACAACGAGCAGAGAGCGGAGTTCCGGATTTCCCATCTTCGATATTCCTCCCAGTCGCTCTTTGCCTCCGCTTGAATGAGGCCGATGGTCGCCGCCGTGATGGCGCCGACGCCAGGTATCGTGGTCAACGGACGCATGTCCCTCGTCGTGCTTGGTCTCCCCAACAATCGCGCGCTCGAGTCTCTCGATTTGGTCGGCTGAAGCTTCAATCTCGTCGGCAATAGCCCTCAGCGCGAAGCGCGCTGCTACGGGCAGGCAGGCATCTGTCTCCATCCCGCACGATTGCGACCAGCGCCTCAACCTTTGCCAGGCCAGCGGTGGCGATAATGCCCAATTCGGCCAGATGCGCGCGCAACGCGTTGACCGCCTGCGTTCGCTGCCGCACTAGAAGGGGCGCGGGTCTTCAGCACCATCGCGGCAGCCTGTTGCTCGGCCGTCTTGATCGGGACGAAGCGCATGGTCTTGCGGGTCACCGCCTCGCTGATGGCCTCTGCGTCCGCCGCATCCGTTTTGCCTCGCTTTACGAAGGGTTTGACATAAGCCGGCGGAATGAGCCGCACCTCATGACCGAGAGCTGCGATCTCGCGCGCCCAATAGTGGGCGCTACCGCAGGCTTCCATCCCCACCAGGCATAGTGGCAGTTTCTCGAAGAAGGTTAGCACCATCGGGTTAGATTTGGCCAAGCACGTTTTCCAGGTTCACGGCGCGGATGCGGAAGGCTCGCCCGTGTTCAACACGGAACGGTCCCTCCTTTGTGGCGTTCGAACAACGACCACGTTCTAGCACCCGCCAAAGCGATCTGACCGGCGCAAGCCGGCAGAGCGGCCTCCTTTTGTCGGATGCCAACCGGTACGTAGGGTTTAAGCGGCCAAGCCCGCTCAAATGGACCAAGTCCCCCGACGACATCCTCGCTTCAGTCGAACGCTTCTGCCGATACAATACTCAAGCCTAGGCATCGCAATGTCGCGAATTTCTGGTTCAGGACACTAAAGCAGAATGAGGTGGGCGTGCTGGCATCTGCTCCTTTTTTGATCTTTGCCATGCGTCCGCTGCCGGCGAGCCCGGCTGGATGGTCTCGTTGCTCGATGAGTTGGCCCGACACTCCTCGAGATTACCGCCTACGAAGAAAACGGCCAACGAAGCCCTCCTCACCCAGTGAACCCGGAAAGATCCCGAGCCATTTTGATGGCGAGGACACAATGACGCTCGCGCCTGCCATAGGCAATCCGCTCCTCCCGCCCGGGCGGCAGTCGAAAACCCCGGCTGGAACCTGGGGTTTTCTTTTGTACTATTATAGGCACCAACTCTCGTAAACCGCCGCGGTGCGATCAGTACAGTGCACCTCACGGATTGAGCCGAGTTAGCTTCGGCTTCATTCCGTCCAGGGCTCGATCGTAAGCCGCAGGTGTCGGTTGGTCTGCGCTCCTGCTCCACCTCAATGGATTGGTGGAGATCTCAGGTCACATAAAGTCTCCATCCGAGTCGGAGTCTGATGAAGGTTCATCATCGCTCCGCGTTTTGACTTTGGAGAGATACGCCGGAGAATTGGTTGCGCGCTGCCATTCACCATCCCTATATCTCCACTGTCTGGACTGGGTGGGATCAAGTACCATATCATTGCCATCTACATCAACGAAGCCCATTTGTTCTGCACGGGCTCTCGCTTCGTCATTAGCAGGACGCCAGTTCACCAGCGGCCGTTCGCCGTCTCGCCGTAGTTGGTGCTCGAGCAGAATATCGCCGGCGTTGCCGACGAGCGGATGAGCAACTTGAAAATCCACGATTGATGTGACGTGAGTTCGTCCGGGGAACTGCTCTCGCCACCCTTGGCTGGTGAACTCAGTCGCCATAGGAAATCCGGCTTCCGTTCTTTGGAGGCCGACGCTCCTATTCCCTAGTTGGTAGCTGTAATATCGGGCGGCATCAGAATCCCTTCGGATCCCGAAATTTGTAGCGACATCCGCGGTGCGCCTAGCTCTTTCGGACACAAATTCTGAGTATTCCTGCGGATTGTTGGCGATATGATTGATTTCGTCACCATGAAAGCTCCTCACCCGTTCCCGGAATTGGGCTTGGTTGATCTCAATAACGGGAGGTCTTGAAGTGAGGTAATAACTCGGCTGCGAGGATGAGCTGGCACCCGAATCCTGCAATCCCATTCTACCGAGCGCGTCCGCGAAATCGTCGGCATTCCTGTGCTCCGAGGAGCTTGCGTAACGATACTCATCATCGGATGGAACATCCGACCAATTGTTAATTCGACCGTCCATGACGACCACACTCCTATGGCTGTTGCATTGTGTTCAGGTCATTAGACCTGACTCCGCAGATAAGCAGCTTGGCTGTCCGTAAGCTGACGGCAAATCAAACGGAAAACTAAATTCGCTGAAACGATAGGGCGAGCCGGCGAGAGCGCGCAGTTCGGCGCCGCGCTCTCCGGTGCGCCTTCATAAACTCGGCCGAACTTGAGATCAGCGGTACGCGTCCGGTGACGGCCCCTGGTCAGGTCGTCTTGAGCGGGTGGCTGACCGCGCTTATGCGGCGTGAGCGACGTTCTGAGGTCGCCAATTCCAGGGCATGACTTCGTGAATGCGCTTGGCAGGATGATCCGGCAGGCGGGCCAGCACGTCGGCGAGCCAAGCCTGTGGATCGATGTCGTTGAGCTTGGCGGTTTATGCCGCCCGCCGAACTATGCCGAACGGATTTGGTGTGGCACGCCGTTGTCACGCTGGCACCCTCGATCGCGTGCTGGGCAGCCCCATTCCATTCGGCATAGTCTGGTCGTTCAGAACGCCTCGAGGAAGGCGAGCAGGCGGTCGTTCGGCTGGAAGCGGGCTGGCTTGCCGCGCTCGTACGGCTTGAGCTTCGCCAGGGCAGCTTCCTTCAGGGCGAGGTGGGCGTGCAGGTACGTCTGCGTCGTCTCGACCGATTCATGACCGAGCCACAGCGCGATCACGGACAGTCGACGCCGGCCTGTTCGCAGCGCTGTGCCTCAGCACGTGCGGTGACACGCTCTTGGCCTTCAAAGACGGGCAACTCTTGCGAGCGACACGAACATGCTTTCCCAGCAGGGACTGGACGCTGTCGGCACTGAGCCGGCCCCCGTGCACGTTGGGGAACAACGCCGTTGCTCCCTTTCCGCAACGGTTCCTTGAGCCATGCCTGGAGCGCACACCGAGCCAGTGTGGTCAGCGGAGTGGTTCGCTCCTTCCGCCCTTTACCGACGCATCGTACGTGTGCACCAGACCCGAGGTGGACGGCATCCCGGTCAAGGCCAGCTCCGAGAGGCGCAAGCCCGTCTGAGCCGCGACCGCAGCAAGGTGTGATCGCGGCGACCAAGCCACGTCGTTCGATCGGGCACGGCGAGAACCGCCTCGATCTCGGGGCGCCTCAGGAAGTGCACCTGTCGCTTGTTGTGGCGTTTGCTCGGTATGGCAAGCACGTGCTGGATCAGCGCACTGTGTGCCGGTTCCTCGAAGGACACGAACCTGAAGAAGGATCTGATGGCCGTCAGACGCAGGTTAGGCGTCTTCGCGCTGGCGCCGCGCTTACCTCGAGATCGGTGAGGAACGCGCCGATGAACGTTGCATCCAGATCGGCGAGCGTCAGGGCCGATGGGGACTTCCGCAGCCGCTCCTGTGCGAACATGAACAGCAGCCGGAACGTGTCCCTGTAGGAGCCGATCGTGTGGGCGCTAACATTGCGCTGGCGCATGAGGTGATCGGTGAAGAAGCGCTCGATCAACGTGGCGACGTTGCGGGCGGGCTTCATGGCGTCACCTCCCATCGCCGATCGAGACGCCGCGCCGCTTCTTCCATCAACTCGGGACAGGCCGAGAGATACCAGTAGGTATCGCGGACGCAGGCGTGGCCGAGGTAAGTGGAGAGAGCTGGGAGTTGCTGCTCGACGTCCTTGCCTTCGCGATACCAGTCGAGCAGCGTCCGGATGGCGAAGCGATGACGGTAATTCCGCTGGCGGAATTACCGTCATAGTTCCGGCACCCCGATTATTCCGGCAACTGGCGGCGAGCTGCTGCATTTTCCGGGGGATCACGCGAGCGTGGGCGCATCGTTGGCGGAATAATCAGAGCAGTCTCCCATTTGGGGATCGTTCCCCCAGTTTTGAGGAGACGGACGATGACGATTACTCACAACGGTGCTGCAAACACATCAGATCAACGTGTCTGCGGCGGGCCGCTAGCTTGTTACATCGACAGATTCGCGGAGTTCCTGGTTTGCGAGGGTTACACCTCGCGGACAGTAAAGGTGAAGCGGACTCTGGTGGCGGATCTCAGCCGCTGGCTCGCACGACGTGGACTGCCGCTGGCAAGATTTGATGAGGAGAGGCTCAAGCAGTTTCACGCCTACCATCGCCACTCGCTGCGGCGCGGCGATGTGTTTACCGGCCATCAGTTGCTGGAGTTTTTACGCCGCCTCGGAGTCATCTCTTCGTTATCACAAAAGATGGACCGAACCGCTCTCGATCGGATTATTCGAGACTACGACAGATTCCTGAGTTCGGAGCGCGGCCTAGCACGCGCGACGGTGGTTTGCTATCTGCCGATCGTGAGGAAACTTCTGACCGAGCGCTTCGGGACCCAGGCGCTGCGCCTTGAGGACCTGCGCTCAGGGGACCTGACTCGCTTCATTCTTCGTCAAGGACGGCGCGTCAGTCGCGTTCATGCCCGGACAACAGTCACGGCGCTGCGCTCGTTTCTGCGTTTCCTGCTCCAGCGTGGGGCTATAAAGATTGACTTGGCCGCCGCGCTGCCCGGGGTCGCTCACTGGCGATTGTCTCACATCCCCAAGTCGCTACCGCCGGAACAGGTCGAGCGACTGCTCCGCAGCTGTGATCGCAACACGCCGTCCGGCCAACGTGACTACGCCATCTTGCTGCTGTTGGCTCGACTGGGCTTGCGCGGCGGAGAAGTCCTGGCGATGACCTTGGACGACCTGGACTGGGAGAACGGCGAGATGATTGTGCGCGGCAAGGGTCAGCGGTTGGAACGATTGCCATTGCCCAGAGATGTCGGGACGGCCCTGGTTCACTATCTGCGTCACGTCCGTCCCGCGTGTTCGTCGCGTAATGTCTTTATCCGATTGAAAGCTCCGCTGCGCGGCCTTCGCCTCACCGCTATTTGCTGCGTGGTTCGCCGCGCCCTCGAGCGCGCGGGATTAGACTCGGATTTCAAAGGGGCGCACTTGTTGAGGCATTCCCTGGCGACCACGATGTTGGGCAGAGGCGCATCCTTGGGCGAGATCGGTCAACTCCTCCGTCACAAGCAGCCGACGACCACGCAAATCTACGCCAAGGTCGATGTCAAGGCGCTGCGCGGCATTGCCCTTCCCTGGATGGGAGGTGCGTCATGAGCTCGTTGCGAACCGCGCTCGATGATTATCTCGGCGCCCGTCGCGCCTTGGGACACAAGCTCATTCTGACAGGACGTCTGTTGCGGCGATTTGTCGACTTTTCCGAACACGTGCACGCCGATTACATCACGACTGAACTGGCTTTGAAGTGGGCAACCCAGCCGGCCCATGCACAGCCTTCTCAGTGGGCCAACCGTTTGGGGATGGTGCGCCGTTTCGCCCGGTACTGCTACGCCAACGATCCGCGCACCATGGTGCCGCCTCCCGACTTGCTTCCCCATCGGTACCGTCGGGTCGCGCCCTATATCTATAGCGACGAGCAGATCATCCGTCTATTGAAGGCGGCTCGGCGGTTGCCGTCCACGATCGGCCTGCGACCGCACACCTATGCCACGCTATTCGGGCTGTATGTTGCCACCGGTCTGCGAGCCAACGAGGCATTGTGTCTTCGTCGTGAGGACGTGGACCTCGCTAACGGCGTGCTGACGATCCGGGATAGTAAGTTTGGCAAGACGAGAATCGTGCCGGTGCATTTGTCCACGCGGCGGGCGTTGGAGCGCTACGCGAAGCTTCGGGATCATTTGTGCCGCACGCCCGCCAGTCCCCACTTCTTCCTCTCCGACCGCGGAACCCGCGTGACGTATGACATGCTGCGATGGACGTTCGTTAAAGTCTCCCATGAGATCGGCCTGCGCGCTCCCGGCGACTCGCACGGACCTCGTCTGCATGGATTCCGTCACCGGCTGGCCATCAATACGCTTCTCAAATGGTATCGCGGCGGGATCGATGTCGAGCGCCGTCTGCCCACGCTCGCCACCTACTTGGGGCACGCACATATCACGGACACCCAGTGGTACTTGACGGCAACCCCGCAGTTGTTGCGCCACGCGCTAAGACGAGTGGAGCGATCCGAGCGGAGGGCCCGTCCATGAAGGGTGCCAGCCAGTTCCCCGCTCTGTTGGAGTCATTCTTCATGGACCGCCTGATGCGACAGCGGCAGGCAAGTCCCCATACGATCGCAAGCTACCGCGACACCTTTCGCTTGCTGATGCAGTATGCACAGCCACGGCTCCGCAAAACCCCTTCGCAGTTGGTTTTGCCGGACCTGGACACGGCATTCCTCGGCACGTTCCTCGATCATCTTGAGAGAAAACGCGACAACAGCGCCCGTAGTCGCAATGTACGTTTGGCCGCAATTCATTCGTTCTTTCGCTACGTCGCATTGCATGCGCCCGAGTACAGCGCCTTGGCGCAGCGTGTGCTTGCCATACCCAGCAAACGCTACGCGCGACGACCTATATGCTTTCTCACCGCGGTCGAAATTGACGTTCTGCTCGCCGCGCCGAACCTCAACACTTGGAGCGGACGACGCGATCGAGCCCTGTTGCTGCTCGCTGTGCAGACCGGCTTACGCGCATCGGAAGTGATCGGCTTGCGCTGCGAGAACATCGTGCTGGGTACGGGCGCGCACGTGCAGTGCTTGGGTAAAGGACGGAAGACAAGATGTACTCCGCTTCGCAGAGAGACCGTTACGGTTTTGCGCGCGTGGTTGCGAGAACGCCAGGGGCGGCCGTCTGATCCGGTCTTTCCCACTACGCGAGGACGAGCGTTAGGCTCCGACGGCCTGGAGTACTTGCTCAACAAACATCTCGCCGTTGCGCGTCGTCAGTGCCCGACGTTAACCAAAAAACGCGTAACGTTCCATTCCTTGAGGCATTCGCTTGCGATGAACCTTCTTCACCACGGCGTCGATCGCTCCGTGATCGCGCTCTGGCTGGGGCATGAGAATGTCGAGACGACATCCATTTACCTGCACGCCGACATGCAGCTGAAGGAACAGGCATTGGCAATGACTACAGCAACACGAGTTCCCGCATCCCGCTATCGACCGAGCGATCGCGTCCTGGCATTCCTGCAAGCACTCTGATTATTCCGCCAACGATGCGCCCACGCTCGCGTAATCCCCCGGAAGCTGCAGCAGCTCGCCGCCAGTTGCCGGAATAATCGGGGTGCCGGAACTATGACGGAAGTCGTGCACGCGTGGCCCGCTACGATCACCTGGGTGCCGCAGCCCGATCTCCCTAGACAATCGCCAGAAGACGCGATGAACGTACTGGTGCAGCAAGCGGCCTCCCTGTTCGGCAACGAAGAAGGTCGAGCCGCAGCGTGATCCGAGCAGCGCATCGCGCCGATCGGCGTAGTCGCGCAGCGCGGTTCTCGTCGTCGGATGCAATGGCACGAGCCGCGACTTGCCGAACTTGGTCAGCCGGACCGTCAGCACGCCGGCGTCGAGGTCGACGTCATCACGCTCATATGCGCATGCTGTCACCGCGATCAGTCCGAACAGGGTATGGTAGGTCCATCGGCGCAGCCCGTCCGCTGGCGGCAGAGCCAGCGCCGCCATCAGCAACGCATCGATCTCCGCGTCGCTGTAGACATAGGGCTTGGCGTGCTTCCATCCAGGCAGCATGCCGACGGGCGGCACCTCCGTTCTCGGATCGAAGTTGGCGACATGGCGCGCGAACCCGCGCACGTCGCTCAATCGCAACGACCAGGATGCATGACGATCGGGCGGCAGCGTTGCCCATTCCATTGCCAGCTTCGTCGTGATGATGCTGGCTTTGCGCTTCTCTATGAAGGCGACGAAGTCGGCGAGCCGACGGGTCTGGTGCTCGTACTTGTATCCCAACCCCTTGCGCATGCTCAGGTACTTATAGAGTGCGGAGCGCAGATCGGTCATTGCACGCCTCCCGGCCCGGGCAGGCTCAATGTTCTCAGCGCATCGATGTCGACCTCGCGTAAATCCGGGTGGTGTCGTGGTTCTCGTGCCGCAGCAACTGTCCGATTTCCGACAAGGTCGCCCCAGATCGGAGAAGCTCTGTAGCGAGGCTGGCGGAAGATATGGGCGCCGCGGTGGGCGCAACCTTCGATTCCAACGCGATCGAGAGCGGCCTTGGCGATCATGGTGATCGCGCATCCGGAAGCAAACCCGACGTGTGGCGGGAGTGTGCGGACGAACAGCCGTCGGCACGACGACTTTGAAGGCCATCCTGCATGCCAACCTCATTGCGACTGCTTCGTTAACACGAACGCTGTCGTCGTCCCTGGTCGGCGCAACGCCGCTGGTGGGGAAAACTGGCCGATCCCGCTCCGAGGGGCCCTCTTGGAGTCTGGTTCGGCATTCGCGCGAGCGACCCTCGCTCTCGTTCCTTCTAGGCTTTTAGATGAGCGACTTCGGCCTTGGCTGCACGCCTCCTAATCGCGCTTTTCCATCGCTACCGTCTTCTTATCGGTGCGCTTGAATGAAAGATGTTTCAGCGGGGCAGCACAGGCTGCGCGCGACACTTGAGCGATCAGGCAGGTCTGGCACGATGTCGCTGTCCCCTGCGGCCACATCTGACGCTGATTGCTCCTCAGCGCGGCGTGAAGTTCCAGGTAGGGGTCTTCAAGATCCTGGCCAGCCGTCCGGATGAACCAAATGAGCGGATGTCTCATGCGCCTGGCTTGTTTATGCCTCGTCCCGCGCAAGGTGTCAGGCGCTAAGCACGCGGCCCTGCAGGCTGGCTTTAGCTTTTCATACCTTCGCGACGACTTGCCATGGTAGTGCAGGCGCAACGTTCGGGGCATCGAGGCTCACGACAGCAGAGCTTAACCAATGCGCAGGTTTTCTGCCGATGTTTTGCCAGGGCGCCCGGTCCCTAGTTCGTAGCTGATCTTGCCTCCCTCTGGCAGTTCGCTCAGCCCCGCTTTCTTGACCGCAGATATGTGCACGAACACGTTAGAACCGCCTTCATCTGGCTTGATGAATCCATAGCCTTTGATTGCATTGAACCACTTCACAGTCCCCATCGCCAATTTTGTATCGCTCCTTGATAAAAAACGCTCGCGCACTGGGTATAGCTGCATTCGCTCCACCGCAACGGAAATCGCAACAGGATCGGAATCAAGGGATCACAACGACCCTTCTCGCCCATTTGTACGCATCGTATCCGATGCACGTCGCCGGCGTTGACAACCGGCAATGGATGTAACGAGTCCATCGGTCGTACAGTCAAGATCGGCTTGCGGCACCCGTGCCATAGGCAGGAAGACGAAAGGTGGATCAATCGGCTGTTCAAGAATTCATGACGGGCGGCATCATCCTTTTCGGAAGATCGCCGCGGCCAGCACAACAAGCTCTTACACGTGAGCGATCGGTCTGTCGTGTAAACCGCGGAGCATTGCTCGACGACAGCTTGGCTTGATTTCGTCACGGCTGGCTAACAGTGTTGCAAAGTCCCGTGTCTTGCCTTCCAAAGAGGAGACGTGGATGACACACTGGCACCAAGGAGCTTGATTGTCGACCGCACACCTGCAGAGCCCCGAAACCTCGTGACCGCAGGACCGCTTCAGCACGACGCCGCCAGTGTTGGCCGTCGCAGAACATTGCCTTCACGTTCATGCAGACGAACAGCATCTAATGGAAGAAGACAATGCGACACGTGTCCTGTGTAAGAGCCCGTAGGCCGCGCTCCACATTGCCCATTTGTCGCCGTCTGTCGATCACTTTCGATGATAGCTTGGTATTCGGTGAGCCGCGCAAAGCATTCAAGCGCAGCGAACACGCTTCTTCAGATCTCCGCACCGCTCGACTTGGGCCACTCAGCGGCCACCGATGACGCTTTCTGTCGTTCTATCCACCCTGTCGTTGGTGGAATGTACCGATCTCGACATAACGCTTGAACCGCACGTGGCGTCAGATTGTAGGATCTTAACGCAGGCGCGACCGTGTCTGGCCACCCAACGGCTTTCGGCTAATGAGAATCGCGAATGTCTCACTATCTTTTGCGCACTTTCCGCCCCAGCCTGTCCCGGAGAACTTCCACGAAAGGTCCGTCGCACCTTCAATGCCCACCGGTTTCCTGGCTTGATGCGCTGGGGATTAGAGACTTTCGTCAAATACATCAGCCAGCGGACGGACGCGGCTCTTCGCCTGCAGCGCCTACCGGTGAGATTTCACGCCGCGCTTGTCGGATCTTTGGCTCCAACGAGAAGGAGCTTGCGCATGTGGCGCTCGGTTTCAGCGAAGAAGCGAGAGGAGACCATCCTTCCGCGATCATCGTGCTGATCGCCAAGGAGGCCGATGACCATGCCAACGAACAGGAGCGCGCGCAGTTGATCAACAGTTCCATAAGTAAGCAGGCCGGGCCGTCTGTAATCAAGCATCAATGGCGACCTGCGGCTTGAGAGAGCTGCGCGTTACGACCTTTTGCAGCTCGAATTCGACCATCGGAACTCCCCGAGTCCCTCGGCCCGCAGGCTCCGAAGCAATTCAACTCTTCCAAGCCGGCACCCCATGGGCAGGCCGCCGTCGCACCTGACGACAGCGCCGTTAAACGAGGGCTAAGTCGGCTTGGCTTTTGACGAAGATGTGGAAAATGAAGCAATTGCCCTTTGATACAGTTTTGATCGCTAATAGAGGTGAGATTGCTGTACGTATCATCAAGACCCTACGCAAGCTCGGGCTTCGCTCTGCAATCGTGTACCACGAGATCGATGCGGACACTCCCGCGGTCTCGATGGCCGACGCCGCTATACCAATCAGCGGGCGTACACCCATTGCGGCATATCTCGATATCGCCCAGATCATCGCTGCTACTCACAAAGCGCGGGCCGGCGCCCTTCACCCTGGCTATGGCTTTCTATCAGAGAATGTCGAGTGCGCCCGCGCGGTTATAAAGGCTGGCATCACCTTCATCGGTCCGGCTCCCGAAAGCATAGAACTCATGGGCGATAAAATTCGCGCTCGCGACTTCGTCCAGCGGAACGGATTTCCGGTCGCACCTTGCGCAGTTGAAGAAGACGATCCAGGGACATTCTTATCTCGCGCGCGAGCAGTCGGGGCCCCTTTGCTCGTCAAACCTTCGGCGGGCGGCGGTGGTAAGGGAATGCGGATTGTGCGCGATCTCGGATCGCTGGAGGACGCGATTGCGCAAGCTCGCAGTGAGGCTCAGCGATACTTCGGATGCAGTCGGCTTTATGTCGAACGATACATCGAACATCCGCGGCATCTCGAAGTTCAGGTGCTCGGCGACACGTTCGGACACGTTTTGCATCTTTTCGAGCGGGAGTGCTCGGTCCAACGACGATTCCAAAAGATCATCGAGGAAACGCCCTCGCCAGCGTTAACCTCCGATATGCGTCAACGATTATGCGACGCCGCCGTCGGAATCACGCGTGCAGCCAACTATCATAATGCCGGAACTGTTGAGTTCATTTTTGACGGAACAGAGTTCTATTTTCTTGAGATGAACACGCGCTTACAGGTCGAGCATCCAGTGACCGAGATGATCACCGGCATCGATCTTGTTGCCGAACAAATCTATGCCGCCGCCGGCTGTAAACTCGGATTTTCGCAATCCGACATCTTGCAAAGTGGTCATGCGGTCGAAGTCCGGTTGTGTGCAGAAGCGCCGGAACGAGGGTACGCACCCACAACCGGCAAGATACTTATGCTCGAGTATCCGGAGGGCGACGACATACGGATCGACAGTGGCATCTCGGAAGGTCAGAGAATTACGACCGCATTCGATCCCTTGCTCGCGAAGATTATCGTGCATTCGCCCACACGCTTGGAAGCTGTGCAGAAGGCAGGTCGCGCTATCCGGGAATTGGTACTTCTCGGCTGTGAAACAAACGCGAGCTCCCTGGCGCGCATCCTCGCGGATGAGGGATTTCTACGCGGCCAAGTTCATACGGGATATCTCGACGCGAATCCGTTGCTTGCAGAGAGTGGCTCGGGGGGCGCACTGCCGCCCTTCTTGGCAGCAGCCGCTCTGCTGACAAGACAGGTCCGAGACTCCGCGGATGCTGTACCCAAGCTTCACGCGGCGCTAGGAAGCTGGAGAAATTGAGGTGAAACACTGCTTTGAAGTCAATGGCGTAGAATATCCGGTATGGCTTGTACGCCACGAAGACGGATATCGCCTTCGCTTGGAGAATGAGGTGATTGCCTCACTGAGGTTCTCCCGCCAAACTGAGCGTCGCGGTACCCTCACTATAGCAGGTGAGTCCGAGCCAGTTAGATTCGTTGTTGATGGTGAGACTGTCCATTTGCATATGCGGGGCCTGGCGCGCAGTTTGCGTTATCGCGATCCCATGCGGGCCCCTGCTTCGGCTAGCCAGGAAACAAATCAGCTGATGGCCCGTGCGCCAATTCCTGGGATGGTGTTAACCATCAACATTGTGCCGGGACAGTCCGTGGCCGGCGGCGCAGCCTTGATGACTATCGAGAGCATGAAGTTGGAAACCATCATACGCGCTCCAAAGCATGGCGTCGTCAGCCGCATTCATTTCAAAGAAGGCGAAAGCTTCGAGCGTGACGCTGTACTTGTTAGCCTTGTAGAGGAAGGAATTTAGAATGCAGCGGATCGCCTCTCTGGTAGACCCGAGATCGGAAGGGTTTCGCGCCAACGAACTTCACAATAAGCGGCTTGCCACCGAGTTGAAGGCGCTCCAGCATGCCATCCGCTTCGACCGGCCAGCGCGAGAAATCGAGCGGCTGCAGCAACAGAACAAGATGTTCGTTCGTGATCGGATCGAGGCATTACTCGATCCTGATACGCCGTTCCTGGAGCTCTCGACGCTGGCTGGCAACAGGGCGTACGACGGTGAGGTGCCGAGTGCGGCCCAAGTCGTTGGCCTAGGAATCGTTGCTGGTCGCGAGGTTATCGTTCACGCGGATGATCCCAGCGTGAAAGGGGGGGCCTGGTATCCGCATTCGGTCAAGAAGATCGTGCGAGCTTTGGACATAGCGATCGAGAATCACCTGCCTGTGATTCATTTGTGTGATTGCGCTGGCGGTTTCCTACCGATGCAAGCCGAGTTTTTTGCGGATAAATACCATGCTGGACGAATCTTTCGGAACCAGTCCATACTCTCGAAGATGGGAGTGCCGCAGGTCGCTATCGCAATGGGTCATTGCACCGCGGGGGGCGCCTACGTTCCGGCACTCAGTGACTACAACATTATCGTCGAGGGCACGGGAGCGATTTTTCTCGGCGGCCCCCCGGTTGTCAAGGCTGCCACCGGCGCGGTAGTTACTGCCGAAGAGCTTGGTGGCGGCCGCGTGCACACCAGCGTATCGGGGACGTGCGACTATCTCGCCAGGTCCGAGGCACATGCGATTGCGATCGCTCGTGACCTCATCGCTCGCTTCCATCAGCCCGCGAAGACCCTGATCAACCGGGCCGCCCCGGAGCCGCCGGCCTACGACGTGTCAGAACTGTATGGTATCCTTCCAAGGGATCCACGCGCGCAGCTCGAGATGCGAGAGGTCATTGCCCGTCTGGTCGATGGCAGTCGCTTCCACGAATATCAGCCTTGCTACGGCGAGACTCTGGTGTGCGGCTTTGGACAGCTCCACGGCTATCAAATCGGTGTCCTGGCGAACAATGGTGTGCTCCTAAGCGAAAGCGCACTGAAAGGTGCTCATTTCATTCAGTTGTGCGACAAGAACCGAACACCCCTTCTCTTCCTGCAGAATACCACCGGTTTCATGGTTGGCCGAGACTACGAAAGGCGAGGCATAACCAAGGATGGCGCTAAGTTGATCATGGCGGTGGCTGGAGCGTCTGTGCCCAAATTCACGCTCATTTGCAGCAGCTCCCATGGAGCCGGCACCTACGCTATGGCAGGACGGGCATTTGACCCACGCTTTTTGTTTTCCTGGCCGAACTCTCAGATCTCAGCAATGGGCGCCGAACAAGCGGTGGGCGTGCTCACACATGTCAAGGCAAAGCAATTGGCGTGCCGGGGTAGGCGACTTTCGGAAGAGGAGCTGACGGCCATTCGTCAGCCCATTGTGGAAGAGTATCGGGAGCGGTCGAACGCCTACTATGCGACATCCGAAATATGGGACGACGGAATTCTTGATCCGGTGGACACCAGGACCGCCCTTGCTATCGTTCTTAGCGCCTCGCTCAATGCGCCCATCGCGGCGCCCCATTACGGCGTCTTCAGAATGTAGTGGCGGCACCGGAGATCGAGATCAGATGAAGGCAAGACACGATGTTCCTCCGCTACACCAGAGCCGGCGTGCCATTCGCATTCCCAGACGCGCGGCCAAAGCGCCGTGCTCGCTCCCACTCACGAAGGAGGCCCTGCGACGGAGAGCTCCACACACACCGTCGGCGTATAATCCGCAAGACTTGGGTCTGGGCGCACTTTAAGGGATTAGGTATGGCGTTGCGCCCGGCTCGACGGCAGAGCGAACACTCCCCAGGCTTAATCAGCCACAAACCTCGACTTGAGTCGGCTTCGCGCGGCCCAGTTTGAAACGGTTCCTCCCATATGTCGGGTTTCTACGGCGTACGCCTCGATCATGTTGCTCGTCTCTGGCGCGTGCAGGCTGGCTTGTGCCCGACCCTGATGCCGACGTAGAGCCCAAAGAAGTCGTGCAGCCGACTATGACATCGCGCGAAGCTCAATAGTCAAGGAATCTGCGTCTATGCTGTGCCCAAAATGTCACTCGAATAAATGGTACCAGAGCGCCTTGCACGATCCCTGGACTGGCCGACCGGTGAGGGCGTGTAGTGCTTGCGGCGAGTATGCCGATTACGACTGCCCGCGGCGCAACAAAGCGGTTGCGCTCATCGCCGGCGCGTTATCGGATGACCTCAACAAAGAACATCAGGGCAGTCCGCGGGTGGCTGCGGAGAACATCTTGGATGCTCTCGAGAAAGCTGGCCTGACAATCGCTCGCACTGAGACGATATGGACACGTCTTTGGCGGAGTTAAGTTCCCTCCCGCCCGTCAGGGAGCTTGCTGCCCCGATTGACGTTGGCCTGCAGCCGTAGCGCTGATTGCTCTTGCCTTCAGACCTGGATCGTCATTAGGAGAGCTGCACTGCGCTCTAGTGATAAGTGAGTGCGACGGTGGAATTTCCGCGGCCCGATACAGCTTATTCGCGTCACCTCAAACGCGACGCCAATGCCTACTACGTCGAATTTGACTGCCAATTCGCGTGATCCTTCTACATGTCCATGGTTGGCGTCGGCAGATGATTGTCGCTTTGCGAGCGTGGACGACCGTCCGCCAGAATAAGCCGCTAGAACGCCGTCGCAGGGCTTGAAACGCACGTTGCGTCAGGTTGTAGCCTGTACGCTGATCGTGGCGCCAACCTCGATCTATTTGGCCCCGACGGTACTAGCGCGATTGGGCCTATAAAGAGCAGCATAGAGGAAGGCCCCGTGTGCATCGACTTCTAACTTATGACGCGAGCGGCAGGACACTGTCATGGGCCACGGGCAGACGGTACGCCGCGCAAGAACGAAACGGCCGCAGCCGAAGGCACCGTCTTTCCCTGCGGCTGCGATGGCCTGGAACACGGCGAATAGATGTATTTGTCGTGAGTTCCTGAGGGAGGTTCGACTTTTTGTCGCGAGATGAAGGGCCGACGACACGCTTCGTCCACCCGACTACCAGATCACCCAGCTACTTCCGCGACCAGCAGCAACCAAGATTGGGCTCGCACTCACCATGGACTCCCTCAAGTCTAGCATTGGGAAAGTCGCCACCGGCGCCGGATTGACCCACGAAGAAGCAGCATCAGCATTCCAAATAATCATGTCTGGCGAGGCCACGCCTTCACAGCTTGGCGGGCTCCTGATGGCGCTGCGGGTGCGGGGCGAAACCGTCGAAGAGATCACGGGAGCGGTTTCGGCCATGCGCAGCAAGATGCTCCGGGTGAGCGCGCCCGCCGAGGCAATCGACATTGTCGGCACCGGAGGGGATGGTTCTGGCACCGTGAACGTGTCCACATGTGCCGCTTTCATTGTCGCAGGCGCTGGCGTTCCAGTTGCAAAACATTGCAACGGAGCGGCCTCATCGCGCTCAGGCTCCGCCGACGTCCTCGCCTCGCTCGGCGTGAGGCTTGATCTGGATCCTGATCGCGTTGGCCGCTGTGTGCGCGAAGCTGGAATTGGATTTATGTATTCGCCCATCCATCATCCCGTGATGAAGCACGTCCGCTCGACACGGACCGAGCTTGCGACTCGTACCATCTTCAATATGCTGGGCCCGCTAGCCAATCCGGCAGGGATCACGCGGCAGCTTGTGGGGGTTTTTTCGCGACGGTGGGTGCAGCCTTTCGCGGAAGTGCTGAAGACTCTTGGCGCTGAGTCGGCCTGGGTCGTGCATGGTTTGGATGGGCTCGACGAGCTCACACTTACCGGTCCTACTCTAGTCGCCGCACTTAGCGAGGGCAGTATCCGCACATTCGAGGTGACGCCGGAGGAAGCAGGCCTCACTCGTTGTGGCGGAGAAAGTCTAAAGGGCGGCGATGCCGACGCTGGCGCAGTGGCGCTACAACGCGTGCTGGAAGGCATACGAGGCCCGTATCGGGACATCGCGATTTTCAACGCCGCAGCAGGGCTGGTGGTCGCCGGCCACGTCAAGACCCTAAAGGAGGGCGTCGCCCTTGGAGAGCAATCACTCGATACGGGCGCCGCAGCGGCCCGACTGAAGCGTCTGATCGAAGTGTCAAACGCTTGACGACGGGATAGCCAATGTCGGACTTTCTGAGCAGGATCGAGGCCTATAAGCGCGAGGAGATCATCTACGCCAAGGGAGCAGTTCCGCTATCAGAGGTCGAGGCGCTCGCACGGCGTGCTCCGGCGCCACGTGGATTTGTCAGCGCGATCCGCAACAAGCATGTTGCGCGCGAGTACGCACTAATTGCCGAGATAAAGAGGGCATCCCCCTCTAGAGGGCTCATTCGCGCCGACTTCGATCCGTCCTTGCTGGCGAAAGCCTATGAAGCCGGCGGAGCAGCCTGCCTCTCGGTCCTGACGGATGGGAAGTCCTTTCAGGGACATCTCGATTTTATGATGGCGGCGCGAGCTGCAACAAGTCTGCCGATACTGCGAAAGGACTTCATCTTCGATACCTATCAGGTAATCGAAGCGCGCGCCTATGGATCTGATTGCATCCTGATCATCATGGCGGCTCTCGACGACGGCGCTGCCCGCGATATCGAAGCCGCCGCACATTCATATGGTATGGACGTCCTAATCGAGATCCATGATCGGGAGGAGCTCGAGCGCGCGCTAAGGCTTCATTCGCCCATGATTGGCATTAACAACCGTAACCTGCGTACCTTTGTGACAACCCTAGCGATCACAGAAGCGCTGGCGCCGCTGGTTCCACGAGACCGTTTAACCGTCTGCGAAAGCGGCATCTTTGCGAATTCCGATCTGCAGCGGCTCTCACGGGTGGGCGTCTCAACTTTCCTCGTCGGCGAGAGCTTGATGCGACAGTCCGATGTCACGGCAGGAACCCTTGCGCTGCTATCGCACCGGCCTGCCGTTAGGCCCGGAACGCATTGATGCACGCAGAATCCTCCGCTTCGACTCGATTAGCTCCCGTTCGGCAAGAAAGGCATCGGCCTATGCGCGTGGCAGCAATCGCCTCGACCTACATTGACGGTCCGGCCAACTCTTTCGAAACGTATCGCAATGATCATCGAATACTCACGTAAACGTGGCCTACACCTGCACGATCCCTTCGATTTCCGTAAGCTTAAGCTCGTATTCAAGGCTGAAGCGCCTGTAGGATCGCCTGCTTTAAGAGGGATTGTCATCGCGGACAGGGACAATGCACTGGTACCTGTTGATCTTATTCCCGTTCTGCCAGGCACCCCGCATGACGATAACTCCTGGGCAACAGCTTACCGAAAGATGGTTGAATTGGCCCGCGAGCTAAACTGGATCGATGTCGACGCAAACGCAATTCGCGTGCACATCGAGAAAAACTTCTGATTATGGACGCCCCACTCCCGTAGCGAGGCGGCCTATTCAGTAGACGTTACCCCCCGGGTTGCCGCAGGTATCTGCCGCCGGCCGTCATCGGGGAGCAAGGGGATTGGTCTGGTGGCGGTCCAAATCGGATCTTGGATGGCTTGGCGTAGCGGGCCCGCGACCGCCTGGGAGCCGCTCCTCAATCAACCGATGACAACGCAATCGAACTCCACGAACCACGATCTGACTTTCCATTTGGGCACGTCGGAACGACGACGATGTCAACGACGAAAACGGCGAGCGACTGATGATAAATCTTAGCACTCTGGTTGAGCGCAACGCGGCGTTCGAGGCCGACAAAGCCGCAATCCATTTTGAGGGGACCACGTTGACCTATGGCGCTCTCGTCGGCCGTATCGAACAGGCCGCGCGAGCCTTGAAAGCCCGGCTCGGCGTCGAGAGAGGTGACCGCATTGCGATCCTTAGCCTCAATCGGCCTGACTATCTCGTTCTGCTGTATGCCTGCGCCCGGCTCGGCGCAATTCTCGTACCGTTAAATTGGCGGCTTGCGATCGCCGAGCAGCTCTTCATCCTGTCCGATGCTGGTATCAAAGTCCTTGTGCTTGAACCGGCCTTTGAGAGACTCCTCCCGACGCTAGCGGAGCAGTTGCCCTCGGCAACCATTATAGGATTCGACTTTGACCCAGTCGGCGGAATCAAATGGTGTGAGCTGCTCGAGGAAGCGCGCGGTGATGACCGCAACGCGTATGTCGATCTGTCCTGCCCACTCCTGATCGTCTATACGTCGGGAACTACGGGACGACCCAAGGGCGCTGTGCTGCGCCAGGAAGCCTTGCTTTGGAATGGCGTCATGAGTCGGCACATGCATGGGCTCGACCCCAGCGATCATATCCTGTCCGTGTTGCCTTTGTTTCACGTCGGCGGCCTCAACATTCTGACCACGCCAGCGCTGCATTACGGCGCAACCGTGACGCTCCACGGGCGGTTTACGCCAGAGGCAACGCTTGCAGCGTTTGAGCGCGATCAACCCACGTTAACTGTATTGGTGCCAGCGACGATCCAAGCTCTGGCCGGTCATCCCGGGTGGCCGATGGTCAACGTATCCTCACTGAAGGCCATCTCCACCGGCTCAACCATGGTGCCAAGGCACGTCATCAAACAATTGGCCGAACGCGGCGTAACGGTGCTGCAGGTTTATGGCTCGACGGAAACCAGTCCAATTGCTCTCTATACACGGCGAGGCGGCGATCTCACACGTGATGGTTCGACCGGACTGCCGGGCCTGTGCTGCGAAGTGGCAATCATGAATGATGCCGGCGATAGGCTGCCGCCAGGCACTGCAGGCGAGATTGCAGTACGCGGGCCCAATCTCTTCTGCGAATATTGGAACAACCAACATGCAACCCGCGAGGTTTTGCGCAACGGCTGGTATTATACTGGCGATGTCGGTCGCCACGATGCGGATGGATATTTTTGGGTACTGGATCGCAAGAAGAATATGATCATTTCCGGCGGAGAAAACATTTATCCGGCGGAGGTAGAGCGGGTGCTTACGGGGCACCCCGATGTCGCGGAGTGCGCCGTTATCGGCCGGCCCGACCCTCGTTGGGACGAAGTGCCCGTCGCCTATGTAGTCAAGCAGCCCGGGGCCCGGATTGAGGCGGACCTGCTGATCGCCTTTGTGAAGGCGCAGCTCGCAGGCTTTAAGGCGCCACGCGAAATCATCTTTACAGATGGGTTGCCGAAGACGGAGTTGGGCAAAATCCAGCATTTCAAGTTGAAGGAGCTCGATGCCCGCACAAGCAGTCAAATCTAGGCAGATTGAATGTATGGGATTGGACACCAACGGTAGTATCTACCTTTCAAGCCCGACTTGGCTACTCAAGCCATCATCGCCTCCAATCTGCTTCGGGCCTTCTTGTGTCACACAAGATCGCAGTAATCGGTTCGGAGTTGTCGACTAAAACAGGTAGTCGTCCGTATGAATCAAGAACCTCGGACGAGCCGAGCCAGGAGAGAAACTTGGGCGCAACACAAGTTTCCCCCACGGCGAGGCCCGGAAGTGATAGCCAGCACTCGAGCACCGCGTCGATGGCGTCTCCTTCGCGATACCATCGTTAATTGCCCGTGCCGCACTCGATCTGATCTGGCGATGACCGGCTCGACAGTGGCCCCCCGCGGAGTGCGCTTGGTTTGGTGGTGTAAGCCGCCATTTCTGTCCCGAGATGAACGCCCTTAGCGTGTAATGCGGGGAAGTCGCGGCGACAGCCGGTCGAGCCCCGTGCGCTCGATGCTGTTTAATTGCCACCTCCATCTGGAGGATGACGGTTACAAGTGTGTGATCGTTAAGCCGTTGCAGAGCATCGTCTTCACATGGGCCACGAATTGCCCGTCTTGGCGTGAACCAGCGTGTTGCCGACCTAAACTTCGGCGCCAAACGTAAGGTCGTAACCGGTATGCGCTCCCACATCCGCAGTGATCCGCGGGCGCGTGCGTAGCGGATCGGCATCCAGTATTGGCGCAGCGCCTCGACGGCCGCTCGAATATCGAGGTGGGCGTTGCGGAGAAAGTCCTCGGTTTCGCGGCCGCTTCGCGGCGGTCCGAGCAGCGGACGGCCCTGATCGTCGCGACAGTGCAGCAGGACGGGCAGCAGCAGGCCGTGATTGACGTTGCTGGTGTCCAGCAACGGCGCCCACGCCGACAGCCTGAGCCGCATCGCGACGCATCGATATCGCCGTTGGCTTCGCGCCGGTGCATCGGCGCGAACTGGCGAGGCGTGGTCGAAAGGGTCTGGCGGATCTCGTTATGATGCAGCGCGACGGCGGAAATCGCCGCGAAGTCCGGGGTGCCGACGTGGTTGAAAGCATCGGCATCGATGGCGAGCAGCGGGCAGATCCAGTCGAGCGGGCTCATCGACACCGGTCCGGTCACGATCGCGGCGACGTAGCCATCGAGCGTGGGAATGCTGGTGGCGACAGGATGCCGATCAACGCGAGCCTGGAGCCATCGCTCGAGCTTCTTAATGGCATCGCGGCTACCGCCATCGCCGACGCTGCTTTATGACGACACGGGCTCATGCCGCGGCCTGTGCGGTGCGCTGGCGCGCCGCCTTCCAGTTCCAGGCGAGCAGCTCGTGCAGCTGATGGCTCTTGGTTTGCCCGGACAAGATGCGGTCGGCCAGGTAGGCCTGCGGGTCGAGTTCATGGAGCTTTGCCGTGTTCCCGAGCGACGCCAGGATCGCCCAGCTCTCGGCGCCGCCCTCGCTGCCGCTGAACAACGAGTTGCGTCTTCCCATGGCAATCGGGCGCATGGAACGCTCGACCGTGTTGGAATCGACCTCGACGCGGCCGTCGCGGAGAAACAGCGTCAGGCCATCCCAGTGATTGAGCGCATAGTTGATCGCCTCTGCCAGCTTCGACTGGGAGAAGGGCTGGCCCACGATCTCGGTCAGTCGCGCCTTGAGCGCCACCATCAACGCTGCGCTCCTGGTGCGGCGGGTGGCCAGCCGCTGCTCCGCACTGTTGCCGCGGATCGCGGCTTCGATCGCATAGACCGCCAGCAGGCGTTCGATCACCTCGCGCGCAAACGGCGATTGCGTCGTTTTGAACACCTCGACGAATTTGTGTCTGGCATGGGCGAGACAAAAGGCGAGCTGGATCGCGCCGCCATGGTCGCGGGCCAGCGCCTTGTAGGCGGCATAACCGTCCACCTGCAGAATGCCGGAAAAATCCGTCAATTGTCCGGCGATCTCCTCGGTGCCGCGGCCGTCGGCGAACACGTAGGCGACCGCCGGCGGCGAAGGGCCACCCCATGGCCGGTCATCCATGGCATGCGCCCAGAACTGCAGATGCGAGTGCGATGTCGTCCGGGATCGAGCACCGGCATCGGAGTCTCGTCGCAGAACACGCGCGGCGAGGCCTGGATTGTGCGCAGCTGGAGCTCATAGAGGCTCTTGAGCCACCAGGCCGCAACGCTTCGCCCAGCCGGCAAGCGTCGATCGGTTAAGATGGATGCCCTGGCCGGCCAGAATCTGCACCTGCCGGTACAGCAGCAAATACCAGGCGAACTTGGAGACCACCACGTGAGTCACGAGCGCGGTTGAGGCCATGCCGCTCTCGATCAGGCGTGGCAACGCCTTCACCTGGACCACGCCATCGGTGCAGCCGCGGCAGGCGTATTTGGGACGGATCGTCCGCAACACGCGCAGGATCGCCGGGATCACGTCCAGCACCTCGCTGACGTCCTCGTCGATCTTGTGGAGCTGGCCCTGGCAGCACGGGCAGGCGGTCGCCTCCGGCTCCAGCACCTGCTCACAGCACAGCAGGTGCTTGGGCAGCGCGCCGATGTTGCGGCGCGCCTTCTTGCGTGTCAGACGGCTTCCCGCAGGCGGGGTGGCGCCGGTCTCAAGGTCGTCAAGCTCAAGCGCGAGTTGCTCGGCCACGAGCGTGGCAAGCCGCTCGTCGTTCTCGACGTCAAGCGCGAGCACCATCTCGGTCAGAGCCGCCGGATCGGTCGGGAGAGCATCGGGGCGAATCGCCATGATCGAACGATACATGCGCCCACTCCATGCTCCAGCGAAATCCTCACCTCTCAGCCAACAACGGCCGGCTGCTTCGCAGGCTTGGGAGAGACACGCGTCCACTCGAGTCCGTCGAGAGCATCGCGAGCTGCGTCGCACTTAGATGCACCACACCGTCGCGGATCGGCGGCCAGGTGAAACGCCCCTGGTGCAACCACTTCGTCACCAGCACCATGCCGCTGCCGTCCCACGCTAAAAGCTTCACTCTGTCCATGCGTTTGCTGCGGAACACGAAGACGTCGCCACAATACGGGTTCGCACGCAGCGCTTCGCTCACCAGCGCCGACAGCGTGTGCACCGACGTGCGGAAATCGACCGGCTGTGTCGCCAGCACCACCTTGAGGCCAGACCGCAGCGCAATCAACGGATGCCCCGAAGCGCCGACAGCACCGTCAAAAGCGTCGCCAGCTCCACGCCCGGCTCAACCCGGATGCGCGCCCCACTCAGTTCGATTTCGATCACTCCGCAGGCCTTCGCCGGCGGCGCGGCGATCTCCAAAGGCCTCGTCTGTGCTGGCGAACTGCGCTCGGCCTCGCCGGCCGTCTCGCCGTCGCTCTCGGCCCCAATTTGGATCGGCACGAAGCTCGACGCCTTGCCGGCTACCACCGTCGCAACCTGGCGTCGCCACACCGTGAGCAGCCCGCGGAAAACGCCATTGCGTCGCGCCACCTCGGAGATGTTCGCACCTTCCTCAAAGCTCTCCGCCGCGATCCGGGCCTTCTCCTCGCCCGTCCATCATCGCCGCCGGCGCTCCCCGGTGATTACCTCGACGCGACGATAAGAATCGCCTTCCTGTCTGACATCAAGCATGGCATTTGCCATCGTTCCACCTCCAGCGAACCGCTCATGCCAGGCTGTATTGCGCGCAAACCGAAGGATGGCTAGGTGGGGGCGTCATGCCGCTTACGTAAGGTCGGTGTGTCCTGCTCTTTCAACAGATCCCACCTCCAGCCCGTGCAAAGTAGACTTTCGGTCCAAGTTGGTGCTGGTTCTGCTGAAGCAGGCGTCGCGCACGCGCCAGTATACACTCCAACGCCTTCGATCCGGTTGAGTCCAGGAAATTGACTGCAAGGCGCACTAGGGGCTTGAATCGTACGTGGCGTCAAATTGTACGATCTAAGACAACGAGGCGGTGGTGCATCACCACACCAACTCCAGCTAGGCCGCGGCTTAGGGTTCAGAGGCTCACTTCTCGACGGAGTGCCGGGAGAACGGATGAGATTCGGCACCACGAGGATGATTGGTCGGAAACTGCTTGAGCGAAGGATAGAGGATTGTACTGGACAGCGCGAGGATGATCGATACGGCCCCAGTCTTTGAACGAGAGACTTCGCCCGACAAGACCTGCGGACCCATTCGTTCGTGGCTAACATACATCGATAGCGCCATCAAAGGGGTCCGCCAGCTTGGAACGTCGCTCGTTGAAGAACTGGATCTCTGGATCCTTTTGCAACGGAGCTGTGTGATGCGGAAAATAATAGCTTCTGAGCTCAAGACGACGGACAGCAAACGCGTCTTGGTCGTTCAGATCAGTTGAGTTTCGTCCTGCTCACAGCATCGAGATAGCCCACCCGCACGGGTGACTTCAGCTCACCTTTGCTGGCGCCTGACCCGATGCGCTCGACCCCACTAAGACTGCTTAGTTCGAACATCCCAGCCCGCCAGCTTTCGGCGCCGTTGGCGCGCCACTCGCGCAAAACTCTTCACCGGAGAACGAAAGACAATCATGACAGACGCAAAAATACCGAGCCTGCTGTCATCGCTTACTCCGATCGCTCGCGAATTGGACGCTCTCCCGGCGGGCCGGCCAGCGCCGGCTGCTTGTTTGATGAGGCTAAATGCAAATGAGAATCCATTTCCGTTGCCAAGCATTGTGATGCGAAGTGCAATTGCAGCGCTAGAGCGGCAATACCTGTATCCAGAGCATGACAATATCACCTTGAGGGAAGCAGCGGCCGCCGCCTATGGCATGTCCGCGGATCGCGTCATGGCTGGTAATGGATCATCTGAACTTCTTAGCCTGATTTATAGAGCTTTTCTTGCTCCGGGTGACAGCATCGCAATGTTGTCGCCGGGGTTCTCGTTCAACCGTAAGCTAGCCTCGTTACAAGGGGCGCAGTTTATTGAAGTCCGCGGCAACGAACTTGACAGCCTGCCGATCGACAGCTTTCTCTTCGGACCTGCAAGACATGCCAAATTCATTCTGTTGGCAAATCCGAACAATCCGACGGGCGCCTTCGTGCCAGTCGCTGAGATCGAGCGCCTCGTAGCGAAGTATGACCGATTGGTCGTGCTGGACGAGGCGTATATCGACTTCGCGCCTGAGAACGGGCTGCACCTGGTGAACCGATATTCAAATCTTCTGATTCTGCGTACGTTCTCCAAGAGCTATGCAACCGCGGGCATTCGCATTGGCTTCGCGTTCGGACATCCCGAGCTGATTGGGAGGCTTCGTAACATCCAGAATATGTTCAACATGAATGTGATTGGGCACGCCGTTGGCATGAGCGTCCTTTCCAATCGTCGCGCTTATGACGAGAACCACAACCACATCAAGCATGAACGGCAGCGAGTCTCGGGCGCGCTCTCCGAGTTCGGGTTCTCTGTAATACCCTCGCACGCGAATTTTCTCCTCGCCCGTGTGCCTGCGGGTCGGGACGGCAAATGGTGGCAGAGCGCTTTGGAGCGTCAGGGGATCCTTGTCGCCTTCTTTCCGGATGACGGTCTAGAAGATTGTATTCGCGTTAGCATCGGTACAAGGAACCAGATGGACCCATTTCTTGAGGCCGTCGACAAGATTCGTCGGGGAGCAGACAGCTCTTAAGTCCGTCATGTTCATCCAACCGTCGGGCACGTGAGCAAGAAGGTTTGGCGCGCCCGCCCGGCTCCTCGCCAGGCCGCCTCTTCGATCTGCTGTCGGACGTACGCTCTGGATCCGCAGAGCTATCGCCGCAGGCGGCATGAACTCGGCCCTGCATCAAAAGCAACGCATTCGCCCGGCCGCTTCAGCTTTCGACAGCCAGCGGTCCTCAACCTCACACACTGGAGATAGTCTAGTGACTAACATCCTTGGTTCAAATCTGACTTGCGGCATCTTCGATCATTTTGATGAAGATGGGCGCAGTATTGCCGATCAATATGCAGACCGTCTGGTCTTGGCCGAGACCTACGATCGCCTCGGATTCTATGCGTATCATCTCGCGGAGCATCACTGTACCCCCCATGGACGAAGCCCCTCGCCCAACCTGTTTTTATCCAGCGTGATACAGCGCACCCGGCGGCTTCGCGTCGGCCAATTGGTCATGCTGCTCAACCTCTATCACCCGCTGCGTGCGTTCGAGGAGATCTGCATGTTGGATCACTTGAGTAATGGCAGACTTGAAGTGGGTATTGGGCGTGGCTCCCTCCCGATGGAACTAACTTATTTCGGGGTGGACGCGGATGTGGCTCCCAGTCGTTACGAAGAAGCTTCCCAAATCCTTCTTAATG
This sequence comes from Bradyrhizobium sp. CB1717, assembly GCF_029714325.1. NCBI lineage: Bacteria > Pseudomonadati > Pseudomonadota > Alphaproteobacteria > Hyphomicrobiales > Nitrobacteraceae > Bradyrhizobium > Bradyrhizobium sp. CB1717. The sequence continues at coordinate 7,404,462 of NZ_CP121666.1, forward strand.
CGATGAATGGCGGAGTTCTAAACTACCGGGGGCAGCATTTTGTCCTCGACGGTGTTCCTCTGACCCTTTCGCCCCACCAGCGTCCGCACCCTCCGACATGGGTCGCTACAAATCGGCTAGAGTCCGCCAGTTGGGCAGCAGCAAATGGCGCAAACCTTGCGTGCGTGGGGCCGTCTTCTGTTGTTCGCAAAGTCAGCGACGTGTTTCGCGCTCATGAGAAAACCAAGCGCCTGGCTGAAGGTAGGGACCGGTTTATTGCTTTGCTCCGCATGATCGTGATTGGTCGTTCTGAAGCAGAGGCCTATTCGCTCGCCGCACCAGCTTACGAACGCTGGCTCACCAGCTTTAAGTTCTTATACGAGTTGAACGAGCTATCCCTGCCCGCCAATCTTCCTCCGACTTTCGAGGCCGCAATCGAAAGTGAACTGTGCGTCGTAGGAACGCAAGCTTCTGTGCGGCAGACCGTTCTTCATCATCTGGAAGAGGCCGGTGCTAACTATCTTCTTTGCCAGCCCGCATTTGGAAACCTGCCTGTCGACGCAGCCGTTAACACGGCAGCTGCGATCCACTCTGAATTCATCGCCCCAGAGGGGTGAATGGTTTCGAGATCCACTCAAAACAACTTTTTGCGTGAGATGCTCGATGAGCTCCAATGTGCTGCAGAGCACAGCACACCCCCAAACTCGGTCGGCGCGGCAGTGACAGACCGATCTCCTGGGTTCTCTGCGGCGCGTTCAAGAGGAGGCCGATATTCTAAGGCCTCTTCGTCATCCGTGTGGATTGGATTTCACGACTTCGAATGCCTATGACCTGCCACTGAATTTTCATCCAGCGGCAGTTAGAGTCTCGGGGTTTGTTGTAGCGAGACCGAACTTTGGACCAGCCAGAACTAGAGTTTTGCGCTCTGAATCACGTTGGCGGGCTGGTGGCGCCGGCGTGATTTTGCAGCAAAATCGGCGGCCGATTGCCGATGGCTCCATGGGGCCGCTCTTCGTTGTAGTATCTGCGCCAAGTCTCCACCTTTTCCCGGGCGTCCGCAAGCGACAGGAACCAATGGGCATTGAGGCATTCGGCCCGGAAGCGGCCATTGAACGCTTCGATAAAAGCATTGTCGGTCGGTTTGCCCGGGCGTGAGAAGTCCAGCGTGACGCCGCGCTGGTAGGCCCAGAGGTCGACGTCACGCGACACGAACTCGCTGCCTTGGTCGACGCGGATCGTCGCCGGGATTCCCACTTCATTGCAAAGCCTTTCCAGAACATCCACGACATCGGTGCCGCGGAAAGTGAGCCGCGGTTCCAGCGCCGGCGAGAAGCGAGAGAAGATATCGATGATCGTGAGCACCCGGAGCTTGCCGCCGGTTGCCAGCTGGTCATGGACAAAGTCCATCGCCCAGATCTCGTTGACCCGCGTCGCTGGCCGGCGGTCATCGCGCAGCTTGGCCTTGACCCGGCGCTTGGGCGATTTGTTACGCAATTGCAGGCCCAGTTCGCGATAGACGCGGCGGGTCTTGTTCTGGCCGTGACGCCATCCTTCGCGGCGCAACAGCACATGGACACGGCGATAGCCGTAGCGGACGCGAACATGGCAGATCTCCTTGATCCGAGCTTCGAGGGCCGCCTGGCCGGAGCGACGAGATTTGTAGTGATAGGTCGATCGATCGAACTCGAGGGCCTTACAAGCCTTGCGGATCGAGACCTGCCACTCACCGCAAAGCTCATCGACGAGCTTGCGCTTCCGACCAGGCTTCACAGTTTTCGGCGGATCACGTCCTGCAGCATCTCCTTGTCGAGCGACAAGTCCGCCACCAGTTTCTTCAGCTTGGCGTTCTCGTCCTCGAGCTGCTTCAACCGGCGCATCTCTGTCGGCAGCAGTCCGTCGTACTTTCTCTTCCAGTTGAAATAGGTCGCCTGGCTGATCCCGGCCTTGCGGCAGATCTCCGCAACCGCGCCCCCCTCGCTGCCCTGCTTCAGGATAAACGCCTTCTGGGCGTCCGAAAACTTCGAGGCCTTCATCGTTGTCCGCTCCTCCCAGCCGAGGGGATTTACGCAGCGCAACTCTAGCCAAAAATGGTCCAGTTTTCCGGCCTCAGATCATTTTTGCGTTTCGTGATTCTGGATGCTAACAGTGCCCGCACGCCCGATGCGACCCCACTCCCGCGACTTCCTCCTCTTCTTGTTTTTCTATTGCCCTCAAGCTGCCTGTCGGTACCCTTGGCCCGCGCAGGTACGGTACAGCTTGTCGTCGAAGCCAGGCAGTTCAAGCCGACTTTGCAGGTGGCCTTCGTCATCAACCGCAAGATTTCCAACACCGCAATCGGACGGGACGTGGTGAAAGCCTTAGCCAGCTTCGACATTCCCGTTTGCGACCAGGCGCTAAGCCAACGGGTCGCTTATGCCGAAAGCGCGACGCGAGGGCTGTCCGTCGTAGAGGCAGACCCCACAAGCGAAGCCGCTAAGGAGATTGCCAGGCTCGTTCGGAGCTTGACCACGATGAACCAAGCGAAAGCGGCTGCATGAGCAAGACTGTTAGCTTCAACATGCCGGTGAAATCGAAGTCGGCCGATAACTGGGTAAGCGAAGGCGTCGAGCCGCATCTGAAGCCGCTCGAATCGCTGCCGACAGCGCCGCCCAAGGTCAAGCGCGAGTGGAAACGCTTCACATTGGACGTGCCGCTCGAATTGCATGCGCGGGTCAAACTGGGGTGCCTTCAGTCATGCTCGACGAAATCATTCGCTTGCTGGAAGCTGAGTTTCCAGCCGAATCGTGAAATCGTGGACACGATTAATCGTGTGATCGTGGAGATGACCGAGCCAAGCCGATTGATTGCCAAACGCCTCAAGGCGGAGCTTGGCGATCAGACCTTCTCCGAATGGTTCCGCAACGCGACGTTCCAGTTGAACTCGGACCGGCTACTGGTCCTGGTCGGCACAAAGTTCACAGCCCAGTTCATCGCAGCACACTACCAGGACATCCTCAAGTCGATAGCCTCTGAGGTCACCGGCAAGCCGGTCACAGTGTCGGTGCTGGAGCACGGACAGTCAGCGCCCGTGGATGCCGTCGCGCCGATTGAAACAATCCTCCGCGCCGTCGCGCCCGACGACGCTCAACGCGACTTTTTCATTCCGGAACTGTCGGAGGTAGCCCTCAAGGACGATGTTCATCTCATGGAGATGACGCCCTTCACCCTCAATGCTCGCAACGAAAAGCGCCGAGAGCTGGTTTATACGTCTCCACAAGGCCTGACGTTGCGCGTCAAAGCGGCCGAAGGCGAGTAGCTTCCGACCTCGGAAGATTACGACCTGGTGCTCATGATGCAGAGCTGGCTTGCCGACATGGCCAACCAGTACAAGGCCGCGGTCGAACGCTATGAGGCAGACCGCAGAGCCGGGCATGAAGTAAAACCGCCGGTCATGCCGCCTCGAACCTTCGAGGTCAGCATCAGCGAAGTCGTAAAGTTCAAGCGGGCCAAGTGGGGAGGCCATGCGAGCGCAGACGTGGTGGATGGCTTGCGGCGACTGGCGAGCACGACCGTGACCATCGACTCCATCAAGAAGACCCGATATCGCGGCGGCGTGTTTCATCTGACGGGCCGCGTCGATGTGTTGGCGCAAACCGAGGACGGCAAGGCTAGCCGCCTAGCCATTGAAATCCCGGACTGGATTTACCAGGGCATCGTAGAGCGCGCGGTGCCGATGCTTCGCACGTTCAGCCGCGATTACTTGATCCTGGCCCAGCCGGTGCATCGCGCACTGTATCGGCTCCTCTCGCTCAAGTTGCCTAAGGACAGCAATGGCAAAGTGTCTACGGTCTCGTTAGTCGAACTGGCCCAGCGATTTCAGACGCGCGCCGATCAAAAGTATTTCAACCGCAACTTCAAGAAAGCGGTCGAGGCCTGCGGCGGTCAATTGCTCGAATATCGTATCGAGCTGATTGGGAAGGCCGACGACCGGTCTTTGCGAGCCTGGCGCCCGCTGTTAGTCAGCGATTCAGTGCGCTGACATATACATCACCCAACGAGCATCAAGGCGCTGCCGTATAGACCACCCACCACTGACACATACATCACCGCTCGCTGACGTATAGATCACCCACCGCTGACACATACATCACTGTTCGCTGACGCATACATCACCCGTTTTCAACCTAAGTGATTGAGCGAAAACTTCACCTCGACCCCTATCCTTCTTTCCTTAGAAATCCTTCTTTCCGCGCCAAGCGCTGCGCGTTGGCCAAACCGGCCCTAGAAGAAGGGGCCGGTTGTCCACCGCGCGAGACCCCAGCCAGCACCCAGTGCTGAGCTGAAGTTTGACAAACGATCTTGAAAATAACGGTCACTCACGCTACACTTTCAACGCTAAAGGGCGCTGCACAGAAGCGCGATAAAATCATTTTCGGCCACCCGGTGTTATCACCATTCATTCTAGGCCAGCAAAAGCTTCAAAAGAGCAACCTAGCCCATCTCAGCAGCAATCAATCGTCTGCCGCTAAACATTCGGCGACGTAATCATTCCCGAGCGGATGCCGCCCGCGAAAGCGGGACGCGCATGCCACGGCCTCAAGAGGGGCCGCGGTCGGGGACACGTGAGCCGATGTTTGCCACCGGGGTTTCCGCACAGGATCTCTCGGTGCGCACGTCAACCTTTCCCGTGGCCTGCTGCAAGGAGTCGTACGCCAAGCATGGACCGTTCGGCACCCTGACCGGGTCCGCCCGGCGTGCGCGGGGCTCCGACATGAGGGCCTGCGTCGACAGGCTGGCGCGGCAGAAGGCGCTTCGCACTGCGTTCATAGGGCAATCGGACGGCGGTCGTTCCCGCTTGTCCGATTCAAACCGGGAGCTTCCGCTCCCCGGGGGCCTTCCCTTTTAGCTCATGCCCACCACCTTCCCATTGGAGCATCCCTTGAAATTCTTCCCGCTGCCGCTGTTGCGGCTTCCGTCGGTCTCCTCTGCGGCGCCGCCAACGCCGCCCAGAAGGATCTCAACGCCACCCCGTCCAGGGTTGACGCCGCCTGTACCGTCGAGCGCTGTATCCCCTACCAGTTGGCCCGTGGTTATACCCGCGAGCAAGCCAGGAACTGGTGCCCGACCCACCTCTACGGTAACCCGTATCCGCGAACTGCGGGCCGGATGTGGCTGCCAGCCCGCCAGATCAGATAGTTGAGACGGCGGGATCACGTCAGCAGACTCCGGCGAATCTGCCGTTCGCGCGGAGGGGAGCCATGAGGGCCGGTGATGAGTAAGGAAAGAGAAGGCGAAAAGGGAGCAATGAAGGGCGGCGGACGGCACGAATTCTTCGTGGTAAATCTGACCAATGAAAAGCTGAAGGGCCACGTTTTGTGGAGGAGCGGCGGCAACGAGATCAAGCTCGACGTCAACGGGCTTGAGGCTGGCAGGGGTTCGCCGCGAAAGCAGTTTTTCCCGTCCAGCGGTAACCGGGATTATTGGCGCTGGTCAGAACGATTCAGGGAGTACCAGTTGAACTGTTACGACGGGGACACCTATGCCGTTGTCACCATCAGCGGCTACGGAATCGGGGTGCTTGTTACCGCCACGAGCCCCGATACGTGGAAATGGTAGCATAGCGCACGCGCGGTGCCGCCCTTCGGCCTCGCCTATGGCCGCAGTCCAGGCCTCATCCGTTCAGCACCGCATGGCTTCCGGGCAACTTGATCCTCCCCGGCATCAGCACCACTGGGACCATTAGTGCCTCGTCGTTGGCCGTCATCAACGGAGCCAACAGCAGTGGCGATTGCCAGCTGGAGCAAACGACACTTCGCTATCTCCCACCGACGCATGATAGCTATTCCTTCCTACGATGCGGACGGGGTGCGCAGGTGAACCCAATGCTCGGCAGGGAAGTCATAGAACGCCAGCAGAGCCGTGCGGTCCTTGATCAGGCAATCAACGGCGGGGCTGTATTTGGCGCGATATTTCTCGGCGAAGACGTTGATCGCCGCTTCGGCGGCCGCCCGGTTTGGCGCCAGGCAAATTTCCTGCAGATCTCTCTTCATGCCGACCTGCACGGACTTGGCAACCTTGTCGATGACGTTACTCACCTTGTGGCACCAACAGCGCTGGTGCCGCGTGGAAGGAAAGATTTCGTCGAGCGCCTTCCGGAAGCCGAGCGCGCCGTCGCCGACGGCTATCTCCGGGGCGATCTGCAAGCCGCGCTTTCGGAGATCGATGAGCAGTTCGCGCCAGCTCTGGGCGCTCTCGCGCACGCCGACCTGGAAGCCGATCAGCTCCTTCTTGCCTTCGGGCGTGGCCCCGATCAGCACCAGCATGCACTCGCTGTGATCCTCCATGCGGGCCTGCAGGTAGACGCCGTCGGCCCAGACGTAGACGTAGCGCCGCGCCGACAGATCGCGGCTCAGCCAGCGCTCGTATTCAGCCTGCCATTCGGCTGTCAGGCGCGAAATCACCGATGGTGACAGGTTCGGTGCCTCCTTGCCAAGCAGCGCCGACAGCGCGTCCTGGAAGTCGCCGGTCGAGATGCCGCGCAGATACAGCACCGGCAACAGCGCATCCAGGCTCTTCGTCCGCCGCGCCCACAACGGCAGGATCGCCGAGCTGAAGCGGATCCGGTCGGACGGCGTGGCGCCGCGGTCCCGAATCTTCGGCCGGGCGACCTCGACAGAACCAATTCCGGTTTGAATCTTCCGCACCGGACCGTGCCCATGCCGCACCACACGCACGCTCCCGTCCGGCAACGTCAGACCGGCCGTGCTCGCCAGAAAGCCTTCGACCTTATGGAGCGACAAACAGGATGAGAGCGCGTTCTCACCTTGATCGCCGCCGCCCACGACCTCGATCTCGATCGCCCTGGCGAGCAAATCGCGTGCACCGGCTCGCAAGATATCGGTCAGGGGATCGTCCACCTGACCGAGCTGGCGCAGTTGGAAAACCTTGATAGTCTCGTTCATGGCGTATCGCTCTCCTTGAGAGGTTCTGGCAGGCTTGATCACCCGCCTCGATACGCCGCCTCGCTCAACCCGTCATCACCCAGATTCCGCCATAGTCCCGGGGGGCCCACCCCCATCTTTTCGCGCAGCTTACGCACATGCTAGGCGTTCATCTCGAACTCTCCTTTCCTATGCTGCTGCAGCACACGCTCAATGGCTGGCCTATGCGTTCCCCTGCCGACGCTTCGCCGACATCCTCGCGGACGCCTGCGCACGGCTCGGGGCCGATGCGGATCGCTACTCCTTCATCGCAGTGGACTTCCACCACCTACTCCTTGCCGGTCTCCCGGCGCACCAACTGTAATGCTAGTTTACTTGACTACCTCGGTTTGATAATATTCGTTGGTCAGAACCAGTTCGAGTACGGGATTGCGATATCGTGCCAATGGTTGAGCGCGTCAGCGCACCCTCACTCCGCTCGATCTTGCCTTGCTGTCGGATCCGTCGGAAAAGAGGCTTCAGAAATGCAGCCCTGTGTTATCGTGACGACCGACAGTCGGTTCTATCAAATATCCGCGCTCAGCTCGCTACAGCGGCGATACGGAATTGCACGTTTTACTTGCGAGTGCCCTGATCGCGATACAGGCTCGCTAGCTAGTCGCGTTCTGTCGTTCCTTCCGGACGCCGTTTAGGACGCAGGGCTGTTACGCGGGCCAGATATCATCCCACAATTGGTGCCGCTCGCGAACTCTACCGCCCGTCGTGGCGGCGTGCTTTAAATCCCAGTTCGAGCAGGAATGTCGCCTTTCGCAAAGTGGCTGACGATGCCCCAGGCGAAAGGCTGAGTAACCATTGGAGTCAACCATGACGAGGACTATGCGAGCGATCGTGCTCTCAGAACCTGGCGGCGTGGATACGCTCGTCGTGAAGGACGTGCCGTTGCCACAGCCTCAGCCGGGGTGGGTACGCATCCGCGTGAAGGCGTTCGGTGTCAACGAGTCGGAGGTTACCAGCCGCAAGGGCCTCTCCGGCCCCGATTTCACGATGCCGCGAGTGCTCGGTATCGAATGCGTCGGCCTCGTCGACCAAGCGCCGGGCACTCATCTAAAACCCGGCCAGCAGGTGGCCACTATGATGGGCGGCATGGGGCGCTCGTTCGATGGCGGCTACGCTGAGTATACCATTGTTCCGCTTGGTCAAATCATTCCGTTCGAGACTGGCCTGCCTTGGAAGGTCGTCGGCGCACTACCAGAGATGTTCCAGACCGCCTATGGCTCTCTGTCAAAGGGGCTCTACTTGGGCCGTGGACAGTCGCTGCTGATCCGTGGTGGCACGTCGACTGTGGGCCTATCAGCCGCGGCAATGGCAAAGGAGATGGGCGTGATTGTAGTCTCCACCACTCGCCGTCCCGAGCACATAGAAGTGCTGCGTGAATTCGGAGCCGATTACCCGATACTCGACGGTGGAAACATCGTGCAGGGTGTGCGCGCGCTGTTTCCGAACGGAGTCGATGCGGCTCTGGAATTAGTCGGCGGACTGACCTTGCAAGACACACTTCAGGCGACGCGGACTCACGGCACGGTCTGCTTCACGGGGGCACTTTCGGACAAGTGGGTAATCCCTCATTTCAATCCGCTCAGCTACATCCCATTCGGGGTGAGGCTCACCGCCTACGGCGGCCAGGCTACCGACCTACCGCCCGCCGTCTTCGACAAGCAGCTGAAAGCAATCGCAGAAGGCCGTCTGAAAGTCGCCGTCGCGAAAGTCTATCACGGCCTCGAACAGGTCCGCCAAGCACAGGCCGATCTCGAAGCGAGGACCACGCCAGGCAAGCATGTCGTCGTGCTCGACTGAGCCCAGCCTCCACTTTTGATTTCAGAAAAGGACAAGCAGTTGTCGAAACAATCCGAACGGACAAAGCACTTGGCCGATCATTACGTCGATCAACTATCGGATTGGGCGAAGATCACGACACGGCCCCTGTTCGGCGCCGTAGCGCTCTACAGAAATGGCCATGTCTTCGCGATGGTGTGGCATGGAGCCCTCTACTTTAAGGTCGATGATGATTCTCGCGGAAAATACGAGTTGGCGAAGTCGCATCCACTGGGCTATGTGAGCAGGGGGGTAGACCAGGCGCTCAAATCCTACTGGGAAGTTCCGGCCGAGGTGCTCGAAGATGGGGACAAGCTGTGCGCGTGGGCCGACTGCGCCTATCAGGCCGCAAAGAGCGGAAAGACGTAACACTGTTGCGCTATGGCCCAGGCGATCCTGAACAGGTCGCGCTCAATGGGCGGACCGGGTTGAAGAGGATCGGCGCTCTCAGCCTCACTGAACGCCGAGCTTAATATCGTTCTTTACGACAAATGTTTTCCAGAACTTCATCTCTCGCTGATGTAGTCCTTGAATTCCCCGGGATTCTTGAAATCCACGACGAAGCCCAGGTCGGTGAGCCGGTTGTGGGTTGCAGGATCCGAAAGTGCTTTCTGAAGAGCGCGACTTAGGGTCTCGACAATATCAGGCGGCGTCTTGGCCGGGGCAAGGAGCCCCACCCAATAACCCGCTTTCATTGGGACACCGACTTCCTCCAAGGTAGGAACGTTCGGCAAGATTGCGATCCGCGACGTTGCTGCGACCGCACCGGTTTGAACGCTCCCGCCTCGTAGTGTTGTTTCGAGACCGTGATGCTCAGAAACATTGAGTCGATGTGGCCCGCTAGAAGTTCGTTAATGGCCGGCGCGCCCCCCTTATATGGAATCTGATTTAATTCCGTGCCGGTCATTGACTGGAATAGCTCACTGGCAAGATGTGCGGCACTGCCCGAACCGAGGGTACCGCAGGAAAGAGGACTGCTTCTTCTACTCCTTGCGAGCGTGATAAATTCGGCGGCGTGTTGACTGGCACCTCCTTCCCCACGGTTAGTATGAGTGGCGTGCTTCCGACCAATGCGATTGGAGAGAAATCCGAGATCGAGTCATAGGGAAGGTTCTTGATGGCTAGCGGATTGGTTGCGCGGCTGTCCGTTACGGCTACTATGGTGTACCCGTCGGCTGCCGAACGCGCCGCGACTGCCGTTGCAATGGAGCCGCTAGCCCCACCTTTATTTTCAATTACGAGAGGCTGACGCAGTTCGTCCCCAAGACGTGCAGCCACGATCCGCACAACCGAGTCCACAAGGCCCCCAGCCGGAAATGGGACCAGCAGTTTGATCGGTGCGATCGGATATTCCGCGGATCGTGCTGGGAAACTGCAAGCCACTTCAATGGCAAGCAAAGACAATAGAGCGGCGATCGCCTTCATTATTGCGACCCTTGCCTAACAGCGCAGTGTTGTTCATCGGCAACAATAAACATTTCGTCAAGAGGCTGAGTCAACAAATTAATTCAAGCCAGGAATTACACCAGAGGCTCGGCTCGTCTTCGCCCCGGCTGGCCGCCAGTCGCCGGAAAAAGATGGGCGCAGCCGCAACGCAGTTTTTGAACGACCACCTTTGCACCCAGCACGACATCCCTTCTGGAGATGTTTCCTTCGCGCATTCGATATACGGCCATGTCGTTCCCCTACCACATGAGCGCGGCCTGGTTCGGCGGATTTCTGCCGGCGACAGCCGTTTACTATTGTGCCGGCAACGGGCAACACGTATTCGGGTTTGTACTACCCTGTCTGTGTTTCGGGCGCATGCCTGGTCTTGAGCTTAGTGTTCGCTCGCGAGACCAAGGGAGCCGACATTTCTCGCGTATAGTCATTCCGGCTGCGAGACGGAGGAGGCATGGCGGTGATCGGCATGCGCTCGATTGGCCGAAATACTCCACCCGCAGCGGGCGCAGGGCACCAGCGCCGGCATCTGGGCTGTCAGGGCCGTCGAGCCACAATGATACGTCCTGTAGCCGAAAGGCGGGTGACGCGCGTGCTCTGACGCGACATCTGCCCGATGTGATCGGCCCCGCGCTTTTGGAGTCTGCATGGCACCACGGGTACGCCAAAGGGCGTGTTGGTCCCGATCAAAGCACTTGCAGGTTTCCGGGCTTACGCGGAGTTCGGCCTCGGCCTCCGCCCGGACGATCTCTACTGGTGTGCGGCAGACCCCGGCTGGGCCTATGGTCTGTACTTCGGTATCCTCGGATCATTCACCACCGGGGTGCCGAGTTTGCTCCTGACCTCAGGATTCGACGCCGCGACGACCTTCAAGGTCCTTTCGCGCTACGGCGTCACCAACTTCACCGCGAGCTATGGCGGAATCTGGGTGATGACGGGTTGAGCGAGGCAGCGTATCGAGGCGGGTGATCAAGCCTGCCAGAACCTCTCAAGGAGAGCGATACGCCATGAACGAGACTATCAAGGTTTTCCAACTGCGTCAGCTCGGTCAGGTGGACGATCCCCTGACCGATATCTTGCGAGCCGGTGCACGCGATTTGCTCGCCAGGGCGATCGAGATCGAGGTCGTGGGCGGCGGCGATCAAGGTGAGAACGCGCTCTCATCCTGTTTGTCGCTCCATAAGGTCGAAGGCTTTCTGGCGAGCACGGCCGGTCTGACGTTGCCGGACGGGAGCGTGCGTGTGGTGCGGCATGGGCACGGTCCGGTGCGGAAGATTCAAACCGGAATTGGTTCTGTCGAGGTCGCCCGGCCGAAGATTCGGGACCGCGGCGCCACGCCGTCCGACCGGATGAGTTCGTCGTCTTGTGCACCCTCACGAAGTTGCGGCGCACGTGAACGAGACAATACGCCAGCTGGATCTGGCCCGACATCTTCGCATCGCCGGCCAGCGAGGCGTAGGCGGCATAGCCGTCGACTTGCAGCACGCCTTCGAAGCCGGCCAACTGCGCCACGTTCTCCTTCTTGGCGCGACCGCCTGCGAACACGTAGGCGACTGCCGGCGGCGCCGGCCCCTTCCACGCCCGATTGTCCGTCGCGTGCGCCCAGAACCGGCAGATCCTCGTGCGGCCGCGTCCCGGATCGAGAACTGGCATCGGCGTCTCGTCGCAGAACAGCCGCTCGAAGCCATGCATGGTCTTCAGTTGCAGATCGTAGAGGCCCCTGACCAGCCACGCCGGCCTCCCCATCCAGCGCGCCAGCGTCTGACGGTCGACGACGACACCCTGGCCCGCCAGGATCTGCGCCTGGCGGTAGAGCGTCGATTGCCAGGCATATTTGGCCGCGGCGATATGCGCGATCAGCGCCGTCGTCGCCATGCCGCCCTCGACGAGCCGCGCCGGTGCCGGGGCCTGGACAATCGGGCCCTCACAGGAGCGGCAGGCGTATTTTGGACGGATCGTGCGGAGCACACGCAGCCACGCGGGAATCCGATCGAGCGCTTCGCTGCTCTCCTCGCCGATCCGATGCATCTGACAGCACGGGCACAGCGTGGACGCCGTCTCGATCACCCGCTCGACCCGGGGTAGATGCGCCGGCAGCGCGCCGATGTTGCGCCTCGCCTTGCGCCGCTTCGGTCTCGGCGCGTCCGGTTTCTTAGCCGGAGGCTGCGCGCCCGCGGTCCGTTCCAGATCGAGCGCGATCTGTTCAGCGCAGACGATTGCCGAGCGCTCCGATCGCGCGCCGAAGATCAGGCTCTTCAACGTGGCGATCTCTGCGCGCAGATCATCGTTCTCGCCTTCGAAAGCCAGCACCATCTCGGCGAGAGCCGCAGGGTCAGAGGGGAGATCTTCAAGGCGAAGCGCCATATCGCAGAGCTACATGAACACACTCGCAATCGCCAGCAAAACAAGACGATTCAGGCAACTTTCGTCGGCCGCTTCGTCACCTTCGGGACCACACGCGACCACTCCGCAAGACCTTCAATCAGCATCGCCAGTTGCGCCCCCGTCACCGGCATCGTACCCTCGCGAACAGGTGGCCAGGCGAAGCCCCCATTCTCGAGCCACTTCGTCGCTAGAACCATTCCCGAGCCGTCAAAAACCAGTAGCTTCAAACGATCCGATCGCTTCGATCGGAAGACATAAACGTCGCCGCTGTAGGGCTTGCCGCCTAATCCCTCCGCTACCAGCGCGACCAGGCCATGAACGCCTTTGCGAAAGTCAATCGGCTGCGTCGCGACGAACACACGGACCATTTGGACCAAACGAGATCATCGCGTCGACCTCACCGCCGCCAGCACGCGCTCCAGCGTCGCGGCGTCGACGCCGACGGGCACGCGCACCGTCGCGCCCGCGATCATCACCTCGATCCGCTCGGCCGGACTCACCAGAACATGCGCCTTATCGATCGCGTTCGGCTGCGCCTCGACGGCGGCGTCGAGCCTGACTTGCACGAACTGCGGCGCTTCGCTCGACGCGAGCCGCGCCTGGCGCCGCCACACACTGAGCAGTCCCCGGTTGACCCGGTTGCGTCGAGCCACCTCGCAAATGCTCGTCTCCGGATCGGCGCTCTCGGCCACGATCCGCGCCTTCTCCGCATCGCTCCAACTGCGCCGTCGCCTCTCCCCCGTGATCACCTCGATCCGCTGATAGGAGGCGGCATCATGCCTGTCTTGATGCATGGAATGAGTCGTCCCTCACGTTGTCAAATCCACGCGCGAGTTTCGCTCATCCCGTCCACCTAAACGAGGTGGGGTCGTCGTACCGCTATCACTGCAACCCGCAAGTGCGCTCGTGGAGACGTTGTCCCTTGGCCTAGGAATGGCTTTGCGATCGCGAGAAGTAGCCGACCCCGGGCTTGGGTAGCGGAACAGGCGACGCAAGCCCGTGTGCTCGACAACCAGCTCATTTTCTGGAGTTTAGGATCCGAAATTGCAAGCCGCAGGTTCGGAGAAGAAGCTGGGATGGATCAGACTCGCGTCCCAAGTGCTTGCCCTGTCAACGAGCGCGTGCTGCCCTTCCTGTCCAGCAACGTCCTTTCCATAGCTCTGGCAGCAAGCAGGAAGACGGTTCCGGTCGCGCCCTGCGTCCGATCAATCAGCGGCAATGTCTACTCTTGATCATCGCCGTAAAAGACATTCCCGACCGCGCCTGGGCCGACCAAGGCGGCTCCCAAATCCGGACCACCTTCGCGCGGACAACGCTACTTTTCGCGCCAGGCATCCTTCGGACCGGGTCGCAACAAGCGAAGTAACGACGAGCGCGAGACGCCAGTCGCCATGCGCTTACTGCAACATATGTCCGGCTACGGAACGACGGACTTCTGTGGCTCCGCCAGCCCAGCGGAAATGTCGTCGCCGGTCGGCAGGGTAAATCGAAATACAGCCCCCCCGGGGTTATTCGCGCTGACCCACAGCCGCCCTCCATGCGCCTGAATGATTGAGCGACAAATGGCTAGACCCATTCCCATCCCTTCGGGCTTAGTCGTATAGAAGGGCTCGAACAAGCGGTCGACAAGGTGCGGAGGCACGCCAGGTCCCGTGTCTTGTATGGATATAAGCACGCTGCCTGACGCATCCTTCGAAGCGCTGATCACGAGCTCGGTTTCGTTCCCAGCTAATCCGCTCATTGCGTCGACCGCATTCATGATAAGGTTCAGCATGACTTGTTGCAGCTGGACCAGGTCACCTTCGACAAAGGGCAGGTTGTTCGCAAGCTCTGTCCGAAGGCAGACCCCATGCTTGAGCACTTCGCTGCGCGTCAAGGCGATCACGTCAAGGACAGCGGTATTGACGTCGAGACGATCTTTCCGAGGCGGCGCCTTCTTCACGAGGCCGCGGATCCGTCCAATAACCTCTCCGGCCCGTTCTCCATCCTCAACAATCCGGTTCAAGGATCGACGGACCTGCGGAAGGTTGGCGGGTGCTCCGTCAAGCCAGTGCAAAGCAGCCTGGGCATTCATTACCATCGCAGCAATTGGCTGGTTGACTTCGTGGGCAATCGATGCCGTGAGATGCCCCAAAGTGGCGACACGATTAGCATGCGCTAGTTCGGCTTGCGCCGAGCGCAAGGCGTCGGATGCGAATACATGTTCTGTGAGGTCGCGAAAGATCAACAGAATCGCTTCGACGCGATCCGACGTCGAAATCAAGGGAGAATAGCTTACCGAGAGGAAATGCCTCGCATTAGGATATACAAACCAATCTGCGTATCTGACTTCTTCTCCGGCGAAACATCGGTCATGTTTCGGCTTGAGGATCTGCTCAAAGACCGTATTCCCTAAAACATCGGCGACATGCATCCCGACAAGGTCCTTCGCTGGCCTTCCTGCAATACGCTCGAAGACCGGGTTGACGCGCTGGTATCGATAGTCTCGTCCGATAATGCAGATGGCATCGGGTGAACGCTCGAAGACCATCTGCGTCAGATGCTCAGCTCGCTTAAGATCAGTGATATCTTGGACCGCCCCAAATGCACCGAGACAATGGCCCGACGAGTCTCTGGTCAGATCACCCCGGCTGTGGATGAACCGCACCTCACCGTCGGGTCTCACTATGCGATAATTCAGATCATAACGAGAGTCGCCGCGAAGCATCTCCTCTATCGCCGCGCTCCAGGCTGCGCGATCGTCCGAGTGTATCCGCTCGATGATTTCCTCAAGCCCAATGGTGCCTTCGCGTGGAGCTACGCCAAAGATGCGATAGGCTTCTTCTGAAAAGATGATCTGTTCCGATCCTAGGTGCCGTTCCCAGTAGCCGACGTGCGCGATGCGTTCAGCTTCTTCGAGCATCGCCTGCTTCCGGCGCAATTCATCCAGCTCCTCTTTGGAAGGACGACCAGTTGTCGCATCGGTCACTCGAAGCCTAGACATAATTGTTGTTCCCTCCCGCAATCAGCGACAACGACTTTTCTCTAGACGCCCGCTCCGAATAAGGGCCGCGGTCAACAACCGTCAGTCCGATATCCACACTCAGCAAGGAGTCACGCCCATCGATACGCCATCGAGTATCAACAGAAAAGGGGTGACAAAGAATAGCCAAGCGAGTCAACAGGATCAATCTGCTCTACGAAAAGAGCGGCGCTACCACTGGCCTCGAAAAAGCGGTCGTTCTTTGAGGCACAGCGGTCACTTGCCCTGCGTCCAGCCTGCATATCCCGTTCACTTGCTTTCACCGCCTTCACGAAGGGACAGCAATCCATCCCTAATTCTGCAAGGCCGTCCTTAAGTTACTAACTCACATTGTAGACCGATCCGCTTAGGGCAAACTAATTTGCGCGAACACAGAGGCACCCAATCGCTCGGACGAGCCTGCATTTGCGCCCTCACCGGCAGCGCTCGTCTCATCAGAGCTCATCGGTTGCAGAGACGACACGCGTTCGCCTGATCATCCTCACGGCTTCGGAATCGCAACTGTCATTGCGGCTTCGAAAAATGCCGCAGTGATAGCTCAGAGGTTCTGAGGAGCGTCTGCCTTCCCGATTGCGAACTGTCAGCCGCGAGGAGGTGACGGGGATCGGGCGCTCGGTTGCTGTCGGGGTAGCGCTTCCGAAGCGCCGTCTCAGACTGTCGTACAGGATCTGAAAAAAGTTTTGATCGCACAGTAAAAAAGGCGCAACGGATCGTCTTACGATGTCGTTGCGCGCAACTAGGCCTACCCGTAGACGAGGCCGTGAGCTCAACTCTACAGTTTGGCTCCAACATAGAACATCAGTATTGAAAGTGCGCTCTCGCGCTCGCTAGGCGTGAGTTGGCCAGCAAAGTAATCAACGTGAAACTTCACCTTCTCGTCGATCGCGTGGAGGAGCTCTTTTCCTGAGTCGGTAACACCAACGAATGTAACCCGTTGATCTTGATCGTCGCGCCTACGATCTGCCAAGCCCTTTTCAACCAAGGTCCTAACCAGGGTGGAAGCAAAGGCCGGAGGTATGTCGAGCCGAGCGGCGATCTGATTTACCTGCAGATGCATTTCAGCGCTGCCGTAGATCTGGATGAGAGCCTGATGGGCCAAGGGGTCTATCCCGAAGGCTCTTGCCTGATCTTCGACTATGCGGAAGGCCTTGCGTAGAACATAACGAGCTTCTGCCACTCCTATGAAATACGTGTGCTTATCTTCCGTCTCGCGAGATTTTTTTGCTGCGTTCCTTCGGCGCCTCAGTCGTTCAAGATCGAGTGGTTGAGGAGTGAAGGCCGTAGACGGAGCAGGTTCTCGGGCACGCTCGTCGGCTCTTTTTGCTTTAGTTGCCATATCCAATCTTTCCATTCGGTGCAGCCGAGTCGGCTACGTCAGTCCGGCAAATAACATGGATACACAAGGTAAGTAAGTGACTTTGCGTAGATATATTTGCCAGATGCGTCATGTCAACGTCACTCGCCCTTGAAACGCACAGCTTTGATGCCGCTCTCGAGCTCTGCGGCCAACGAAAGTAGCGGCCAATCGCTACGACTGGCCCCTATCACCATCAGGCCTACTGGAGCTGTTGCGGGTTCTTGGCAAGGCAGGCTAATCGCGCAACCGTCCAATGCATTAACAATGGTTGTGTTTCGTAGCATCAGAAGATTGGCGCGGGAATACGCCTCGTCGCTCGTCTCGAGCTCGCCGATTCGGGGTGCAATAGTCGGGACGGTCGGTGCCAGGACGGCATCGAATCCCGTCAACTCTCGCTCCCATTCGGAGATTAGGCGCGTCCTCAGCTGAAGGCGGCGGATATAGTCAGCAGCCCGGTGTTTAGCACCTCTTTCTATCCGGGAGCGTACCCGCGGATCGTAGGCAGCCCCCTTTCGACCGAGCAGTGTTTCATGCCATTCGAATGCCTCAGCAGCCACAATACCCCCGTCCTGCATGATCTCGGCCAGGTTAGCGACCGCGCTGCTGTGGCGTTCAACCAGCTTGAATCCCAAATCAGACAGAAGGTTGAGCGTTTGCTCGTAAGTCCGGGCGACCTGAGCATCGAGATCCTCCAAGACCTGGTTCTTCAGCACCATGAAGGTAGCGGGGTGGCGCATGGAGGGTGGCTGAGGCGATACATTGTGACCGGACAACACGCCGTAGAGCCGTGCGCATTCGCCGACGCTGGGAGCTAGCGGCCCGATCGAATCAAATGAGGGGGAGAGAGGAAGAGTGCCTTGCAGGGGTACCGTTCGGGCTGTCGGTTTGAACCCAACGAGACCACATAGTGCCGCCGGAATCCGTACCGAGCCACCGGTATCGGTACCAATGGCCGCTTCTGCCATTCGATCAGTAACCGATATTGCAGCGCCGGAAGAGGATCCGCCCGGGATGCGCCGTTGGTCTCGTTCCCATGGATTGGCTGGCGTTCCGAAGTGCGGATTAAGCCCGAGGCCACTAAAGGCGAATTCGGTCATCGTTGTGCGACCGATGATAATCGCGCCGGCCTCGCGAAGGCGCCGGACGATCTCCGCGTCGCGTGGGGCAGGCTCCTCGCCCGTTCTCGCTCGCGAGCCGGCGCGCGTCACCTCACCTGTGGCGTCGAACAGGTCCTTAATTGAGACGACCATGCCTGCCAGTGGAGGCAACTCGATCCTGAGAACGAGCGCCTGATCGAAATAGTCGGCGGTAAGCTTGGCCTCGTCCGCATAAATTCGCGTGAAAGTATTAGAGCCTTCGCCCCTGGGATCCGCCGCGTTCTCGAGGCAATGCTCCACCTTGGCGCGAATTGTTGGTGCCAGCGCCATGCGCTCCTCCATTTTGGCGAAATCAGCTCGTACTTGAACTTTTGACGTAGGGTGCTTCGGTATCACCAGCCGTGGAGAGCAAAATCGATGTCCGGTGATGCTGGGGCCGTGGAGGCCCGCGCCAAGGCGCTGTAACTGCCCCTGAAGAATAGCAGCGGACCCGCGCCAGCTGTTCGAGTTTCGAACCGCGATACCCTACAGACGAATATGTCGTGATCCCCTCCGTCGTATGTAGCGTAGGCGGCGCATTCGAAGTATGCGAGCCAGTCGGACAACAGTGGCGACCCGTTTTGCATCCGGCTGACCGTCAGATGCGCCCATTTGTCGCCTCCGCTCTTCGCAAATCGGTTCGAAAGGTCTTTCTTGTCTTCCGGCAAAATAATGACGCCGTAGTTTGCGGCCGATCGCCATTGATCTATTCCGAGGGCGCGCCGCGATAAGCTGAACAATATTAGCGGCGGGTCCAGAGACACCGAATTGAAGGAGCTCACGGTGGCCCCAAGACGTCCTTGAGGCGTTTCAGCGGTAATGATAGCAACGCCGGTTGCGAATGACCCGAGAGCATCTCGAAAGGCGCGAGAGTCGAAGCTTTCCATCTGGCCCGCCTAGATATTTTTGGGTTGCCATAACGATTGAAAGCGCGTCGCCACTACGTCATCATAGGCCGGCGCACCATTTAAAATACCGACTCTGCTGCAAAAGACGTTCATGCCTTCCACGAACGTCCTAGAGATTCCCGCCGAATATTGTGGAATGTCGCGGCGGATTAAATCGGTTATCAGCTTCGCTTCCGTAGCGGGGAATACTTTGGCGCCTACTTCAGCAGCTTTCTTTGGCGCAGCCTTGAGAATCTCTTGCGTGCGAACGATCGCCCTCACAACCGCCTCGACTTGCTGTGGATCTGTCGCGATCTTCCGTTCAGTCGTCGCGATTGAAGCCATGGTATAGTTGAAGCATTCCGCCGGGCCATCGCCCCGGCGCACATCGATGACAACGGATCCGGCTCCGGAACGTACAGCTGTTTCTGCGCCCATTCCGTTTGCCCAGAAGCCGTCAATCAGACCGTTCTCAAGGGCACGAGCTGCTGTGAGACCGAAGTTTACGGTCTTACCCATGGCGCCAGGCACTGGTGCGATCTGGACCTCGTCCCTGTTGAGGTCGATTCCCCCAGCGATGAGCAGCTGGCGAAGTCCCATGTCAACCCAAGGCGCGGCACCTATTCTCCGCCCCTTTACGATCGATAGATCGTTCCGCTGCGGGCTGAGATCCTTGCGCATGACCAGAAACCAATACATCCCTTGGCCTTGCGCGCAGACAAGCTTGACACCGTTCCACTCGGGAAACGCGCTAAGCGCCGAATGAGCCGAACCTGCAACAAAATCTAGGTCTCCGTTCTGCAGAGCTGCGTAGGCACGGTCCACAGGGAAGACGAGCTCAATCTCGGCATTCACTCCTTCCTCCCTCATAATTCCGAGCTCGACGGCCGCGACAGCCGGAAAGTATGAATTCGAGATGAGATCGGGCACTCCGATTTTCATGCGGATACTCACGGTTGAGTAGAAGGGAAGACCGACTGAGCGCCTAGCTGAGGCCAAGCAACGGGCGCGCTGGCCTCGGCGAGGCGACGCTCGAGTGGCAGTTGAGGATTCCATCTGCGGGCGATCAAGCGAAGCCCATTGATCTGATCCGCTTCGTCGGAGCAGAGCCAGATCAAAGGGGCACGCATTTGCTCGGGCTGGATTAACTTGTCGGCTGGCAGGCCGTTTTCTGATGGCACCTGGCGCGTGTTTACCGGGCCTCCTGGAACCAGAACGTTGGCCGTCACGCCAGTCCCGTCCACATCTCCAGCCATGATCCGTGATGCAGCTTCCAATGCAGCCTTGCACGGTCCATAACTGCCGATGCCGGGGCGATACATCGTGTCAAGGCTCGTGGTGATATTCACTATTCGACCCCAACTTCTCTCAAGCATCGGCCTCACGAAAGTTCGAGACATCAGTTGAGGCCCGAATACGTTTACACGAAGCATAGCGAGCCAGAGTTCGTCACTCACCTCCCAGAACTTTGCCCTGTCGGTGAGATATCGGCTGGAGATGCTCTCAGGCCCGATTGCTGCATTGTTCACGAGAACGTCGACGCCCCCGAAGTGACTCTCCGCTTCGACTTTCAGTGCCTCAGCCGATGCCGGGTCCGCAACGTCCATTGCCCGGGTGAGGACCTGCCCACCCTTGGCTTTGAGTTGCACACCCGTTGCGGTCAACGCATGTGCGTCAATATCGACAAGGACAAGATTTGCGCCGATTTCGGCCAAACCTTCCGCCATTGATCGGCCGATCCCGCGCGCGGCGCCTGTAATGAGGGCCGTCTTGCCCTTGAGCGACATCATGCAAACTCGCCCGTCACTTGTTGGTTGGCTTTTCGCTGAAATAATGCAGCTCGAACAGCAAGCACCCTCCGTTTGACTTGAACGGCCCATGGTAAGCTCCCGGGGGACGACAAGCATAAGTATTCGGAGCGAATGCAGCGCCTCCATTGCCAGATTTGTCATTGCCGACGGTCAAGTCACCTGAAATGAGGAATACCTCTTCCCAGTACTCATGTACGAAAGGATCGGTCGTAAACACGCCAGGATCGAACCTGAGCAGGCGGCTCCTGCCGCCCGCCTTGCCGTCCTCGTTGAAATCGCTCGCGAGAATCTTCTGCTTGATGCCTTCTGGATACCCGGGCGGTGTTTCCCAGCCGCTCTGCAGATCCAGCGTGTGGAATTCGAGATGAGGTTTACCATTCGACATATTCGTGCTCACTCCGTTGGTAGGGTCTTGACGGTATAGCTGTGATGGAGGGCCCTCCCGAGAACCGGGTCTGCTAACTCCAGCTCGTAAGAATCGCCGTGTTCGATGGCTCCATGTACGGGTAAGGTCCCACAGAACATTGCGGTCGACATCGGCAGCCCGCTGCCCGCACCAAAGCAACGGGTCATCAGGTCGTGGGGATGTCGCATCGCTTTCAGCGATCCTTCTTGATACAGCCGGCGCTCGCCGTTTATGACAGCGTAGGAACGCATTTGGAGCTCGTCCCAGTGATCCTCGACGTCCGCCAGAAGCCACCAGCTGCGGCCAATCGGCTTGGGGCAGGACTGCTTTGAAATCGTGATGCCAATGGTTTCGATCTTGCGATCGGTATGATCCGAACCCAAGCCGAGGCAGACACTTTCTTTCAGCCGCATCAAGACCGGCTCAACTTCTCCGCTCGAATTGTTGCCGACGACTTCAATCATTTCGTCCGTCGTGAGGAGCGATGAGGCGACCCTGTAGAAAATCGGGGTCGTCTTCGGTCGCGGCACTCCCAACTTCTCGAGTTCCTCAATGTGCGCCAGTAGCGCGGCTTCGTTGCTGCCGGTCCAGCCGGCAATGATCAAATCCCTGATTGTCCCCTTGACGAGATCGGCCGATCCCCCTCGCTCTGACACGATAAGCTCATCCAATTTCGTCACTTTGTACCACTCCGCCACGTGTGTCTTCCGCGGTCCATCCGTGCAGTGCAATGCAAATGAACTGATAGGGCCGCTCTTTTCGGTTGAAATCGAACGCTAAGTAGACTACCTATGTTAGCTGACGTATGTCAAAACATTTCTCATACCACCAAATGGAGCTCGCCAGTGAACCCTCAGCCCAAGAGCATTACTGCTTCATCCGCCGGCGGCCTACGTTCCGGTCGCGATTTCCTGGAGTCGCTGAACGATGGGCGGCAGGTCTTTCTGGACGGCGAGCTGGTAAAGGACGTTACGAAGCACTCGTCGCTGGCTCGAACGGCTCACACGCTTGCCGGCTTGTTTGATCTGGCGGCCGAACCCGGCCTGAGGGATCGCATGACCTTCACGAGCCCAAAGACTGGACAGCCCGTGCTTAGGGCTTACCAAATCCCGAAGACGACAGACGATCTGCGCGCGCGCCGCTTGTTCTCAGAGGTGTGGGCCGAGGCAACGTTCGGGCTGATGGGACGCACCCCGGATCACGTGGCCAGCTTTTTTTGCGGCTATGCGGCCGTTCCGGAGGTCTTCAAGGCTGGCGGCGCTCAGTTCGCTGCAAACGTCGTGAACTTTTACGAGAAGATGCGCGACAATCATCTCTATGCTAGCTACGCAATCGTTCCTCCGCAGATCGATCGCAGTAAGCCGGCTCACAAGCAGGCTGACCCGACATTGTATGCCGGGATCGTGGCCGAAAAGGACGGGGGTATCGTCCTCAAGGGCGCCCAGCAGCTGGCAACTGGTGGCCTATATTCGGATTATATCTATCTGAGCTGCATCCATCCGCTTCAGCCTGGAGACGAGAATTACGCTAATGGCGCCATGATTCCGGCCAACGCTCCGGGACTGAAGCTGTATCCGCGGCGTCCTTTCGGCGCGGTGGCTTCGAATTCCCTCGACTATCCGCTGTCCGGACGGTTTGATGAGCCCGACTGCTTCGTGGTGTTGGACAATGTATTCGTTCCTTGGGAGAACGTCTTCATTCATCGCAACATCGATGTGTGCCGGGATCAGTGGTGGAAGACCCCGGCTCATGCGTATGGCAATTGTCAGGCTCAAACGCGTTACACGGTGAAGCTGCGTTTCATGATCGGTTTGGCGAAGCGGATCAACGAGCTTTCCGGCAACGACAACAATCCGGCGGTCCAGGTGCAGATGGGTGAGTTGGCTTCGCTCGTCTCCATCATTGAAAACATGCTGCTGTCGCAGGAAGTAACCGCATCTGTCGATTCCAACGGCGTGCTTTGGCCCTCAAAGACGGCGCTGTATTCAATTATGGCTCTGCAGTCCGAGTTGAACGCTCGGATGCTCGAGATCATTCGAGAGTTGAGCGGCGCCGCAATGATCACGCTGCCGTCGTCGGCGGCAGATTTCGAGAACGCCGAGATGAACGCTGATATCGAGCGCTATATGCAGTCGGGAGCGGCGGACGCAAAAGCGCGTGTTGCCGTAATGCGTATGGCTTGGGACTTCATCGGCTCGGAGTTTGGAAGTCGCCAGCAGCAATACGAGAAGTTCTACGGCGGGGCTTCGTTCCTAGTGAAGCAGAACATGTTCCGGAACTATGATTTCAAGAGGGCGACGGGACTCGTTGAGAAGGCGCTTACTCTGCCGGCGTTCTGATGCTGCAGCATTGCGGGCGGGCCGGCCCGGCCCCGATGCGCTCCGCAAAATGGTGCGTCTCGCTTTGGGGGATACGAATGCTGACGCCGTCTGCAAAGCGGCCTTTTGCACGAAATGCTGTCATTCGGCCTGCAATATTGCCCCCTAAGCCGGGGAGGGGTCAAATTTGGGCTCTGTCGCAGTTTTGGTGCAGCTCCGGTTATTCTCCGCCGATTAGTCTGGCTGAAGCAGATCGATTTTCCCGCGGCCATACATCATCTGACGTCTGACGAGCTTGAGGCGCGTGATCTGACCTTCAGTCTGTCCGTTGGACCAAGGCGAGGTGATTGCCGCCCGAACCGCCGCTTCATCCCTTACGACACCGCTCGCGAACGAGGCGACGAGACTGATGCGGGCGCGCTCGATCCACGGGGTGAGCCCTTCCTCAGCCTTGCGCCGGATCATCACGTGGAATTCGGCGATGATGTCGCGGGCCTCGACCAAGGTTGGTACGCCGGCTTCGATCGCCCCGATCGTGACGGTCTCCGCTTTCGTCAACAAGTCCCGGCCGATCGTCATGAGACGAGCGATCGTTCTGGCCGACGGAATCCGTTGAAGGTTTTGCGTGTCAACCTTTTCAGTTCGTCGTCTGCGGGTCGCCCACTCGCTGATGACGCGAAGCGAGCCTCGGAAGCCTCGCGCCTTCAGGCGGCGCCAAAGTTCAGCTCCGTTTCGACAGTCGGACGCCCACTGATCGTCGAGCCATGGCAAATGCAGGTCCAACGAACCTTGGCGTTACAGCAGGCGAGACGTCGGATTTCGCTTGGGAAAGCCTCCGTCGCAATCCCGAATATCAGGCTGACTACCGAGACACGCTCTCAAAACACGGGCAAGTGACTCCTCAATTCCGGAGGAGATGGGGCCTCTGCTTTCGCTCATGACCCGCAGAGGTCTTTTCACGAGCTGACCATCTTCTGGGCGCCCGAGGCTACGTGGTATCGCTCGTTGAAAGCGTTTCCGATCCACATGGCGTTGTCGCTAGGATTGAGCTTGCCGATCTTCCATCGGACAGTATCCGACAGGCAGCTGATGGTTGGCATGCTGTAGTGCGCATTCACGAAACGCAACATCACCTGCGGCTGAAGCAGGCCCCACGTTTAGGTACCCTTTATGCATCGAACAGCCGATCCACGACGCGGACTTCGAGATCCGAGCCCACGCCTCGCTTCGATTGTGGCGCGCGATCAATGGTCGTCCGCCAGGGCCTCCGATTGCTCTCCTATCGGCACAGCGGCGTAAGCGATTGGCTCTGAGCTTGCGCGCCCTCGATGGGCACATGGACGGCGCCTCCTACCGTGACATCGCCGTGGTACTGTTCGGTCCAAGGCGCATCTCTGAGCAGGCCTGGAAAACCCACCCGCTGCGCAGCCGAATTATCCGCCTGCTTAAGGCCGGTTTGGCACTCATGCGCGGTGGCGTCACGCCGGCAGGTTTATTTGGCTCGGGTATGAAAACGTCTCCTCTGACGCCACGCGACAATTAGGCTGCTGAACGCAGGCCGAGGTCGTCCCTTCGGATGCTCGATGGCGGCGCCGCGGCTGTTCCCTGAATTGGCGGATTCAAGTGTGCCAGGGCCAGTTATGGGGGGCGGCGCGGGACGGCCGAGATCGTCAGATCTCGTCGAGAGCAACTTGGCAATTGTTCTGACCTGTGCCGGATACCTCGGCCAACCATGCCTCAAATGCCGCAACTCGTGTTTCTCCACTTTCACGTTGGTCTGCGGATGACAGCGGAAGCTGCGGCTCGAGCAGCTTCTGAAATAAAGAGGGTGTGCTGAGCCGCGCGATGTTGCCTCAACATCACGCAGTCATGCCATTACGAATGGCCTTCGGGCAACGCATCTTGAGCAGCCTTCGCTGCCGTGAGCGCCTCGGTCAGCTGCGCTGCGATTGAATTTGCGACCCGCAAATTTTCCTCTCTCTTGGATGCGGCCAGACGTTGCGCTTGCAGAAGTATCGAAGGGCCAAAAGCCAACGAGGAGTTCTCTTGAGCTTGCTGGCCAGTACTGTTTAGCTCGGCATCGCTAGTGGAGATGTCAAATGATCCTCCTGTCTTACCTTCCAGGAAATCCCAGCAGCTTCGAAATAGCTGACGATAGCTTTCGGTGACTTCCGGGCCCTTGTCTACTACGCCAGCTTGTTCTGCAAACCGAAGATCCTGCTCATAACCGAGCTCTATCAAAAGCTGCGCGCCAACCAGATCTGTCACGACCTGCATCTCTTCGATGCACAATTCGGTTTGCCAGGCCCGGACTGAGCGATCGTCAACGGTCTTTTTCTCGAGGATCTTTCGATCGCCGAACGCACTAGACCGGAGATATTCCGTTTGCGCCAATGGCGCCGATGACATGTCCATCGGGGCGTGTCCAAGGCCAGCAACCACGCGCCGGATTTCCTCGTCGGGATGCGTCACAAGTACTTCATACTGCACCACTTGTGTGTGGAGTTCACTACGGTACGCCGCAAGCGCGGGCAGACCCAGAACAAGGTCGGCGAGCGAAGATGCGATCGCGGGCGTAGGCCGACCCAGCACGATATCGGCTACACACGAGGCGATCGCGGGTGGGGAACTTGCCGCCAGAAGCGGAACGCCCCACGTCGATTTCAGTGATGCGGCAATGGCGTAAGGATTGCGCATCAGAACGATCCGCGGCGCCTCCGGATAGAGCAAATCCAAAAAGTCGAGCACGGTCCAATACCGCGGAGTCTTGTCTATCAGGGTGCGCTTGCCGACAGCTGCCAAATACTGCCCATAGGCTGCATCAGCAAAAGCGCGCGTGACGCCCGTTCGATCTATTCGGCCCAAGAATTCGGAAGTTGCGGCCTGAACCATTGAGGTCCCGGCGGGGTGACGGTGGTCGACCCGACCAAAAGCCTCAAGTGCCAACATCAGCCAGGGCTCAGGCGGAGCCAAAATATCCGGGTGCGACTGAAGCAAATGCGCCAGCAGCGTTGTCCCCGAGCGGGGAAGCCCCAGAAGAAAGCATACCGCAGGCAAATGGTTTGCATCTTGATTCATCATTCAACGCATCTCCTCGGACGGACCGTTCGACCGTCCTGGCTCCTTCATATGGTCGAAAAAAACAGCACTAGCGACGCGCTTCAGCACGAGCCTTCTCGCGTCGTCATGCACTTTTGGCGTAGAATGTGAGTCACGACCTTGGCTCGTTTTCTGCTCCACAGTTCTCAGACACGGCAGAACTGTTTGACGCCATCTTCGTTCGACAACTTTCCGTAAGCTCGGTGCCGCCCACATCGCAAGCCATCTCATCGCTGGTGGCGTCGTCCCGAGTCGTCAGCGACAGTACATTGAATTGACGTGCCAATCGGAGCAGGCAAAGGTTGCACATGCCTATCACGATGGCGTCAGTGTAACGTGAACGGCATCGTGGCCGTCGACGACCTCTCGGCCAAGGGTTCGAACGGCGTCGGTCACTTGAGCGAGCGCAAACGAGTGGGAACAAAGCGCCTGAAGGGCGGCTCCTTCTTCCCTGATCATATTGATTGCCATTTCAGTTGACTGCCATCCAGCGCTCAGGACGCCGACGAGCTCGATCTCACTTAGAACAACCTTGTCGATCGGCAGACCATTCAGCTTGTTCTGGCCTTTGAGACCCGCCAACACGACCCTTCCACCACGCTTCACCATATCGATTGCCTGCAACACAGGCGCCATGGCCCCAGATGAGACGTCGAGAACGACATCGGCAAGCCGGCCGTCTGTGAGCTCGATAACTCGCTGGACGGGATTTTCTTCATCCACGTTAATGGTGGCCGTCGCGCCTAGGTTTACGGCTAGTGCCAGGCGCCCTGCATCCGCGCCTGTTCCAGTCACGATGATGTTCGCAGCGCCCGCCTTCTTCGCCGTTGCGACGGCGAGCAATCCTCGCTGCCCGGGTCCTTCGATGACGACGGTCGACCCCATCCCGACCTTTCCGATCTCGTACGCCCAGCGGATTGCGTTCGACAACGGGTTTACCAGCGTCATCAAATCGGTCGGGATGTTTGACGGCAGTTTGTGCACCATCGTGCGCGGATGCAAATAGGTATGCGTGGCGTATCCGCCCCAAAGCGAGGGAGTCACTTTGGTGCTCTGATATAGGCCATACCCCAAATCCGTCTGGCAACGGGTATAGGCGCCCCGTACACAATCCTCACAATGGCCGCAGGGGATTATCGGTTCGATGGCGACGCGATCTCCCTCTTTCACGTTCCACAGCTTGGAGGCCTTCGGTCCAACCCGTTCAATGACCCCCATTACTTCATGCCCCGGGATGATGGGCATACCCCCGCCCCAGTCTTTAAGGTGCCCCAGCCATTGATCATAGTCCGTTCCGCAGAGCCCACAGGCCTCGACACGCAGAACAGCATCGTCATCGGCGATCCCTGGAATAGCGAACTCGCGAAATTGAAAGTTCTTCGGAGCTTCGAGAACGGCTGCGAGTGCCTTCGTCATTAAACACCTCAGATTGATGCCACTTTCGAACAGGACTTCAGCGAACGAGCGGCAGTTCCGCAGCTCTAACTCACACGATTCAAGCTGCGCATGAGCCACTGCCATACCAACAGGAGTACGCTTACGAACATGGAGTCCCCTCTCCTACCGAGCAGCCGCACGGGATCCAATGCCCTTCACGGATGTTCTCGTAGCACCAGCCTTCGTCGTAGCTCGTGACCTCGGCGGTTTTCATTGTACTTTCGGTAGGTTCGTTAGCGCGGTCTTATCGATCGGCGAGTTGGCCAGCATCATTCGCTTTGCCTCCCGTACCTCGCGAGGACTGTTGAATGCTGCGACCGCATTGATGCGCTCGCCCGCGACGAAGAACTGGACGAAGCGGCCGACGTCGCAGTTGCCCTTAACGTAGATGTCGTCTGCCCGGCGCGGTATTCCTAAAAGCTGAAAATTGAGGTCGAACTGGTCCGACCAAAACCATGGTAGTTCGCGATATCTCGAATCCTCATCGAGCATGGCCTTAGCAGCCGCGATTCCCTGATTCTGCGCGTTGTGCCATGTTTCAAGACGGTGTCGCAGTCCCACTCGATCCACTGGGTGGCTTGCGACGTCTCCAGCGGCAAAGATGTATGGATCGGAGGTACGAGTGGTCTCGTCCACAACGATTCCGTTGTCTACACTAAGCCCGCAGCCGGCGGCGAGCTCAACGTTCGGTTCTACTCCCACCCCGACGACCACGATGGCAGTCTGCACGGAGTGCCCGTCAGCAAAAATCGCTCGCTCGACGGTGTCGTTCCCCTCGAGTGCGGTGAGCTTTGCGTTCAATCGCACGTCTACGCCCCGACGGGCATGTAGTTCCTGGAAGTACGCAGCCGTCGCTTTGGGTAGCGATCGACCGCACAATTGATCGCCCGCTTCCACGAGCGTCACCCCCACGCCCAGGGCGATGGCAGCCGCGGCGACCTCCAACCCGATCCAGCCACCACCTACCACCAGGAGGTGTTTGGCCGCTCCGAGCGATTGACGAATGCGAACGCTGTCCTCGATCGTGCGAAGATAATGGATGCCTTTGAGATCCGCTCCAGGATTGGAGAGTCTTCTGGGCCGGGCTCCCGTGGCCAGCAGCAACCGGTCATATGGGATCTTTTCTCCACTCCGGAGCAAAAGCTCATGTCCTGACCGGTCGATCCCTACGGCGGTGGATGCCCTGCGCACATCAATGTCCAATCGGTGCAGCTTCTCTATCGTGAACAGATAAGTGCCTGCTGGGTCTTTACCCGAGACGAGAAAGTCCTTCGAGAGCGGAGGGCGTTCATACGGCGGATGGTCCTCCTCGCCGACAAGTACGATCCGGCCGGCGTAACCACGCTCGCGCAACGTCCGAGCGGCCCATCCTCCAGCCTGTCCCGCTCCCACAATGACGTATTGCTTTCCGTTTCCCGTTGTTGACATAGCCGGGGATCACACGTCCACGAGGATCTGTTCGTCTTCCAACCGTACTGGGTAGGATTTCAAATCCGCATCTGCAGGCGGCCCGAGGCAACGACCAGTCGGAATATGGAAAAGCGCGCCATGTAGGGGACACTCGACGGTGTCCCCCTCCACAAAGCCATCCGACATTAGCGCAAACGCATGCGGGCAGACATTGTCCAACGCATAGTAGGTGGAGTCGACCTGAAAAATCGCAAAGCTGCGTTCTCCAATGGAGAACGCAAACGGCGTATCTGCCGACACTTTGTCACGGGTCGTTATTTGCTGCCAAGCCATATTCTGTTCCGCTGGTGATGCCTCGATCTAAGCTGCTTCGCGCTTTGGCATGAGCTGCCCATCGTGCTGTGCCAAAAAGGTGTCAAGTTCGCCATGCTCAGACACAACATCAAGAGGTTCAACGGCGTAGGCTGTGCCGTCTTTGATGGTCTGTTTGAATTTTGCGAGACTTGCATCGTCTTGCACAATGTCCAGGATCCGGCGGCGCGCACGGACGATGCCGATGTCGGCAGCCACAAGGAACTCCTTGGCTCGGTCAACAATGCGTCCGCTGCTACCTTCGAGCGCTAGCATCCCTTCCTGCATGGCCCGGTCTTGATCATTAAGACCATGAATGCCAGTCGGGCTGGAAAGGCTCTGCCCCTCCCGGTTGATCAAGTAATTGTTCTGGGCCGTACGGACCGGAACGTACGTATCGATGATCGACCCAGTATTCAGCTTGAAGGGTTGATACGTGCTCTCGGGCGGGAACGCGAGGCCCCTTCCCACGTAGTCTAGGAAGGCCTGAGGCAAGTCGCCTTTTCTATAATAGTTGAAGTCCCACGTGTAGGTATTGTGGTCATCGATCGGGATGAACGCGCGGCCACCGATTGGGAAATCTGCGCTAGGAATGGAGCTGAATGCCGGAACCATGAACTGGGATACACGCCAGTAGAAGTTCCGCTCCGCGTTTCGTCTGGCGATAGCAAGCACGCCAATGGCAGTATTCTTTGCATACAGCTTTGGAGAAAGGTCCGAAGCCGAGTAGTGCTGATGCACCGGCGAAGTGGCCATCGTTGCCGGATTCGTATGAAGGATCGACACGTGCGAGCTGTCGAGCTCGCCCTCCATGCCTTGGAGCCAGTTAGACTCCTGGATCCAGACGGTGACATTCCGCTGCGATTTCGGCAGGCCCATCCACGGAAATTTCGGCAGCTCCGGCGGGGTATCCTGTCCCATATAGACCCAGACAACGTCTGCCTGTTCGACCGCCGTATACGACTTGATCTTGACTTTAGCACAGACCGCCTTGTCCGACTCATTTTTCATGTCCAAACACCGGCCGGACTTATCGTAGAGCCACCCGTGGTAGGCACAACGAATTCCCTGCTCCTCAACCCGTCCATAGAAGAGCGGCGCCAGCCTGTGGGCGCAGTTCGCCTGCACAATACCGACCTGTCCATTTCCACTGCGGAAAGCGAGAAGTTCCTCACCGAGGAGCTTCAGACGTACCGGCGCGCAGCCTGGCTTCGGCAGTTGTGCGGACAGCAACGCCGGAAGCCAAACGGAGCGAAAGAGCTCGCCGAGCTTGGTGCCAGGCCCCACATGAGAAAGAACATCAACTTGGTTGGTACGTGACATGGTCAGCATCCTTTCAAAGTTGTCAGAGGGTGAGGAAACCGCCATCGACTGGCAGCATCACCCCATTCACAAAACTCGCCATTGGCGAGGCAAGAAATACGACAGGACCGGCGATTTCGTCAGCTCGTCCGAACCTCTTCATCGGAGTATGAGATAGAACGAAAGCCACGCGATCTGGATTTGCGCGAGACGCTTCCGTTTGTGGTGTTTCGATGAATCCAGGAGCCACTCCGTTGACCCGAATCCCATATCGGGCGAACTCCACGGCCAGGGCCTTAGTCAACATAAGAACCGCGCCCTTGCTCGTCGTGTACGCGCTGGTGTCATTGGGCGCCGCCGTGAAGGACTGGATCGAACCCAAGTTGATGATGCAGCCACGCGTCTGCTTTAGCTGCTCCAAAAACGCGGTTATTCCGAACATCACGCCATCAAGGTTGACAGCCATGATGCTCCGCCACGTCTCAACGTGGTTCGGAGCACCGACTAAACCTCTACGATGAATTCCCGCATTGTTGACGAGTATCGAGATGTCGCCAGCAAGCTCCTTCACCTGGGCCGCTACGCGCACAGCATCCGCAGCATCGGATACGTCCCACGCGACCGGCCACGCCGTTCCGCCGCGTCGTTGAATTTCGTTCGCCGTTGCCTCGATCGTCCCAGCGTTGATGTCGCACACCACGACGCGCGCGCCGGCCGTGGCCAAGGCCAAGGCAATCTCTCTGCCCATACCTTGACCAGCACCGGTTACAACTGCTGCTTGACCGTCCAGGAGTGGCTTACCGTCCAAGTCCATGATTATCGTTCCTAGGTCGTTCTACTCTGTTAGACGCGCCTAATCAGATCGTGAGCCATCGATGGCGGATCTCGTCACCATTGGTTCTGAAGCCTTCGCCGGTCACAGTCTCGACGATTCTTCCCTTGGACATGACAAGGATCCGATCGGCCACGTTCTCCGTGAGATTCAAGTTCTGCTCGACCAGAAGAACTGCAACTCCCTCGGCCTTCAGGCGACGAATTACATCTCCAATCTGATCCACAACCTTCGGTGCGAGGCCCTGGGTCGGCTCATCAAGCATCAATACTTTGACGTCCGTTACGAGCGCGCGCGCGATGGCCAGCATCTGCTGCTCCCCACCCGACAGCGCACGCCCGAGGTTCTGGGATCGCTCCCGCAGGTTCGGAAATAGCTCAAGAAGGCGCTCCTCCGTCCACACCTGCGGGGGGCGACGCTGACCAACGCGCAAATTCTCCAACACAGTCAAAGTCGGAAAGATCTGTCGACCTTCGGGTACGTAGCCGATGCCAGCACGAACCACATCATGGACCTGCTTTCGGCTAAGATCCTTGCCATTAAGCGAAATCCTGCCGGCCGACACGGCCAAGAAGCCGAGTATCGCCTTTAATGTCGTGGTCTTGCCAACGCCATTGCGTCCGATAATTGCGGTAACCTGTCCCGCAGGAGCCTCCAGGTTGACCCCGAACAATACCTTGCCGCTGCCGTAGCCCGCCTCCAGACCATCAATGCGCAACATTTCCCACTCCCAGGTACGCCTGTTGCACGACCGGATCAGCTTTCACTGCAGCGGGTAAACCATCCGCAATTTTCGTGCCCCGATCGAGCACTACAATGCGATGAGCAAGTCCAAAGACGACTTCCAGATCATGCTCAACGAGCAGAACAGCGATGTCGGTATCCTTCAGCAAGGACTTGAGCAATTCCACCGTGCCGCGTGTCTCTTCGACTGACATTCCCTGCGTCGGTTCATCCAACAGCAGAAGTTTAGGTCGCGTTGCCAAAGCGACCGCAATTTCAGTTAGCCGTTGGTCTCCGTGCGACAACTGACCAGCGAGTGAATTGGCCCTTTCGCGCAAACCTACTTTGACTAGCCATTCGAGTGCTTCGCTCGTTGTCGATTCATGAAGGGACTTTGAGAACAACGGATGACTACGCGCCGAGCTGCAAGCCTGCACCGCCAGCCTGACATTCTCGAGAACAGTGAGGCTGGGGAACAGCGTCGTGATCTGATAGGTTCTGCTCAGACCACGACGAGTGAGAGCCGCAGCGGACAAGCTATCCACCCGATCGCCGCAAAACGACACAGCGCCTGAGGTCTTCTGTATCCTACCGGCAATCAGATCGAACAGAGTAGACTTGCCGGCGCCATTCGGTCCGATTAGCGCGACGACCTCGCCAGTTTCAACGACTATGTCGACATCGCTCACCGCAGCAAGTGCGCCCCACTTCTTGGTCAATCCCTTGCACTCAAGAAGCGACATGATTCATCTCCAGGCGGCTGGCTTTCCGCAAAGCGAGGGCGTTCGAAATTGAGGACTTGATCCCCCAGAGACCATTCGGAGCAACCACGACGACGATCATGAAGAGCAGTCCCATAAAGAGCGGCCAACTCGTCGCTACTGCACTCAATTGATGCCCGCCGATCACCATCAACGCCGCACCGATCATCGGGCCGATCAAAGTCCCGCTACCGCCAAGCACCACAGCAACGAGAACGTAGCCGGATAGTGTCCAATGAAGGAGTTCAGGCGAAACGAACAACAAGAAGCCGGCATGAAGCGCGCCGGCCAAACCAGCGCCTGTATTCGAGATCACGAACGCAGCCAGCCGAAGCTGACAAGGCTCGTAGCCGATCGCGATAGCTCGCCTCTCGTTCTCTCGAACGGCAACAATAGCGGTCCCCATAGGAGAACGAACGAACCTGCTCGCGAGCCATGCGGTACCCACCACAAGAGTCACAGTGAGCCAGTAATAGCCGTCACGGGATTCCAGGCCAGCAAATCCCCAAGGCCCCGGGTTTCGGATAAGTCCCGAAATTCCGTCCGAGCCTCCGGTTACGGCATTCCATTTGAAAGCAACGGCAAACGCCAGCTGCGCGAACGCAAGCGTGAGCATCGCGAATGCGACGCCGCTTGCCCTGGTGCAGAGCCAACCGATCGGGATGGACAGGATGAACACCGCAACCACCGCAATCAAGATGGCGATCGGCAGTGGCAACTGACCGACGACCAAAGCGAAGGCCGCCACATAAGCTCCGACCCCGTAGGGCGCAGCGTGCCCAAACGAGAACATACGGGCGTAGCCCACTTGGACATCGAGACTCATCGCGAACAGGGCGAAGATCAGGATCTCGGTCAAAAGGGTAACGTGAAAGCCGGGAAGAAAGAACGGCGCCGACAATAGAAGTGCGACGACTGGTACTGCGTACTTCATTAGTCTTGCTCTCCGAACAATCCGCCAGGCCGATACAGAAGCACCCCAATCATCAGCAGATAGGTCGCGACTAGTGCCAATTCCGGAAGATAGAAGTTGCCGAACGTCTGCGTGAGCGCGACCAGGACGCTAGCAGCGACAGAGCCGAACAAGCTCCCCATGCCGCCGATCATGACGATAACAAACGAGTCTATGATTGCCGCCCCGCCCATGCCGATGTAGCCCGTAATCAGCGGCACCGCGAGATAGCCACCCAGACCCGCGAACGCGCAGCCAACGGCAAACGTCAGCGACCTCATCAGCCCGACGTCGATCCCGAGCGCCTGGGTCATTTCCGCATTCTGGGCGATCGCCCGGATCAACAATCCCAATCGCGTGCGCAAGAACACGTAAGTGAGCGCCAACAGAACGATGATCCCCCACAAGATCAAAAAGATCCGATATGCAGGATAAGGCTCGTCGCCAATCCACAGCACTCCGGAAAGTATTTCGGGAAGCTCCACATCGCGAGTGTTTGGCCCCCAAATAAGCCGGATCGACTCGCTCAAAACCAAGCTCAAGCCGAATGTGATCAGCAAAAAGCTACCACCATCTCGTCGATACAGCCGCCGCAGGAGGGTGAACTCGAGAATGCAGCCCAGGAGACCCGCGGCAAACGGCGCGACTAACAATCCCACCCAGAAAGTCCCGAGGAGAGCAGCTGCCGATATGCCGCAATAGGCTCCAAGCATATAGATCGCACCATGAGCAAAATTCATGATGCGCAATATTCCAAAAATAAGAGTGAGGCCCATCATCAGCATCGCGAGCAACGACGCCAAAGCGAGGGTGTTCAAAGTCAGATTGAGCAAGACTTGCCAAGAGATCATCTACGCACCCCTCGAAATCCCAGCCCCTTCAGAAAGAAGCTGGATCTCCGCGCCTCAGTAAGTGTCCTTACGGCAACCGGGCATCACCGCATCAATCGCATAGGCTTTGCCAATCTTCGGCACCGGGTACGCCACCTGGTCGGTCTTCTCGACCTTGGCAATGAAGACCTGCTGCTCGGCCTGATGGTCGCAGGCGCGCATCTTCACCTTGCCCTTGACGCTATCGATCTCCAGCCCCTCGAGAGCACCCCGCACAGCGGTGGCGTCCGTAGAATTGCTCCGGCGGATTGCCTCAGCCAGGAACGCGAGCGCCTGCCATTGCTCACCCTCATAAGTATCCGGAACATCGTTGTACTCGGCCTTAAACAACCGAACGAACTCCGCATTCCCGGGCGCGTCATATCCAAAATTATACTGACTAACGCCGTATAGTCCGACCGCAGCATCTCCAAGGGGCTTGATATTCAGAATATCCAAGACCTCTGTTACAAGTTGCATTCGATCGGCCAAACGATACTGGGCGGCCTGCTTAAGGAAGGCCGTCGCATCATCTCCGCTCATCGCGATGTAGAGCACTTCGGGATTGGCCTCCCTGATCCTGGCAATGAAGCTGGAATAATCTTTGGTACCCAAAGGAGACAATACTTGTCCTACGACCTCCTTCTTGAGATCAGCTATGAGCTTCTCAAAAGTTGCAACGCTGCTTTTGCCCCAAGCATAATCTTGCGCAATCGCGAAGTGACGCTTCTTAGGCGAGTCCGCCAACCAGAGAGCAATCGTCCTCGCACGCATAGGCCCAGACGTACATGAGCGGAATGCATTCGGCACAAAGTTGGCGGCAGTCATTGACCCGACTCCGCTAATGCTTCCGACATAGATAGTATTCCAGTCGTTGAGACGCGGCATCACTGCCAGCGATTCAGGGCTCGAAATGATGCCAGTGATCAGATTCACCCCGCCGCGCTCGACAAGCTCTGTTACCTTACGCACACACGCAGCAGGATCGCCCTGCGTATCCTCATAGATGAATTCGACGGGCCGGCCATGGATGCCACCTTTGGCATTCACGGTCTTGGCGAACAGGCGGCACGACCGCTGCACCTGCTGACCCAGCGCGGCCCAGTTGCCCGTAATCCCGGTCGGAACCCCAATCCGGATAGGCCCCGCCTCCGCCCTAGCCGACTTGCGAAGCCCCGGGAGCAATGCGCTCCCGGAAACGGCAGCTGAACTGACCAAAAGGGATCTTCTGCTTATTGACATTATAGCCTCCCTGAGAATGGAGCCACCGTTGGCACTATATCTCTCTGGCAGCCAATCTAGCTTCGTTTAATAGTTTAGTCAACATACCTATTTGACGAATAGAGGGGGCGTACCAACTCAATCGATGTAAGAGATTGTTTCGCCAAAATTAAAGAGTTCGGGCGCGACAGGCGACTGACGCTCTTCCTCGATGTGAGCTGCCAGCCCTGCGCAGCGCCCGACGGCCGCAACCGACCGCATGGCTCCGACTGGAAACTCAATTTCATGAAGAACGGCACCTAACGCACCGGTGACGTTGAGTGTAATGTGCCGCTTGGCGTCCTTGTCGATAGCCGCGCTTAGTAACTTGATCAGAGAGATGTAGTCGCCCTTCACTCCCGCGTCACCGGCAATCTTGAAGAGACGTTCAGCCCTAGGATCGCCTGAAGTGTATTGCTGGTGACCGAAGCCGGGAATGCGCCGTTTTTGCTTCTTGAAGTCTTGGACCACCTGATCGGCCCAGGTAGCCTTCTCACCTTCAAAGGCTATTCCGTCGCTTAAGATGCGGCCAGCACCAGTCATCGTACCCGCAAAGCGGTTGCCTACCATCAGAATGCCAGCAGCCAAGGGAATTTGCACGTCGTCTGGATTTGAATCTGCCACCAGGCGGGCGACGAGCGCCCCGGGCGTGAGCCCATGATCCATGAGAATCAAAAGGGCTGCATCGAGGACCTTGGTCTGAGCTTCCGTGGGGCGACGCCCCGTCACGATAAAATAGAACCCCTGCGTAAAGGTCATCTCGCCGACGACGTGAGACAGCGCATCGCACCCTCTCATTCGCAGACGAGCGACATCGTTCGGATGACTGCCAATCCTGGTTGTAGCCATTTCTCTACCTTTCTAAGCTCGGAAACCGTTTGCGCGAGAGCGTAGAGCCTACTATCCGCGCTGCAACTCCAGGATCGCTTCCGTGGAGTAACCCAGTGGACCGAGAACCTCAGCCGCGTGCTCATTGAGGTCGGGCGCAGCATTCAACGGCTGGTCCGTACGGCTCCCGTCGTACCGAACTGGACGCCTGATGGTGATGTGCGGACCATGGACGGGATGGCTTATCTCGGTAAACGTATCTAGATGACGCACCTGGGCATCATCCATTACCTCTTGCAAGGTAAGGATCGGCGCATGAGGAACGTCGTTATCAACCAAACGATCAATCCAATATTTGCGTTCTTGCGTTTTAGCCGTAGCCCCGAGCTCCTGCGCCAGCTGCTCGTAGTTCTCCATACGGCCAGCGCGGCTCTCGAACCTTGGATCAGAGCCCAAGTCCGATCGATCGAACGCCTTCTGGACACCAACCCAGAATTTGGTTGGCGAGGACATATGAATTGCCAAAAGGGCGCCATCGCTACAGCGCAACGCGTAGGACTGCGATGCCCTTACTCGCATCAACGGATCCGGCTTGATCCCGGCCATGGTATAATTCGCAAACGGATCAGCGATGAAGGCGATGGCCGATTCCAGCATGTTAAGCTGAATTGTCCTCGCCGTACCGGTTCTTTCGCGCTCGAACAACGCCCCTAAGACGGCGTAGCTCGCGTACATGCCGGTAAGATTGTCGACCACAGAGGGCCCTGTGATCTGCCCCTCTGCCCCGAGCATCAGGCCGGAGATACCGCTCAGCGCCTGGCCAACCGCATCGTAAGCCGGTCGATCGGCATAAGGTCCAGTGTCGCCGAACCCGGTGATCGAACAAATAATCAGGCGCGGATTCACCTCACGCAGGCGCGCCACCCCTAGTCCCAACCTGTCCATGACGCCCGCTCGAAAATTTTCGATGAGAACGTCCGCCGTTTCAATCAACTTGAGGAACGCTTCGCGGCCCTTTTCTCCCTTCAGGTTGAGAACAACGCTCCTCTTGTTCCGATTATACGTGCAGAAGTAGGGGCTATAGTTCCCTCCACGAAAGGACCGAAAGGGATCTCCATCGGGGGGATTTTCGACCTTGATGACGTCTGCCCCAAGATCGGCAAGCATAGTCCCTGCAAGCGGTCCAGTGATCATCGCAGTGAGCTCGATGATCCTAATACCTGTGAGGGAGCTGCGCGCGTCTTTGTCCATGATTAGCCCGCTCGATTTGGTTGCATTTCACCGCCAATTCAGAAAATATATATTGGAAAACTACCTTTGTCG
This sequence comes from Bradyrhizobium sp. CB1717, assembly GCF_029714325.1. Taxonomy (NCBI): domain Bacteria; kingdom Pseudomonadati; phylum Pseudomonadota; class Alphaproteobacteria; order Hyphomicrobiales; family Nitrobacteraceae; genus Bradyrhizobium; species Bradyrhizobium sp. CB1717. The sequence continues at coordinate 7,443,142 of NZ_CP121666.1, forward strand.
ACAGATATTCTTTTCGTTCGGATGGAGAACTGGGTCGCCATGAAAGTCACATCAACGATTGCAAAAATCAAAATCGACAACTCCTATATGGGCGGCTACCTCGCCCTGCCGCGGGGCGCCCCCCGCGGCGGAGTAGTCGTTCTGCAGGAGATCTTCGGCGTTACGCCAGCCATGCGCGCCATTGCCGACGATTTTGCGACCGAGGGCTATGCCGCCCTAGTGCCTGATATCTATTGGCGAATGCAGCGAGACCTCGACCTCGGTAACGGCGAAGATCCTGCCCAAAGACAAGCGGCAGTCGATTTCTCCGAGCGCTTCGACGAACGAGTCGGAACGACTGATATCTGCGCAAGCCTTGATTGGCTTGCAAACTACTTGAAGCAGTCGTCGCGACCCGGCCTCGTGGGCTTTTGCCTTGGAGGTCGCCTGGCCGTTCGCGCCGCTTCGCTCACCGAAGTGGCGTGCATGGTCTCGATGTACGGAGTGCGGCTCGACTCGCTCGGTGAGGAGATCAGGAAGGCGAGAAGCCCGATGCAATTCCATTTTGGTGAAAATGACAATCACAATCCCATGGTCACGATCAACCGGATTCGCGAAATCGTGACGGAGAGAGCTGCGCCGAACGACGAGTTCTATACTTATCCCGACGCGGAGCATGCATTCTATAATCGGTTCCGGACGGACCGATTCAACGAGAAGGCCCATCGTCTTGCCAGGTCACGCGTCGTAAGCTTCCTTCGGCAGTATATTGGGTGATATGAAAGAGTGACGTTTATGCCTCCTTCTATCAAGCCGTGGTCAGTGTGATCTGATCTCTATACGCCCAGGATCAGAATTATTCCGGCCATGACCACCACGACGCAAGCACCCAAGAGTGACGAGTCTAAGTGCATCCTCGTTGCACCCCTCGGCTGGGAGGAGCGGACGACGATGAAGGCCTCAAGATTTTCGGACGCCTAGAAGGCGTTCATCCTGAAGCAGGGCCATGACGGGGGTGCAGTGGCGGAGATCTGCCGCAACGCCGGGATCAGCCAGGCGACTACTTCAACTGGAAGAAGAAGTATGACGGACTGCTGCCGACTGACATGCGGCTGTTGAAACAGCTCGAGGATGAGAACGCCAAGCTGAAGAAGTCATGGTCGCTCGTGGTGGCCTCGGTGTCGAGATCCCGCCTGAAGAGGTGCCCGGTCGCCAAAAGGAGCTCGTACGCGCCTGTCGGCTGGCGGCAAAGCCCGTCATCATCGCGACGCAAATGCTCGACTCGATGGTTGCCGCGCCCACCCCGCCGCGGGCGGAAGCTTCTGACGTTGCGACAGCAATCTATGATGGCGCGGACGCGGTAATGCTGCCTGCCGAATCGGCGAGCGGAGCCTATTCGATTGAGGCAGTCGACATGATGGACCGCATCATGACAAGCGGCCTCGCCACCGACGGCTACCTCGCGCTGACAACCGCCACGCCCGACGTGGTGATGATCGGACGAATGGACGAAGGCATGAGCCACTTGATCCTGCTCGCTGTACCTCTCTTCGTCTTCCTCGGCCTTCTGATCGAGATGACGGGCATGGCACGAGCCATGGTCGGGTTCCTGGCGAGCCTCTTAGGTCACGTCCGTGGCGGTCTGCATTACGTGCTGGTCGGTGCGATGTACCTGGTTTCGGGCATTTCCGAGTCCAAGGCGGCGGATATGGCTGCGGTGGCTCCTGTGTTGTTTCCCGAGATGCGGCAGAGAGGAGCAAAGCCATGCGATCTCGTTGCGCTCCTTGCCGCGACGGGGGCACAGACGGAGACGATTCCCCCGTCACTGGTTCTGATCACGATCGGCTCGGTGACGGGCGTGTCGATCTCGGCACTGTTCACCGGCGGATTGCTTCCGGGCGTGGTGCTCGCGATGATGCTTGCGGCGGTCGTGTGGTGGCGATACCGCCGCGAGGACCTGTCGCACGTCAAAAGGGCGGCGGGGTGGGAGATCGGCCGCGCCTTTGTCATCGCGATACCCGCGATCGCCTTGCCGTTCGTGATCCGGACCGCCGTCGTCGAAGGCGGCGCGACCGCAACGGAGGTCTCAACCATCGGCATCCTGTACTCGGTCTGCGCGGGTCTCTTGATCTATCGGCAGTTCGACTGGCGCCGGATCTATCCGATGCTGGTCGAGACGGCCTCGCTGTCAGGGGCGATCCTGCTCATCATCGGCGCGGCGACGGGCATGGCAGGGGCGCTGACCCAGTCGGGATTTTCTGCCTCTCTCGCCAAGTTCATGACCAGCCTTCCCGGCGGCGTGCCCGTCTTCCTGGCTGTGACGATCGTGACTTTCGTGATGCTGGGCAGCGTACTGGAAGGGATCCCGGCCATCGTCCTGTTCGGTCCGCTGCTGTTCCCGATCGCGCGGCAGGTCGGGGTGCACGTTGTTCACTATGCGATGGTGGTCGTTCTCGCGATGGGCATTGGTCTGTTCGCGCCGCCGTTCGGCGTCGGTTACTACGCGGCCTGCGCTATCAGTCGGATCAACCCGGACGAGGGCATGAAGCCGATCGTGGGCTACATGATTGCGCTCTTGATCGGCACGCTCATCGTCGCCGCGGTACCCTGGCTGTCGATCGGCTTCCTTTGAGCTGGACGCCTCGCGGACAAAACCGCGAGGCTCCGCGTCAGGCGAATTTAGGCAGGTACAGCGGCAGACCTTCGCAGGGCATATCGATCTCCTCGACCTGGCCCTTGCCGACTTCGGTGACGCGCAGCTTCCTGCCCTCGAGCGTGAAGGCGCAATTCGTCGGCTGCGGTCCATCCAGCATCAGCCGGTCGACCACTTCGCCCCGGCGGTCCAGTACCGTGACGTTCTTCTGGTTGTAGACCGTGCAATACAGCCGGCCGTCCCTGCCAAAGGCCATTCCATCTGGCCCTTTGAAATCGGGATTGGCATCGGGTTGCAGGACGTTGCCGAAGACCACGCGTTTCGGCGCAGCCTCGGCGAGCACGTCATTAGAAGCCACGGAAGTAGAGGTCCGGCGAGCCATCACGCAGCCGGCCGGCCCTCGATCGGGTTGAGGTCGTCCACCAGGAACAGGAAGACGTCGCGATCGGACGCGTAGAGCGTCGTCGTATCCTGGCTGATGTCAACATGCGGATTATAGACGCCGGTCGACCAGTCGAGTATACACCGGCTGCCGCGTGGACCGTAAGCAGGCATCGCCCACACTCTTCCGAGCATCATTACCACGATGCGCGTTTGACAGCCTACTAGCTAAACCTCTCATGAAGCTGACCAGAACCTTTTGGGGCGATGGAACGACCCGAAGAAGCGCGTCCAGTCAGATCCCCAGAATACAACGGGATGATGGCACAGCTTTCAGCTATGGCCTCGAGATTGGCGAGCGCTGATGACGGGGGAGCCGTGTCTCTCAGATCGTCGACCGGAAGAAACAAATGAGTGGGCTGCCCCGTAAATCGTAGAATGATTTCCCTTTAATCGCAGACTAGGTCGAAATTGATGTGTCTTATCCCATGCTGGCGTAGGCTCTCGACGGCCGAAGCCGTCAGTTCCTCGCTCTGCACGCGGTTGACAGACCTTTGAACCACCGGATCGAAGTTCTGCACGCCGATGCTCGCGCGGCCGACGCCGGCCGCTTGCAACGCTTCGACCATCTCGGCCGTGAGTCCACGCGGATCAATCTCTATGGCGATGGTAGTTGACTTGCTGAACTCAATGCGGTGGCGCAGAAGCTCCATCAAAGCGAGAAAATCGCTGGGTGCAATGGTGGTCGGCGTGCCACCGCCGAAATGCACGCGCTCACCGGCAGAGCGCGCGCCACTTGCTCTGCGACCAAACCTATCTCGTCCGGCAATACTGCGAGATGGTTGCGAACCCGTCACTTGCTGCGAGTAAGGCTCGTATGGAAGCCGCAATACCAACATATAGAGCGACAGAACGGAACGTCGCCGCAACATTGAATCTCTTCCGCAAGAGAGTTTGCGGACCCGCGAGGTCCAGCGCGTAAGCAGCAGTCGCACGTGAGCCGTGAGCAAGAGCCGGAAGGCGCTTGGCGTCCCTCGTGATTTGTCCGCGCTGGGTCGGTTCATCAGGTGCCGCCGCAGCCACGGAAAGCTCAGAGGCGTGCGGTTCATCACCTTCAACCTTCAGACGGCGCTGAGAGCAGGACCTGCGACCACGTCTCAAATGGGCACACTCTGCTGAAACGCGCGTCTAGAGGTTCGCATGCAAATTATCCAAGCGATCGAACCCGCGCTCGATGAGAGACATTGGAAGATAGCTGAAACACAAGCGGACGTGACGGCCACTTCGTGGGCCATAGTTCCGACCATTTATAAGGTGCACGTCGTGCTCGTGGCTTGCAGCTTCAATAAACCTCTCCGGATCCGTACCCGCGGTAAGCCGAACCCAGAACGAGAAGCCCCCGCTTGGTACCCTGTACCCCGGCTCGCAAATCCGGCTTCGCTGCAACAACCTATGTACGCCGTCACGCTTCGCTCGGTAGTGCTCGCGCAAGCGTGCTATGTGCGAGTCGAGCGCGCTCGATTGCAACAATCCCAAAACGACATTACTGAGAACGGGACTTACGCCACCGTCGCGTTTGAGGTGTGCAAGCCCGTTGATGATGTCAGACTCCGCAAGCACCCAGCCCACCCGAAGTCCCGGTCCGGCAATTTTTGAGATGCTATGGACATTGACCACGTTGTTGCCCGGCGCCAACCAATGCGCTGGACCGTTATAAGGCAACTCAGAATACACAAGATCCTGCACCAAGAGAGCGCCACTGCGGGCTAGCAGTGCCGCCAGTTTGGCCACATAGTCGTACGACATCTGGTGCCCGGTTGGATTATGAAATGCCGGCATCGTGTAAAAAAGCTTCACCCGGGTGCTGGTCTGCAGGATTGCCTCCACCTCGTTCAGATCCACACCCTCTGCGGCCATACCTAGCTGGACCACGGTTGCGCCCGCGATCGAAAACATACGCAGTGCACCCAAGTAAGAGGGGTCCTCCGTCAGGACCACGTCACCGCCGTCAATCCAGCCATCGGCAAGCAATTGCAGGGCCTGTGAAGCTCCTCCCGTCAGCATAACTTGGTCACGCCCCACACCGTACCTCAGTGCCAGCTTTGTACGAAGTTCGGGCAAGCCCGCCGAATCCGTATACTGCGGCAGATCGGCGGGAGCCACGCCTGTCCGTCCGTCGAACGCGTCAGGCCACGGCAGTTCTGCGAACATTACCGGGTCGGGCAGCGCGTAACCGAAATTGATACCCTTCCTCGCACTTGAGGCGTCGAACGGCGCAAAACCTCGAGCGAGAGCGCTCCGTTTTGAAATGCGCATATTCATGGCTTCGTCATTCGGACCTTCATGATTGTCAAATTTTTCCTTAGCGAAAGCGCTTTTTTGTACTCAAGGCAAAGCTTGCAGGTATTGGCGCGCCAAAACGGGGCAGGTCCACCGACGCTTTTGGCTGGGCTGCTACAGCTGACCTCTCGAGGGACGGCGCCCACGCCTCGCCAAAGTAGTTCCGGCCGTAGCCCATCGCGAGCTCAGGTATTACGGGATAGAGTAAGCTCAGGAACAGCGAGATCTGGACAGAATTCCATGTCCCATTTTCTGCATTTTCGAAGGCAACTAGCTCGAAATACCTGTCGATGATATCAAGGGCGTCCCAGAAGCGAAGGGCGGTGACCGCGGCGGCGTAATCATCAGCGAAGCGGCGGCATTTCGGGGAGAGTTCGGTGCTCTCTGCGGTGCCTGCGCTTTCTGCATATCGCCGTAACGCATCCTCCCAGACCCGAATGCGTGAGGCTGCCGACATGAGCACATCGAGATCGAAATGGTTTGCGTCGGTTCCAAACGGCTTGGCCACCCGTGCCAGCGCATAACGGAGTACGTTTGGGCCCACCGCGCGCGCCACCTCATCGGCCCAAAGAGCATGATCACGACTGGTAGAAAACTTCTCGCCCTCAAGCTTGTAGAAATCTTGGACGGAGTTGTTTTTTGGAATTGGATAACCGCGCGCGAGCTGAGCGCCCGCCACACCCAGCGTGTAATAGAAGCGATTATCTTGTCCCATGAAGAAGAGAAGCTCGCTGTTCTCGTCGTGCAACGTCGCGTTCGCGTCCAGACCTGAGCGGGCGCATAGCTCGCGAATTCCGGTGTCGAAGCACCAGAGGCCCTCAAACCATGTAAGCAGCGTTTGGCCGGCTAGAGAATCAGGCTCTTTGATCTCCACTCCGTGCTTAAAATGGCGGGTCATCGGCAAGCCACCGACTTCGCGGCGTAGCCAAGCACGCGCCTTGGAGCGTATCGGCTCGGACCATGCGCTCTCTCCAATGGCTTCGTCTAGTTGGCCAGCGAGACGTGGCATGTCGAACATGGCCTGCGCGATGGGTCTTAGCACAAGATCGCGGCCACAGCTTGCGTGCCGCGCTTCACGGATGGTGTCGTGCTGAAGAGCCAACCCACAGTTCTCACACAGGTTGCTATCGCAAGGCGATGAGCAAGCCGGGCATCGACCAGTTGCAAGCGAGTCCGCAACGAGCTCACTGCAATGTTCGCAATACAGTTGGACGCCCGGCCGCACGCCGACGTAGCCGGCCACTTGCAGCTCGCTAAATATCGCTAGCGCATTTTCCTTGTGAATTGCGCTAGACGTTCGCACGAACACATCAGGCGTGATTTGCACGGCGCGCAGACACTCCAAGATCTGCTGAACATATTGTTCTGCGACCTCGCCAAAGGATCGGCCGAGCCTTCGTGCCGCTTCGAGCGTATGTGTGCCGTGCTCGTCCGAGCCAGTGATGTAGTAGGCCCGATGGCCAGCCATGCGTTGAAAGCGAACGAAAATATCCGCGAGTAAATACACACCGCCGATGTGGCCGAGATGTAGTTTGCCGTTAGGACAAGGCGGCGCGGGACAGACAAAATAGGTGCGCACGTCAATCCCACCAGATCGAGATAAATTTGAGAGCGCTGTCTTGGCTGATATTGCGGATAGTGTGCGTCTGGTGTGGCGACATGTAACACAAGGTCGTTTCGCTGACATCGCGGACCTGACCGTCGACTTCGAATTCTCCCCGTCCAGAGATCAGCAGCCACAGTTCGTGCTCCTGATGATCGTGCGGGTCGACCGCATCGCCTGGAGCGAGTTCCACGATTGAAGCGCCAAATGCTGGGCTGATCCCCTCCGGGAGATGCTCCAAAAGGCGCCAGACCAGAACGCCGTATTCGGTTCGCATTAGAGAATGGTCGGCCCGCATCGTGTACACGCTGGTCTTCCTCGGACGTGGCTATCAATTGCGATAGAATATGCCATTGGGACGCTTTAGGTTTTCAAGATCCGCCACAGCGTCCTCTGGTGGGTTGTAGGCGCGCTTCATGCGGTTGTATTCGGCGCGCGTCGGACCGCCAGTGGATGCGCGCTGGAATACCAAGTGAATCGCGCGGCGCGACCGATCGCTCTTGTTTGGCAAGGAGTAATGGGGCGCATAATCGTCGAAAATCAAAACGTCGCCAGCTTTCAATCGCACCGGCTCCCATGTGAAGGTCTCGGCGATCTCTGGGGAAAGCACGCCGCCAGCATCCATCGGGAACATTCCTTCCTTGTGGCGAGCTGGCGTGAAGAACAGCCCACCGTTACCCGGGTCGGAGCCGTCCACGGCAATTGATGCAATTGCGTGGACCATGCGTTCGGGTATCTTGTGGGGGACATGATAAATGTCCTGATGAGGGCGGTATCCGCCGCTGTCCGGATACTTGAAGATCAGGAGTTCCTTCAACATCCGTGTCTTCTCATTCAAGAGTGTCTCGACCGCCGTACGAATGCGGCCATCTGCTAGAAGCGCCTCCCGTAGAGGGGCATGGTAGTCTAAGAAGTTCTCGGCCTTGGAGATAAGCTTCCGGCTGTCACTCGTCTTCTCGAACCACAACATCCACTTGTCGGAGCTTACATCCCAACGTGCAACTTCCTCAACGTAACGAGAAATCTTGTCGCGGGTGGCTGGATTGAAGAACTTTGCCAATCGAAGATATCCATCGTGGTGCCATTTCGATTGTTGCGCCTCAGTCAGCATGTGTGAGCTCCTTCCTAAGATGAGATGGATCGGTTGTGCTTTGTTCGAGGCGGGTTGCTAGCACTGCATTTAGAGCGGTCGCGCCCAATAAGCTCAGCAACATCACGTCAGGGCCGAATCCAAGGACCAGCTGCCCTCCGACCATGGGAAAGCCGAAGAGACCGAGGAAGTATGCGAGGGTAAAGATCTGCGAGGTCGTGGGCACGGAGACGCCGTGCTCGCCGGCGAGATTGACCGCTATCGTGTTCAAGGTTGAATAACTTAACCCGTAGCCGGCGGCAAAAAGGACGGTAGCTACGAAATGGAGCGAGGTGCTGCCACTGTTGAGAAGGAACAGCACCAGGGACGCAGCGGTCATTAGGATGAGAGCGAACGCCAGTCGGCGTAACGGCAGGCTGCCTATGAGGTGAGCGACTGAGAAGCGCAGCACCACACTCGTTGCAGTAAAAACGAGAAAGAACAGATCGGAATTCAAGTGATGAGATGCGGAATACGCACTCTGATATGTGGACAGCCCCGCGAATATGCAGGCTGAAATCGCAATCATGGCGACGGGGAGTGCCGTGCATTTCTGAAGGAGTGTCGTTGTAGCGGCTAGTGTAATTGCGATATCGGGCATAGCCAGGGCCGATAGCCTCGACATCGCGCGTCTAGTAAGGTCTACGCAGGCGGCGGCGAGCAGGCACGCAATCGCAAGCACGGTGTAGATCGTGGCCAACGAACCAGTGTATCTTGCGAGCAAGTGACCAAGTGGGGCAGCTAGGCCAAGCCCAGCCATTTGTGACCCCGATAAAAACGTCAAATACTGAATACGTGCCGACGGCCGCAGATGGCGGATGAGCTGCAGCGGCGCCAGAATGAAGAACACGGACCAAGCAGCGCCCACCAGGAGTCCTCCACCATACGCTGCTCGCGTATCGATGGTAGCGCCGGCAAAGGCCAGCATGGCTAACGCCATAAACAGCGATGCGACGGCCAACGTTGGTAATAGGCCTATCCGCTTTGACAGCCACCCTGCCAAGTAACAGCAAATGAGAGTCGTAGCCATGCCACTGGAAATGATATGACCCGCGGCACGACTGTCCGTTTCAAGCGCATCCATGTAGTCCGGCAATAGAAAACTAGTGCCGTAAGCTGCTGCTACGACAATGGAAGCAATCAAAAATGGAACAAAGGCGCGGTAGTCGAGCGTGCTTGGAAGCAGCTCGGCGGTGATGACCGTTCCATCCGCGATGCGGCCTCGCAGCGGCGAGGCAGAGCCACCGTTCATGTGCCAACCAATACGTGTCGGGTTGATTGCATCGCAACTACACCGGCGTCTCGTTCAGACGTGTCCAAAGGTGCGCACCCCAGAATCATCTGCCTGTCGGATGTATTCAAATAGAACGGTCGGCCGAGGAGGCTGTTGATAATTTGGCTGTTGCGGTACGCGACCAAAGATAGATTGGCGCTCTGCAATCCGTGTTGCACGCGGCTCTGATTTTGTAGGTATATTGGTCCTGGCATGTGCCGACCGAAGCGGACTGCGTAGTCCGGCCCCAGCACGGGTAACCCACCTTCCTTACACGCCCCCTCGAGGAGGGCCTCCAAGAAAGGCGGCATACGTGGTTGGAACCCTGTAGCAAGCACTATACGATCGACGACAACGCTGCTACTTCGTTGCGTTGCAATCTCATCTAGATCCACTCGCCAGCGCTTGTTGTGCGACGTGATGTCTTTCACCACTGCGCTGGACAACACACGAAAACGGTCGGCCAGCGTGCGATCCACGCTGCGGTCGTACCGCATCTCATAAAGGCGGTTGCATAAATCGGCAGAAATGCCGTCGCTCGTAAGCATCTCGCCCTCGACTATGTCCCGGCGTTGCTGAAGCGGTAAAGCGTGAAAGCGGCGGCTATAGGCCGGCGTGTAAGCCTCATTCACAAAGCTGTTGTCGTCCATGGAGAACAAGTTTGAGCGCGACGTTACCCATGTAATCTGGGTGGATACAGAACGACCAAGAATGTCCTCGATAATCTCAGCCCCGCTCTGACCGCCTCCCACTACGAGCACATGCTCAGCTGCATGCGGTAGCTGCCGATCGAGATAATCGGCCCCATGGTAGACGGTTTCACATGACAAAGATCTGGCACAGTCGGGGATATTGGGCTCTACGCCTACGCCCACAACGATAGCACGGGTCAGATATGTGGTTGCATTCGTGCTGATACGATAGCCATCCCTAAACGGAACAACGTCCGTGACGTCCTCGGAGAACCGGAGAGTATTGAGCCGCCCTGCGACCCACCGGTAATACTCGATGAACTCCTGCCGGGACGTTGAAGCATTGCGCTTGTTGACAAAGCTGTAGAGCCGGCCATGCAGTGCCAAATAGTTGAGAAATGAGTGTGGGCTCGTAGGATCGACCAGGGTCACGCAATCCTTGAGCGGCGACACCTGTAAGCGACTGTTGGGCAGCCCAAGCCCTGGATGCCAGAAAAATGTGTCTCGCTTGTCTAGGAAACGTGCACGGAGCGGAGTTGGTTCAATAAGCGCTGCAAGACTGAGGTTAAATGGGCCGATCCCAATTCCAATAACATCCAGCATTTCCACAGAAGTCTCTTTGAGCTCGCGCAAGTTTTTGGTCTCGGGGCTCGCGCAAATTCTGCCTGGGTGCGGATTCTGCCCTTCATGACTGAGGCACGCTTGTGTGACTTGGGTTGGGGCAGCGGCTTGGCCTGTAGCCGCAGGAGACGTGATGAATTGCGCATCCGCAATAGCCGCGTCGTGCAACCCGTCTGCTGGAATCGGCAACCATCTCATCGGTGCAAAGTCCGGTTGCAACCATCTCCCCCGTCCCCACCCGGCGGTCTCTGCTCATTAGCAACCGCCGTGCCAGCGACAAAATCTCGACTGCGCCTTGTTGGACAGAAGAACATGCCGACGCACAGCGTTTCGTGCGGAGTTGCTCCGGCAGCTCTGTCATATTTGCGACATTGAGGTGGTAATCGGACATTCAGGTACGGAATACGAAGCGCGCGTATCCATAGCTGAGGAAGCTGATTGAAAGCGCAGCTCGGCGTATTCCGCCGCGGTCTCGTTACGGTGCACGATGATTTCGCAGGACCTGCTCGGCTTCGCAACGGCGCGCAACAAGGGAACGTGCAATAACCGCTTGAACATCCGGCGCGACGCGTTGGAGGCGTCCGTACTGAGCGGTCTCCGCACGCATCTCATGGAACCCGAGCTGTTTAAGGAATTCTGCCAAGAGTTTACCCGGGAGGTGAATCGACTCAGGATCGAGCGCGGAGCCGATATCGAGGCGCAAAGGCGCGAACTCGAGCGTACCGACCGCGAGCTGGATAAAGCGGTTCAAGCTATCCTTGATGGCGTTCGGGGAGTGAAGCTGAAGGAAAAGATTGGCGCTCTGGAAGCCCGCAAGGTCGAGTTAATAGACCTCCTGGCGAACGCGGCGGAGCCGCCGCCCCTCCTTCACCCGAATATGGCGGAGATCTACCGTCAACGCGTGGCCGCCCTGTACGAGAGCCTGCAAGGTGAAGGCGGGAGAGCCGAAGCGGCGGAGGTTTTGCGCGCGTTGGTCGATCAGGTAACACTTGTCCCCGATGGCGAAGAGCTGGCGATCGTATTGCGCGGCGACCTGGCCGCGATCCTGCGCTTTGCGGCGGGCAAGAAAAACCCCGACTTCCTTTCGGAAGCCGGGGCTCTGGATGGCTTGCTATCGCAAGCATCGGTGGTTGCGGGGAGGCCCAACATCCGATTATTGCGATTGATTAAACAAATCAAATGATCTGTGATCTTGATCTGAGGCCGGACCTGACTCGATCTGGAGGAAATACGCAGTGGCAGGTCAATATCCGCCGCTCCAATCGATGCTCGAACAAGGTTAGCTCGGCGGCACGTGCGATTGCTGCCGACGGTCTGGTGAATTGGACAAGGCTATCGAAAGGCATCGAGCCAGAATTCGGCGGTTTTCTGGGATGTTCATCATCGTCGTGTGGTCACCCGGAACGGACACGGCGTGAATGGCTTCAGCACGCAAAACCCTGTCCCACCCCCGCAACGGAGAACTTGCTCCCTGACCCATTGAACCTCGTCCACGACGGCTGCGGGCAGGTCCGTTGACATAAAACTGGTTGATCTCGATTCCAAGAGGTGGAGCTTCATACAAGTCCAGTGCCCTTTGGAACTGCGCTGCCTTTTCATACGTCAGAAGAAGGCTTTCTAGATCACGATCCAGAGGTATCGCCCCAATTTGCTGTGCCTTTTGAATCAGTTGGCCAATCGAGCTGTTTGCAGCAAATCGTTCTAAGACCTGGAAGCTGTCATCTTCTAAGAATTCCAAAGAATCCAGTAGCACTTCCCGTACCATCTGGGTCAGCGATAAGCTTCGTCGATTTGCAGATAACGCAGTATCGATGAAGGCCATGAACGACACAGCTTCATCCAGATTCAGTAACTGCTGCGCAATCGCGTAAGCCAAGATTGCCCCTGATGAGTATCCAGCAAAGCGATACGGTCCACGTGACTGGATCTCTCTAACTACCAGCATTACTTCCGCGGCTATCGCCTCAAGAGTTAGTGGACGTTCGTCGTCGAAATGCGGCCATGGCAAAGCATAGACCGGACAGTCGACGTCCATTTCCTTCACAAGGGGGAGGACATAGGAACAATCGCCCAATCCTGTGGGAACAAAGAAGAGCGGTGGCTGTGATCCCGTTTCCAGAACGGAAATCACTTGCGGACTGCTGGGCTGTCGCTTCAAATGAATCTTCGATGCGAGTTCCCTCAGAACAGGGGCTTGGAAGAGATCGGCGGCGGTAAACTTGAACCCGGCATCGAGCGCTCGACTGAGCAGCTGCACCGCCAATAGCGAGTGCCCGCCCAGTTCGAAGAAGTCGTCGTGGCGTCCGACCCGCTCCACACCGAGCAGCTCGGCCCAGATCTGTGCCAGCGTGATCTCGATCTCGCCTTGCGGCGCCTCATGGGCGGCGCGCGCATACGCCTCATCGTCCGGCGCAGCCAGCGCCTTGCGGTCCAGCTTGCCATTCACCGTCAGCGGCAGCGCCGCCAGCCGCACGAACGCCGATGGCACCATGTAGTCCGGCAGGTGCGCACTTATGTGCGCGCGCAAGGCGCCGGCAAGCTCGCTTCCCTCCAGCCCGTTCGAAGCTGCTTCCGGCGACACCACATAGGCGACCAGCCGCTGCTCGCCGCCGGGGCCCTCGTGCGCCACCACCACCGCCTCGCGCACGAACGGGTGCTCGCAAAGCCGCGCCGCGATCTCGCCCGGCTCGATCCGGAAGCCGCGGATCTTCAGCTGGTCGTCGTTGCGGCCCAAAAACTCCAGATTGCCGTCCGGCAGATAGCGCGCCAGATCGCCGGTGCGATACAGCCGGTCGCCGTCCACAAAGGGACTGGCGATGAACCGCTCCGCGCTCAGCTCGGGCCGGTTCAGGTAGCCGCGCGCCACCCCCGCCCCGCCAATGCAGAGCTCCCCCACCGCACCGAACGGCACCAGCCCGCCATGATCATCCAGCAGATACACACGCGTGTTCGCAATCGGGCGGCCAATCGGGACAATGGCCCCATCAAACCCATCGGGGCAACTCCAGGTCGCCGCACAAACTGTTGCTTCGGTAGGTCCATAAGCATTGATAATGGATGCTGGAGCAAGACTCCGGATGAGTTCTGCCTTCGGCAGCTCTCCAGCAAGAATGAGAACTTGCGATCCCAAGCCTTCCAGCTTCTGGCTTCCCTGAAGCAAGGCTGGAGGCAGCGTCGCGTGCGTGATGGCTTCGCTTCGCAGATAATCCGATAGCTTGTTACTCGCTTGACGGAGCTCATCCGCAGGCAAATGCAATGTGGCTCCCGAACCAAACGCCATAACAAGCTCCGAGGCGCTTGCATCAAAACCGAGGGAGGCGAACTGCACCACGCGGCTGTTGCAACAAACGCCAAAAAGCCCGATCTGAGCCAAGCTGAGATTGACCAAGCCGCGATGCTCGACCATGACCCCCTTGGGGGTGCCTGTGGATCCGGAGGTGTAGATCACATAGGCGAGATGGCGTGAGGTGAGGCCGAGCGCACGCGGGTCCGGATCCGATTCCGGCAGATTTGTCCATTCCGGCGTCGCCGCCAGATCCACCACCGTCAGATCGCGTAACGCATCGTCGCCCAGCGCCGATCGCCCCGCTGCATCGGCCAGCAGCACTCGCGGCGCCGCATCGTCGAGAACCTGCCGCAGCCGCGCCGACGGATAGGCCGGATCCAGCGGCAGATAGGCGCCACCCGCCTTGAGGATCGCCAGCAGCCCCACCACCATCATCGGACTGCGCTGCAGGCAGATCGCCACCGGCTGATCCGGCTTCACCCCAATTGCGATCAGATGATGCGCCAGCTGGTTGGCCCGCGCATTGAGCTCGCCATAGCTGACGCGCTCCTCCGCGCACACCACCGCCACCGCATCCGGCGCACGGCGCACCTGCGCCTCGAACAGCTCATGGATGCACCGCTCCGACGGATAGGCCGCAGCCGTCCGGTTCAGCTCCTCCAGCAGATACGCCCGCTCGTCGGCTGGCAGCAGCTCAATCCGCCCGACCGCTTGCTGCGCATCGGCAACCATCGCGCGCAGCAGCGCCAGCAGATAGCCTCGTTGCCGCTCGATGGTCGCCTGATCGAACAGCGCCGTGGCATAGCCCAGCGTCCCAGCGATCACCTCACCCTGCTCGCCAAGGCTCAGCTCCAGATCGAACTTGACCTGATCGAAGCCGTCTGCCGCCGCCTCCACCATCAGCCCAGGAAGATCGAACGTCCCAGCGGCGTTGTTCTGCCAGGCCAGCATCACCTGGAACAAGGGGGTGTGATCAAGACGCCGTGGCGGCTGCACGATCTCCACCACCTGCTCAAACGGCAGGTCCTGATGCTCCTGCGCTCCCAAGGCCGAGCGCCGCGTCCGCGCCAACAGCTCCGCCACGCTCGGCTCGCCCGACAGGTCAAGCCGCAGCGCCAGGGTGTTGACGAAGCAGCCGATCAGCTCTTCGACCTCGCGGCGACCGCGATTGGCGCTCGGCACGCCGATCATTAGGTCGTCCTGCCCTGACAGACGCGACAGCAGCGCCGCCCAGGCCGCCAGCACCGTCATGAACAAGGTCGTGTCATGCTGCCGGCTCAGCCGCTTCAGATCCCGCGTCAGATCCGCATCGATCACGACCGTCACACTGGCCCCGGCAAACGACTGCTCGGCCGGCCGAGGCCGATCTGTCGGCAGCGCCAGACGGGCCGGCGCGCCAGATAGTTTGTTGCGCCAATAGTGCGCCTGGCTCTGCAGCCGCTCGCCCGACAGCCACTGCCGTTGCCAGGCGGCATAGTCCGGATACTGGATTGCAAGCGGCGGCAGCGGATCGCCTTCTCCGGCCACGAACGCCCGGTACAGCTGACTGAGTTCACGCACCAACACGCCCAGCGACCAGCCATCCGAGACAATGTGGTGCTGCGTCAGCAGCAAAACGTGCTCCTCATCCGAGATCCGGATCAGCCGGCCGCGGATCAGCGGGCCACGCGCCAGATCGAACGGCGTGCGCGCCTCTTCCCTGCACAGACCCAATAGCGCCTCGTCCGCATCCGGCCTGTCCCGCAGATCGTGCTCCACAACCGGCAGCCCCGCATCCTCCGGCAGCAGCTCCACCCAGGGCTTGCCCTCCGGCGCGACAAACACGCTGCGCAGCGCCTCATGACGCGCCAACACACGATCAAGGCTGCGCTGCCAGGCGCTGCGGTCGAGCCCACCCTTGAGCCGCCACCCGAGCGGAATGTGATAGTTCGTGCTGCTCTGATCCAGCTGCGCCAAAAACCACAGCCGCTGCTGCGCAAACGACAGCACAAGCGGCGCTTCACGCAACACCGGCACAATGGCTGGCGGGTCTTGCGCGCCGGAGCGGCTCAACTCATCCATGATACTCGCGGCCAGATCGGCCAGCACCGGTTTGGCAAACAGCATGGTCAGCGGCAGTGTGAAGCCGATGGCCTGCGAGACCCGGCTCAACAGCTGCACCGCCAAGAGCGAGTGGCCGCCAAGCGCAAAGAAGTGGTCGTGGCGTCCGACCCGCTCCACACCGAGAAGCTCGGCCCAGATCTGTGCCAGCGTGATCTCGATCTCGCCTTGCGGCGGCTCATAGGCGCGATGCGCATACGCCTCATCGTCCGGCGCCGGCAGCGCCTTGCGATCGAGCTTGCCATTCACCGTCAGCGGCAGCGCCGCCAGCCGCACGAACGCCGCCGGCACCATGTAGTCCGGCAGGTGCGCGCCCACATGCGCCCGCAACGTGGCGGCCAGCTCAGCTCCAGCACCATCCGGCTCATCCGATTGAGCTTCAGGCGCACACACCACATAGCCGACAAGACGCTGCTCGCCGCCGGGGCCCTCGTGCGCCACCACCACCGCCTCGCGCACGAATGGGTGCTCGGCAACCCGCGCCGCGATCTCACCCGGCTCGATGCGGAAGCCGCGGATCTTCACCTGGTCGTCGTTGCGGCCCAAAAACTCAAGATTGCCGTCCGGCAGATAGCGCGCTAGATCGCCCGTGCGGTACAGCCGGTCGCCCTCGACAAAGGGACTGGCCATGAACCATTCGGCTGTCAGTTCAGGCCGGTTCAGATAGCCGCGCGCCACCCCCGCCCCGCCGATGTAAAGCTCACCCGCCGCGCCGAACGGAACCGGCGCACCATGTCCGTCAAGCAGATACACCCGCGTGTTCGCGATCGGACGGCCGATCGGGACAATGGCGCCATTAAACTCACCCGGACAACTCCACGCTGTCACGTCGATCGCAGCTTCGGTCGGACCGTACAGATTGTGCAGGCCCGTCCAAGGCAAGAGGCGCCGAACCTTATGCACACTGGCGGCAAGAAGCGCCTCGCCGCTGCATAAAACACGCCGCAGCGACGTGCAGCGGTTAACACTCTTCGTATCCAGAAAACTGACCAGCATGGATGGCACGAAGTGAACCGTCGTGATGCGCTCGCCGATGATCAAGTCGACCAATGCAGCGGGATCTCTGTGCGTATCCGGAGGCGCCAGCACCAGGGTCGCCCCTTCAAGCAAGGTCCAGAAGAACTCCCAGGCCGAGACATCGAAGCCAAATGGCGTCTTCTGCAACACGACATCAGTTGCCTTGAGACCATAGGCGTTTTGCATCCACATCAGGCGATTGACGATAGCCCGATGCTCATTCTGTGCCCCCTTGGGCGTGCCGGTGGAGCCGGAGGTGTAGATCACATAGGCGAGATGGCGTGAGGTGAGGCCGAGCGCACGCGGGTCCGGATCAGACGCCGGCAGACTGGCCCATTCCGGCGTCGCCGCCGCCAGATCCATTACCGTCAGATCGCGTAGAGCATCGTCGCCCAGCGCCGATCGTCCCGCCGCATCGGCCAGCAACAGGTGGGACGCCGCATCCGCAAGCACCTGGTGCAGCCGCGCCGACGGATAGGCCGGATCCAGCGGCAGATAGGCGCCACCCGCCTTGAGGATCGCCAGCAGCCCCACCACCATCGCCACGTTGCGCGCAACGCAGATCGCCACCGGCTGGTCCGGCCTGACCCCGAGCCCGATCAGATGATGCGCCAGGCGGTTGGCCCGCGCATTCAGCTCGCCATAGCTTAGCCGCTCCTCCGCGCAGACCACCGCTACCGCATCCGGCGCACGGCGCACCTGCGCCTCGAACAGCTCATGGATGCACTGCTGCTCAGGATACGTCACCGCCGTCCGGTTCAGTTCCTCCAGCAGATACGCCCGCTCGTCAGGTGGCAGGATGTCCAGCTCCCGCACCGGCGTGTTCGGCGCCCGCTCCAGCGCCTCCGCCAGCTGCGCCAGCATGTGCTGCATGTAGCCGCAGATCCGATCCGCTGAGACGCCCTCCGCCACCTGCGCCGTCAGCCCGAGCGCCTCGCCAAAATCCTCCACCGACAGGATCAGCGGATAGTTGGTGCGCTCCTCCCCGCCCAGCCATTCCATGCCGGACAGCACATCATCGGCTGCGGAGGCGGAGACCGCCGCCGGCGTGTTGTGGCGGTAGTTCAACAGCGCGCTGAACAGTGGCGCCGGCGCCGCAACGCCGCTGCAGCGTTGCGCCAGCGCCAGCGAGGCATGCTCATGTACGAGCAGCTCGGCCAGCCGCGCGTGGGTGGTCCGCACGCTCGCCTCGACCGCGGTCCCGTCCAGGTCAAGCCGCAGCGGCAGCGTGTTGATGAACAGCCCCATCGCGCGGTCGCCACCCGCCCCGCCATGCATGCGGCCGAACAGCACCGTGCCGAACACCACCTGCTCGCGGCCGCTGCTGCGCGCCACCACCTGGCCCCAGGCCAGATGGCACAGGCTCGCCAGGCTCACCCCCAGCCGCCGCGCCTGGCTGCGCAGCCGCGCGTTCAGCTGCTCCGGCAGCATCCGCTGCGCCTCTCGAACCCCGCTGCCGTCGCCGCGCACCTCGCTCAAGCCAAAGGGCGTGCATGGCTCGTCGATGTCTGCCAGCCACCCCCGGAAGAACGCTTCATCCGCCTTGGCATCAGCGCCGAGATGCGCCTGCGCCACCAGGTTGCGGAACGGCTGTGGCTCGGTCAGCTCATGCGCCCGCCCCTCCAGCTCAGCCTGGACTTCGGCACGCATCACCTCCAGTGTCGTGTGGTCCCCGATCAGATGATGCTGCAGCTCCAACAGCAGCCAGCGCGCGCTGCCGGGCTCGCGCGCGATCACAAACCGCAACAAGGGCGCTCGGCCAAGCTCGATGCGCTGCCGGCGCGGATCAAACCGATCCTTAAGCTGCGCGCGGCCCGGACCAGCAGCGCCGTCCAGCTCGACCTCGCTCACCTCCAACGGCGCACGGCGCCACACCACCTGGACCGGGCGCGACAGCCCTTCCCAGACAAACGACGTCCTCAGGATATCGTGCCGATCCACCACCCGCTGAACCGCGGCAAGATAGCGCTCGAGCAGGTCACGATCGGCAAACGCCATCTGCGAGACCAGCAGGTACGGATCGCCCTTTGTCGCCAACAGATGGTGGAACAGGATCCCGTCCTGCAGCGGCGACAAGCCATAAATGTCCTGGATGTTGCCGACGCCGCCGGGCACCGTGGCGACGATCCGGTCGATCTCGCCCTGCGCCAGCTCAATGAGCGGCAACATCTCTGGCGTGATCGCCGGACTCTGTTCGCTGATCAGGTTGGCCGGGATCGCCACCTCGTGATGGCTACTGAGGCTTGCAGCCAGATCGGCCAGCACGGGCTTTGCAAACAAGGTCCGCACCTCGACCCCCAGCGACCGCCGCCGCAGCCGCTCCATCAGCTGCACCGCCAGCAGCGAGTGCCCGCCGAGCGCAAAGAAGTGGTCGTGGCGTCCGACCCGCTCAACACCGAGAAGCTCGGCCCAGATCTGTGCCAGCGTGATCTCGATCTCGCCTTGCGGCGGCTCATGGGCGGCGCGCGCATACGCCTCATCGTCCGGCGCAGCCAGCGCCTTGCGGTCCAGCTTGCCATTCACCGTCAGCGGCAGCGCCGCCAGCCACACGAACGCCGATGGCACCATGTAGTCCGGCAGGTGTGCACTTATGTGGGCGCGCAAGGCGCCGGCAAGCTCGCTTCCGTCCAGCCCGTTCGAAGCTGCTTCCGGCGACACCACATAGGCGACCAGCCGCTGCTCGCCGCCGGGGCCCTCGTGCGCCACCACCACCGCCTCGCGCACGAACGGGTGCTCGCAAAGCCGCGCCGCGATCTCGCCCGGCTCGATCCGGAAGCCGCGGATCTTCAGCTGGTCGTCGTTGCGGCCCAAAAACTCCAGATTGCCGTCCGGCAGATAGCGCGCCAGATCGCCGGTGCGATACAGCCGGTCGCCGTCCACAAAGGGACTGGCGATGAACCGCTCCGCGCTCAGCTCGGGCCGGTTCAGGTAGCCGCGCGCCACCCCCGCCCCGCCAATGCAGAGCTCCCCCACCGCACCGAACGGCACCAGCCCGCCATGATCATCCAGCAGATACACGCGCGTGTTCGCGATCGGACGGCCAATCGTCTCGACGACAGCCTCTCCCCGTCGCATGCAAATCCAGGTCGAGTACGTCGTGGTTTCCGAAGGCGCGTACAGATTGCAGATCTTCTCGACCCGACTGCTCTCGAAAGCCTTCTCTATGAGGCCTGCCTTCAGCCGCTCGCCCGCCAAATTGATGACCCTTGTCGAGGCCGGCACGGCTTTCTTGTCGACCAGAGCGGCGATCGCCGAGGGCACTGTGTTGATCAAAGAGATATCCAAAGACCTCTCGGCCAGCGCCAGCGCATTCTCGACAAGGTAAAGCGTGCTTCCTTGCGAAAGCGGAACGAAGCACTCATAGACGGACAGATCAAAACTGATCGAGGTGGCAAACAGCGTGCGGCTGATCTCTGATGCCGTAAACACGTCGCGGCTCCAATGCAGCAGGTTCACCGTGCTCGCATGCTCAATCATGACGCCCTTGGGCGTGCCTGTGGATCCGGAGGTGTAGATCACATAGGCGAGATGGCGTGAGGTGAGGCCGAGCGCACGCGGGTCCGGATCCGATTCCGGCAGGCTGGCCCACGCCGGTGCCGCCGCATCGAGCTCCACCACGCTCGCATTGACGCCCACACCGCCCAAGGCGGCGCGCCCCGCCGCATCGGCCAGCAACAGGTGGGACGCCGCATCCGCAAGCACCTGGTGCAGCCGCGCCGACGGATAGGCCGGATCCAGCGGCAGATAGGCGCCACCCGCCTTGAGGATCGCCAGCAGCCCCACCACCATCGCCACGTTGCGCGCAACGCAGATCGCCACCGGCTGGTCCGGCCTGACCCCGAGCCCGATCAGATGATGCGCCAGGCGGTTGGCCCGCGCATTCAGCTCGCCATAGCTTAGCCGCTCCTCCGCGCAGACCACCGCTACCGCATCCGGCGCACGGCGCACCTGCGCCTCGAACAGCTCATGGATGCACTGCTGCTCAGGATACGTCACCGCCGTCCGGTTCAGTTCCTCCAGCAGATACGCCCGCTCGTCAGGTGGCAGGATGTCCAGCTCCCGCACCGGCGTGTTCGGCGCCCGCTCCAGCGCCTCCGCCAGCTGCGCCAGCGTGTGCTGCATGTAGCCGCAGATCCGATCCGCTGAGACGCCCTCCGCCACCTGCGCCGTCAGCCCGAGCGCCTCGCCAAAATCCTCCACCGACAGGATCAGCGGATAGTTGGTGCGCTCCTCCCCGCCCAGCCATTCCATGCCGGACAGCACATCATCGGCTGCGGAGGCGGAGACCGCCGCCGGCGTGTTGTGGCGGTAGTTCAACAGCGCGCTGAACAGTGGCGCCGGCGCCGCAACGCCGCTGCAGCGTTGCGCCAGCGCCAGCGAGGCATGCTCATGTACGAGCAGCTCGGCCAGCCGCGCGTGGGTGGTCCGCACGCTCGCCTCGACCGCGGTCCCGTCCAGGTCAAGCCGCAGCGGCAGCGTGTTGATGAACAGCCCCATCGCGCGGTCGCCACCCGCCCCGCCATGCATGCGGCCGAACAGCACCGTGCCGAACACCACCTGCTCGCGGTCGCTGCTGCGCGCCACCACCTGGCCCCAGGCCAGATGGCACAGGCTCGCCAGGCTCACCCCCAGCCGCCGCGCCTGGCTGCGCAGCCGCGCGTTCAGCTGCTCCGGCAGCATCCGCTGCGCCTCACGGGTCCGGCTGCCGTCGCCCTGGACCTCGCACAAGCCAAAGGGCGTGCATGGCTCATCGATGTCCCCCAGCAGTCCCCGGAAGAACTCTTCATGCGCGTCTGCACCCACGCCAAGCCGTGCCGCCGCCACCAGGTTGCGGAACGGCTGCGGGGCTGCCAGCTCATGCTCGCGGCCCTCCAGCACGGCCCGGACCTCGGCATGCATCAGCTCCAGCGTGGTGTGATCCCCGATCAGATGATGCTGCAGCTCCAGCAGCAGCCAGCGCGCACTGCCGGGCTCGCGCGCGATCACAAACCGCAACAAGGGCGCCCGGCCAAGCTCGATGCGGTGCTGGCGCGGATCAAACCGATCCTTCAGCTGCGCGGCGCCAGGACCAGCAGACCCGTCCAGCTCGACCTCGCTCACCTCCAGCAGCGCGTTCCGCCACACCACCTGGACCGGGCGCGACAGCCCTTCCCAGACAAACGACGTCCTCAGGATATCGTGCCGATCCACCACCCGCTGAACCGCGGCAAGATAACGCTCGAGCAGGTCACGATCGGCAAACGCCATCTGCGAGACCAGCAGGTACGGATCGCCCTTTGTCGCCAACAGATGGTGGAACAGGATCCCGTCCTGCAGCGGCGACAAGCCATAAATGTCCTGGATGTTGCCGACGCCGCCGGGCACCGTGGCGACGATCCGGTCGATCTCGCCCTGCGCCAGCTCAATGAGCGGCAACATCTCTGGCGTGATCGCCGGACTCTGTTCGCTGATCAGGTTGGCCGGGACCGCCACCTCCTGATGACTGCCCAGGCTTGCGGCCTGATCGGCCAGCACGGGCTTTGCAAACAAGGTCCGTACCTCGACCCCCAGCGACCGCCGCCGTAGCCGCTCCATCAGCTGCACCGCCAAGAGCGAGTGGCCGCCCAGTTCGAAGAAGTCGTCGTGGCGTCCGACCCGCTCAACACCCAGAAGCTCGGCCCAGATCTGTGCCAGCGTGATCTCGATCTCGCCTTGCGGCGGCTCATGGGCGGCGCGCGCATACGCCTCATCGTCCGGCGCAGCCAGCGCCTTGCGGTCCAGCTTGCCATTCACCGTCAGCGGCAGCGCCGCCAGCCGCACGAACGCCGATGGCACCATGTAGTCCGGCAGGTGCGCATTTATGTGCGCGCGCAAGGCGCCGGCAAGCTCGCTTCCGTCCAGCCCGTTCGAAGCTGCTTCCGGCGACACCACATAGGCGACCAGCCGCTGCTCGCCGCCGGGGCCCTCGTGCGCCACCACCACCGCCTCGCGCACGAACGGGTGCTCGCAAAGCCGCGCCGCGATCTCGCCCGGCTCGATCCGGAAGCCGCGGATCTTCAGCTGGTCGTCGTTGCGGCCCAAAAACTCCAGATTGCCGTCCGGCAGATAGCGCGCCAGATCGCCGGTGCGGTACAGCCGGTCGCCGTCCACAAAGGGACTGGCGATGAACCGCTCCGCGCTCAGCTCGGGCCGGTTCAGATAACCGCGCGCCACACCCGCCCCGCCAATGCAAAGCTCCCCGACCGCACCGAACGGCACCAGCCCGCCATGATCATCCAGCAGATACACACGCGTGTTCGCAATCGGGCGGCCAATCGGGACAATGGCCCCATCAAACCCATCGGGGCAACTCCAGGTCGCCGCACAAACTGTTGCTTCGGTAGGTCCATAAGCATTGATAATGGATGCTGGAGCAAGACTCCGGATGAGTTCTGCCTTCGGCAGCTCTCCAGCAAGAATGAGAACTTGCGATCCCAAGCCTTCCAGCTTCTGGCTGCTTCCCTGAAGCAAGGCTGGAGGCAGCGTCGCGTGCGTGATGGCTTCGCTTCGCAGATAATCCGATAGCTTGTTACTCGCTTGACGGAGCTCATCCGCAGGCAAATGCAATGTGGCTCCCGAACCAAACGCCATAACAAGCTCCCAGGCGCTTGCATCAAAACCGAGGGAGGCGAACTGCACCACGCGGCTGTTGCAACAAACGCCAAAAAGCCCGATCTGAGCCAAGCTGAGATTGACCAAGCCGCGATGCTCGACCATGACCCCCTTGGGGGTGCCTGTGGATCCGGAGGTGTAGATCACATAGGCGAGATGGCGTGAGGTGAGGCCGAGCGCACGCGGGTCCGGATCCGATTCCGGCAGATTTGTCCATTCCGGCGTCGCCGCCAGATCCACCACCGTCAGATCGCGTAACGCATCGTCGCCCAGCGCCGATCGCCCCGCTGCATCGGCCAGCAGCACTCGCGGCGCCGCATCGTCGAGAACCTGCCGCAGCCGCGCCGACGGATAGGCCGGATCCAGCGGCAGATAGGCGCCACCCGCCTTGAGGATCGCCAGCAGCCCCACCACCATCATCGGACTGCGCTGCAGGCAGATCGCCACCGGCTGATCCGGCTTCACCCCAATTGCGATCAGATGATGCGCCAGCTGGTTGGCCCGCGCATTGAGCTCGCCATAGCTGACGCGCTCCTCCGCGCACACCACCGCCACCGCATTCGGCGCACGGCGCACCTGCGCCTCGAACAGCTCATGGATGCACCGCTCCGACGGATAGGCCGCAGCCGTCCGGTTCAGCTCCTCCAGCAGATACGCCCGCTCGTCGGCTGGCAGGATGTCCAGCTCCCGCACTGGCGTGTTCGGCGCCCGCTCCAGCGCCTCCGCCAGCTGCGCCAGCGTCTGCTGCATGTAGCCGCAGATCCGATCCGCCGAGATTGGCTCCGCCACCTGCACCGTCAGCCCGAGCGCCTCGCCAAAATCCTCCACCGACAAGGTCAGCGGATAGTTGGTGCGCTCCTCCTCGCCCAGCCATTCCACGCCGGACAGCGCATCATCGGCTGCGGAGGTGGTGACCGCCGCCGGCGTGTTGTGGCGGTAGTTCAACAGCGCGCTGAACAGTGGCGCCGGCGCCGCAACGCCGCTGCAGCGTTGCGCCAGCGCCAGCGAGGCATGCTCGTGCGCCAAGAGCTCGGCCAGCCGCGCGTGGGTGGTCCGCACGCTCGCCTCGACCTCGGTCCCGTCCAGGTCAAGCCGCAGCGGCAGCGTGTTGATGAACAGCCCCATCGCGCGGTCGGCGCCCGCCCCGCCATGCATGCGGCCGAACAGCACCGTGCCGAACACCACCTGCTCGCGGCCGCTGCTGCGCGCCACCACCTGGCCCCAGGCCAGATGGCACAGGCTCGCCAGGCTCACCCCCAGCCGCCGCGCCTGGCTGCGCAGCCGCGCGTTCAGCTGCTCCGGCAGCATCCGCTGCGCCTCTCGAACCCCGCTGCCGTCGCCGCGCACCTCGCTCAAGCCAAAGGGCGTGCATGGCTCGTCGATGTCTGCCAGCCACCCCCGGAAGAACGCTTCATCCGCCTTGGCATCAGCGCCGAGATGCGCCTGCGCCACCAGATTGCGGAACGGCTGTGGCTCGGTCAGCTCATGCGCCCGCCCCTCCAGCTCAGCCTGGACTTCGGCACGCATCACCTCCAGTGTCGTGTGGTCCCCGATCAGATGATGCTGCAGCTCCAACAGCAGCCAGCGCGCGCTGCCGGGCTCGCGCGCGATCACAAACCGCAACAAGGGCGCTCGGCCAAGCTCGATGCGCTGCCGGCGCGGATCAAACCGATCCTTCAGCTGCGCGGCGCCAGGACCACCAGACCCGTCCAGCTCGACCTCGCTCACCTCCAACGGCGCACGGCGCCACACCACCTGGACCGGGCGCGACAGCCCTTCCCAGACAAACGACGTCCTCAGGATATCGTGCCGATCCACCACCTGCTGAACCGCGGCAAGATAGCGCTCGAGCAGGTCACGATCGGCAAACGCCATCTGCGAGACCAGCAGGTACGGATCGCCCTTTGTCGCCAACAGATGGTGGAACAGGATCCCGTCCTGCAGCGGCGACAAGCCATAAATGTCCTGGATGTTGCCGACGCCGCCGGGCACCGTGGCGACGATCCGGTCGATCTCGCCCTGCGTCAGCTCAATCAGCGGCAGCATCTCTGGCGTGATCGCCGGACTCTGTTCGCTGATCAGGTTGGCCGGGACCGCCACCTCCTGATGACTGCCCAGGCTTGCGGCCTGATCGGCCAGCACCGGCCTGGCGAACAGCGTGCGCACCTCAACCCCCAGCGACCGCCGCCGCAAACGCTCGATCAGTTGCACCGCCAGCAGCGAGTGCCCGCCGAGCGCAAAGAAGTGGTCGTGGCGTCCGACCCGCTCCACACCGAGAAGCTCGGCCCAGATCTGTGCCAGCGTGATCTCGATCTCGCCTTGCGGCGGCTCATGGGCGGCGCGCGCATACGCCTCATCGTCCGGCGCAGCCAGCGCCTTGCGGTCCAGCTTGCCATTCACCGTCAGCGGCAGCGCCGCCAGCCGCACGAACGCCGATGGCACCATGTAGTCCGGCAGGTGCGCATTTATGTGCGCGCGCAAGGCGCCGGCAAGCTCGCTTCCGTCCAGCCCGTTCGAAGCTGCTTCCGGCGACACCACATAGGCGACCAGCCGCTGCTCGCCGCCGGGGCCCTCGTGCGCCACCACCACCGCCTCGCGCACGAACGGGTGCTCGCAAAGCCGCGCCGCGATCTCGCCCGGCTCGATCCGGAAGCCGCGGATCTTCAGCTGGTCGTCGTTGCGGCCCAAAAACTCCAGATTGCCGTCCGGCAGATAGCGCGCCAGATCGCCGGTGCGGTACAGCCGGTCGCCGTCCACAAAGGGACTGGCGATGAACCGCTCCGCGCTCAGCTCGGGCCGGTTCAGATAACCGCGCGCCACACCCGCCCCGCCGACGTAGAGCTCCCCGACCGCGCCGAACGGAACCGGCGCACCATGACCGTCCAGCAGATAGACCACCGAATTCCGGATTGGTCGTCCCAGTGGCACCCGCTGCTGGCCATCGAAGCCAGCAGGCACCGGGTAGCAGAGACTGAAGGTGGTGTTCTCGGTCGGACCGTAGCCATTTGAGATTCGCAGCGTCGGATGTCGCTTCTGACATGCTCTGATGGAAGTGGCCGAGACCTCTTCGCCCCCGACCAGCAGTTGCTGCAGCCCACTGGTGCTCCGCCCCTCCCCGACATAGACGTCGAACAACCGCGCAGTCATCCAAGCGATAGTGATGCCTTGGTCTTGGATGATCCGGGCCAGCGTTGCCGTCGAGAGATAGCGTTCAGGATAGAGCACAACACTGGCGCCGTTCGCCAAGGCTCCCCAAACTTCGAACGTGGTCGCATCGAATGTCGGCGAGGAAGCGTTGAGAAAAACGTCCTGCGGCGAGATCTCGACGAAATCATTCTCCGCCACCAGACGCACCACTCCGCGATGCTCGACCATGACCCCCTTGGGGGTGCCTGTTGATCCGGAGGTGTAGATCACATAGGCGAGATGGCGTGAGGTGAGGCCAAGCGCGCGCGGGTCCGGATCCGACGCCGGCAGGTTTGCCCACGCCGGCATGGCCGTCTCCAGATCCACCACGCTCACATCGGCCAACGCACCGGCGCCCAGCGCGGATCGGCCCGCCGCATCGGCCAGCAGGAGCCGCGGCGCCGCATCGTCGAGAACCTGCCGCAGCCGCGCCGGTGGATAGGCCGGGTCCAGCGGCAGGTACGCCCCGCCCGCCTTGAGGATCGCCAAAAGCCCGACCACCATCGCCACGTTGCGCGCAACGCAGATCGCCACCAGCTGGTCCGGCTTCACCCCGAGCCCGATCAGATGATGCGCCAGGCGGTTGGCCCGCGCATTCAGCTCGCCATAGCTTAGCCGCTCCTCCTCATGGACCACCGCCACCGCGTCCGGCGCACGGCGAACCTGTGCCTCGAACAGCTCGTGGATGCACATGTCCGACGGATAGGCCGATGCCGTCCGGTTCAGCTCCTCCAGCAGATACGCACGCTCAGCGGATGACAAGAGTTCAATCCGCCCCACCGGCTGCCGCGGATCTGCCTTCACAGCACATAGCAAATTTTGCAAATGCTGGGTCATACGGTCGATATGCTTGGCCTCCAAGCGACTTGCATCAAAGTGCCATCGAAAGCTCCCATCTAGAGCGCAAACCTCAAATGTTAACGCCTCACCGGGCAGGGCTGCCTCAGAAGTCGGGCTCGAAGCTAGGTCACCAGCGGCAGACTCGCCACTTACAGTAAGCATAACGCCAACGGGCCATGGCCGGCGCAATCGTAACGCCTCCATACCGAGCAACGTTGGGCAGCGCGCGATAAGATCTCGCGCGAAGCTATCCTGCTCCTTCAGCTGAGCGAATTCGGCCGCGACCACCGTGCGCGCCTCTGCAAAATTATTGTCGAGATCGATGGTAATTGCCATCGGCACAACAGAAGCGACAAGCACCTCGAGCGCTTTGAAGCCCGCTCGCGATCCGCTCGGCGCGGGAGTCCATCCCAATTGAAGCTCTAATTCTCCCGTGATGCGGGCTAGGTAGGTCAGCCAAGCCGTTAGCAAGAATTCCGTGCGATTACTGGGAGACAGCTCAGCCAAAGCACCTGGAATTCGCCATGAACTCAACTGCCATTGAGGTGCAGCCAAAGCTACTGAAGAGGACAAAAAGGAAAGCTGGGATGTTTTGAACTGTTCAAGCCGCCGTCGCCAAAAACCCTCACGAGGCGCCAACATTTCATGCGCAGCCGTTATGCTGCGCGCCTCGTCATCGCTCAGAATCGGGAGGCGGTCGCCTACATGGGAATCAGAACGCCTCGCGAGTACCCGCGCATCCAGAGCCTTACCATCCAAGCTGTTAAGCCAAACATCAACATCCTCTGTCCCTGTCGCCACACGCCAGTGGCTGGGGTGGATCTCAACTAAAGCCCCCGCAGCAAAACCAGAGCGCCGAGCCGTCACCTCCAAGCGCCTGACGACGACAACGTCATCTCCTACGAGAGCCTTGGACAACCCCAATGGATTGGTATGATACGGGCCAAAGTCTAAAGCGCGCGTCATCGCTTCCAGATCTTGTGCGGATCGATCCCATCGCAGACAGCCCGCAGCATCTGGGCGTCGACCTTTCGGAAAAAAGCTTCGGTCCGCTAGCGCTTGCGGACGAGCACTAAGCTCTCCATTTGTTAAGCCAGTTAGAAGCTCGCCGAAGCCATCGATAGCAGCCTCATAACATTTGAGATTCAGTGTCAGCGCAGTATCGCTCGTCGCAATCAACACTTGGCGTTGGACGACCAGCTCACCAGTACCAACACCGTGATCGATACGATACCACGTGATGCCATGTTCGGTCTCACGGGCAAGAAGCGCCCAAGACGTCGCATGAGTTCCGGCATATCGCGGCAACGGACCGTCGTGGTAATTGAAAGCGCCTCTACGCGCTTTCCCAAACACATCTGCTGGCAATATGAACGGATTGGCAACGGAAAATATCCACTCGACTGGCTCGGCGTTGAGCAGCTCAGATAGCTCTTCAATGCTCGTCACACACAAGATATCGGCGAGAGCGGCCCAATCGCGGAATACGGCGTCGGCACACAGCGCCGCCCGGATCACATGGCCCATCTCCATCACTAGCTGAGCACATCTAACAGCTAGCGTACCACCACCAACAAAGATGCAAGAGCCAACCGGTGTAGCAAGTTTCATCTGAACTCTTAGACAGGGGTTACGATGAAGGCCCGTAACGGATCACCCCGCATCTCAAGCAATCGACATACCAATGAGGTACTGCGAGCGTTTCCTGAAGAAACAACGCGCCTCGCTCGAAATGCCGCCGTCGGACTTGGGACATCGACGTCCTGAACCAGACACAGCTCAGCACAACAATACGGACGTCATTGGCGACGATCACCGCATGGGCGGTCCGCAAAGTCGTCGGAAGCTCTGCAACAGCCGCGGTCATCACCGCGCGTACAGCAGACTCTCCTTGGCGCTCACGTTAAGTAACGGACGCGCCAATAACCTTCTGCGAGCTCATTCTGAAGAAAACAATTCGCTTCTCGCCGGTTGCCGTCGGGCTTGGGACATTAACGCCTTGAACCGAACAGAGCTCAACACAACAGCACGCGCCGTCAACAGCGACGACCACTCAAGATCGGGCGCCCGTCCCTTGCCCGAATTGCCTTTGCGAGCCAAAATGCTCGCCGCTGCTTTCTCCAGGTGGTCTGCTCGTCGAGTGAGAGAGGGTCCTGCGGCAGGGATTCCGCTCGATGTTACAAAGTTCGCCACGCATCGCGTTTTCGTAGATTGGCCGGGGCTCGGCACTAAGTAGCGTTTTCGCTTAATGCCCGCTGACGTCTGTGGCACGGCCCTTGCTCGTGAGGCGACGAAAGCGACGAAGAACGAGTCCACGGCGAATGTCGCAACCACAACTGACTCCTGATCTCTCACATCGGCGCATACTGTTGGCCCTTGGGTGCAGCGGCTTGGACGTGACTTGCGTGATCGAGGCACTCAGTCGAGACTGTGTCATTTTGATTCGTAATGCCTCACCGAGCGAGGCGGACGGCCTCGTACATCAAATTGCCGGTGAACTGGGATTGCAAAAAAAGCTAGAGCTGGAGGCCGGCTTTTCCGATTTTCTTGGTCACCGACGGCGGATCAACAAATACTTCATGAGCGTTAATTCCCGAGATGATTATCAGCTTGTCACCCCGCATTCCGAAGGAGATAGAATATCTAATATGCAGTTGTCGTGCTTTTATTGTTTCGAGAATAGTAAAGACGGAGGAGAAACAATCCTATTGAACATCGACGACACAAGTGAGGCATGGGGACTTTTACGAGAAAAAACCACAAAAATATTGCCTGGATCAAAACCATTGTCTCGGGGCATGATCACTCGTGCAAAAGCACTTTATCGTCTGAGCTCGTCGGATGACTATTTGGTACCAGATGACCAAATAGTAGCCGAAGTTAAATCCGAGATCCCGGGCCTTTTGCTGGCGATTGTTATGGCAAGACCGAAAAGAAGCTTTTCCCTTCTTCTAGGGCGCGATGTGAATGTCCTTTGGGATAACATTGGTAGTGTTGACCAAAGCTGTCTTCACTTTTTCGTTCGGATGTTGCAGGAGCGCGAACTTCTCAAGCTCCCGCCGGACGGTTTTGAGTTGCACCAACTGGACCCCGTTAATGCAGGACGGAGCTGGTGTTCAGGCGCCGATTACGAGAAACTTTTTTGTGACGAGATTATTCTCAAGCTAAAACCAGGGGACCTTGTTATTCTGAACAACCTAACTTGGGCGCATGCGGTGAACAATTGGACATCGCTACCCGGCACTCGAAGGATAGCCGTGGCATTGGCCTAGCGTAGTCCCCACTTTTCCTGAAAGTTGAGTCTTGCTTCAAGGGTGCATGAGCAGCATCCCTGAGCGACAGCGATTAGCCTGACGAAGGAGTGACCTGCCATTGCTTTTCATCCAGCGGCAGTTAGAGTCTCGGTTTTTTTTGTAGCGAGACCGAACTTTGGACCCAGCTGGAATTAGAGTTTTGCGCCTCTGATCACGTTGGCGGGCTGGTAGCGCCGACGTGTTTTTGCAGCAAAATCGGCGGCCGATTGCCGATCGCCCCGTGGGGCCGTTCCTCGTTGTACAACCGTGCATCAGAACACCCATTTGTCTATGTTGTTGAAGAGAAGAGACTTTGCTGATTGGGATGCGATCCTGCGGGGTATCTTGGGTTCTGCCGCGCACGTTCGGTGATGGATGTGGCGGCATCCGTGGTCAAGGCCGCGCGCGCGAAGATCCATGGCCCATCTGGTAGAGGGTGGACGGCTTCGATCTGACCAGCTTCTGCGGCCAAGCGCAGCGTCTTGGATGCGACCTTGGGAAGCCTGGCGGCGTCGGAGAGATTGAGCCATGGCTCGACGCTATCCTCGGCCCGCCGGAAGACGGGTATCCGATGATAAGATCGCGTGGTTGTGACGCGCTCGCGGGTCCAACGGTTGCCGTTGCCCGTCTTAAGGCCGTTGCGGTTGAGCAGGCCCGCAATCAGGTCGTCGCTGGCGATCAGCACCAGTTGCCGGATGGCTGCGATGATGTCGTCGGAGGTGCTGTAACGCTGCCCACGTCGACGCTTCGATAGCCGCATCTCGCTGTGAGCGCCGCCTGCCCAATGCACGACGAGAACGATCTCGGACGCTTCGTCATCGATATCGGCAACGACCTCGTGTATCAGCGTACGGACGATGCGCTTCTTCAGCCGCGCATCGATGGTCGGCCCTGACCAGACTGACTTGAGGTTTGAGGCCAGAACGCTGAGCAGCTTTGGATCGATCGCTGTCGGTGCGGTCGCCGCGTCATGTGCGGCAATCTTGCTCTCTACCTCCGCGACGCGGGCAAGCGAGCGATTCCAGCGCGCCTCAAGCTCTGCGGCAACCAGGCGGTTTGCCGGATCAGCGGCGTCATATTGCCGGAAGGCGCGATCGGAGGCGTAACGGGCCGCTTCGCGATCACGGCCGAGCGCTTCGCGAACTTGATCCCTCTGATGTGTGGCCTGGGCTGCGGCGGCCGTAGCCGCCGCGACGGCGCCGGGGTCGACAACGCCGAGCAGTGCCTCTTCGATCGCGTCATCGACGCGCAAGCCACCGAACGCGATGCAGCGCGGTTCGCCGTTGTCCATCCAGCCGCGCGAGCAGCTGTAACGTGGGATGTGATTGTTCATACCGCTGTAGCGCAGCGTCAGCTTGCGGCCACAACGCCGGCAGCGGATGAGCCCAGCGAGCAGCGCCTCGCCATGCTTGGGCGCGCCATGATGCCGGCTCGTGGGCACGTTACTGGAGACCATTGTACGGATCGCTTCGAACCTCTCCCAGTTCACATAGCCTTCGTGGGCGTCCGGCTTGAGGGCGAGCCACTCCGCGCGCGCCTTCCGGCGGATCTTTGCGCCTGCGCCATGGACGCCGTACCCCGTCGCTACAGCTGTTCTACCATAGGCGTAGGCTCCGCCGTAGACCGGGTTCTCGACCATCCTGCGGAGGGTCGCGTAGCTGGGCCGCCGCCAGGCTGTGTGGCCGTTCGGCTGCTTCACCGGTAGGTCGAGGCCGTGCTCATGGAACCATAGCAGCGCCTGCCGCGCGGTCCCGAGTTCCTCGATCTTGTCGAAGACGAGCGTAATGGCCTCCTGCGCACGTCGGTCCGGATCCTTCTCGTAGCGATCACCGACCTTCACAAAACCGACTCGCGTCGACACAACCAGTTCGCCGCGGCGGGCCCTCTCGTAGCGTGCCGAGAGCGAGCGTTGTCGCAAAAGGTCCAGCTCATACTCGTTGAGGCTCCCCTTCAGCCCGAGAAGCAGTCGGTCGTTGCCATGCCGCGGAGCATAGACAGCTTCCTGGTCAACCAGCACCGTGTCGACGACGCGACACATCTCGATCAGCTGTTGCCAATCCCGGCTATTGCGCGCGAAGCGCGAGACCTCCCGCGCACAGACTGCGCCGACCTTGTCGAGGCAGACTTCGGCCAGCATCCGCTCAAAGCCCGCGCGTTGGACGCTGCCGGCAGCGGAAAGTCCAAGATCATCGTCGATCACCTCGATCTTGGACCACCCCAGCGCCGTCAATCGGTCGCGCATCGCGTATTGCAACGCGCTGCTCTCACGATTGTGCAGCACCTGATGGGCGGAGGACTGGCGCACATAGAGGATCGCCTTGCGCTCAAGGTGGTGAGGGCGGACCTTGTCACTGATCATGACCGTCTTCCCTCTTCGCGCGCGTCGCGCTCAGCCGCGCATGGTCCAGCACCAGCTGCGTCATCAGGTTCACCAGCGCATCCTGCGCCTCCTTCGGCAGCTCCCGCCACTCTGGAACCCCAACGGCGCCGTGCGCGATGCCACCCGCGAACAGGTCCATCTGATGCATGCCGAACCGCCGGTTGCGCCGAACCGGCTTCGCTGATATCGCCGTCCTGCTTGCCATGAGCCTCTCCCCGATTCTGGTCGTGAGACACTCCGCATGCACCGGAAAGCAGTTCATTCAATGATGAAGCCGCGCTCTTGACCACTGAATCGAGAAGCGACGACAACGCGTTGAGCGCCCAGGCTGACAAAGGGCTCTGCCGTTAGGCTGCAACCCCGAGCACATGGCGCGGTCGAACATCCAGGATGGGATCTTCAGAAAACGCTGCGTCTCCGATCCATCCAGCGTGCAGCGGAAAACAACGCCGTCCGCCTTGTCGATCACAGCATGGACGAAAACCTCGCGGCCTGCCCAAGGGTGAAACCGGTACAGAACCTCACGGCATACGGTCCCGTGGGCGTTCTCAAGCCTTGTTGTACAACGAGGAGCGCCCGCACTAGGCACACGGCTATCGCACCCCGATGGCGGTCTGGCGCGCCGGCGCTACGGCAAAGGCTGTGGACATGGTGGACAACGCCGAAGAGGCGTTGCCCACATGCCCACAACCTCAACAACAGACGCAGACAGAGGCCCTCGCGGCCTGATATCAGAAAATCGGAGCGGCGAGACTTCCAACTAAGAAGGCGGCGTCAGTGGTCCTGCTCCCGGGGTCCACTTCAGGATTGATCTTCTTTTTAAGCGCTGCCGTCCCTTGAATTTCTTCCGGGTCCAGAACTTAACGGCCGCCAACCCCAGCGGCGCCCCCTCGATTGTCACCGCGAGGCTGGAATGCATCAGGATGCCGCAAACCGTGTTCGATCTGAGGCGACCTGCCTTATCCCGTCCACTGTTTATGCTCTTGGTGATGCCGATCGCTTCTGACTTCTCGCGTTGATAGCTGAACTCGGTTGTATCGTGCAGCACAAGAGCGAGACCTTCAGCGGCGGCGGCACGATCACGTGTCGATTGGAAATGACCGGCCAGAATGTCCGCTTCGACTGACCCGGTCATTGGAGAAGAAGCGGTAGGCTGCCTTGGCATTCGCCCAATCCTGGCAGACGAGCGGAATGCTTTGTCCCATGGCGCTTCCAATCTGCGTGAGCAGTTTGCGGAATCTGTCGCCGAGCCGCGCGTCCCTAAACTCGCATCCACTACTCTCTCGATCAATCCAACAATCGCCTTCCAAGGACCGCAGACAGCCTTTTGCCGATCGATCCCTTAATGTCAGCCCCATAGAGCACCCCTTCGCGACTCAGGTGCTCAGCAAGGAATCACAAGTAATTCTTTCGATTCAAGATTTCGCCGATCAGCGGATCAGCCCGAGTGGTCAAAGTTATGGGTAATTGAAAGCCGATGAAACCCACTGTCCTGTTCCGTCCATCCTCCGCCACAGTCACCGAAATGCTGGCTTTGTGAACGTCGAGCCCCACGTAAAGAACCTACGGCATCTGCGCTCTCCGATGTCGAGCCGCCGCGCCTTCATACGCGACGGCGGCTCGACTGTGACGGAGACCGGTGGCGCCGCTATGCTGGCGCCAAAGGACATACTGGGCTTAGGTACGTTGCCCCTGTTGTCGGGTTTGTCGCTCCTGAGACAGTGATGTTCGCGCGACGTGCTGTCCCGCGCTCGCAGTTAAGCCATTGAATAGAACGCAGAACGACCTTCTCTGGGACACTTCGCGGGCTTGGCACGACTCTTGAGTGTCCCTCTTTGCGCGGCGGCAAGAGCGGCCGAGCGGAGTCCATGACCTCCGGGTCACGCACGACGACCGAGGGGTTAAGTCATGGATCGTCTGGAATTTCTTCGGACGAAGATAGAGAAGAAGGAGCTGCCAACATATGTTTATGGCTATCCTTCGAAGCGCGCGTACAGGGCTTTCCGGCAACCACTCCGCATCGCTGATGTTATTGAGCAGGTTAATCGCTCAAAGCAAATCAACATCTATGTCCACATTCCGTTCTGTCGTTACCGCTGCACCTATTGCACTCTCCTTACAACGCGCAATAGGCACGGAACCCAGGAGTCTTATGTTGGTCGGTTGGTAGAGCACATCGCTCGTTATGGAGAGTACTTTGGAGATCAAGAGGTTGTCAGTATCTATTTCGGCGGCGGCACTCCGACGCTGCTAACGAAGCATCAATTTAGCGAGATATTCGCCGCCCTCGATACTGCATTTCCAAAACGAAGCCGGCGATGCGAGATTACGGTCGAGGGCGCACCGGACTCTTTCGACAACAACCTTATGGATTGCTTGCAGGCACTTGGCGTCAACAGAATGAGCATGGGCATCCAAAGTATGGAGCCCGGCGAGCTTGCGCACTGTGGTCGGCCATATTCGATCGAGATCGCAAAAGCGGCAATCGAAGCCCTCATCAAGCGCTTTTCTCACGTCAATCTTGATCTGATTTACGGCCTGCGTGGCCAAACCCTCAACTCTTGGATCCTTTCGCTTGGCCGCATGCTCGAC
The DNA here is from genome assembly GCF_029714325.1 of Bradyrhizobium sp. CB1717. NCBI lineage: Bacteria > Pseudomonadati > Pseudomonadota > Alphaproteobacteria > Hyphomicrobiales > Nitrobacteraceae > Bradyrhizobium > Bradyrhizobium sp. CB1717. Next base: position 7,479,137 of record NZ_CP121666.1, read on the forward strand.
TATGAGCCGCAGACAATTTCTCTCTATCCCGTTGTTATTCGTCCGATGACGAACGTCATTACCTCGAAAATGTGCGATCCTGAGTTATTTTTCTCTGAAGCGGAAAAGTATGAAGTCTACGATCAGAACGTTGCTCTGATGGCGTCCAAAGGCTACCGTCAAGAATCCTTCACACGTTTCACGAGGATGACTGGCGACCATGCCTACCGGCAGGAGATGTCGGACTTCGAGGGGACACCCCTGCTAGGATTAGGAGCTGGTGCTAGAAGCTACCTCGGCCAATATCACTATAGCACTGATTATGCCGTAGACGGGCGCGCGGCTTCGCGCATCATCAGCGCATTCTCGGATCGACCGTTCGATTCTGGGGCGATAGCATCACACGGAATTAAACTGACGTCGGAAGACGTTGCGCGTCGTTACGCGCTGCTTGGCCTCACATTGTCAGCTTTAAGCAGAAAGAAGTACGCTGCCATATCCGGACGAGCACTAGCAGATGATTTTGGTGAAGAACTCAAGGCGCTCGAGTCTTTGCAACTCGTCAATTTGGCAGATGATGATGTTTGTCAGCTTACTCAAAAGGGGTTCAAATATTCAAGCATTATAGCTCGGATGTTTTACTCCGACACGATGGTTAGCCTTGAGGAGCAATATCAGGCGGCGTGAGGTTCAGTATGAAAGAGGTGGCGAATTCACCTTGTTGGTGGGATTCGGGCTACGCCGACCACAACGTTTCGTCTATGGGTGGTCCTAGCCCCGAAATCTTCGAGATCGCGCCAGCTCTCCGCGCGAAGAGCGTGGTTGTCGAGCTGGGTTGCGGCGAGGGGCGCAATGCTCTCTATCTGGCCCATTTTGATCATCAGGTGATCGCGACTGACATCTCTGAAGCCGCTATCTCCAAGCTGAACCGGCTCGCAGGCGATCTTGGCGTGAACATTACGAGCGGAGTTGTTCGCGTTGAAGATTTCCGGCCGCCTGCTTACCTCGACGTCCTTATAGCGCATTCCGTATTGCATTTCACGGAACGGAGCGTCTGGAAACCGCTCGTCACGGCCTTCATCGATAGGACTCGGCCGGGAGGATTTCATTGCTTCACCAATACTCTCGATCAACCAGACCATCCTATTTCGAAGGAGAGTTTGGTGTCCGGTCACAAGAAGTCGTTCTCGCGTGGAGAGCTGGAGGCCATCTATGCGGAAGCAGACTGGGAGATTCTACGGTCTGATCATTACATTAAATGGGACTCGCATCCTGGCATTCCAATACATTCGCACTGCATCGAGAAAGTTGTGGCTCGTAGGCCAATTGGATCTGAAGACCTCCCACCAATGAGAGCTGAGTCCATCGAGGCATCCGGAATGATTCCTGCCAAACAATTTGATGCCTTGAAACTGGGCACACCACGCGAATCCATAATTGAAATATTCGGCTCGCCGTCAGCCCGCCATGGGGTCGCGACTAGCCGCAAGACAGTCGGTGGCAACAATCAAGAGGCCATAGCCGACGGCTACTTGCGCGAGGATATCATCTATGGCGATCACGGTCTTCAGTTCGTTAACGGTACGCTCACCGGAAAATATCGATATTTCACGCCCCCGAAGCGCTTGAGCATTCGAGAAGCGTGAGCTCCGACGAGAAAGTTCTCATGAGTTAATGGCATGGACCACGCCCGCTCTCAGCGGCAACGTGGAGCCCGGCGGGGCAGCAGCAGGAGCGCAAGCCATGTCGAATACGAACATTGTCACGATCGGTATCGATCTCGGGAAGAACACATTCCATGTCGTTGGTCTCGATGCCACAGGCGCAATCACGCTACGCAAGAAGCGGTCGAGAAATCAGCTTGACCAGTCGCTGGCCAATGTTCCGCGTTGTCTGATCGGAATGGAGGCGTGTGCAGGCGCACATCATCTAGGGCGCAAGCTCGAGAAATTTGGCCATCAAGTCCGGCTCTTGCCGGCACAGTACGTCAAGCCATACCTCAAAGGTCACAAGAATGATTTTCGGGATGCTGAAGCGATCGCCGAGGCCGTTCAGCGGCCGACAATGCGGTTCGTCCCAGTGAAGTCGGCCGAACAGCTCAATTTGCAGGCACTCCACAGAGTTCGCAGTCGATTGGTGACGCAGAGAACGGCGGTCATCAATCAAATCCGGGGCTTTTTGCTTGAGCGAGGGCTACCAGTGCGGCAGGGAGCGGCAGCACTCCGATTGGCGCTCCCCCAAATCCTCTCGGTGCCTTCGGAAAGCCTGTCACCTCGGGTGGTTCGGCTCATCCAGGACTTGGCCGAGGACTGGCGCTATCTCGACCGTCGCGTCGCGTTAGTCACCAAGGAGATCAACGAGATCGCGGAGCAAGATGCACATTGTCGCCGCCTGATGAGTGCGCCGGGCGTCGGGCCAATCGCGTTTCAGGTGCCCGACAATGAATCACAAGCGATTCATCCGATTCAAGATTTTTCGATCAGGACTACCGCCATCGAATCAAGCATTTGTGGGTAATTGAAAGCTTTGGCGGAGGGATACGCCGCAACTCACGTCAGATCAGCGGCGCTCGTCACGCGCCGCATTGCAGGAGGCGCCCATTGAAGCCGCCGAGGAACTGCGCGGCGAAGAACCGCGTGATCCGGCCGCCGCGCAGCTGCCATGTGCGACATGGCGATCGAGCGTGTTGTAGCAAGTGTTGACCGCTCCGCCAGCGCACCAACGGCCGTAGATGCCCATTGATGGATCGAAGATCTTTCTCGGCCACTCGATCCAATCAACCTCTTTCGCAGCTTCCGCCCACAATCCCTCCGGATCAGCTAGCGCACGCGCAAGACTTTCCTGATAATGGCTCACACCTAAGCCCCCAATGATTGACGGCTTGCTCATTTCGATTCCTTCACAACCACGTTGAGGGTCTGTACCGTCTCGGAGATTGTGTGATGCTGCGGATCCGCCCAATAGAGTCTTATTGTGTGCCGACCAGGCTTGGCAGGGAGATCAAAAACATAGAGATAGCGGCCATCACCAAGCTGGATCAGCTGGTCTGCCATTGGCATGAGCTCGGTTTCGTCCATCGCAACATGCAGATGAACGCTCGCATTGGCGGAGCTCATGGTCATTTCTGCGATGTTATCGTCGGCTTGGAAAACGAAAGCAACACGCTCGCCGATGGTATTACCCGATTGCGGCAGGAGGATCTTCAATGCGGGCAGCTCGCCGGTATTTCCCGATCTCGCAACAGGCGCACCGTCAGACCCGTGCATATGGTGCATGCCCGGCTCATGGTGTTGTGCGTGGGCTGGAGCCGCGACCAGAGCGCCAGCCACAAGAATCATGCACCAAATGAACTGTTCGAATCGATCGCCACACCGGTTGGGACGGGATGATATTTGCATGCTTTCCTCCTTTGTTTGCGAGCCCTGAAAGATTTCCACTAATTCAGTGCACATGTTGCGCGGGTGGCGGGAGAATTTTGGACTCTCTATTGAGAACTCGGACCTGCGAGATCAGCTCGTCGGAATTTTGCCAACCACATTCGTCCTCCGCTTGCAACCAGCGCGCACGGATGTATCCGAACCTGTCGATTAGGAATTCCATGGAATGTCTTCCCATTTCCAAACGCTTGGGATCTCCACGATTTGTAGTGCTCCGGGAGAGCAGATCGTAACTTTCTCTAACCTCTTGTGCTCCATGCCGGACATTTGGGACGCCCGCCGCCAGCGTTGCGTCCGGCGACACGATAATCGCCCACAATCGTTCTTTCCGGAATCTTTTCTGCTCAAGGCGTAGCTGTTCAACGCGCATTGCGTCGGACTTTTCGGGAAACACGAGCAGCACATTGCTTTGCTCACGGAAGTCCTTCAGCTCCCTCTCCGCCCCATTCTCGTCCTCTAAGAAAAAGTTTGGAGCCCCCAGCCACGGATGATCGGGTACGATTTCAGGCGACAGGATGCGCGCCTGAAATCCCTCTGAAAACGTCCGCAGGAAGTTGATCACATCCCAACGGGCCTGTTCGTCCAATACATCAGCAAATCCGGGCATGCCGCTTTTTGGAATTCCATGGCTAAGCCACCAAAACATGTCGCCGGCCGTGTGCAGCACAGTATGCGGTTCGCTCAAATTCGCGGGCGGCTTGGGAAGGGTCGATGCCGCCGGACCATCGCCAAGCCCTCCGCTGCCGTGGCAAGCCGCACAATTCTGGGCAAATAGATGCTTTCCATTGGTTATTGATATCGTCGAATAGGCAACCGACGGGCGGCGGTAAGTATCGGGATAGGCTTGCACGGATATCTGCCACAGACCGCCTGCGACCGAAATAACGGCGGCGGCGCCTGCTGCAACTGCTTTTGCCTTTTGCGGCTTTCTCAAACAAACGAGTAGGCCCCAGAATAGTGACAATAGTGCTAGTGAGAAGGCGCCCGCCGCGATAACGGGCGTCGGCCACGCCGGCCACGTGGCTTCGATCGAAAAGCGAAACGGCAGCCGCCAGATGGGCTGATCATGTCGTGCTGGTATGACTGTTGAGAGCGCGGCTGCGCAGCCGACGATCAGAACACCGCAAAAGAATTCAGTTGCTGCCCATCCAGCTCCTGCAAGAAAAGCCGCGGGTTTTGCTCCTACGGTTTCCATGACGGGTAGGAAGCGCGTGCGAATCCGATTGGCCACCAACAGGATGCATGCAAATAGAGCAAGCTTCGCTATAATTAGTTGACCGTAGGTCGTGCCAAGCCACTCGCCAGCCGAACTAGCGGAGCTAAACGCGAGCACCAAACCTGATGCGACGACGGCGATCACGAAACCGATTGCTAGTTGGGAGAAACGTCGCAGCGTCGCTGCGACATAGACGCGCCGAGTCTCCGTGGGGGTGACAGCGACCGAAGCCACCAGCCAGATCCAAGCCGGTAAGGCCCCAAGCCAAGCCGAAACCGCGAGCACGTGAAGTTGATAGGTCGGAACGAGCCAACGGCTGTCGTCTTCCCCGGCGGCGTGTCCAGCAAGTGGACCAATCAGAGCGATCAGTGCTGCTGTCCAGGCTGTCACGATTGAAGCTAAACGTTGCTGCTCCCTCGACCAGCCGCGAATTAGGATCGCTGTCGGCAGCAGCAAAAGAAGAGAGAGCGCTAACCTTGCAAGCGTGATCCGACCGTAATGTGTGTCAAATCCGAAGCTTTCCAGCGTCTGGCCGGCCGCGACTATCTCCGATAGTGCCATATCTGTCGCAATCGCGACTTGAGCGATAAATAACCCAGCGGTAGCGAAGAGGTGAATGCCGGCCGCCCAGAGAAAGCTCACCTGCACTCGTCTTTGCCAAGCGGCAAGTAATGGATCGGAAGACGGCGCTGCCAGCAACAGAAAGAGTACTCCGCCTATGACCCATGCAAGCGCAATGTCAGCGATGGCCTTACACAGAGCTGGAAACAATACCGTCATTCCGCATGCCTAACGTTCCTCGACGGTGAACTGATAGCCGTAGTCCACCACATGCCCGTCTTGCGAGAGCACGCGGTAATGAACCGAATAGCTCCCCGGTCTCATGTCAGATACTGCCGTTACCATGCACTTCGGATCATTGCCTGCTTTCAAATCGCCGAGCGTTAGCGACTGACCATTGGCGTTCTTGAGCTCCACTTTCGAAAACTTGAGCTCTATGCGTTCGTTGAAGCACAGTTCGATCTGCTGCGGCGAATGAGCTAACACTGCCCGGCTCGCGGGATCGGACTTCACGAGAGCGGCATGTGCAGAGGCGGCCGTCGGCAGGCACACGAGGCCAACGCACAGCAACGTGATGCCAAGCGCTGATACCGGACGCCTGCTTGCGGACGAGAGTTCTTTTACCGTCCCTTGAATCAGCCTAGTTCGCGCTCTGCCGGTGCCGGCGGTCAAGTTTGGCGTGCCAGCATGATCGAGTGACGGCCCCGTCGCTACTCGGATATAATCGCTCTTGTTTCCGTGTTTTTCGTGAGACATGAGTGTGACCCTTATTGCCGGACAGCGGCCGACAAAGTGCTAGCCTAGCTTTCCTTGCGCAACGTGGAGTACCAAAACAGGGCGGCCCCGGCTGCCAGCGTTCCTAGAACGATTGCGAAACTGTCCCTATATCGGACCCAAATCCCGTTGCCGTAACCAACCGAAAACGGAAATCTCGATACGTATTTCGGTCCGTCGCCGACTATCACGAGGCCCACAAAGCGCCCGGATTCGGGGAACGTGTACTGAAACGATAGTGAGCCTGTCGGATATTGTTTTGGCGGGATTCGAAGGACGGCCTCGCTGTCTACGTCGTTGCCGGCGTCTCGCAACAACCGCACCTCGATGGGCAGATCACGTAGCACATCGCCGACGGCATCCAAGACGATGACCGTGCGGCCGATTTCCGGAATGTCCTCGCAAAATTCCTGATTCCCCTGCTTGGCCGGCTGGTATCCGGTAAAATGCATCATATGGGGCCCAGCGCGAAGCTTGCACACGTCTTTCTCCATCGATACTCCCCCGTGTGCAATCGCTGGCCGCGCCCCACCGCAGTCTAGGATGAGGAGCAAAGATGGAATTCCAAGCACTGCGGCTTTTACGATGTTCAACCCGGACCTCCTTTCGGATTCTCAGCCGTGCGGTTGTCGGGATCGGTGAATACAGGGACCATGGGGCCGCTGACGTTTGAGATTGTCCGTTTGCCGTGCTCGTCATAGAAGAACAACAGTCCTCCCAACGTGTTGTCCGGATCGTTGATCAGGCTACTCAAGCGCTCCGTCTCCCATGCCGCGTCGGCCGCTTCGATATCGACTGTCTTCGTTTCACCCGGCTTGAGCGGTCGGCTGTCGCTCACCTTAAGCCCATTCGGAGGAAGCAATTCCTTGGGGTAATTCGGATCCACCGCCGCCATTGCCTGGCTAACCTCATGGTTGATGAAGCGCTGATTGGAAGTTAAGAACTCGCCAAGCTGTGCTGACGTGCTCCCATTGTTCGTCAGTGTCACGTTCATACGAAGCGAGCGGCCAGGGACGTCATAGTTTGACTTGTTGACCACAACTTTGACCTGCTCAGGCACTTCCGGTAGGGGCTCGACGGTTGCGCGGGACCCCTGCAGCGGCACGGTCCTTGGATAAGCGATGTCGGTCGCCTGAAAGCCGAAGAATACGATGAGAATCGTCGCCACGAGCAAACCGGCCCCAAATAGGCGATCGGTGCTGGTAACGAGCTGAGATCGATCGCCGCCTTTTTCCGTCAACGCGCGAAAACGAGGCAGCAGGAGCGGCCGGCGCAACCACCAGACAAGCCACACGATGGCGATCGCAACCCACAAGCCATGCCAGAAGAACACCCTGCCAAGGCCCCAGGTTTCGAGATTGTCGATAGTCTCGCCACTGAGAGTTTTGATTGGAAGCTTGAAGTCGCTTTCGTTCCCCGTCACCGTCAGCCAGTTTCCCGGTCCGAGCAGCGGCCCGGCTCCCATCACGTTGATCATCGGATGGACGTGATGGTGGCCTGGCACTCGTCCTTTGAGCACTGTTTTGAATTCATAGTCCCGGTTCAACTCCAGTTTGGTGGACTGAATTGCTGGGACGCCATTAATGTAGCTCTCGGTTCGGGCTAGCACCGGGCCCGGCGTCCCGTTTCCCAGAAAGGCCGCTTCGGGAAGGGGTAGGTTGACTGGCCAGATCGGGAAGAGTCGGAACTTGCCGGTGACAACGATTTCACCGTTCACGGGAATTTCGTTCGTGCTCCAGTTCACATCGTAAAAATGAGCCGTTCGCATCCGCAGAAACGGCTCCTGATTGCGCTCACCATGCGCCAGAGCAGCATCTGGGACGAAGGTCAGTATTCCGATCTGCATGATCGCCGCCGCTGCCGATAAGATTACAAGCAAGCGTGAGCTTTTGCGGAAACAGAATGTTCTCATTTGGAGTCCTCCACAGTCCCAGCAGGATCATTCGGCTGCGACGAAGCGCCCTTGCAGGCCGGTGCCGTCTATGGCTTTTTGGGCTGCCTCAGCTGGCTCATCCTTATCGGTGAGCCCCATAAAATTTTTCAGGGTGTTTGGCGTCGTTACCACACGAGCGAGGAGCATTCCGATATGCCACCACGCCAAATACATCAGTATGGATACGAACGCCGAGAAAAAGGACGCGATAATGGCTGAGTGGCCACCAAAAGTTCGAAGCGTGCCCCGCTCTATCAGCCGGATATACTCAGGCAGGGCGGTGCGGGTGAAGGCATAGCTGATGTAATCGCCCACGGAAACAAGCTGCCCCATCACTTCTACGGGTAGCCGATATGGCGCCAGCCAAAACCAGTTAGTCGGGTAGAAAAGCAGTGCGAATGCAAAGGCGCCGGACATGGCCGTGAACAAAAAATTCCCGGTCAGCAAAAGAGCGACATCGAGGACTAGTGCGCCAGGTATCAGCAGCGCTGGAATGACCTCGCTCATCGGAAAGTACGACCAAAGGTGGAAACCGAAATATCGATTTATCCACTGACCGAACAGGAGACAAACGACCGCAAATGTAGCGGCGATTGGAAGTCTAAATTTCGTCCAAAACACATACTGCAAAGCTGCAGGGAATGTTATGGCCATAATTGGAGACAAAGTGACCCACCACTGTCTGTCTTTCCAATCGATCCACATATCCCAGTCCCCTGCGGTCAGCATGTAATGTAGGTGGAATGCGCCGGAGACGGCCAGAAAAAGGATGGCGGCGACGAGAAGGTCTAACACTCTTGAGATTCTTGCTGACTCTTTAGGCCATTCGAGCCCATACAGTCTCACAGACGTTCCTCCTTGCATGGCTTCCTCCTAATTGCTTTTGCCGAGTTGAGATCGACCTTCCTGGAAACCGACGCCCGACATGATTACAAGACGGCATGCTTTGCACATGCCGGGCTGTCAGCGATCAATGGTTCATAAGCGGTTTCAGCGCTGGGTGGCGACCGAAACTTCGTCCTCTTGGGAAAGCCGCCCGATCACTTCAAGCATGTGCATCGCGATCTGGATCAGGAGCCCACCCAAGGCCAGCACACTCCAGCCCATCACGACGAAGCCCCAGTGCAAGGGATAGGAGAACACCTCTTCCATCAGGAAGAAGGCATGGCCCCACTCGTTGTAGCCCAAGTTCGGCAATATTAGAAACGGACCTACAACCGCGAGCACGAATGGAATTGAGATCTGCGTTGCGAACTTCGGCAGCCTCGTCATCGCGTACAGAAATGATCCCACGCCAAACAGGACGTAGAGTGGCATGGTGCCGTAGAACAGCACGATGTGACTCGGCGTGAAGCTTGTATCCCGGACCACAACCTGATGCCATGAGGCGTCCTGCTCGGCAAAGAAGCTGGTAGCGAACCAGACGCAAAGGGCATAGATGAAGATGAACAGGACCAGATTGAAGTAACGCCGGAGCTCTTCCCGCGGTTTGAGCGCGCCAAGATTGCGGTCTCGCGTGAACCATAGATACGCCCAGGTCACCACCCAGAGCAAAGGGATGACGCTAAGCTCAACCTTCAGCAACGTCATCCAGGCGACATCGAACGCGGGCTCAGTCGAATCCAGGCCGGCACTCCAAGCATAGACCTGCTGAAAGATGCGCCAGAACACCATCAGCGCTAGCACCGCCAGAGTGACTCCTGCTGCAAGTTTGAAATTCGCCAACGGCTGAGTACGGTCCTCAGCGGCAGACTTGGCGTTATGAGTCATCGTGATCGACATCTTGTCTCCTCCTTGAGATTGCCTAAGGTGTGGTGTCGTTTGCGAGGGTAGTGCTCACTCCGATCGTTGACCGCAAGGATAGGATCTGTCTTCAAGCTCCCAGCTTTCTGGTAACCTCCTTGCGAACGGCGCACGCATACATGTTGATTTCGAGACCGACCGGTAATTCGACGATTTTTGGGGCTTTCCAGCTCATATCGATTTGCTCCTGGCTAGATGAATGCGGCGCAAAAGGTCGCGAGGACACGAGGTCCTCGCAGTGGGGGAGAACTCACCGAGTGCGCTGCAAGTGCTCGGCGAAAAAGAAACCCATGATCACGCCATCCCTGCCACCGCGCGCTGTGCCGTCACCCTGATGAGATTGGCGCGATAATCCGACGATCCGCAGGAATATGATCCGACTCTTGCCTCGCCCGCTGCTGCTCTTGCAAAGCAGCGTATTGATGCATCCAAGCGTCCGTATTGAACCATTCGTTATAGTTGGACTCCACATCACTCTCCCTAGATGAGGTAACTCTTCATAGCTGACCCGGAGCTAAGCCGTTCGCTCAGGTCGACGACCGCAACAAAGCCAAAGAACGACAGTCCTCCCCCTTCTCTCTGTTCGCTCATTACCCGCATCCTCCTTTGAAAGAGCGGTGCGGCACGTCGGGTTTGAACCTGGCCCGTATAGACGCAAGACGTCCGCTTTCATCTCAAACAACCCGTCCAGCTCCGGCTTCAATTTGGGAATTGGCCGCGCGCTCGGTCTCAGGTTACAACCTCACGCCACGTACGAATCAAGCCTTGACGGCTGTGGCGAGGCTGATTGAGGTATGTGCAAGTGTCGAGAAAGCGGGTCCGCCTCGCGCTTCTTTCGTCGGAATCCGCAGAGGATCATTAACTTGAGGCTCGACGCGTGCACATACCTCAATCAGCCTCGCCATGACCGGCACCTGAAAGAGCTTAAGGCCTGCGTGGGGTCAGGTTGTACAGTCTAATTCATGTCTTCGACCGTTACCCCACAAGCTTCACGATCACACTGGGGGCGCAATCTCGAGTTCTAAGTACGCGAGAGCCGGTGGGCGCAGGGATCGTGGTCGAGTAGCTCGGCCATTTGGCTTTGCCCTCACAGATCCGGGCAGGCGGCTTTCCCGCACCCGGCTCTTCCCGAGGGTAACCCGCGTCATATCCGCGCCTGCGCCCATGTGCGAGTGATGCGTGGAGTTGGCAGGCGGAAGCGTGCCGTCAGGGTCTCGAACTCCGGCCAGCTTATGCGCCGACTTTTCTGGCTGCGCCGTCTCAGACAACGCAGCCAGGTTCGACGCACTTCGCGGTAGAAGCCGTTGAGCGCTGGATAGTTGTGCGGCCTGCCATAGTAGCCATAGTGCCCGCGCAGAACGGCGGCGAACCACTCGTACTGCGTGGCCAGTGGCGCATGCATGAGCCGCCAGGCCTCCTGGCGCAACGCCGTCAGCTTGCGCGTCAGGCGTTTCGCTTCCGTCTTGTGCTTCACGATGAACCGGCCATCTCGTGTCCGCCCGCAGTAGTGGGTAAAGCCGAGGAAGGCGAAGGTCTCTGGCCGCCGCTCGCCCCGCCGCTGACGCGAGAGGGCCGCGAACCGGCCAAACTCGATCTTGTTCTCATGGAGCGTCAGGCCGAAGCTGGCCAGCCGCACCTTGAGAGCCAAGAGCATTTCCTGCGCATCGGCCTTGCTCTCGAATCCCATGACGAAGTCGTCCGCGTCATCGTCTCTGAACGCGGGAGGCACATACAAGGGAGTTCTCCGTTCTGACATGGGGCCGATTTTGAGTGTTGGGCGACTGATGCGATGGTCTAGCTGAGCCTACTCATTTCGCCAAAGCCCTGTCGTGCTCGTAAACGGCGAGAACTCGACTTCAGGGCCAGATCGAATGGAGGCGCTCGGCGCGAAGTATCCATCCTCGATATATACGCGCCAAGCCCATTGGGCACCGGAATACGAGGCAACACGAGGGTCGCTCCAAAGAATTTCAACGCGCCCGCGAATGTGTACCAATTCGCCGGTCAGAAAATCGATGATGAGCAGAGCGGCATATGGATGAACTGAAAAGTTGCCTAGCGTGTTGTAATAGAGGTTGCCAGAAAAGTCTGGAACAGTGATCTCGCGATCGCCGACCAGTACGAAACCGGGTCGGCCCCCACGATGAGATATATCGCAGTCATAGGTGTCTGGCTCCCCATTCTGCGTGCGAATGCAGGATGCCACGAAAAACGTGTCCGCGTTTTGAATGACCCGCTTAAGCGCCTCGTCGAGCTGCTTGAATTCGACTCTCGGCCTTTGATGAGACGAAAACTGATCCGAGGTTATGTTTTGGCGAACCTGAATGTATTTCGGACAATTGCCAAAGCTTTGATGCACATGCACCTCAAATCCCTCAGCGTCCGCGCTTGCAACTCGTCCGTTGAGTCGATTTCGCCGTCGGTTCGTCAGGTCTAGACCTAGCAACCCCAAGTGGGCGCCAACTACTAGATTATCGCTCAAGGGATCGTCCTTAGAGGGGCAAGCCCTGACCAGCAGGCGCCCCGGGTCTGGCGACGACAAGAAGCCTGTCGGCCCGGTCAAAACCGATGCGCTCGGCAAGCCGTCCCGATCAGCGGATCCAACAAAGACGTAGCCCAAGTTAGCGAAAAAATCCCGGTGCTGTTCGGGCATCTCCTTTCTTATTGCCACCTGCGCACGCCTCCGGATGCCTTCGCCGACACCCGCCCGGTGCTGGACCTCGAGCTCACCTGGGTGAAACGGAGACGAACCGCGTTCCGATATCATGATTTACCGCTCCAGAAGGCATCTATCGAGGTGCGGGCGGCATTGGCTCGAATCTTGGCAATGCTTCGATACGCTCGAGCCATCGAACGATGTTCGGGTAAGGCTGCAGCGCCACGCCACCTTCCGGTGCGGCGCGCGTGTAACTGTAGCATGCGACGTCAGCAACTGTCGGCACGTCGGTGGCGACGAACTCTCTCTGTGCCAGATGCTCGTTCATCACCTTGAAGAGCCGATCCGCGATCTCGCTTGACCGCTCACGATCGATCGATCGTCCGAACACGGCGCCGAGGCGAGCGGTTGCTGGTCCGAAGGCGAGGGGGCCGGCAGCGACGGAGAGCCATCGCTGAACCTGCGCGAGTTCAACGGCCTCCACAGGAAGCCAGGTCCTGGACGCGTCGTAGCGAGTGGCGAGATAGACAAGAATCGCATTCGAGTCAGCGATGATGATGCCATTGTCGTCGATGACTGGAATCTCGCCGAATGCGTTCATCGCCAGAAACGTCGGCGTCTTGCGATCAGGTGGCGGCGTAGCGGCAAACTCGAACGGCAAATCGAGAAGCCTGAGAAACAACTCCACACGATGGCTGTGACCCGACAACTTGCCACCGTAGAGCCGAATTTGCTGGTTCATCGAACTCTTCTCCTGTTTTGGCTTCCTAGTAGTTCTGATCGGATTAGCCGGGAATGCCGCCGCCCGGCAACATATTGTTGCAAAAATCGCAATGATGGTGCGCGTCTATCTTGGCGCACATTTTTTCACCTTTTTCCGCCAGCGTGCTCGGCGAATTGGGCGATCGCTGGTGCCTGCAGCATGCCTTCGTCGGCTCTGCCTCGGAGATTTAAACCGTGGAGAGTTCGCGTCATCTGAAGCCGTGATCATGATCATCGGAATTTCGAATGCGTCACCTGATGAAAAAGTTGCAACCGGTATTGCGCGTTTTCACGTGGCAGATCTGATCGAGGGATGGAGCGATGGTGAGCTCCGGAAGTTGCTGGACCTCACTCATGAAGTGCTGGTTGAGACGCTGCACGTGCCGGCCCGTGACCGCTATCAGGTCGTGCATCTTCATCCGCGGTCTTGCGTAGCTGCGTTCGACACTGGTCTTGGTTTCGAGCGTACCGAGAAGCTGGTCATTCTGCAGTTGGCCAGCCGCCCACGGGAGAGAAGGTAACCCGGCTCTGTGTCCGGACCCTGGCCTCCTCGCGCAGGCTCGCCTCGGGCTGGTCCCTTCCCTCCATGCGTCTCGTTACCTTCGACGACTTCACAGGTAGTATGGACCAGTCCGACTCCCGACCTCAGCTCGAACAACGGCTCTGGCAGTGCCTTGCCGCTGTCCCCCGCTGGAGACCAATCCAGCGGACCCGGTCGGGCCTCTCATGTTCCGATGATTACCGTGCGTGATGCGGCCATCGACCCGACGGAGCGGCATCGTCTCGCGTATCGACGATGCTCATGCAGCCTTCGTGCTTAGGGAACGATCAATGATCTAAAAACGATCGTCTTCCAGATCGGCTGCTCATATCGTCAAAAGCTGGAGGCCGCTTTGGCCGAAATGGGCATTGCAGTGGCCCAGCCTCTCGAGTTCGGATCTCTCGATGCGATCGTCAGTTGCGTCTCCGCCGGCGTTGGCGTCACTCTGCTGCCAAGGGGCGTCATTGCTCCCGCTCTTAAGAACGGCCAAGTTGCCGTGCATAAGCTTCCCCCTTCCCGCGCAATGGTAGAAACGGTGTTCGTCCGTCGTCATGACGCCTATGTGTCGAGCGCCATGAAGGCTTTGTTCGACCTGCTCGGATCTAAGCCGGAATCGAAGCGGGCCGCTATGATAGTCGGTGCCCTTCAAAATAGTTCACCAAGCCGGTACCCGGCGCACAGTTGACGTACTCGAAAGCCTGATCTTGCGCTGGCAATACGAAGACTTCGTGCCAGGTTCGCAGCTGGTTTTTCTTGCCGAATCTGCGGTATCTGGCCATCGCTGCACAGAAAATGGCTCCATGCGAAGGATGATGTTCAGCCCGCTCTTCCATGTGGTTGAGCGACAGGAAATATCCGAGCGCATGGGTCTCAAGCTCGGGTGCGCCGGCTGCATCGCAAGTTTGTTGGAAGCGTGACGAGCAGCAGCCAGTCGCCTCGGGGCTTTCGCGCAGAAACTCCATTCCTTGCTCAAGAGGCGCACGCAGGTCACGCATGTAGTCCTCGGTTTGCTCTGGATCACAGCGTCCCCAAAACGCGCCAGAGCGTATGACTGCGAGATTCTGTGGAGCGGCAATACGCCAGCGATGAAACCTTGTCTAACGTCGAGTTGCGGGTTGAAGCTCATTGAGCGCCGACGCCAGCGGATCGACTGCAGCTAGAGGAATGCGGTCACGCATTGCACCGTAATATCCACAATACGGCGTAGGATAGAGCGCAACGTCCTTGGAACGACTGAGGCCAACCTGATAGTCTTCCCAATACAGCGTCTCGAGGCGCTCGATCGGAATCGTCAAACTTTCTTGAAAGTAGCCGGTGCGCTCCGAATTTCTCGCTGGATTGTTCCACCAATTCGCAACGTGAGCATCATCAAGCCAGCTACCCCGACGCATCTATTCGACCCAATAGGTCGCTACCACATGCGTGTAGAGGCCGTTCTGGTCAACAAACCAGGCGTGATCGACCACGTCCGGTCCGCTGGGCAGGTGGATTGCCTCCGACAGCCAAGGAATAAAGCCAGAATTGTGGACTGTCTCCGCGTCTGTGCCCTGAACGCCGTGAAATGCCACACACAATGAACCGAATTTGCGCGGAAAACCGACGGACCAACGTTGCACTACAGGCTCGCCCCCCCTTGGTTTGCGTAGCGGGTTGATCCGGTCCAAAGCCCGAAAATTCATATGACGCTCCGTCGTGGGTCTGCGCTTTAAGATGTCCATGCTTAGGATGCGATCTGCCCTTCGAGAAAC
The DNA here is from genome assembly GCF_029714325.1 of Bradyrhizobium sp. CB1717. Taxonomy (NCBI): domain Bacteria; kingdom Pseudomonadati; phylum Pseudomonadota; class Alphaproteobacteria; order Hyphomicrobiales; family Nitrobacteraceae; genus Bradyrhizobium; species Bradyrhizobium sp. CB1717. Next base: position 7,494,547 of record NZ_CP121666.1, read on the forward strand.
GCCCCGCTGCTACGAGCAGCGGGGTCGCAGAACATCTAGCGACAAGTCTAGGGAGAAACGCATTGCAGGAACGACAATGGTGGGCGCGTCATCGGAACTTCCAGGCCGACAGTGTATCACAGCGATAGCTAGGTTCAGACGAGTATTCGCGCAAAGAGCACTTGGATCAGGCGGCCTACGTTTCTCACGCAAGCTGCCGCTCCGCCGTAGGTTCTGCCTCGCGCTCGCCTGACGCCGCGGCTGGCGCAGCCTTCGGCAGGCAAAACACATTGACAATCGCCGTCAAAACCGAGACCGCTATTGGATAGATTAAACCCGAATAGATGTTGCCCGTGTAGCTGACAAGCGAGAGGCTGATTAGCGGGACGAAGCCGCCAAATATGCCCGTCCCGATGTGATAGGGAAGAGACAGGGAAGTATACCGCAACCGCGCCGGAAAAAGCTCGACGAGGAAAGCGGCGTTCGGCCCATAGACCAGTGCGACGAAGATGAGCTGGGCCAAGATGAGGGCCGTCACTGCAACATAGTTTTGAACCGCTGTCGCCGCTGCCATTCCCATGTAGATCGGCACATACAGAGCAGCCGCGAGCAGTAGTCCCGTTACGATTAGAGGCCGACGCCCGATGCGATCAGAAAGGGCGCCACTTACCACGATCAAAGGCGTTCCGATGGCCAGCGCCACAGCGACACAAATGTTCGCCGTGAGAAAGTCCACCTTCAGAACGCTCTGTAGAAAATACAGCGCGTAGAATTGCCCCGTGTACCATACGCAACCAAGTCCGGCCGTTGCACCGAATAGGGCATACAAGGCATATCGCAGTCCCTGCCCACTGCCGAAGCTTTCTCGCACGGGCGCACGTGAGACTTTTCCGGCTTGACGCATCTGCTCGAAGACGGGCGACTCACTAAGCTTCAGGCGGAGATAGATCGAGAGCAAGACGAGAACGGCCGACAACAGGAACGGAATGCGCCATCCCCACGCGCGAAATGCCTCTTCGCCGAGGGACAAGCGACACGCAAGCACGACGAGGATGGCTACAAAGAAACCGACGGTCGCGGTGGTTTGTATGAAACTTGTGAAGAAGCCGCGACGGTTCTCCGGAGCATGTTCCGCCACGTAAACGGCGGCGCCGCCGTACTCTCCACCAATGGCCAACCCTTGGACCAGGCGCAGCAGCACAAGCGCGACGGGAGCTGCAAATCCGATGCTTGAGTATGTCGGCAGAAATCCGACCATGGTGGTCGAAATGCCCATCAGGATCAGGGTGAGCAGGAACGTGTGTTTCCGTCCTAGCCGGTCGCCGAGACTGCCAAAGACGATAGCGCCAAAGGGACGAATAACGAATCCAGTAGCAAAGGTCGCAACGCTGATCAGGACCGCCGCGGTCGGATCATTGGCCGGATAAAAGAGTGTCGAAAAAAATACGGCGAGGCTGCCGTACAGATAAAAATCGTACCACTCGATAATCGTACCTGCACTTGAGGCAAGTACGATGTCCATATTCCCGGAGCCCGGGCATCCAATCTCGGTTCGCTCATCAACATCTCTCTTTCGATCTCTAGGGCACGCGTTCTCTCAATCGCGGGCGCCGTGGCGCACGCGCTCGTTTTCGCCCGGCAATATATAGAAGGTGAGGGAAGTCGCTCAGGCCGCGATCGAACTCCGCGCAGCAGCGTAGCGCGAAAGGCAGGCGCTCGCTTCCGCCGAAATGCGCTTCACGAGGTCGCCGGCAGTTGGGATGTCGTTAATGAGGCCGATGCCCTCTCCGATAGTGACGTTGGCCGTGTCGTAGTCGCCCGACGTCCAGGCTTGCTCGACACGTTGCAACTCCGCTTCCTGGAGAGTGCGCAGCTCATCTTCGCGACCGTGCCACTTCTCGATAAAGCCGTTTTTCATCAGACGGCCGGTATATTCGGTAGGCCAAGCCTTCTTGCGAACGACATCGTAGACACGAGTGCGGATTGTTTCATCGCCCGAGGCGGTGACCACTTTTTCCTTAGCATTGCGGTGGATCACAGATTCCTGCGCGGCCCAGAAACGCGTTCCCATCAATACACCGTCGGCGCCGAGCATGAGCGCCGCGGCGAGGCCGCGGCCGTCCGCAATGCCTCCGGCGGCAAGCAAGAGAACCCGGGGCGCTCGCCGTGAGATCAGATCAGCAGCCGCCGGAACGAACGGCATCGTGGAGCGTGCCGTCAGCCCGTGCCCGCCCGCCTCGGTGCCTTGCGCGACTATGACGTCGGCACCTACGTCGATTGCCCGCTTGACGTGTTCGAGGGTGTGCACCTGGCAGATCAGCGGAATGCCCGCCTGCTTCACTTTCGGCGCATAAGGCGCGGGATCGGAGAACGACAACATGAGTGCTCTGCTATGCCGTTGCAGAGCAAGGTCGAGCAGACCCGGATCGCTCGCTAGCGCCCAACTGATGAAACCACAACCGACGTCGGGGCGGCTAACCTTGGCGGATTGCTCTTCGAACCAAGCCCTGTTTGCGTACCCCCCACCGAGCAAGCCTAGCGCCCCGGCTGCGGACACAGCCGACGCGAGTTCACCACCGGAGGCTGGATCCATCGGCGCGAGCACGATCGGATGCTCAAGTCCGAAGAATTCGGTCAGTCTCGTCTTGATAGCCATAGTCCCTCCCCTCAGGCGATCTGCCCTTCGATGCGGGAAGGCTAGATTGACCATTGACAACGGAAAAGTGATTATTTTTGATCGATACCATCATTATTGCAGATGACCCCATGGATAGCACCGACCTCAATTTCTTTGCCGCCGTGGCGATGGCTGGTGGAATCGGCCGGGCTGCGAACGATCTCCACACAGTGCAGTCCAATGTCACACAACGAATTCGGGCTCTGGAGGCTCAGCTTGGCGTCCAGCTCTTTCACCGGTCCAAGAAGGGGGTGACGCTCACCTCAATGGGAAACAGGCTGCTTCCCTATGCCAAGCGGATCAGCGAACTCTTGGCGGAAGCGCAGCGCGCGGTAAAGGACGAGGCCTCTCCCAGTGGCGAATTGCGGATCGGGTCGATGGAAACGACGGCGGCCTTGCGCTTGCCGCCCTTGCTGACGCATTACGCAATTGCCTATCCGGATGTCGACGTTCAGATCGAAACGGGACCAACGGCAAGTCTTGTGGACGCCGTATTGTCGCGGAAGCTCGATGGCGCCTTTGTCTCCGCGCCGGTGACGCATGGCGAATTGGCCAGCAAGCCGATCGTGGAAGAGGAGCTGGTCCTTGTCACGCCGCCGATGGTTACGTCCCCCGAGCAGATCAACAAGTTTCTCGCAACCGGAAGCGGCCGCAAAGTGATTGTTTTCCGTGCGGGTTGCTCCTATCGGCAACGCTTGTCGGAATATCTCGCCCACCGCGGTTTCGTGGACCTGCGCTGGATGGAAATGGGAACGCTCGACGGCATCATCGGCTGTGTCGCAGCTTCGGTCGGCCTTTCGTTGGTCCCGCACGTGGTTGCTGAGCCCGCGGCACTGCAGGGCCTGATTCGAATTCATCCGCTGCCGAATGGAACGGGCAGAGCCACCACACTGTTCGTCCATCGCAAAGATGCATTCGTTTCGTCCGCATTGCGAGCATTGATCGAATGCGCGGGATCGATCTCGTCTGCTGACATGCCTGCGACCACCGCGGTGGTGAATGCCGCTAGTCCGCCTCGAAAGATGATCTCGCGGTCTTCACAGCGGTCGTGATGAATCGATGGACCTCCTGAACGCGACGGGTTTCATGCGTGTCAGGATGCGACGTCAACCAGTAGTTCCGAACAAAACGCACGTCAGGCAGCAGGCGCTTCAACTCCGGATAGCGTCCGGCAGCGTAGTCGTGCAGGATGCCGACACCGTGGCCGCTCCGAACCGCCTCCATCTGAGCGACAACGCTGCCACATTCGTAGCGCCGGGACATGAGCCGGCCCAGCACTGACGCATAGTCCAGCGCACGGCTGTAAACGAAATCCTCGACATGCGTGACAAACAGGCGGCCGGCAAGGTCGGCTTGATCGCGTATGGGCCCCTCGCGCGCGAGGTAACTCGCTGCCGCATAGACGCTGAGGGTGTAGTCGGTCAGCTTTGACAACATCAGACGGCCCTGCTTCGGCCGATCCAGCGTGATCGCGATGTCTGCCTCGCGCCGCGACAGGGAGAAAGTTCGCGGCAGCGGCACGAGCTGGACGATGAGGCCTGGATTTCTCGCCGCAAGCGAGCCAAGCTGATCGGCCAAGAAGTAGTTGCCGAGCCCGTCGGGTGCCCCCACTCGTACAGTGCCAGTGATTGCCTCGGTCGAGCCTCCGATGCTTGAGCCAACCTTGAGAAACTCGCTCTCTGCGCGCTCCGCGGCAGCGAGCAGGGCCTCGCCTGCCGCCGTCAACGTGCAGCCGGAAGTATGACGTTCGAGCAGCTTGGCGTTCAGGCTGCGCTCCAATGCCGTGAGCTGGCGTGCCACCGTGGCATGATTCAAGCGCAGATGTTTCGACGCCTTCAGAATCTGCCCCGCCCGCGCGACCTCAAGGAATATCCGAACCCGCTCCCAATCCATTGACTACACTTTCTGCACAACGGAGCCGCAAAACCGGCCGTTGATAAGCGTTTTTATGCGATCATATCGGGTGCGATCAAGCTTCATTGGAGGAGAGGAGCCCCATGACCGCGACTATTCCGAATTTTATCGACGGCGAGCTGGTACCGAGCCGGAGCGCTCGCACATCGCCCGTCTACAATCCAGCGACCGGCGAGCAATCGGGAACGCTCGGATTGGCAACGACACAGGAGGTCCAATCGGCGGTTGCGGCAGCGAGGAAGGCGTTTCCCGCCTGGGCCAATACTACTCCTCTCCGCCGCGCGCGCATCCTCAACCGTTTCCTGCGGATCCTCGAAGATCGGATCGACGAGCTCGCCGCGGTGATCACGGCGGAGCATGGGAAGGTGCTCTCGGACGCCAAGGGCGAAATCCAGCGCGGCATGGAAGTGGTAGAGTTCGCGACCGCTGCACCGCAGCTTCTCAAGGGAGAGATCACAGAGAACGTCGGCACCCGGGTCGACAGCCACTCGCTGCGTCAGCCGCTTGGCGTCGTGGCCGGAATCACGCCGTTCAACTTCCCGGCCATGGTGCCCATGTGGATGTTCCCGGTTGCCCTCGCCTCCGGCAACACGTTCGTCCTGAAGCCGTCCGAGCGGGACCCATCCGCCTCGCTCACGCTCGCGCGGTGGCTCAAAGAAGCCGGATTGCCCGACGGCGTCTTCAACGTCGTGCATGGTGACAAGGAGGCCGTCGATGCCATCTTGACCGACCCGGACATCGTCGCTGTCAGCTTCGTCGGCTCGACCCCGATAGCCCGCTACATCTATGAGACCGCCACGCGCCATGGCAAGCGATGCCAGGCGCTCGGAGGTGCCAAGAACCACATGATCGTCATGCCCGATGCGGACATGGATCAGGCGGTCGACGCGTTGATGGGCGCGGCTTACGGCTCCGCCGGCGAACGCTGCATGGCGATCTCGGTGGCGGTCCCGATTGGAGAAACCACGGCGGACCGGTTGATCGAGAAGCTGGCGCCCAAGGTTCGGGCTCTCAATATCGGCCCGGGCACCGATCCAGAAGCGGAAATGGGTCCGCTGGTGACGAAGCAGCATCTCGACAAGGTCCACAGCTACATCAACGCTGGCGTCGAAGAAGGTGCCAAGCTTATCGTCGATGGACGGGACTTCCGTCGGCAGGGCTACGAGAAAGGCTATTTCCTCGGCGGTACACTGTTCGATCGCGTAACCACCGACATGAAGATCTACCGCGAGGAGATCTTCGGTCCGGTGCTCGCGGTGGCACGCGCCAAATCGTACGATGAAGCCGCCGACATGATCAACAAGCATGAGTTCGGCAATGGTACCGCCATCTTCACGAGGGATGGCGATGCGGCCCGGGAATTCGCCCATCAGATCCAGGTCGGCATGATCGGCATCAATGTGCCGATACCCGTGCCGATGGCGTTCCACTCCTTCGGCGGCTGGAAGGCGTCCCTGTTCGGCGATCACCACATGCACGGACCCGAGGGCGTTCGGTTCTATACCAAGCTGAAGACGATCACCACACGGTGGCCGACCGGCATCCGCGCCGGCGCCGAGTTCGTGATGCCGACGATGAGCTGATGCGCATCAGCAGAGGGGCGTGGACGCTCCACGACCCTCTGCATCGGACGATTGTGCACTTGGCGCGGTTCGCAGTTAAGGGCGGCTATTCTTCACCACTTTTAAGGAACTCGCCGAAGACGTGCTCATCCATCGCTTCGAAAGTGGATCAGTTCGCAACCAGGCGTTCAAATTCGCTGGCTGGCGGCTCCGGCATCTCGCGGCGCTTAGACTGTCCCGACCGGTCCACCAGCTCTTGTCCTTCCACCTCGACGAAGACCGCCGGATCCCGCTGCGACCTGTCGACTGTGAGTGAGAACACGTCGAACCGGTTGTAGTAGCCAACAACGTCATGAAATTGCTTCGGCTCGACACAACGAGCGACGTCGATGTCGGCATAAGCGATGCCTTCGCTCTCGGAAAGCACCTCGCTAATGACCTGTCCGGCTGGATCGAGGATCATCGAGACGGCATGAGGCGTCCCTTCGATCAGATCGAGCATCGCCGGATTTGCCTGGGCGAGTGCGTCCCTCATTCCGACGTCGACGCAGGCTGACGAAACGATGTTAAAGCACTTCGCTTCGAATGAGTGGGCGCCAGCCCGTATTTCGATTGCTTTGCGCAGGTCATACCCCCCCTTCTGTTGAGATGGACGGGTGGGCCAGATCGGCGGGTAGGTCGAGATGTGCACCTGTTCGCCCTGAGCCATCAGCGAATAGCGGGCCAGCGGATTTGTGTTTTCGCCACATATCAGCATGCCCACGCGGCCTACCTTCGTCTGGACCACCCGCAAGCCTCGTGCGTCTCCGGCTGCCCAGACCAGCTTCTCATAAAATGTTGGCACGAGCTTGCGGTGATGATTGAGGATCGATCCGTCTTCGCCGACCAGGAGATTGGAATTCCAGATGCAGCCCAGGCTAGCGACGGTCCCTTCAGTGAAGCCGACCGAGACCACGACACCGTGGCGCTTGGCGGCCATTCTGATCCTCGTCAGTTCAGGGCTATCGAGCAAAAGCGCCTGCGCCGATAAGGCTCCGAAGAAATCGTGGGACATGATGGGCGCCTGTAGTGCTGCCCAGACCGGAAAACCCGGAATGAAAGACTCGGGAAAGGCGACCAGAGAGGCGCCGTTGCGCGCCGCCTCCGCGATGAGATCACACGCCTTTTCAGCAGTCTTGGCGGCATCGAGAAAGACTGAAGACGTGTGGCATGCGGCGGCCTTGAAGCGCGGCAAAGTGGAAACCATTTGAGACTACCTCCCGGTGTTGGCCAATAGAGGTTAGTCCCTCACGGGATGCGCGCGAATGCGAAAATCTGCACGGCTTGTTGCACGTCTTCAAAGCACCGAGATCGGGACACGATAGATGGCGTTGCGCCGTCCCGCTTCTGGCTGAAGTTCACCCGATCGGGATCTGGCTCGCGACAACAACCCGGTGCAGCCCTCCCTAACGGACCAGTTCCACACGAACTTGGTCCACGACCAGCCAGCTATGCGCTCCAGACGACATTCCTGCCAAGAGGCCCCCTCATCAGAGCTAAACTCGACTATATCCAGATCCGCATCCCCCCAAGCCCATCCCCACACCTGCACCAGGTCGCCGCGGCGCAGCTGGCTGTCTGGTTTCGGCCAGACGATGATCGACTGGGGTGCAATTCCCCAGACTGGTCGGGTGGACCCGTCAGGCTCGGGATCGTTGTACCATTTGGTCGTGAAAACACCGGGTGCTCGTTCCGAACGAAGCTCGATCTTGCGCAGCCACTTGACGCTGTTCGTGCCGTAATACCCCGGAACGACAAGGCGCAGCGGATATCCATGCTCTGGGAGCAGGTCGGCGCCGTTCATCTGGTAAGCCACCAGAACATCGCTGGCCGCCCTCGAGAGCGGCAGGTCTTTTAAATAGTGACCGCACTCGATGCCGCCGAACTCGCCAGAATCCGCGCCGTGCGACCAGACGAAGCGTGCTGTCCGTTCAACTCCGACCATTTCCAATAGGTGGTCCAGACGAAACCCTGCCCATGATACGTTGCAGACTCGCCTTGTCGGCTTGTCGGGCGCTAGCGGACTTCCTGCGCATTGATGCACCGAAACGATTTCACGCCTTGGAAAGTTCTTGAGCTCGCGAAGTGTTAGAACGACGGGCCTCTCCACCAACCCGCCGACTTCCAGCTTCCAATCCTCGGCGGCGGGGACCTCCAGAACGCCGAGATGGCACAGGACGATGCAGGCCTCGACCGGCGTGATACGGTCCGTCAGGTCATGAGGCTCGGATGGAATTCGGCCAAAAAACCCGCGACTCCTGTATGTGAATTTGTCAGACATCACAGCGCTCCTTGGCAGCCGCAAAACTTGATCTCAGGGAAGCGCTTGACCAAAAATCCGCAGGACCGCTTGCGCGAACTCGATCAATCGAATTCGTTCAAGAAAGCCTTATCAGCCTTGAATATCTCATTAAGGAAACGCAGCAATGTGCGAACCCGTCCCATGTATTCGATATCTTCATGCACCGAGACAAACAATGACCTCGTGACGACGACGTCCTTCATGATGCGAACAAGGCGAGGGTCCTTCTTCGCCGAAAAGAACGGCAATAGGCCGATACCGCGCCCCGCCCCGATTGCATTCTGCTGAGCAGCCATACTTGTCGAGCGGAACACAACGTTCTCCGGGACCAGCACATCATGCAGCCACTGCACCGGCTGAATCGCCACGAGGTCGTCCACGTAGTCAATGAAGTCATGGCCCTTTAGTTCTTCCATCGAACCGGGGGCGCCCCTGTTTACGATGTATTTCGATGACGCGAATAATCCGAGCTTAAACTCTCCAGCTTTCTTGACCGATAGCTTAGGACCCGCCAGCGGTACGAAACTGACGCAGACGTCCGCCTCACGCTTCGTGAGGTTGATCAGATGCCGCTCGGTAACCAGCTCAACGAGAACACCTGGATGTTTCTCGTTGAACTGCACCAGTTTCTCGGCGAGGTAGAAGGCGGCAATACCTTCCATGCTCGTGAGCCGGACCCGGCCGGTGGGCTCAGTTGGCGCTGAACGGAAATCCTCTGAAACCACCAATGCGGCAGCTTCGATCTTCTCGGCGGCCTGGTAGAGCTTGTGGCCGTCCTCAGTCAGGACGAAACCATCCGGTTTTCTGTCGAATATCTTGATCGCAAGATCTCTTTCGAGCTCCGATATCCGCCGACTGACGGTCGTATGATCGACCTTGAGGCGCCGAGCGGCTGGCATCAATCGGCCCTGCCTTGCGAGCTCTAGAAAAAATTTTAGATCGTTCCAGTCGAACATTCGCTCCGCTCTGCCCCTCGAAGACTCCAGCGAATTTCGCACTAGTCTCAAGAGATTGCCAGCATCCCCAGGACGCATATGAACCATTAGCCGTAGCAGCGGGCCTGCAGGGAGATGTACTTATTCCAATCGGGAAATCAGCCACTTAGTTCTGAAATCATCTCCAACTATCCCTCCTCACGTGAACCAGCCCCGGCTCGCGCCGGATCGGATGGGCCCATCAAGATCCTTCGTTGCATCTCTCGGAAGGTGCGGTCGGCATCCATCTCAGGGGTGGCAACGGATACCGCAATGGCTACCGCAAACGAAAGCGGCATGGCGACAATTGCCGGATTCTTCAATGGGACAAACCACCAGGCGCCGGCAATGTCCGCCAGTGATTTCCCAAGTACGTCGACTTGAATGGTCGGCGACAAGCAGATCAGAACAATCGAGCCAACAGTGCCGACGAGGATACTCGCCACCGCCCCCTGCGTGGTGAAACGCTTCCAACTGATTGCGAGTACCAGCGAAGGAAAGTTTGCTGCGCAAGCTACGGAGAACGCAAGTCCCGCCATGAAGGCCACATTCTGGCCCTCGAATAGGATTCCCAAGACGACTGCGACGACGGCAATGATGATCGTGGCGACACGCGCAACCTTCAACTGCTCAGACTCTGTCGCCTTCCCCGCCCTTATGACGTTGGTCCAGAGGTCATGGCACAGGGTGGCAACCCCCGAAAGGGTCAATCCAGCAACGACTGCAAGCATGGTCGCGAACGCTACGGCGCAAATGAAGCCGAAGAAGGCGTTGCCTCCGACCGCTTGAGCCAGTAAGGGCGCGGCCATGTTGCCGCCGCCTCCGGCTTTGAGTACGGCCTGTGGTCCGACGATCACCATGGCCCCAAAGCCGATGACGAAGACCATGAGATGAAATGCTCCGATCAGGCCGGTCGCATAGAGAATGGAGAGCCGCGCCGCCTTGACGTCCTTGACCGTGTAGACGCGCATGAGGATATGCGGCATCGCCGCCGTACCGAACATGAGACCCAGCCCAAGAGAAATCGCGTCCCATTGACCGGAAACGACGCGCGAACCCGGCTGAAGCACATTCGCGCCGTATCGTTCAGCCGCGGCCGCGAATAGCCGTACCGGATTCATCTGAAATTGGGCAAGAACCAGGATGCAGAGGAATGCCCCACCTGCCATCAGGAGCGCCGCTTTGACGACCTGAACCCAGGTCGTAGCGAGCATACCGCCAAAGAGCACGTAGATCAGCATGGCGGTCCCGACGATGATGACTGACCAGGAATACGGGATGCCGAATAGCAGCTTGATGAGCGCCCCTGTCGCAACCATCTGCGCGATGAGATAGAACGAAATCACGGCCAGCGTTCCGATCGCGGCGGCAGAGCGAACCGGCTTTTGCGACAGACGATACGCCACCACATCGGCAAAGGTGAATTTGCCCACATTTCGGAGTGGCTCGACGATGAGAAAAAGAATGATCGGCCAGCCGACGAGCCACCCGATCGAATACACCATGCCATCGAAGCCGTTAGAAGTGACAATACCGGCGATGCCTAGAAGCGCCGCCGCAGAAAGAAAGTCTCCGGCGAGGGCCCAGCCATTTTGCCACGCGGTGATTTCACCACCGGCCGCAAAGAACGTCTCGGTCGTCTTGGTCCGTTTGGCCGCCCAATAGGTTATCGCGAGCGTCAAGGCCATGAACGCAAAGAAGAATGCGATGGAGATGTTGCTGCTCTGCGACTGCATCACGCTTGCTCCAGCGTGGACTTCACGTTGCGGTCGAAGATCGTATTTGCCCAGTACACGTAGAGCAGGCAGAGAAGAAACGAGCTGATGATGACCAACGGGCCGAGCACAATGCAAAGCGACAAGCCGGGGGCGAGCATCGCGCCTAGAACAGGCTTGCCGAACGCGAACAGCCCCATGAAACCGAAATAGATCGCGATCATCGCAAAGCTCAACGACGCCGCAACCGTCAATCTCGATCGCGCCAGTGCGACCATTCCTCTTTCCAGCGCCTTTGAAGATACAGTCACCTGCTACTCCTGAATTGTTTGTGACAGTTTCGAGAGACCTTGAATCATTGCCCACTGAGAATATGCGAGAGAAGACTTGCGCGTTTTCGCTATGCTCCCCGCCTGATGGTTGGCCCGCGGTCACGCGATCCGAGAGCTCACCTCTGCGATGGCGTCAGCTGGCCGATTGCGGGAACGGCTCCTTCTTGTACAAGAACTCGAGGATCTCCTTTCGATATTTGATACCCTCGAAATCGGTCGTCAGCTTTAGCCGATCGCGTGGCCGAGGCGTCTCGACTTTCCAGATGCGACCGATACGGGCAGCCGGTCCGTTGGAGAGTGCTACAATCCTGTCGCTGAGAAAGATCGCTTCGTCGATGTCGTGAGTGACCATCACGACGGTCGTTTTCGTCGTCTCGACGATCCGCACGAGTTCGTCCTGAAGGCTCGATCTCGTCAATGCATCGAGCGCACCGAAGGGCTCATCCAATAGGAGGACCTTCGGCTGAACGGCGAACGCCCGCGCGATACCGACGCGCTGCTTCATGCCCCCAGAGATTTCAAAAGGGTATTTGCCTATCGCGTGCTCCAGGTGCACGAGCTTCAGCGCCTGTTCGGCCCGATCCATCAGCTCGGACCTCGGCGCTCCCCGAAACGCCTGCTTCACGGCAAGATAGACGTTTTCGACGCAGCTCATCCAGGGGAGCAAGGCATGGCTCTGAAAGACCATCGCCCTCTCCGGCCCGGGACCAGTAACGCCCGCACCGGCGCAGCGGATTGTACCTGACGTGGGCGTCAGAAGCCCTGCTACGATGTTGAGCAACGTACTCTTCCCGCATCCGGAGTGGCCGATCAGGCAGACGAACTCGCTATGTTCGATTGCGAGCGATATCCGGTCGAGCGCGAGCAGCTGCTTGCCGGAGCGGTCAGCAAACGACATCGAAACGTCGTTGATGTCTAGATCGGCCATCGTTCTATTCCCGAAAGCTGAGGCGCTCGCCGATTCGTTTCAGGATGACGTCGAGCGCCAGGCCGATACTACCAACGAGAATGATGGCGACGATCATGCTGGCGATCTGCAGGTTGTTCCATTCGTTCCAGATGAAATACCCAATCCCGCTTTGCGCACCGACCATTTCCGCAGCGACGATGACGAACCACGCTATGCCGATGGAAATACGCATTCCCGACAAGATCATGGGCACGCTGGCGGGGAAGACGACTCGCGTCACGTGCTCGAGTTTGGGTACCCCGAACACACGCGACACGTTCAGCCACTCCGCACGCACTGACGCCGTTCCCGTCGCAGTGCTGATCAACATCGGCCACACGGCGCAGATGAAAATAATGAAGATCGTCGAGATCGTGCTGTCGCGAAAGGTGTAGAGAGCAAGCGGCATCCACGCGAGCGGCGATACCGGCCGAAGAACCTGAATGAAAGGGTCGAGGGCCCGATAGCATGCCGGCCACAGTCCGAGCATGAATCCCAGCGGAACGGCGACGACCAGAGCCAACGAGAATCCAAGAGCCACTCGTCCCATGGAATAGACGAGGTGCCAGGCAATACCCAGATTGTTGGGGTTATCTCGGTCCAACGCGTGTGCGACCAGCTCATAGCCGCGCAGTGCGACGGCCCATGGGGAAGGAATTGCACTGGCCTGCTGCCCCGATGCGCTTTGGCCAGCGAGCCGCGCATACTCAGCATCGGCGGCGCTGACAGGTCCCGACGGCGGCGTCGTGAGCCACGTCCAGATGCAGAGGAACGCGACGAATATCGCAATTGAGGCCAACCAGGGCTGCTGCAGCCGATGCAACATGGCGTCAACCTGGCTTCCTGACAGAAGCCAGGTATTCCTGCGGCTTGTTGGAATCGAAGTCCTTCCCAAGAATCCTCTCGCTGCCGAAACCGACGACGGGGGCAGACGCGCCCTGCTCGCGCATGATGCGCGCAGCGTCGGTTGCCAGCATCACCTTTTCAGCGAGCACCTTGTAATCGACATCCTCCTTCAGCATGTTCCAGCGCCTGAGCTGCGTCATCAGCCAGACGGCGGCTGAATATTGCGGAAATGGCTGATAATCGACCCGCCGAGGATCTTTCTTGATGCTACCGAGGCCATCAGCGTAGGTGCCTCCCAGCACCTGCTCGATGACGACTTCAGGAGCATTGAGATATTGCGGCTCCGACAGCACCTTCGCCATGCCGACGCGGTTTTCCGGTTTTGAAACGTGAAGGCTGGCGGCGATGATGGCGCGGTAGAAGGCCATAAAAGTGTTCGGATTCTGCTGAATCCAGCTCTCGGAGGCAGTGACCGAGCAGCACGGGTGACCGTCCCATATCTCCTTCGAAATGAGGTGGATGAAGCCGGCTCCCTCGTAAACCGCGCGCTGGCCCCCCGGCTCACCACCGAAGAAACCATCGATGCTCCCGACGCGAAGGCTCGCGACGTACTCGGTCGGCGGGACGATCCGGTATTTGACGTCCTGGTCCGGATCGAGGCCAGCCGCAGCCAGATAGTTCCGAAGCTGCAGGGTCTGGTGGCTCTGCTCGAACGGAACGGCAAAGGTAAAGCCCTTCCAGTTCCTCGGATCGCGGTTTTCCCTGTGCTTGTTGGCGAGCACGAGAGAGTTTCCGTTTTGATTCAGGATGGTAAGCACTTTGATTGACTGGACATTGCCCCCAAGCCCTGCGGTCATCGTCAGAGGCACGGGCATCACCTGCTGCGAGACGTCCAGTTCTCCGTTGAGCATCTTGTCTCGGATCAAAGCTATTCCGGCGATCTTCTGCAGGCTGACCTCGAGGCCTTCCTTGCTGTAGCTTCCAAGCTTCTCGCCGTAGATCAGCGGAACGGCGCAAGTAATCGGCAAAAAGCCGACGGCAAGCTTCGTCTTCTCAAGGGGCTTGCGCTCCTGGGCAATCGCCTTCAGCGTCTCGATCGGCAGAATGCTCGACAGCGCCCCGATGATCGCACTTGCTCCGACCTTGCGCAGCACTTCACGTCGCAAGACGGGTTGGGGGAACAGACCATGCAGCAGCGCCTGCTCGACCTGGTCCGAGATGGCGGCCTCGAAGCCTGGCTGGGCTGGACCGGGCTCGCAACAGCGGCAACGCTTGCCGCCGAAGCCATGATCATCCGATGCGTCAGTCATGTGCCCTGCCCCCGTTCCAGCGTCCGGTTTCAAACATGGCGCCCGTCGCTGCCTTGACGGAGCTTGGCGTATCAGTCGGGAAGCGGTACTTTGAAAATGCGCAAGGGCCTTCGCAGAAAAGCGATCACCCGACCACCGGCAAACCGCACCCGATCAGTTCAGTCTCGTCGCACCGGCGGAAGGGTATCGAGCTCGCCCAGATCCCAATACAGGCCCGCCATCATCTCCAGGGCCTCACGCGCGAGCTCGACCGGCAAGTGCTCGTCGGGTGCATGTTGCTGGCATCCAGGATAGGCATGGGGCACCCACAAGGTGGGCAAATTTAGCAGGTTGGCAAAAATGTCGTTCGGAAGCGAGCCAGCGAAATTGGGCAAGATCGCCGGCGATTTCCGCGTCGTCCGAACGATCGAGTCTTGGGCCCATTTGGCCCAGGGATCCTCAGGATCGAGGCGCGTGGCGAGAAAGACACCATCGTCAGGGCTGGGCGTCACCTGGACCATGTCGAGACCGGTCCTCGCGAGATGTCGCCGCAGCGCCGGCACGATGTCCTCGCAATCAACGCCGACCACGAAGCGGAGCTGACAGCGCGCCCAGGCGCTCGCGGGAATGGCATTGACCGGCGCTTGCGGATTTCCGCAACTGATGGCGAGGACATCAAACGAGCACCAGCCATATACCTGCTCTGCCGGAGTCAGCCCCGGCTCGCCCCAGGCCGGATCGATGTCAGGTCCGCCAGGTCCCCCGTCAACGACACAATCGGCAAGCACTCGCCGGACGGCGTCGGGCAGCTCACTTGGAAGCCATTCTGGAATCAGTATGCGGCCGGTCGGGGAGACGATCGTAGCCAGGGCGTGCGCGATCTGGATTGCGGGATCGGAAAGCAGACCGCCCCAATTGCCCGAATGATATGGGCTCTGGCGCGCATTAATTGAGATATCGAATGTAACACATCCCCGCGAGCCCAGGAATACTGTCGGCCGATCCTCGGACAAGCGCGGTCCGTCCGACGCAACGAAGATATCTGCGCACAGGAGCTTCTTGTGTGTCGTACATAGTTCGCGGAGGCCAGGCGAATCGACCTCTTCACCCATTTCGATCAGGTATTTCAGGTTGAAACCCAGCCGACCTCTCGTTTCGAGCACAGCACGGAGGCCGGCAATGTTGATGACGTGCTGCCCCTTGTTGTCGGCGACACCGCGTCCGTACCAGCGATCATTGAGCTTTGTGAGATGCCAAGGGGACCTTCCTGCGGCCCACGATCCGTCCATTCCCCGAACTACGTCGCCGTGCCCATATCCGAGCACTGTCAGCAATGATGGATCTTCTATACGTTCTGCATAAAGGAATTGCGCGCCTGCAGCGGCCAAAACCTGGCAACCGCAGCCGAACTCTTCAAGCATGCAGCGGAGCTGGTCGAGATACTCGGCAAGCTGAGGTTTTCGCTTCGGGTTCTGACTCTCGGAAGGAATAGCGACGAGCCGCGAGAGCACCGTCTCGAAGTCTCCAGAATCCAGATGGCTTCTCGCGCGCGAGATTGCGGCGTTCCGGCTCATTACGGGCAGCTCCTCGCACGCCAAAGGCAGGTCAACGGGCGCCGGGAAACACGCGGGTATGCGCCGCCTCGATCTCGATGCGGACGCGTTGACCGGATTGGAACAGCGGCCGTCCGGGGCTCACCGAAGTCCGGGCGGTCAATCGAATGGACCCCACCTGCACAAGCACGCTCTGGTTCGTGCCCGTGTAAGCCGATTCCAAAACGGTCGCGGTAGCGCGCTCGTCCGGTGTCAGGCCGATATACTCCGGGCGAACCGCCAGCAACCCTCGGTCGCCTGACGTCAGCACCTGACTGGCCTCCTGTACAACCTCAAGGCCGACATCGGCGCTGCGGGCACAGACCTCGCCTCCAGATCGCCGCAACTCGACCGGCAGAAAGTTCATCTCACCGATGAAATCCGCGACAAATGCAGTCGCCGGCTGCTCATATAGCTCACGCGGTGTCCCACACTGCTGCAAGCGGCCTCGCTCGAGAACGGCAACGCGATCGGCCATGGACAGCGCTTCCTCCTGGTCGTGGGTAACGAAAATGATGGTGCTACCGACTTCCTTATGGATCAGCTTGATCTCCATTTGGAGCTGCTGCCTGAGCTTGCGATCGAGTGCCCCGAGCGGCTCGTCCATGAGCAACAGGGGTGGACGGAAGACAAGAGCGCGAGCCAGAGCGACACGCTGCTGCTGCCCACCCGATAACTGGCTTGGAAGTCGCGCGCCATATCCGTCAAGTGCAACGAGCTTCAGAGCTTTTGTGACCTCACGTTCGACGTCTCCGCCACGCAAGCCCCGGCGCCGCAGCGGATAGGCGATGTTCTCAGCGATGGTCATATGGGGGAACAACGCGTAGCTCTGGAACACCATGCCGAAGCCGCGACGATGGCTCGGAACATCATTGATCCGCACGCCGTCGAGCATGATATCGCCAGAGGAGGACACCTCGAACCCGGCGATCATCATCAGCAGAGTAGATTTTCCTGACCCGCTCGATCCGAGCAAGGCGACGAACTCTCCTGGCTCGATCGACAGTGAGACGTCGTCGACCGCTTTGACCGGACCAAACATCTTGGTCAACGAGTTGACCGAGACGGAGCCACGTTGACTTTGCGACGTAGCTACACCTGCCGTCGCCTTTTCGCTCACCATTGCTGTGCTGACGCTCATTTCGGCCTCGTCTCGAATATCTTGCGCGGTATTGAGGTCAATCGCTTCCCACCCGAACTGGTCACCACGACGGACTCGCTGACGGCAAGGCCAGCAGCGGATGTGTACATGTGAAAGACCATTCCTTCCTCGATGGCCCAATCCGCACGAGGCGTGAAACAGCGATATAGGTCACTCGTGTGCTGGGAAACGAGCGGAGCGGTACCAAGCGTATACCCGGTGATGTTATCGTAGGTCTCGCGCAACCCGGCCGCGACAACGCCGTCCCGCACGATGCGGTCGACGTCAGCGGCAATCGCGCCAGGCCGAAGCGCGGCGATTTGGCGATCTTGTAACGCGATAAGAGCCTGAGCCGCAGCTCGCTGCTCCTCGGTTGCCCGTCCTACGATGACCGACCGCATGATCCGGACCGTATATAAGCGTAACCGCGGCAAGAGCTCGATATGAACGATATCGCCATCGACCAGCGGTCGCTCTGCGAGGAACCCATGCAGCGAATCCCAGCCCGATCCGACATTGAGAGGCCCAACAAAGCCATCGTCGAACCCAAGCCGATAGTAGGCCGCAGCGGCAGCTGCAGCGATATCACGTTGGCTCTTGCCACTCGCCACCTCCTTGACAGTCGCATCGAAGGCCGCATCCAAAAGTGAACCAGCCCGGGACATATGCGCGATCTCTTCCGGCGACTTGCATCGCCTGAGATCCCATCCCGAACGCTCAAGGTCAAAGAACTCGGTATCCGGCAAGAGCTTGCGAAGCGCTTGGAGTCTGTGGATCGTGAACGAATTCGATTGAAATTCAGCGCCGATCCGGGCGGGCACCGAACCACTTTCCCGGAAGGTGCTCGCCAGCACCGCCAGCGGATCGTCCCAATCGCCAAACCCCACGATGTTATCCATCCACGTGCGCTGCCGCGCTGGTGGCATATCAAGCTTGCGCACCAGCAGGAACGGCTCGGACGATGCCGGAACGATGCACGCTCGCCAGAGATTTTCGGAGACTGTATAGCCCGAGAGCCAGGACATCATCTCGGGCTCGTCAAAGATGAGACAGTCAAGACGACGCTCTGCCATCAGTTTTCGGACGGCGTCACACCGCCGCTTGTACTCCTCGACGGAGAAAGTGAGGTCGCGGCTCATGGTCGATGCTCCGTTACGACTGCGGGACCTCGGCCCAGATTGGGTCGAGAGGATTGCTTCAGTAAAGGCGCCATTGGCTTCCTCGTAGGATGAGCAATGCACAGGCGCAATCCATCGATCTGCTCAACGATGGAGGCTTTCCTGCGGGCGACGACCTTGAACGACAGCGCCCACGAAGAGCCGCAGAAGCATTAGAAGCGCAAGTACGATGAGAAACAGAACGGCGATGACGGCGATCTGGGGGCTGATTTCCAGGCGGATGTTGTCCCACATTCTCATGGGCAACGGCGTCGCGGTGGGCCCGCTCAGGAACAGACCGAACACAACATCATCGAACCCCACGATGAACGCGAAGAGCGCCGCGCTCGCTAGCGTCGGCAACAGCAATGGAAGCGTCACCGTTCTCAGCGTCACGAGAGGGCTCGAGCCTAGGCTCGCGGCAGCGAGCTCCAGGGTGCGATTGAAGCGCTTGAGCCCCGCGATCATGACAACGACCGTATATGGTGCGCCAATGATCGTATAGCTGAGAGCAAATGCCAGCGGATTGCCGATCAGCGAGGATCCGGCGAGAGCGAAGAACAGGGAAACTGCGATTACGACATGAGGAACAATCAGCGGGGAAATCAGGAGAAGATAGACAGGCACGCGCGCAGAGAACCGGTACCGCACGAGAGCGAAGGCGGCGGGCACACCAATGGCCACGCTCAGGAGAGCGGACAGTCCTGCCCATCTCAGGCTGAAGCTTAGGGCATCGAGCCATTGCGTATTCTTGAGCAAACTTGAGAACCACCGCAATGAGTAGGCGGGCGGCGGAAAGGTGAGGTATGGTGCATCGCTGAATGCAAGAGGAATTACGACCACGAAGGGCAGCACCAGAAAAAGAAGCGTCAGCCCTGCACTAACGTACAACGCGGGTCGGCGCGCGACCGTCAAGGCCTCATGCAGCCTCGTTGACGGGCCATGCAAAACCGCCGTCAGTCGCACCAGGATCGGCCACCGCGCGGAGAGACCGGATGTCGACTTGCCGACCAGGGAAATGTTGTTATGTGGTCGATCGTCCAGCTCTTCCGCAATCCGCTGACGAAATATCAGGAAGACCGCGATGACAGCGAACATCAAGATCGATGATTGGGCTGCGGCTTCATCGAAATTTCCGAGGATCAGCACGCGCAGACTAATGCCCTGAGCGATCAGATAGCTATCCGGTCCACCAAGAAGCTCTGGCGTAATATAGAAGCCGAGACTGGACAGAAACACGAGCGTGCAGCCGCTAATCACGCCGGGGATCGAGGCGGGCAGCGTGACCCTCAAGAAGGCGTCGGTAGGAGGACTTCCGAGACTTTGTGCCGCTTTTGCAAGGCTTGGATCAACCCGTGCCAAGACAGCGTAGAGAGGAAATGCCATGAGCGGCAGCTGGACCTGCACCATGCCGACATAGACGCCGACTGAATTGAACACCATTTGCAGCGGCTCGGAGATGAGGCCGAGGCGCAAAAACAGCTGGTTGATAGGCCCGTTGGGGCTGAGCAGGACAATCCATGCGTAGGTTCTGATCAAGACACTCGTTAAATATGGAAGCGTGACAATAAGCAGAAGAAGTGAAGCCGCGCGCGGAGAACATTTCGATATGGCGTAAGCGAGAGGATAAGCAATGAGCAAACAGACGATCGTCACGGTCGCTGCTAGGGCGATTGTCCTGAGGACGATCCATAGAAACGCCGGCGAGTTGGAGATCTCGATGTAGCTGTTGAGCGACCAGGCACCATCGTGCTGCAGGCTCTTGAGCACGAGTTGCGCGAGCGGCACGACGTAGCCGACCGAGAACAGGATCACGATCGGCAAGAGAAGGAGGATGGGCACCAAGCGCGCCCATCCTGAGGTGTCTCTCCTATGCGGCATAGCCAGACTCGCATCCACCATTTTGAGCTACCGTACGCCGGAAATCCAACGCTCCCATTGAGCAACGGCAATTTCATTGTTGGCCTTGCCGTTGGAGCTCACAGTGTTCCAGAACTCGTAGTCCTGGACGAACTGCAGCTTCCGTGCTTCGGGGGAGGTCGGCAGGAGCTTTGCCCGTTCAGACGGCACATGCTCGAATGCACGCGAGTTCGGTGGCGCATAGAGAATGTGCTGGGCGAATTTCGCCTGATTTTCGGCTCGCGCTGAGAACGCAAGAAACTTGAATGCATTGTCCGCATTCTTCGTGCCTTTCAGGACCACCCAGGTGTCGTACTGCAGCATTCCCTGATTCCAGGTGTAGCCGATCTTGGCCCCCTGCTCGTTGGCTGCCGAAACCCGGCCGTTCCAGGCGCTACCGGCCGTGATCAACTTATCAATGATCATCTGCGGAGCTTCCGCGCCGGTGTTCCACCATTTCAAGATGCTCGGCTTGACCCGGCTGAGACTCTTGAACGCGCGATCCCAATCAAGTGGATAGAGCTTCGACGGATCAACACCGTCCGCCATCAGAGCTGCTTCGAACGTGCCGCCGTCCGAGGCCCAGGTTCCTGCCATGAGTGAACGCCGTCCCGCAAATTTTTGGGCGTCCCAGACATCCGCCCAAGAGTTCGGAGCATCGGAGGCAAACTTCGACGCGTCATACGCAATGAACAGCGAATAGATGATCGCGGGCACAGTGAACTTGCCGACCTTGACCGGACTGAACGCGCCGAGGTCTGCCTTTTCGAAGTAGCCATAGTCGATCGGAAGCAGAAGATTGTCCCGCTCGAAAGTCGGGGCCTTGCCGCCAGGAAGAATCGTCACGTCATATCGGGGAGCGCCGGCCAACACGCTCGCTCGCACGGCTCCCGTGTCGGTCCGCGGTTGAGCTATGACCTTGATGCCGGTCTCTTTCTCGAACGGCTCGAAATAGGCGATCCGCTTGGCCTCGCCCCAAGATCCGCCGCCGTCGTAGACCACGACCTCACCGGTGCCCTTCGGGATTTGCGCAATCGCGGGGGCGGGAAACAGCGAGCGCGCGGCCGCTAGTCCCCCGGCCAAGGCGGTGCCCTGAAGCAGCTTGCGTCTGACGATATCCACCATGCTCCACTCCGTTGTGTGCGGCTAATGCCTTGCTCGATCCGGCTTTGCGCATATAATCCGACAAGCGGGTGGCTGAATCCGCCGTTCTGCCCCCTCAAAATGCCAGAAAACTGCAAATTGAAATATTAAATGGCTGTCACGCGCACTGACCTCGATCGCCTCGATCTGAAGCTTCTCATGCTGCTGCAGGAGAATAATCTGCAGACCTCTGAGGAACTGGCAGAACGCGTGGGACTTTCGCCGACTTCTTGCCTGCGTCGACTCAGGCGATTGCGCGAAAACGGGGCGATCATGTCCGACGTCTCGATCATATCGCCTTCGGTCGCCGGCAAACGGGTCACGTCGATCGTGCTTGTTGCGCTCGAGCAAGAGCAGCTCGACCTTCTGCACACCTTTAAAAATCGAATGAGCGCCTATCCTGAGGTTACGCAGTGCTACTACGTAACGGGTTCGGCTGATTTCATTCTGGTCGTCAACACTGCCTCTATGGAGGAATATGGGGCTTTCACTGAGCGAGCATTCTTTCCCGACAAGAACATCAAGTCATTCAACACATATGTGTCGATGCAGACGGTCAAGTTCACCACCCGCATCAATCTTGACGTATCCTGACTGGCCGGGCCCTGTTCATGCCTTTTCGTTTCCGCTCCAAACCGATAGGTCGGTGGGCCCTTCCGTGGCAAAGAGCAGAACCTTGGCGGACTGATCGAGGCCAAGTCTCTTTCTGTCCTTCACTTCGGCTGCCCTTAAGAGGCCCGCCAATCCCGCCGCTCCCGACTCTCCGACGCGAAGACGCTGATCGCCTGAAACGCCCTCATTAAGCAAACGTACCGCGTCCGCGGCCTCTTCATCCGTTACCGTGATGTAGCCGCTGGTCAACTCTTCGATGATCGGCCAGACCAATAACGATGGGCTTTGGCATTCAAGCATCGACATGTTCGTCGCAGGCCCAGGCGGGAGCCGCACGGGCATCTTGGCTCGGGCGCTTTCGTAAAGGCATGCCGACCGTTCTGGCTCGATGATCCAAAGATGGGTATCGCGGCCGAATAGACCCCGTGCCGAGCCATGGCCGAACACGCTAGCTGCAAGACCTCCAACACCAGCCTGAACCAGAACATGCGTAAACGGCTTTGACTGTCCTGCCGTGGCCGCAATGATTTCATCGATCAGTATCGCATACCCCTGGACCACAAACGTGCAAGCGGTGTCGTCCTCCCCGGGGCCGACCGTATCCGGGACAGCGATCCAACCGTCCTGCGAGGCAGCCTTGGCCGCAGCCTCGACCGAGTCGTTATAGTCTCCGGCCACGCGCACGATCGCAGCGCCGAGCCGCGAGATATGAGCGGCCCGCTCGTCGCTCACGCCGGCGTGGAGATATACGACCGCCCGCGCTCCGATGAGCCTCGCTCCGGCCGAAACCGAACGGCCATGGTTGCCGTCCGAAGCACATGAAAATGTGAGCCCTGAAAGCATAGATCGTACGCCCGGCTCCGCCAATTCTGCAGGCAGAATCGAGCGTCCAGTCCGCCTCTCAACGTGCTTCATTGCGAGTTTCAGCACTGCGTAGGCTCCGCCGAGCCCCTTGAAGCTGCCTATGCCAAGCCGCTGTGTCTCATCCTTGATCCAGATTTCGCCGAGCCCCAGCTTTTCGGCGGTACGCGGCAGAGAAATCAGGCTGGTCGGTGCATAGCGCGGGCAGGCCTGAAGGAGGCGGAGGGGCTCATTTCCTGCGTTGCGGTCGCACCACCAAGGAGCCTGTTTTAAGCCGGGTGAACGATTGCGCAGCAGAAAGGGCCGATGATTGGCAAGCGTTTCCGACGGAGTTCCCGCGGGCTTTGAGGTGGGTACCAAAGTCATCCTCCTGGCAAGCAAGTACGATCCTCTCGGACCGTACTTTGCCAACCCGTGAGGCCGTTTGGCGCAATCTATGAAGCCGCAAATGACGGATTTTGGCAATGTGGGCCTTAAAATGGCGGGTTTGGGCTCTTCTGTCAGGCATGTTTCCAGAGATGTTGATCGAAGACCGGTAGTGCCTGCGAATCTGTCCATCTACCGCGTCGCGAAGAAGGGACTTCGGGTGCATAATATTCGAAAGCAAACTGCAAGCTCGATCAGCGATCTTTCCGATGCCGACGTCGTTCGCTTGCGAGCGGATACGCCCGGCGTTGCACACCGAATCCACTTCAATAATGCCGGCGCTGCGTTGATGCCGAGCCCCGTCGTCGATGGCATGGTCGCATACCTCCGGCGCGAAGCCACAATCGGCGGCTACGAAGCGAGTGCTGAAAGCACGGCGCGTTTGGAGGGCGTATACGATAGCATTGCTCGACTAGTCGGCTCAAAGCGCGAAGAAATTGCGCTGACTGAGAATGCCACTCTGGCATGGCAGCGCGCCTTCTATTCGCTCCGCTTTGGCCCTGGCGACCGAATTCTGACCACCTCCGCAGAGTTTGCGGCAAACTATGTTGCGTTCTTGCAGGTCGCCCGCCGTACGGGCGCACGGGTCGAGGTTATACCCGACGACGCCGATCAGGTTATGGACCCGGAGGCGCTCGAGCGAATGATTGATGAGCGCGTAAGGCTGATCGCCATCACGTGGATACCGACCAACGGCGGCTTGGTGAACCCAGCGGAAACCGTGGGACGCATTGCGCGCACTCATAGTGTTCCCTACCTGCTGGATGCGTGCCAGGCTGTTGGCCAGATCCCCGTCGACGTCCGCGCACTTGGTTGCGACATGCTGACGGCAACAGGTCGGAAATTCTTGCGTGGTCCGCGCGGAACCGGCTTCCTCTACATGCGCGACGATTTCCTAAAGGACATTGAACCGGCCATGATAGATCTGTTCGGCGCACCTTGGGTTGGACCTGAGCGCTACGAACTTAGATCGGACGCACGACGATTCGAGACGTGGGAAGCGAACTATGCGGCCCGGGTTGGACTTGGGGTCGCTGTCGATTACGCACTTTCAATCGGCATCGATAGAATCGAACGACGTTGCCGCCTGCTTGCGAACGAATTGCGCGCAGCACTCGGCGCAATCCCGGGAGTGTCGCTGCACGATCTCGGAGATCGTCCCGCTTCAATCGTCTCCTTCACCATTCGCAATGTGGGTGCACGCGAGGTCATGCGTCGGTTGGCAGCAGGGAAAATCAATGTGTCAGTCTCACCACCAACAAGCACCCCGTTAGACTCAACGCGCAGAGACCTTCCTGATATCGTCCGCGCATCGCCGCACTACTACAATACATTCCAGGAGGTCGAAACTCTCGTGTCGGCTGTCCACCGAATATGCACTTGAATGGTAGCCTTCCCGAGGCTGGCTAGTCGGACGCATCGGCGCTCAACACTGGCTCCCATAATATAAGCGAGTGGCTCCACTCGCGGGGCTTGAGGCCGCCAGATTAAGACGGCAGTTTGCCATTCAACCGTCGCTGACAGGATTGGCTGTCGTGGGACAGTCCTTTGGCAAGTCTTCACGGTCGTTGAGGCGACCGGTGATGACGATGAAACGCAGGTTTGGCTCGCCGTAGCAAGCCCAGCCAAGCGCTGACGCTGGTCCTCTCCGCCGTTCCTGAAGGATGGACTGCGGAAGTATTGAGTGTCGACCTGACACCAAGCAGCAGCGCACGTTTGAGGAGCTTAACCTGGAACCCGGGGATATTCTGGACAAGGCCTAAGAAGGCTTCCACCTTTCGCTTTCAGCCTTGTTCGCGGCCTTGAGCCGGTCTCTAATGTAGTCCGAGATTTCGCCAATCTCAGCCTGCAAATCCGCTTCTGAAATATCCTGCCCCTTGGCAGCCTCGACTAGACGCCGCGAGAGTTCCGCCACATCCTGCGAGGCGCCGGCAGTTCGATACTGCTCGACAGCGTGGATACTGTTCTCGGTCCAGAAATCTATAAACTCGCGTGCCTTGCTCACCGTATCCCCTTACGCGGTCCTTAGAGCGTTAGCGCTGGGCGGCAAATAGGCAAGAAAAACGCCCCCGTCGGCACTTTTGTGTCGGCCCGTTTTCTCGTTAATCCGCTTCCGGCTATTCAGCCGCCTGCGCGAACATCCCGTCAGCCGACGCAGCCAGCGGCAGGCGTGCGGCGTCCTCCCGGAGGCTCTCACAGCTACGATCAAGCCACTCAGGCTCATAGGGCAACTCATCATTCAGCACCAGGACCTTCCGGCTCAGTTCGCGCCAGTCTGCGCGGGCGCATCGAGCACCCTTTCGGCGATCCCGCACGCTGTGTGCGTCATCTCTTCAACGACGGCGTCGGGAAGCAGGCCACGGGCCAGGTTTCGCACCTTTTCGTGGGTGGAAAGATATTGGGAGAGCGTGGTGGGGCGTTCGGCGGTCTGCGGCATTCAGCGATATAGCGATTTTCGATATCGCTAGCGATAGCGGGCATCAATGCAAGCGGCAACCGCTAGGACTAGCTAGATTTGATCAAACCATTATAATCAGAGGTGGTCACAACAGCAATTGGCCGATGCGTCCAAAGTCGGCAACGCGACGATCAGAAATTTCGAGGGCAGTAAATCCACCCCGCAGCACGCTACCCTTGATGTGCTGAAGCGCGCCCTCGAATCTGCAGGCGTCATCTTCCTCAACGACGGCCAATCTATCGTCGGTGGGCCAGGTGTGAGGTTGGCCAACGCAGAGCGCCATATTGACTGGCGAAATCTGCCGAGCCGAACATTTCACCCTCCTCGTCTGGCTGTAGGCGCCCGGCGCGAATGATCGGGAAGTAGTAGCGTTGCATAGGAGAGCTTTCCACCGCGACGGTCATGCGCTCATATCAGAGCGGGACGCACCTATGCGCGGTTGGCAACTGCCGTTTTCTTGCGTGCTTGGACTGCACCTCAAAGCGCGAACGAGTATCCTACCGCCGCTGCAGGGAGTATGACGTAGATTTGCAACGCGCTGCGATTTTGAGCGGTGCGTGATGCTGCTCTACATTCACTCGGTCATGATGATCGAGTCGTGGCTCGATTTCTGGCTTACCGCAGCCCAACTCTCGCCCCGGCATGCTACCTGCGCTGGGGCACCTCATTCGGGGACGACTTGGAGTCCTGGCAGACTGTCGGTCGTGATTGAAGCAAGACAGTCCGCCAGCCTTTCGCCAGCTATCGCGAGCGCACCCAGTGCCTTTATGACTAACCCGCACACCGGGAGCAGTGCGGGCGCGGCGCGCTGGCGAAAGTCTCACAGGCATCCCACCCGAACCGGTTGGCACTCACGCGGCGCCCCTAGAAGAGCGCGTATGCGTGCAGTGATCTTCTGTGCCTCCTTCGACCCGAGATTGGGTTTCACGTAATCGAGTATGTCCCCCATTGCCTGAGCCTCAGCGGCCTTAGATGTCGCGACTTGGCGATCTGATGGGCTCAGAGACGGATCGACCGCGTGGGCCTGATTGGCCGCACGCTTGCGACCGCAGGGACGTGATGTGCCGCTCGAATACGTGCATCCGTTAGCCCGTACTGCGCCCATGGATTTGAGCCGCTAACTTCGGTGGCCAGCCCGTCCTCGAAGAGTGAGGCTGGCCACCTTTGCTCCCGAGAGGCTCAATTTCCCAAGGGGTGCGATCAAGGAGTATCGCTGAGAAGGACTGGAAGCACCTACCTGAATTGGCAGCCGGTCGAATTGACTGCTCCGGTCTAAGCTAGTGCCTCAGGCTTGCAGATTTGGGAGAGACTCAAATGGCCAAACGCGCACGCATTCGTTACGCCAACAAGACGGACAGAAAGAATCCTCACGAAAGAATAACACATGTCGGCGGAGTAAACCCCGATGGAAAGCCGTGGAAGCGGTCCATCGACCAGGTTGTCAAAGATATCGAGAGCGCCGAATGGGAGTTCTATGTCGAAGAAAATGGACGCAGGGTTGGTGTGGTTGGAGCCACGCACAACGGGCACAAGTACATCAAGACAACGGCCGACGACATTCAACCAGACAATGTTCTCCCGCTCCTAGCCGAGTGCCCCGAATGATCTCAATCTCAGTGACCGTAGGCAGCGCGGGCGCGACTCGGCGCCGGTCAGCTGGGAGGGATCGGACGCTGTCCCCACCACGCCCGCGCTGCCAGTGAAGTTAGCGGCAACGTGACTCGGCGGGCTTGAAAGTGGACCGATGAGCGGCTGTCTCTGCCACGCACCGTTAACTTCAACACGGCCAGCGTTCCGTCTGGTAGCAAAGCTGACCGCGCTCGCTCCCGAGAGGCTTAAATTCCCAAGGGGCCACCAAAGCAAAATCGTCGAAAAATTACCGGAGGGCACCTACCCGCACCAGTGGGTTGCCGCCTTCCCGGCGTGCCTGTCATATTAAAACCCTTGGCCTGCAACTGTTCGAGCTGGCTCCGCTCATAGGAGTAACCGCCGTGCCTAGGACGGAAGTGGCAGCGGCAATCCAAGCATTCACGGACTACCTCCGTAGGCCAAGCCATACACCGGCAGAAGACACGTAGGGGCCACAGCGAACTGAAGAACAGCTGGCCGATTGGCGATCCCGGGCTGAAGTTATCGGCTCAGAAATGGACGCGGTTGGCGTATAATTCCCGTGGCGTTGCGGGAACATCTGTCCCCATCTCGCGGATTGCCCTCTTTCGACCTTATACGAATTCGAGGCGCTCAGAGGTACGAGCCCGTCACCGGCGAAAGCCGGGGGCTGGCGCGCCCGATGTTGAACTGACGCCCGATATGATCGACGCGGGCGTCGGTGTGCTATGGGAAACTGGCGCCGTCGAGAACCCTTGCGTTCTTGCTGATCGTGACGCGGTTACGCGGGTCTACCTCGCGATGCTCTCGCAATCGCCGTCATGGCGTCGATTAGGTTGGTCAGTTTCTGCCAGACGCGTAACCTTGGTAATGAACTCATAAACCTCGTCTGTGGACATCTGCCCTTGCTTTACTGATTTTGTTCGAGAGTCCCACCGAGACGGGGTTAGTTTCCCGTATGCGATGCCGCTCCTAGTGCGGAGTGGTGAGCAAATCGATCTCTGTCGTCCTTGATCGCGCGGATTCCTGAGCTGATCTTTGTCCATTGCGGCGCTAGGGCGCCATAAATCTCATCTTCGGCAAACAGTTGGTCTATAATCGAGAGCCAGGTTTGGAAGTTGATGATGGAATACAAGATTAGGCCAACTTTGCGTTTGTTGACGCCCAGCAGTGTGGCTGCAACCGTGACCAAGTTTTCTTCTAGTCGAGCGAAGCCAGATAGAGCGATGCCGATAGCGGTGAATATGGCTCTATCCTGTTCTTTCTTCAGGCAAGCTAAAAGCTGAGGCATCAGCTCAATTTCACAATCCGTTGGCTCTGACATGTCTAAAAAGCCTCGCGGCGGAAGCGAATACGATGAACAGGAAGCGCAGAAGCGCTTTGAGGCTGCTTTGCGTGGCGGCCTCTTGCACGCGCCGACGCCGTTGAAGGAAAAGCCGTAGGTGAAGAAGGCCAAGAAGAAGCCCGGCAAAAGCCGGACTTCCTGATCGCGAGGCACAATGAGAATTTTCCGTCTGCGCTTGGTGATGCGCTTTGCCAGATTGCTCAGAGTGCCAGTTGAGGTTCAAGGGACCTTTTTCAGCTTGGGGAAAAAGGACCTTAACACCTCAACGTGTTTGACCGCGCCAAAGTAACTAGCAGATTTGTCTTCTGGATCGAACACGAAAACCAAGTCTTCGCTCGCGCTCAAACCCTTGCAGGCCTTTGCTGCGAATTGATCTGTGTTCAAACGGGATTCGACCAAGAAGAATGAAGTCGGTTCATCCCAGTAGCCAAGACCATCGGTTCTGACATTGTCGATGAGCATCTGCCGACGCTCCTCGTAAGTCTTACCGTTGATGGTTTTGTCGCGAGACGAAAAGTGACGCTGTAGTTCGAAGCCATTCTGGCCCCTTTCAAAATGTGGGGCCGACTTGACGTTATGGGCGAGTCAGGGGTTATAGTCCTGCTTGGTACCGACCAAAGCCTGCCGTCAGCCCCTAAGCTGAAATTGGCAGGATCGGGGGTTAGCTCTTGGCGGAGCGCCCCCGACTCGGTTGCAATTTACCAGTGATTCGCGCGAGTGTCTCAACGGTTGCACGTTTGTCTACCCCTGTGGATGCTAACGTGACGATCCGTATTTCCCACGTATCCGCTTGCGGTTACGCTGTGCATATCTCTTGGCGCGCCACTTGAGGAAGCGCCGTGCCAGCCGCTTGAAGTCGGGTTTAGTGAGACCCCGATACGTCAAACGCTTGCCAGCCGCGCCTTTGACAGCAAGGCCTGCACGTTCCCCGTCCTCAACGCCAGTCGCGGAGCGGTTTGAATATCGGAAGTCGAATTCTGCAAGATAGCGATGCAGGTGCTTCTCGCTGCAATGTTGATAGACGGTAAGCGGCGTGTCTCCCGCACCTTGTTCGGCGTGAGCTGATCGGCAACATGCGAGCCGTCATTTACAGTTAGGTTCGCATATATGGTTGACGATATGGTTGACGCTTCGGAGCCACGGGGCCGGGTGGATATCCAGGTCGGAGCGGGGCGTCGGCGGCGGTGGAGCGACGCGGTCAAGGGGCGGATCGTGGCAGAGTCGTATGCGCCGGGCGCTGTTGCGTCCGAGGTGGCGCGCCGGCACGGCCTCGCGCCGCAACATCTCTTCGTTTGGCGCAAGGCCGCGCGTGCCGGTGTGCTGAGCTTGCCGGCGGAGGATGGGCCATTCTTTGTTCCGGTGGTATCGGAGCTGCACCCCGCCGCTGGGACGACCGCGGAAGCGGCAAGGCGGAACGCAACAACGATCAGCATCGAGATTGGTGATGCGGTGGTTCGGGCAGCGGCCGGGGTCGATCCGGGGTGCGCGATGTGCTGCGGGCCGTGAGGGCGACGACATGATCGCGGCTTCGGCGGGCGTACGGATCATGATCGCGACGCGGCCGGTGGACTTCCGTAAAGGTGCGGATGGTCTGGCCGCGCTGGTGCGCGAGCAACTCCATGATGATCCATTCGCGGGAACGATTTTCGTCTTCCGTTCAAAGCGCGCGGATCGTTTGAAGATTTTTGCCTGGGACGGGTCCGGGCTCGTGCTGCTGTGGAAGCGGCTGGAGCATAGCTCGTTCCGCTGGCCACCGATCAGCGATGGCGTGATGCGTTTGTCTGCCTCACAGCTCGCCGCGCTGATGGACGGCCTGGACTGGTCGCGCCTGCATGCCCGCGACATTGCTCAGCCGACCGCAACGTCATAAACCCTTTGACCAATTGAATCACGTCGGCTGCAATATTCCACAACGGCCCACGAATCAGCTTGAGTGCCGGGCGTGAGCGAGACCACGGATCAGCTTCCGACCGATATTGAGGCGCTGCAGGCGCTGGTTGCCGCGGCATGCGCGGAGCGCGACGCTGCGATCGCAAAGTGCGACGCTGCGATCGCAAAGTGCGACGCTGCGATCGCAAAGTGCGACGCTGCGATCGCCGAACGCGACCAGGCGCTGTCGCAAATGGATCGCCTTCAGCATCTCTTGCGCCAGCTGCAACGCGCGCAGTTCGGTCGCCGCTCGGAGAAGCTCGATCCTGAGCAGTTGCAGCTGGCGATCGAAGACATCGAGCAGGCCATTGCCAGCGACGAGGCGGCTCAGGACCGGAAGGACACGGCAGGCGCACGCCAGCGCGCTGAACGGCGTCGCGCCAGCCGTGGTGCGCTTCCGGCCCATCTGCCGCATATCGACGTCACGATTGCCCCGGAAGTGACCTGCTGCCCGTGCTGCCGCGCGCCTCTGCATGTGATCGGTGAGGAGACCTCACGGCGGCTCGACGTCGTCCCGGCGCAGTTCCGCGTGATCGTCACCCACCGTCCCAAATACGCCTGTCGGGCCTGCACGGATGGCGTGGTTCAGGCGCCGGCGCCGGAGCGGCTGATCAAGGGCGGCTTGCCGACCGAGGCGATGGTCGCCCATGTGCTGGTCGCCAAATATGCCTGGCACCTGCCGCTCTATCGGCAGGCTCAGATGCTGCTGGCGCAGGGCATCGACATCAAGCGCTCGGTTCTGGCGTTCTGGGTCGGCTATGCGGCCGCGGAGCTTCGTCCGCTCTGGCTCAGGCTGCGCGAGACCATTCTGACCGCGCGCAACATCGCGGTCGACGAGACCACAGCGCCAGTGCTCGATCCCGGCCGCGGCCGCACCAAGAAGGGCTTCTTCTGGGCCATCGCACGCGACGATCGGCCGTGGGGCGGAGCCGATCCGCCGGCAGTGGCCTACACTTACGCGCCCGGTCGCGGCGCCGTCCACGCGCTGAAGCTGCTCGACGGTTATCGCGGCATCGTGCAATGCGACGGCTATACCGTCTACAAGACCATTGCCAACACCGCGCCTGACGCGGCGATCACGCTCGCCTTCTGCTGGGCTCATCTGCGGCGGCGCTTCTTCGACGTTGTCCAGGACGGTCCTGCCCCGATCGCCAGTGAAGCTCTCGAGCGTATCGCCGCTCTCTATGCCGTCGAGAAGACGATCAGGGGCCGCAGCGCCGATGAGCGCCGTGCCGTCCGCCAGGAGCGCAGCAAGCCGCAGGTCGCGGCGCTCAAGGCCTGGTTCGAGCAGCAACTCACCCGCGTCTCGGGCAAAGCGACAATCGCCGAGCACATCCGTTACGCTTTGAACCACTGGGGTGGCCTGACGCGATTCCTCGACGACGGCCGCATCGAGCTCGACACAAATATTGTCGAGCGGAGCATCCGTCCTCTTGTCCTTAATCGCAAGAATGCGCTGTTCGCTGGGCATGATGAGGGCGCGGAGAACTGGGCCTGCATCGCTTCGCTGATCGAGACCTGCAAGCTCTGCGGCGTCGAGCCGCAGGCCTATCTGACCGACGTCCTCACCAGACTCGTCAACCTCTGGCCGGCCTCGCGTCTGGACGAACTCATGCCCTGGGCGTGGAGCGCCGAGCAAGCTAACAGCCTCACCGCTTGATGAACTCGCTTCCTGGATCGCGACCGATCCAGCCGGCTCCATCGCCACCGGCTCTGTGCCTTCCGGCATCTTCAACAACCCGTCGCGCACCGCCTTGCGCCAGGCCGACAAATGCTGCGGCGACAGATCATGGCGCCGCGCGACGTCCGAGACGATCGCGCCCGGCACAAAGGATTCCGAGACAATCCGTCTCTTGACCTCGTCGCTCCAGCGCCGCTGGACCCGTAGCTGCGATGCGTCGAAAACACGCTCGATCATCTATACAAACCGTCCTCTTCAAGACGGAACGCATATTGCCGATCTGCTCAACAGCAACAAGGTGCGGGAAACACGCCGCTTACGATAGACGCCCTTCATGCCGCATTTGAAGATGCTGTAGTAGCCCTCAGCGGTGTTGGTCGAGATCACCTTGTCGCCATCGCGGCGGACATATTCGTCCTTTGAGTGCTTCACTGTGTCGTGCTGCAAGCCTTCGACTTCGGCAATGTACTTGTAGGTCATCAGGTGCGCTTCACGCGAGAGATTTTCGCGAATGACTGGCATGATGTCGCCAGCGCGCGTGCCATCGATATGGAAGGAACGGGCAGAGCCGCCGCGCTCCACAAGGGTCATAACGAGTTCTTATGAGCCCACGCAGCCTTGCCTTTGTTCACGCCTTCAAGGCGGCCAAAAAATGTTTCGTCGGCCTCGACCGGCTTGCCACCGCTGCCCATCGGCGGAAGCAAGCCGCCAGCGCGCATAGCCTCGCGGATACGATGGGCCAAGAACCAAGCCGTCTTGTAGGCGCAGCCAATTGTGCGGTGAAGCTGACGGGCGCTCACGCCTTTCTTGCTGGACGCCATCAGGAAGAACGCCTGAAGCCAGATCTGCAGCTTGATATGACTGCTCTCCATCACGCTCTTGGTCGTGACGGTGAAGTCCTTGCGACACTCCTTGGAGGCACAGCGGTAGACGCCGGGCTTCTTGGCATTCTCGTATGAGTGGTCGACCGTGCCGCAGTGCGGGCAAACGCGCTCGTCGCCCCAGCGCAGCTTTTCGAGGTAAGCGCGGGCGGCTTCGTGGGTCTGGAAATGGGGCGCGTTGAACTGAGACATGGGGCCAAATCCCTAAAGAATGCGTAGATTCTAGGGATATAGGGGACATTTTCGGCGGATGCCGGACCCCTTAATCAGGACGGAGCCGGATGATGCTTAGCACATCTCGCTACGCAAGTGCGAAGCTATAAGACCTCGAATAAAAAGTTGCTCACGGTGCAGAAATCAGCCGAGAGGAGCTCGCGAGCGGCATTCTGCGGATTACGAAGCGTCTTCGAGATGAACTCGAAGCCGCGCTCAAGGTAATCGATAGCCTCAAGGATCACACCGGGCTCACGGTGGCAGCCGCGCGACCTAAACAGCGGGAACGTTAGCGGCCACGTGACTCGGCGCTTTGAAGTGGACCGATAAAGCGCTGTCCCTGCCACGTGCCGCTAACTTATCAGCTTCAAGCGAGGGCAAGAAGCTGACAGCGGTGTATTCTCCGGACGACTGCCCTAGAGCAACTACCAAGACAGGGCGGTGACTTGGCGATCAGTCTCAGGTCGCAGGTAGTGCGGGCGAGACTCGGTGCTGTTCGGTTGCGTTGGATCAAACGCTGTCCCTGCCCCGCCCGCGCTACCATTTGAAGTTAGCTGGAACATGACTCGGCGCCGACCGTTCTGGTGCCATTGCGCTGTCCCTGCCACTCGCCACCAACTTCAAAGGCGTTTTACGCGGACTACCTTTCCGAAAGCTGACAAGGCGGGCGGCTATAGATCGCCGTCACGCTGCGGGCCTGCTTAGAATCTCGCGTAATATCTTTTGTGAACAAACCATGGATCGGTCAAACCACTGTTGCTAACCGCTGGTATTGAGCCGATGACCGGCATCGGCTGGAGGCAACGCCCCAAGGGACCGCCATGCCTAATACTATTCGCGAACAACTTGATGGAGTGGAGCGTGATATCAAACTCTACGAGGAATTCCACGACCGCGAGAAAACTCGCTTCGAACGTGAGTGCTTCCTTTGGACCGCGGAAGATCGCATCGAGTGGCAGAAGGCGTGTGTAACCCGAATACCGCCGTTTACTAGCAATGCGTGTGTAGTAGGCTCACTGTGAGCGTCTTACGGGAGCGATGGAAATCAGTAATGGCTGTGTACTTGGTCACTTGGGATATGCGCAGGCTAGACAGAATCTGATCGATTACCTTTAACACTTCAGCAAATCAGAGATGAGGCCTCGATTCCGTTCATCCAAGCACTCTCGACAGCTGACGCGCTAGATCCTGACATACGAAGGTACATGGACAAAGCCGATAGGCTTATCGTTACGAAATTGGTAAATGATCAGCATCAAGGCTGGTTGTCCCAACAGGTCTGGTAGTGGATCAATGCACGCATCTAACTGCAGGAACACGCTGGGTTACCATTCGTCTTACTTTTCGCTTCGATGGACTGATTATTTATGAGCAATTCTGATTTTGACGATGCGCCCCGGTGGTATTGGGCAGCGGATAGCGGGCGTGGATTGGACATCGACGCCTTTGAACGGGCTGATGATCGATTTGTGATCGCAAGTGGTCAGCGAGAGCTATGGGCGCGCGTTCCTCGCGAGGTCAATCCGCGTGGCGACTGCGCCTGGAGTTCTTTTGGGGCTGCTGATGGTAAGGCGACCCTCGCCGACTGCATGAGGGTGTTCCTGCAAGCTCGTGAAATCTACGGCGTATCTCTCAACAGACTTGTTCTGGAGTTCGCGCGCGTCCCCGTTTTCGCGAAGTTCATAAAGGATAGTCCTTCCGCTTTGGGGAATTCGGTTTCCAATCCTGTGGGTAAGGGTCCGCTGCCAGGACCAGCTTACGATGGCAACGTCGAGCGTCAGGTTGGTCAACGCATCGCCGACACGTTGGGCTTGGAAGAGGATTGGTGGCGCCGAATACGGCATCTTCACGCCTCAGGCGAAAATGAGTTCGTGGGACGGACTTAGCCTTGGCCAGTTCTTGGCGCGAGTGGCGTTTTCAGTCGCTATCACGGCCGCCGTCGTCGTGGGAACTTTCGTCGCAATCCGCTACATGGTCGGATTTCATCGGTGATCACAGCAAGACAGCGCAGCGACGGCGAATGAACAAGATGTTTTCGGCCGGATCGATGAAATCGAACTCAACGAGTGGGCGGCGATCATAGTTGAGCAGGTCGACGACGAGATCGCCTTCGTCATCGCAAGCATTGTCGGCGTGCATTTTCAGGTCACGAGTTCTATCGTGCCTGGGCTGTTGCCGCCGAGAATGCGGCTAAGTTCGATGCATCAACCGAGCCCTAACCGCCGCAAGTGCTAGACCAAGAAGTCTAACCAACGTCCGGGCAAAACTCTGCGTCCCGCCAGCGTGACCGACGGGTTTTTAGCCTTGTGAAGGCTCAGTTCGCTTGGATGGCGGAAAGGACGGCCTGCAAAGCGGTCTGGGGCGGATTATCCCAGATTAGATACCACATCCCCGGGTGCTGCTCCCTTCGCACTCGAGACGGCAGCCCGGTTCATAAAACCATTCCAACTTATCACCGCCCTCTGTCGCGGTCCCCCAGCAATCTCTGAGCTGATACCGACTTGGTGGTTCGTGCTTGTTACCTTCAGGAGACGGTCCCAAAGAACCGGTTGATGGCCGAGGCGAGTTTCTTGAGCAGACAGTGTGCCAGCTATCAACGTGCCAGCCGCGTTTGGTGGTGACGTACTGGAGCAGCTCCAGCGTTCCATGCCTCGTCGAGGGCGGGACATTCACCAAGGCCCACGCCACCGTGGCCTCCTCGTCCCGGCTGTGTCCATGTCTCGCTCTGCAACACGACGGCAGGCCGCTTGTTTTCCAAGCTCGATTAGCGTACTACACTTATTATGAAGCCGTCAACGAAAAACGTAGTACGGAAACGTCCGGGCCGGCCGGCCACCGGTCAGGACCCGGTTACGGCTATCCGCCTGTCCTCGGAATTACGGAAAAGGGTCGATGCCTGGGCGGCTAAGCAAGAAGACCTCCCCGGCCGCTCCGAAGCCATCCGCCGCCTGGTCGAGCTGGGGCTCGGCAGAGCCTTCTCATGTGCAAGGCCTGCGACAAGGGCCGGTGGCGCCAGCGCTGATAGAGCCAAAGAACTTGCCGAAAAAACCATCGATCGCGTGGCCGATCGGAGACTCCATCCGAAGAGAAGGTGGTTCGCAGGCGCAGGCTGGTGAAAGGGCCCTCGGAATTCCGGGAAGACCGTCTCGATCAACCCCGCCCCAAAAAGAGATAGGATGGACGCGCTCGCCGAGGTACTCCAGCCGGTGAGGCTTCGGCATTGGCTCATAATCGCTTGCGGCGTCTTCATTGTTCTCGGCGTCTCGGGCCTGATCCGACGGTCTCGCCGAGTAAGCTCTGAAGTCGAGGACGAGGTTATCCCCGACGCCAAATAGTAAATCTGGGGAGAAGGAAGATGATGAGGGCTGCGCTGATTCTCGCCACCGCCATTCTCGGCTTTTCGGCATCTGCCTACGCTCAAACTGGCGCGCCGAAGGCGACCGCGCCCCCCAAAGCCCGCGCGGCCAAGCCGCAAAAACAGCCGCTGGCCCCGATGGGTTGTAAGCTCGTGGGAACGGTGAGAGGGACCAAGCTTTGGGCAGGCGATTGTGTCACACCGTCGGAGCTCAGGGGTACTACACCCGCCGCCGAACCCGCCGCGCCGGAAACACCTCCCGAAGCACCTGACAAACAGTAGGCGGTCGAGATATCGCTGCGATGGAGCTTTTTTTGGGATGTCCGCCCGAGAAACACGCATAGATGCGACGTTAAAGCGCGAAGCTACGGTCAAACAGCTATTGCGGCGCGCCGTCAAGCGTAGCCGGCTCAGCGAGTCCGTTTCAGTAGGGGCCCACGGGCGGGAGACAGACCCGAATCGAGAGTTTGCGCCGGATAGCGACACGGACGCCATTGTGTGGTTCCTGATAGCGCTCCCGATATTCATCGTAGCTCACGCGATCTGCGTGAAGATTGGCGCCATCTAAGCCTACGCGCATCCCGAAACCGGTGGTTCCGGGCTCCCTGCCTTGGCTGCGGAAGTTGCGATAGACCTTCAATTTTCGGGGAGAGTGGCGGTGACGCCAGACCAGAAAGCAGCGTTCGATGCCATCATGGGTTTCGTCCATCGCGCAGTAATGAAGGTTGCTGAACTTCCTGAAGAAGAGCGCGCGAGGACGCTGACGCCCTAGCCTGTCAGGCTTGGAATGCCCGCATGCTTGGTTTCCAAGGCCCTGCGCAGCCCTCCCCGGTGCTCGGCGACGCCCTCAATGCCGGCTATCGCTATCTTGAGGTGAACTGTCTCGGTTGCGACACCCACCAGACCGTAGCGCTCGATATCGTTCGGCGGCCCAAGATCACGCCCATCCAAGAGCTTAAGCGCTATATGCGATGCGAGCAATGCTCAGTCAGGGGCGCCCGTTTAAGCGCAGCCATCTCGTCGCCTTGCGGACCACGAAGATCTCGGCCAGTAATCCACCTTCTGTTTGGTGGCCGGGGATCGCTGAGAATTGAAGCTGTCTGCTGAACGATCTTACGCCAGCCCTGAAGCGCCGCGCGCAAGCTTGTCGGATTGGCAGCCAGCATTGAGCCGGTCCAGGATGGCCGCATCTACATCGAGCGGATCAATGCGCGATTTCTCTACACGCTCAAGGCCAGCGGGCCGGAGTTCGGAGCTGGCATCAAGCACGCTGTTTAGAAGGGCTGGCTCGAGCTACACGAGAGCAGGACTTTCGTGCGTTTGCTGGAGCCGGGAAAGGTGCTGACAACGTAGACCAACCGGCCCCAGCCTGGAGGTTTTTCCGGATCGAAAAACGAGCTGGGACCGAGAGGTCTGCCGCTATCTGGTCGCGGCAAACGCACCTTAATCCCAAAAAATCACCCCCTCGGGATTCACATTTGTGAATCGACGCAAATGATGCCCCAGCTCGCGTGGGACGAGCTGGGGTCCGGAGGCAGCAGACCGGGCGAGCCGGTAAGGTCGCCTCAATTGGCTGCCGGTCTCCGCGCTGGCGAGCCTTGTTCTGGCTAGTGATCTTCAGAAATTGGTGCCGGTCGTCGTCTTTTTGCTTGCTCGTTCCTCGCTGGCCATACGGCCTCAGCGTCCGAGCCAGCCCCGGAAAATGCTTGAGGCCGTTTTGTTGTTTCCTGTCACGAACCTGTGGCACGGCCATTGCTAGGGTAGCGCTAACTGGGATTTAGGGCTCAGTTTGAGAATGAAACGCTGCCGGGACATGTATTTCGAGCCCGGCAGCGTTCTATTTCGAGAAACTGGTGGCACAGCCGCCCGCGCCCTCAAGCTTATCTCGCAAGGCCGTGATCACGCGATGGACAATCCGTATATCCTTGACCGATAGCCCTTCTGAAAGATCGTTGATCCAGGGAGCCTGCAATTCCATTGCGGCTTCGAAGGCACGCTGTCCATTCTCAGTGAGCACGACGAGCTGCGCCCGTCGGTGATGCGGGTTGACCTCAAAAGATACGAGGCCCTCCCTGTGCAGATCATTGATAATCCGCTGCACGTTTTGACGATTGCCGCCGAGGTCGCGTGCGAGCCAAGCGACCGGTTGGGGACGTTCGGCGGACACAATGGCGCCAAGCACCTGCCAGCGTGCGCTTGTTAGGCCAAGCGGGGCGACCAGACGGTCGCCGGCCGTCAGAAGTAGGCTGTCGAGCCTGAAAAGATCGAGAACAAGGTCGGTCAGGGCGTCACCCTCGGGGGTTCGCTCGGCTTTTTTCATTTGTCACCATTGTTTTATATTGACACTATAATGTCAATCTGTTATGTAATCATAATACCAATTAGGCATCACATATTAAATAGCGATGGAGGCACTCATGTCGTTGCTACGCCCACTGGACCCTTCCTTCCCGATCGACCGCCAGATTGCTATCGAGGCAAATTCGGTCGTCCTGGTGAACTTATTCACTCTCGACAAAGCCGATGAGGCGGCTTTTCTCAAAACCTGGCAGGACGACGCAGCGTTCATGAAGCGACAGCCGGGCTTCATTTCCACTCAGCTGCACAGAGCTCTCGGCGACAGTTCGACCTATCTGAACTACGCCGTCTGGGAATCCACCGCACACTTCCGCGCGGCCTTCACCCATCCTGACTTTCTAGCAAAAATCGCCACCTATCCGGCCTCGGCGATAGCTTCCCCTCATCTGTTCCAGAAAGTTGCCGTGCCCGGCATCTGCGTTGCCTAGCCCTGCTGTTTTTAGGAAGGGAAGATACTCATGATCAAGTTAATCCATCCTGTCGCTGGCGCCTTGGCTATCGCAACGATAGGCACATTTTGGCTTTCGACGGTACTCAGCGAGCTGTTCGCGTCCCATGCCACAGTTGCAACGGTTAAGAGCACCATACCGTGGGGTTTCTTGTTGCTGATTCCGGCGCTCGCTGCGACCGGTGGTACAGGTGTCATCTTGGCAAAGGGGCTCCGGGCCGGACTGATCGGGGCCAAATTCAAGCGCATGCCATTCATTGCAGGAAACGGAATCCTGATTCTTATTCCGTCTGCGCTCTTCCTTGCTTCCAAGGCTCAGGCGGCAGAATTCGATGCCACGTTCTATGCTGTGCAGGCGATCGAGCTCGTCGCGGGCGCAACAAACATTACACTTCTTGCTCTCAACATGCGGGACGGTCTCAAAATGAAGGGATGGTTGCGCCGCAAACCCGCTGGATCACCTGAACCGGAACTGCGCGGACAACTGACCTGACGCCCGGTATTGTGGCTTATGAGCATATATTCACAAACTCACAATGAGCTGGCCGGAAGGCGTTGGTTCGTTGCATCGACGTTGAAACGGTTCCCCCGGCCGACAGCGCCGAGGCGTTCTCATGACCCACTAGAGGAGCGCGCTATGTCCTGGAAGTGGAAGCCGAGTTGGTACATCTTGGGCGGCAAGGCCAGCATCGTGCAACCGGCCCTTCAATGTCTTGTCACAAAACGCTCGACTGTCTTTAAGATCGACGGCCGCCGCGTACCCAAGCGGGCCCAGCCCGACCTGGTACTCGATCTGATCCGCAAGGCTGCAAACGCCATTCTGCACCTAAGGCGGCGCAAGGTGCATCGCAGCCGGTTCAGCGAACCAAAAGGAAATCCGCGCAAGGCGAAGGGCGAAGCGCCATTGCAGACCTCAGCAGAGGTTGTGCGCACCTATAGTGCTGTCGTCGACGCGCTCACAGCCGCGATTCTCAATGCAGAGGCCGCCTTAAACTGGTTGGGCACTCAACCGCCAGATCTGGAAGAAGCCCGGCGAGCACTTAGTACTATCGCTAAGGACGGTACGCGAGCAGGCGAAATTATCGCTCGACTTCGAGCGCCGATGCAGGATGACGCTCTTGATCCCTAAACGGGCTCTGACCCGCACCATCCCGTTTATGATGGGGTTGTCTAATCGTTGCTGAAAGGTCAAGCATATAATGTTGTTGAAGTGCTTGCCGGGTGCACGGTTGTCTTCGCGGTCGACAGTAGCCGCCGCATGATGGAGCTTCGCGGGACGAGCCCTTCAATGTGGACGACGCACTTTGCTGAGTCAGCGGTGCAACCCCATCAGCGGAATGGCTCGGCTCATGTCCCGGCAAGGGACACCTCAAGCGTTCAGCTTCAGAACGCTAATCGGATTCATGCGATGGCTCCGGCTGTCGGATTGAACAGCTCGCCAGTCTTAAGCATTGTATGCATTATCACTGCCAGCTTGCTCGCCACAGCCACGGCAGCTCTTTTGAAGCCGATTCTTTCGGCGCGTCGTCAGGCCGATCCACGCACCAACAGAGTGATTTCTTAAAGTTGTCCGGCTCGCCGGTCGAGACCTTCGCCAAGGGCCGCGACTTTGCCGCCTGGCTGGACCTCACGCCCCTTCAAAGATCGAGGGGTGGCAAACAGAGTAAGACCGTATGTCCTTTCTGGATGCCGGCGGTGAGGTGGTTCGCCCTACACTGGCGGTGTTGAACGAGGGTTGCTCAAGGAGCCTATCCTCACGCCAGGAGGACGAACCGTGGAAGATAATAACGCCCTTTTCG
Organism: Bradyrhizobium sp. CB1717; assembly: GCF_029714325.1. Classification (NCBI taxonomy): domain Bacteria; kingdom Pseudomonadati; phylum Pseudomonadota; class Alphaproteobacteria; order Hyphomicrobiales; family Nitrobacteraceae; genus Bradyrhizobium; species Bradyrhizobium sp. CB1717. The sequence goes on from NZ_CP121666.1 coordinate 7,536,031, forward strand.
TAGGTTTGGATGTTTCCAAAGATCGACATGCAGTTGCGGTTGCCGAGAGCGGGCGCAACGGTGAAGTTCGCTATCTGGGTGAAATACCCTCTGACAACGCGTCGGTAGGACGGCTCGTCCGCAAGCTCGCGCGGCCAGGTTTACGTTTGAGATTTTGCTATGAGGCTGGGCCGACGGGATATGGGCTGAAGCGAGAGATCGAAGCGCTTGGCCATGAATGTGCTGTTATTGCCCCGTCCCTTATTCCACGCAAGCCCGGCGATCGGATCAAAACAAACCGCCGGGATGCTGAGAAGCTTGCCCGGTTGTACCGCGCCGGCGAACTGACGGAGATCTGGACCCCGGATGCAGCGCATGAGGCTATGCGTGACTTGATCCGTGCGCGGGAGGCAGCGGTGAAGGATCGGACCCGCAAACGACAGGAGATCCGATCCTTCCTGTTGCGACATGGCAAGATTTTTCCCGGCTTGAAAGCCTGGGGAACGAAGTACTTTAAGTGGATGCACGGGCTCCGCTTTGCGTATTCGGGCCAGCAAACTGTCCTGCAGGAGTTGATCGTCGCGGAGGCGCAGTGCCGGGAAAGAGTATTGCGTTTGGAAAAGGCGATCGAAGACAGCATGCTCGACTGGCCGCTTGCACCGGTGGTCGAACGTTTACAGGCTTTGCGCGGGGTCCGACTCATTTGCGCAGCGACTTTCATGGTTGAGGTCGGTGATGTCCGCCGCTTTACGAACCCGCGGCAGTTAATGGCCTATCTCGGCCTTGTACCTTCGGAACGCTCGACCGGTGACGCCGTACGCCGTGGTGGCATCACCAAGACCGGAAATGCCCGAGTGCGCCGGGTTTTGGCTGAGACCGCCTGGACTTACCGCTATCCGGCTAAGTTGGGAAAACGAAAGTACTTCGCAAGTCGCCACATGCCTGAGGTCGTGCGAGAGATCGCATGGAAGGCTCAGGCGCGTTTGACCAAGCGTTACCGAGCCCTCGTTGCTCGCGGCAAGCGCAGCACGGTGGCGGTGACCGCGGTCGCTCGCGAGCTTGCTGCCTTCATGTGGGCCATCGCGAGAATAGACGATCAGCCGGCGACGACCTAACCTACGGCTCACCCGGTATCGTTATCGCGTCTATCGGTGGGGACGTGGCGTTGAATGGGGAATTCCCGGCAACACTTTGTGGCCGGCAATGCCGACGCCCGTTGTAAGAGAGGACCAGCCCCGGACGAATACATGGACATGCGGTAACCAACCCGCGCATCAGAGCTTGTTCACCTACGTCCCAGGCCACGTCTCCTCCGATAGGCACTTCAGTGATGAGAACCGACCGAGAAATCGGCGCGGGTAAATTGATGCGCGATTAGGTCTTGCAAAAGGACATCAGACAGCGGCCACCTACCGGATGACGGGGCGATCTGCGAGTCTGCGGTCCGGTTTCGACCGTTAGGCTTAGAATGGACACAGTGCATACTGCTATCACGGAGCCGGTGCGGCGGCTTGAGGTCTTCACCGGCGCCGGTCGTCGGCGGAAGTGGAGTGACGAGGACAAGGCGCGGATCGTCGCGGAGATCGTGGCGAGTGGCGACTCTGTGTGTTCCGTGGCTCGACGGCATGGATTGTCGCCGCAGCAGTTGTTTGGGTGGCGGCGTCAGTTGCGAGAAGCCGCAGGCGGTCATTCCGAGGCGGACGAAGTACAGTTTGTGCCGGCGGTGATGGACGCCGTGGTGCCGGCGCCGACTGCTCACCGGGAGCGCAGAGTGGTGCGCAAGCCAGATAGCGGGATCATCGAGATTGAAGTCGACGGCATCACGATCCGAGCCGGTCGTGGAGCGGATACGGCGATGATTGCGTCGATCGTCCAGGCGCTGAAGGCGAGCCGGTGATCGGTCCGTCAGGCGCGGTCCGGGTGATGGTGGCGACCGACCCTGGTGCGCGAGAGCATGGGTGCAGATCCATTCTCGGGAGCTGTCTATGTGTTCCGGGCCAAGCGGGCGGACCGGATCAAGCTGGTGTTCTGGGACGGAACGGGCCTGTGCCTGTTCGCCAAGAGGCTTGAGGATGGGATCTTCCGCTGGCCGAAGATCGAGGACGGTGTGATGCGCCTGTCAGCGGCGCAATTGTCGGCGCTGCTGGAAGGACTCGACTGGCGGCTTGTGCATGAGGCACGGGAGACGCCGGCGCCAGCGCAGCCCGGATAGCTGTTGGCAGTACTGCGGCGAAGTGAATCAGGAGCGCCGAACGCGTCGCAAGATGGCGGCGAATATGCTCTGATTTGGATGTGAGCGACGCCCTGCCTGACGATCTCGAGACGCTGAAAGCGATGCTGCTTGCCGAGCGGTGCGAGAGCGAACGGCTGCGTCAGATCATCAAGGAAATGCAGCGACACCGGTTTGGCCGGCGGGCGGAGACGCTACCCGAAGATCAGATGCTGCTGGGCCTGGAAGACGTCGAGCAAGTCGCCGCGTACGGCGAGACGGCACAGAACGTCAGTGCACCTGAAGGCCGCGATGCGCGAGCTCGCAAGCGCCGCGGCAACCGTGGCGCGTTGCCGGCGCACCTGCCGCGGATCGAGATCATCGTCGACATCGAGAACAAGTCCTGTCCCTGCTGCCAAGGCGAGTTGCACCGGATCGGTGAGGACAGAAGCGAGCGGCTGGACTTGGTCCCGGCGCAGTTCCGGATCCTCGTGACCCGCCGGCCCAAATACGCCTGCCGGGCCTGCGAGGATGGCGTCATGCAGGCGCCAGCCGCGGCTAGGCTGATCGAGGGCGGATTGCCGACCGAGGCTACCGTCGCCCAGGTGCTGGTCTCCAAATATGCCGATCACCTGCCGCTCTACCGGCAGGCGCAGATTTACGCCCGTCAGGGCATTGAGCTCGATCGTTCAACGTTGGCGGACTGGGTAGGACAAGCAGCCTTCCACCTGCGTCCGCTGCATGAGCGCCTCCTCGGCAAGCTCAGGCAACGGCCAAAGCTGTTCGCTGACGAGACAACAATGCCGGTGCTTGATCCCGGCCGCGGGCGCACAAAGACCGGTCAGCTCTGGGCCTATGCGGCAGACGACCGACCATGGGGCGGCGTCGATCCGCCGGGCGTCGCCTATGTCTATGCCCCCGATCGCAAAGCCGATCGACCGATCGCTCATCTCGCAGGCTTCAAGGGAATCCTGCAGGTCGACGGCTATGCCGGCTACGCCAAACTCGCTGAGCGGGGCGACGTTGAGCTTGCGTTCTGTTGGGCGCACATGCGCCGCAACTTCTATGAGCTCGCGACACCTGGCCCGGCACCCATCGCGAGCGAGGCGCTCAAGCACATCGCCGAGTTCTACGCGATTGAGAAGGACATCCGCGGCCGCAGCGCCGAGGAGCGTCGCCTCGTGCGGCAGCAGAAAAGCCGGCCGCTTGCCAATACCTTCCAGAAGTGGTTACACGCAAAACTCGCCCTGATCAGCCAGAAGGGCAAGCTCGCCGACGCCATCCGCTATGCGCTCTCACGCTGGGACGGTCTGACGCGCTTCATCGATGACGGCCGCATCGAACTCGACAACAACGCCGTCGAACGTTCGATCCGTCCGATCACGCTCAACCGGAAAAATGCGCTGTTCGCAGGCTCCGACGGCGGCGCCGAGCACTGGGCCATCATCGCCTCCCTGGTCGAAACCTGTAAGCTGAATGACGTCGATCCGCTTGCTTACCTGACCGACGCGCTCACCAGCATCGTCAATGGTCATCCAAACCGCGACATCGACCAGCTACTGCCCTGGGCTTACCGCGCTCAAGCCCTCAAAGCCGTGGCCTGAGAACGACGCTTACCAAACAGAAGCTTGGCGCGACATCCAAAATGGGCGAGCGCACGCTCAGACGCCTCTTTGGTCAGCCGCCCGCAAATGCGCACCGTTCGGCGAGGCCTTCAGATTTCTCCTCGCGCGGCAGCACGGCAAGTGCCTCCAGCGCCGCCACCAGGCGAACGAGGCGAATTCGATCATGTGGCTCACTAAACGCCTCTGCGATAAGCGCGTTTGCGTAGCGCAGACGTTCAAGGATAGGCGATGATGGCTCTTCCCCCGACACCATCCGCATCGCCAAGCTATGCGAGTAGATCCCGTCCGGGCTGAAGTCATCATCAAATAGATTGGCCCAACGATCATCAAGATGACTCGCCCGTGGTCCGCTTGAAAGGCTAAAATTCGGCGAGCCAACCTTATCGAAATAAACTCGAACCTGAGAAGTCTCCCAAATGAACCCGTTCCCAACACGGACATCGTCCATGTGATGGTAGCCAAATTTCATGCGAATGAGATTGAGGATATACTCAGCCACATCAGGAGCTGCTTTCCAGGCCATCTCGTATTCCTGTCTATGCACCTGTACGAGCACAAGTGGTCATACCGCGCTGAATAGGCAGACCAGTCGGCCGCCGCTTTCGTGCTGAAGCTGTCGACTCGGGCAGCGCCGGAGCTCGAGACGAACCTTCGAACCCTCAGCTTTCGGAGAAAGTTCTCTCAGTCTATTCAACAGTGCCGATCAAGGCTGTTGAAATGGCTCGAGCCAGAACTCGGCGGTTTTCTGGATTGCTCACCATTGTCACGTGGTTGCCTGGAACCGGTACGGCACGAAGAGACCCAGCATTCACGACCCGGTCCCACCCTTGGTTTGGCAAGCCGCTACTGGGTTGTTTGTCAGGTGGTACCCAACGACTGATGCGAGGCTCACTCGCATAGAACTGATGTATTTCAATCGCGAGCGGCGGAACGCGATACGATTGTAGCGCGCGGTGAAATGTCGCGGCCCTTTGGTACATCGAAACGTCACTGTGAAGATCGTGATCTGGAGCTAACGCTCCTGTTTGCTGCGCCTTTTCAAACAACTCAGAGATGGAACATTGTTCGGTGTCGCGTTCCAAAACCTCGTGATACTCATCGCGCAAGATTCCACAACGATCCAAGACAAATTCTCGTGCCAAATTCTTCAGTGATCCCTTTGAAGAAGCCGCAGCTAGACTAACATCGATGAACGCCATGAATGATACAACTTCATCAACACTCAGTAACTGCTCGGCAATTGCATAAGCCAGGATTGCACCTGATGAGTATCCAGCAAAGCGGTATGGGCCACGTGGCTGGATCTGTTTAATTGCAAGAATCACCTCTGCGGCTATTGCCTCAATAGTCGGTGGACGAACGTCATCGAAAGGAGGCCATGGCAGAGCGTAGACCGAGCAGTCTGCATCCATTTCCGCTGCCAAACCGAGGACATACGAACAATCCCCAAAACCTGTCGGGACAAAGAACAGAGGTGGCTGCGAGCCGGTCGGTCGAACGGGAATCACCGCCGTGTTACTGGGCTGCACCTGCAAACGAATCTTCGATGCAAGCTCCTTCAGAACTGGGGCTCGGAAGAGGTCGGTGGCGCTAAAACTCAGGCCAAGCTTTAATGCGCGACTGAGCATCTGCACGGCCAAGAGCGAGTGGCCGCCCAGTTCGAAGAAGTGGTCGTTGCGCCCGATGCGCTCGACACCCAGGAGCTCGGCCCAGATCCGCGCCAGTGCCGTCTCGACCGCACCTTGCGGCGCCTGGTAGGCCGCCAGCGCATAGGCCTGATCGGCCGGCGCCGGCAGCGCGTTCCGATCGAGCTTGCCGTTCAGCGTCAGCGGAAGCGCCGCCAGCCGCACGAACGCACTCGGCACCATGTAATCCGGCAGCCGCGCACTTAAGTGCGCCCGCAAGGCGCCCGCAAGCCCGCCTCCATCGCCCTCGTCCGAGCCGGTCTCGGGCGCGCAGACTACATAGGCGATCAGATGCTTGTCGCCGGCGCCGTTCTGGCGCGCCACCACCACCGCCTCGCGCACCCAGGCGTGCTCGCAAAGCCGCGCGACGATCTCGCCCGGCTCGATGCGATAGCCGCGGATCTTCACCTGATCGTCGTTGCGGCCCAGGAACTCAAGATTGCCGTCCGGCAGATAACGTGCAAGGTCGCCGGTCCGGTACAGCCGATCGCCCTCGACAAAGGGACTGGCGATGAACCGCTCCTCTGTCAGTTCAGGGCGGTTCAGGTAGCCCCGTGCCACCCCCGCCCCGCCAATGTAAAGCTCGCCCACCGCGCCGAACGGCACGGGCGCGCCATGGCCATCAAGCAAGTACACCCGCGTGTTGGCGATTGGACGCCCGATCGGGACCAACGACCCATTGAAATCAGCCGGGCAAGTCCAGATCGTCGCACAGACTGTTGCCTCGGTCGGGCCGTAAGCATTGGCAATTGATGCTGGGGCCAGACTTCGCATGAGTTCTGGCTTCGGCAGCTCTCCAGCAAGAATGAGAACTTGCACAGCCAAACCTTCCGGATCCTTGCTTGTCTGAAGCAACGCTGGGGGTAATGTCGCGTGGGTGATGGATTCGCTTTGCAGATAATCCGATAGCTTGCTACTCGCTTGACGGATCTCTTCCGCAGGCAAGTGCAGAGCGGCTCCGGAGCCAAACGCCATGACAAGCTCCCAAGCGCTTGCATCAAAAGCAATGGAGGCAAACTGCACGACGCGGCTGTTGGAAGAAGCGCCAAAGAGGCCGACCTGAGCCGACAGCAGATTGACCAAGCCCTGATGCTGGACCATGACCCCCTTTGGGGTTCCGGTTGAGCCTGAGGTGTAGATCACATAAGCGAGATGGCCCGATGTGAGGCCAAGCGTGCGCGGGTCAGGGTTTGAAGCCGCCCGGTCGGCCCAGGCGGGCGTGGCCGTCTCCACATCGATAACCGTCACATCGGTCAGCACCTCAGGGCCGAGTGCTGCGCGACCGACGACGTCGCAAAGCAGCAGCCGCGGCGCGGCATCGTCGACAACCTGATGCAGCCGCTGGCTGGGATAGGCTGGGTCCAGCGGCAGATAGGCACCGCCAGCCTTGAGGATCGCCAAGACACCAACCACCATCGCCGGACTGCGTTCGAGGCAGATCGCAACCGGCTGGTCCGGCTTGACCCCGAGCGCGATCAGGTGGTGCGCCAGGCGGTTGGCCTTCGCATTGAGCTCGCCATAGCTCAGCCGCTCGTTTTCGCAGACCAGCGCCACCGCCTCCGGCGCCTTTTGCACCTGCGCCTCGAACAGCTCATGGACGCACCGGTTCGATGGATAGGCCTCCGCCGTCCGGTTCAGATCCTCCAGCAGATAGGTGCGCTCCTCAGCCGGCAAGATGTCCAGCTCGCGTACCGGCGTATCCGGGGCATGCTCCAGCGACTTTGCCAGCTGCTCGAGCACCCGCTGCATGTAGCCGCAGATCCGATCCGCCGAGATCGGTTCCGCCACCTGCACAGTGAGGCCCAGCGCCTCGCCAAAATCCTCCACCGACAGAGTCAGGGGATAGTTGGTGCGTTCCTCCCCACCCAGCCATTCCATGCCCGACAACACATCATCCGTCCCGGAGCCGGGCACAGCCGGCGCCGTGTTGTGACGGTAGTTCAACAGTGTGCTGAACAGCGGTGCCGACGCCGCAACAGCGCTGCAGCGCTGTGCGAGCGCCAGCGAGGCATGCTCATGTGCCAGCAGGTCGGCCAGCCGGGCGTGCGTCATCCGCACGCTCGCCTCGACGGCGGTGTCATCGAGATCAAGCCGCAGCGGAAGGGTGTTGATGAACAGCCCCACGGCGCGGTCGGCGCCAGCGCTGCCCTGCAGCCGGCCTAACAGCACCGTGCCGAACACCACCTGCTCGCGGCCGCTGCTGCGCGCCACCACCTGTCCCCACGCCAGATGGCAGAGGCTCGCCAGACTCACGCCCAGCCGCCGCGCCTGTTCGCGCAGCCTCGCATGGAGCGCTGACGGCAGCATCCGATGCGCCTCTCGAACCCCGCCGCCGTCGCCACGCACCTCGCTCAAGTCGAAGGGCGTGGTCGGCTCGTCGATGTCGGCCAGCAGCTCCCGGAAGAACGCTTCATCGGCCTTGGCATCACGGCGCAGATGCGCCTGCGCCACCAGATTGCGGAATGGCTGCGGCGCGGTCAGCTCATGCTGGCGCCCCTCCAGCTCGGCCCGGACCTCAGCATGCATCACGTCCCGCGTCGTGTGATCTCCGATCAGATGATGCTGCAGCTCCAGCAGCAGCCAGCGCGGGCTGCGGGGCTCGCGCGCTATCACAAACCGCAGCAGTGGCGCCCGGCCAAGCTCGATGCGGTGCCGACGTGGGTCAAACTGCTGCCTGAGCTGCTCGGCTCCAGTGCCATGAGCGCCATCCAGCTGGACCTCGATCACCTCCAGTTGCGCCTGCCGCCAAACCACCTGGGCCGGCCGCGACAATCCCTCCCAGACAAACGAGGTACGCAGGATGTCATGCCGATCCACCACCCGCTGGACCGCGGCAAGATAGCGATCGAGCAGCCCACGCTCGGCAAACGCCATCTGCGACACCAGTAGGTATGGATCGCCCTTTGCCGCTAGCAAATGATGGAACAGGATGCCGTCCTGCAGCGGCGACAGGCCGTAGATGTCCTGGATGTTGCAAACCCCGCCGGGTATCGTGGCGATGATCCGGTCAATCTCGTCCTGCGCCAGCTCGATCAGTGGCAACATCTGCGGCGTGATCGCCGCACTCCGCTCGGTGATCAGGTTGGCTGGGACCGCCACCTCGTGATGGCGGCCCAGACTTGCAGCCAGATCCGCCAGCACCGGGTTGACGAACAAGGTGCGCACCTCGATGCGCAGTGACCGCCGCCGTAGACGCTCGATCATCTGCACCGCCAAGAGCGAGTGCCCTCCCAGTTCGAAGAAGTTGTCGTTCCGTCCGACCCGCTCCAGCCCCAGCAGCTCGGCCCAAATCTGCGCCAGCACCGTCTCCATCTCGCCCTGTGGCGGCGCGTAGGTCCGGCGCGCATAAGCTTCGTCGCCCGGGGCGGGCAGCGCGTTTCGATCGAGCTTCCCGTTCAGCGTCAGCGGAAGCGCCGCCAGCCGCACGAACGCACTCGGCACCATGTGGTCCGGCAGCCCCGCACTCACATGCGCCCGCAAATCGCCGGCAAGATCAGATTCCTCAGCTTCGGCGGCAACGACATACGCAACGAGGCGCTGCTCGCCGCGACCATCCTCGCGCGCGACCACCACCGCCTCGCGCACGCAGGCGCGGCCGCAAAGCCGCGCGACGATCTCGCCCGGTTCGATTCGGAAGCCGCGGATCTTCACCTGATCGTCGTTGCGGCCCAGGAACTCAATATTGCCGTCCGGCAGATAACGTGCAAGGTCGCCGGTCCGGTACAGCCGGTCGCCCTCGACAAAGGGGCTGGGGATGAACCGCTCCGCTGTCAGCTCAGGGCGATTCAAGTAGCCCCGCGCCACCCCCGCCCCGCCAATGCAGAGCTCGCCCACCGCACCGAACGGCACCAGCCCGCCATGACCATCCAGCAAGTAGACCCGCGTGTTGGCAATAGGGCGGCCAATCGGGACGATAGCCTCATCAAATCCAGCCGGGCAGCTCCAGGATGTAACGTCGATCGCGGCCTCAGTCGGACCGTAGAGATTGTGCAGGGCCGTCCAGGGCAATACGCGCCGAACCCTATGCACACTGGCGGCAGGGAGCGCCTCGCCGCTGCATAAAACCCGCCGCAGCGATGTGCAGCGGTCAACACTCTTCGCATCCAAAAAGCTGACCAGCATGGATGGGACGAAGTGAACTGTCGTGATGCGCTGGCTGACGATCAAGTCGACCAATGCATCGGGTTCTCTGTGCGCACCGGGCGGCGCCACGACCAGCGTTGCCCCTTCAAGCAAAGTCCAAAAGAACTCCCAAGCCGAGACATCGAAGCTAAATGGCGTCTTCTGCAACACGACGTCTGTTGCCTTCAGACCATAGGCGTTCTGCATCCAGATCAGGCGATTAACGATAGCCCGATGCTCGTTCTGTGCCCCTTTTGGCGTGCCCGTGGATCCCGAGGTGTAGATCACATAGGCGAGATTGCGGGAGCTCAGGCTGAGCGCGCGCGGGTCAGGGTCCGCTTCCGGAAGGCTGGCCCAGGCCGGCGCCGCAGCATCGAGCTTCACCACGCTCACATTTCCCGGCACATCCGCGCCGAAGGCGGCACGGCCGGCCACATCGGCCAGCAGCAGCCGCGGCGCCGCATCGTCGAGTACCTGATGCAGCCGCGCCGACGGATAGGCCGGGTCCAGCGGCATATACGCCCCGCCGGCCTTCAAGATTGCCAAAAGCGCCACCACCATCATCGGACTGCGCTCGACGCAGATCGCAACCGGCTGGTCCGGCCTGACCCCGAGGGCGATCAGGTGATGCGCCAGGCGGTTGGCCCGGGCATTGAGCTCGCCATAGCTCAGCCGCTCATCATCGCAGACCAACGCCACTGCATCCGGCGCCTTGTGCACCTGCGCCTCGAACAGCTCGTGGATGCACCGCTCCGCAGGGTACGGCGCCGCCGTCCGGTTCAGCTCGTCCAGCAGATGCGTGCGCTCGGCAGTCGAGAGCAGCTCGATCCGGTGGACCTCTTGCTGCGCATCGGCAGCCATCGCCCGCAGCAGCGCCAGCAGATAACCACGCTGCCGCTCGATCGTCGCCTGATCAAACAGCGCCGTGGCATACCCCAGCGTTCCGGCGATCTCCTCGCCATGCTCGCCAAGGCTCAGCTCCAGATCGAACTTGACCTGATCAAGCTCCTCCCCGGCAGCTTCCACGCTCAGCCCCGGCAGGTCCAATGATCCAACCGCATTGTTCTCCCAGGCCAGCATCACCTGGAACAATGGCGTGTGATCAAGAGCCCGAGGCGGCTGCACGATCTCCACCACCTGCTCGAACGGCAGGTCCTGATGCTCCTGCGCAGCCAGCACCGTGCACCGCGTCCGCTCCAGAAGCTCCGACACGCGCGGCTTGCCGGACAGGTCCATCCGAAGCGCAAGGGTGTTGACGAAGAACCCGATCAGCTCTTCGATCTCGCGGTGCCCCCGATTGGCGCTCGGCACGCCAATCACAAGATCGTCCTGCCCCGACAGACGCGACAGCACCGCCGCCCAGGCCGCCAGCACCGTCATGAACAACGTCGTGCCATGCTGCAGGCTCAGCCGCTTCAGCTCCCGCGTCAAATCCGCATCGATGATGATCGGGACAGTCGCCGCGGCAAACGATTGCTGGGCAGGCCGTGCATGGTCCGTCGGCAAGACAAGACGGGCTGTGCCTGCCAGGACGCTGCGCCAATACTGCGCCTGCTTCTGCAGCCGATCTCCCGACAGCCATTGGCGTTGCCAGGCGGCATAATCCGGATACTGGATCGCAAGCGGCGGCAGAGGATCGTCCTGCCCAGCCTCGAATGCCCGGTAGAGCTGGCTAAGTTCGCGCAGCAGCACGCCCATCGACCAGCCGTCCGAGACGATGTGATGCTGGGTGAGCAGAAAGACGTGTTCCTTATCCGACATCCGCACCAGACGCCCGCGGATCAGCGGACCGCGCGCAAGATCGAATGGCGTGTGGCCCTCTTCATGGCACAGATCCAAAAGTGCCGCTTCCGCATCCGATCTCTCCCGCAGATCGTGCTCAACTATCGGCAGACCCGCATCCGGCGGCAGAACCTCAACCCGGGGCTTGCCCTGGGTCGCGACAAAGACACTGCGCAGCGCCTCATGACGCGCAAACAGACGGTCAAGGCTGCGCTGCCAGGCGCTGTGGTCGAGCATCCCGCGCAGTCGCAAGGCCAGCGGAATGTGATAGTTCGTGCTGCCTTCGTTCAGCTGCGCCAAAAACCATAGCCGCTGCTGGGCAAACGACAGCACAAGCGGCTCATGACGCGACACGGTCGCAATCGACGGCAGCTCTTGCGGACCGGAGCGGCTCAACAGCTCGACGATGCTTGCCGCCAGATCAGTCAGCACTGGCCTTGCGAACAGCGTCGACAGCGGCAGTTCGACCCCGACAGCCTGTGACAGCCGGCTCGACATCTGCACGGCCAAGAGCGAGTGGCCGCCCAGTTCGAAGAAGTGGTCGTTGCGCCCGATGCGCTCGACACCCAGGAGTTCGGCCCAGATCCGCGCCAGCGCCGTCTCGACCGCACCTTGCGGCGCCTGGTAGGCCGCCAGCGCATAGGCCTGATCGGCCGGCGCCGGCAGCGCGTTCCGATCGAGCTTGCCGTTCACCGTCAGCGGAAGCGCCGCCAGCCGCACGAACGCACTCGGCACCATGTAATCCGGCAGCCGCGCACTTAAGTGCGCCCGCAAGGCGCCCGCAAGCCCGCCTCCATCGCCCTCGTCCGAGCCGGTCTCGGGCGCGCAGACTACATAGGCGATCAGATGCTTGTCGCCGGCGCCGTTCTGGCGCGCCACCACCACCGCCTCGCGCACCCAGGCGTGCTCGCAAAGCCGCGCGACGATCTCGCCCGGCTCGATGCGATAGCCGCGGATCTTCACCTGATCGTCGTTGCGGCCCAGGAACTCAAGATTGCCGTCCGGCAGATAACGTGCAAGGTCGCCGGTCCGGTACAGCCGATCGCCCTCGACAAAGGGACTGGCGATGAACCGCTCCTCTGTCAGTTCAGGGCGGTTCAGGTAGCCCCGTGCCACCCCCGCCCCGCCAATGTAAAGCTCGCCCACCGCGCCGAACGGCACGGGCGCGCCATGGCCATCCAGCAGGTACACCCGCGTGTTGGCGATTGGACGCCCGATCGGGACCAACGACCCATTGAAATCAGCCGGGCAAGTCCAGATCGTCGCGAAGGTCGTCGTCTCGGTGGGCCCGTAGCAGTGAATGAGACGTACGGGGCCCTTTTCTTTCAACAATCTCAGAAATGAGGCAAGATCACCGCGCTCACCCCCACAGAGGAGGTGCTTCAGTTGCGCCAACGTCGGAGCAATCGATGATGTATATTGGTTGAACAATGCTGTTGTCAGAAACAGTGACGTCACCCGGTGCTGTTCAAGCGCTCGCGCAAAACTGGGAGTATCCCTGACGGTGGCGGTATGCATGGCAACAATGCAACCACCGTTAAGCAGCGGTGCCCATACTTCGAATGTGCTTGCGTCGAATGCGGGATTGCCGGCCCATGCCACCCGATCTCCTGCATCGATCTTCACATATCCACTGTTGATCACGAGCCGGTTGACGGCACGATGAGGAACAACAACTCCTTTGGGAAGGCCAGTTGAGCCGGAGGTGTACATGACGTAAGCGGCAGTTTCAGCGCTCAACGCCAGCCCAGGATCGGAACTACATCCCATTCGAGCTATGAGCGGCTCAATAGCACGGACGGGTATCCTCGCCTCAACCAGATCATCAGCGCAAAGCACCAAGCGGGCAGCACAATCGGCCATCAACAATTCTTGTCGCGCCACCGGAAGGGCGCGATCAATCGGTACATACACGCCGCCGGCCTTCAGAATCGCCAGCTGCGCCACCACAAGAGCTGCGGAGCGGTCCAGCACGGTGGCAACGCGATCCTCCGGCCTGACCCCGAGGGCGATCAGGTGATGCGCCAGACGGTTGGCCTTCGCATTGAGCTCGCCATAGCTCAGCCGCTCATCATCGCAGACCACCGCCACCGCATCCGGCGCCTTGTGCACCTGCGCCTCGAACAGCTCGTGGATGCACCGCTCCGCAGGGTACGGCGCCGCCGTCCGGTTCAGCTCGTCCAGCAGATACGTGCGCTCGGCAGTCGACAGCAGCTCAATCCGGTGGACCTCTTGCTGCGCATCGGCAGCCATCGCCCGCAGCAGCGCCAGCAGATAACCACGCTGCCGCTCGATCGTCGCCTGATCAAACAGCGCCGTGGCATACCCCAGCGTTCCGGCGATCTCCTCGCCATGCTCGCCAAGGCTCAGCTCCAGATCGAACTCGACCTGATCAAGCACCTCCCCGGCAGCTTTCACGCTCAGCCCCGGCAGGTCCAATGACCCAACCGCATTGTTTTCCCAGGCCAGCATCACCTGGAACAATGGCGTGTGATCAAGAGCCCGAGGCGGCTGCACGATCTCCACCACCTGCTCGAACGGCAGGTCCTGATGCTCCTGCGCAGCCAGCACCGTGCACCGCGTCCGCTCCAGAAGCTCCGACACGCGCGGCTTGCCGGACAGGTCCATCCGAAGCGCAAGGGTGTTGACGAAGAACCCGATCAGCTCTTCGATCTCGCGATGCCCCCGATTGGCGCTCGGCACGCCAATCACAAGATCGTCCTGCCCCGACAGACACGACAGCACCGCCGCCCAGGCCGCCAGCACCGTCATGAACAACGTCGTGCCATGCTGCAGGCTCAGCCGCTTCAGCTCCCGCGTCAAATCCGCATCGATGATGATCGGGACCGTCGCCGCGGCAAACGATTGCTGGGCAGGCCGCGCATGGTCCGTCGGCAAGACAAGACGGGTCGCGCCTGCCAGGGCGCTGCGCCAATACTGCGCCTGCTTCTGCAGCCGATCTCCCGACAGCCATTGGCGTTGCCAGGCGGCATAATCCGGATACTGGATCGCAAGCGGCGGCAGAGGATCGTCCTGCCCAGCCTCGAATGCCCGGTAGAGCTGGCTAAGTTCGCGCAGCAGCACGCCCATCGACCAGCCGTCCGAGACGATGTGATGCTGGGTGAGCAGAAAGACGTGTTCCTTATCCGACATCCGCACCAGACGCCCGCGGATCAGCGGACCGCGCGCAAGATCGAATGGCGTGTGGCCCTCTTCATGGCACAGATCCAAAAGTGCCGCTTCCGCATCCGATCTCTCCCGCAGATCGTGCTCAACTATCGGCAGACCCGCATCCGGCGGCAGAACCTCAACCCGGGGCTTGCCCTGGGTCGCGACAAAGACACTGCGCAGCGCCTCATGACGCGCAAACAGACGGTCAAGGCTGCGCTGCCAGGCGCTGTGGTCGAGCATCCCGCGCAGTCGCAAGGCCAGCGGAATGTGATAGTTCGTGCTGCCTTCGTTCAGCTGCGCCAAAAACCATAGCCGCTGCTGGGCAAACGACAGTACAAGCGGCTCATGACGCGACACGGTCGCAATCGACGGCAGCTCTTGCGGACCGGAGCGGCTCAACAGCTCGACGATGCTTGCCGCCAGATCAGTCAGCACTGGCCTTGCGAACAGCGTCGACAGCGGCAGTTCGACCCCGACAGCCTGTGACAGCCGGCTCGACATCTGCACGGCCAAGAGCGAGTGGCCGCCCAGTTCGAAGAAGTGGTCGTTGCGCCCGATGCGCTCGACACCCAGGAGTTCGGCCCAGATCCGCGCCAGCGCCGTCTCGACCGCACCTTGCGGCGCCTGGTAGGCCGCCAGCGCATAGGCCTGATCGGCCGGCGCCGGCAGCGCGTTCCGATCGAGCTTGCCGTTCACCGTCAGCGGAAGCGCCGCCAGCCGCACGAACGCACTCGGCACCATGTAATCCGGCAGCCGCGCACTTAAGTGCGCCCGCAAGGCGCCCGCAAGCCCGCCTCCATCGCCCTCGTCCGAGCCGGTCTCGGGCGCGCAGACTACATAGGCGATCAGATGCTTGTCGCCGGCGCCGTTCTGGCGCGCCACCACCACCGCCTCGCGCACCCAGGCGTGCTCGCAAAGCCGCGCGACGATCTCGCCCGGCTCGATGCGATAGCCGCGGATCTTCACCTGATCGTCGTTGCGGCCCAGGAACTCAAGATTGCCGTCCGGCAGATAACGTGCAAGGTCGCCGGTCCGGTACAGCCGATCGCCCTCGACAAAGGGACTGGCGATGAACCGCTCCTCTGTCAGTTCAGGGCGGTTCAGGTAGCCCCGTGCCACCCCCGCCCCGCCAATGTAAAGCTCGCCCACCGCGCCGAACGGCACGGGCGCGCCATGGCCATCCAGCAGGTACACCCGCGTGTTGGCGATTGGACGCCCGACGTGAGGCATCTGGGGCCAACATGACGGATCAGCTCCAAGGTGGTGCTCAGAAATGACGCTGATTTCCGTGGAGCCATATTGATTGATCAATCTCGCGTTCGGGTGTGCTTCGAAGAACTCCCTAAGCAGTGGAGTGGCCTGCAATCGCTCGCCGGCTGTATAGAGCTCTTTTAAAGAGGGCAGTTGCACGCGCTGGGTGCTCCAGACTTCCGCAAAATGATTCAATGCCACGAACGGGAGGAAAAGCCGCTCGATCGCCTCCCGCTCTACAAATTCCAATAGGTCGGAGAATCGCCTCCGGGTCTCTTCCCGCAGGAGCACAAGCGCTCCGCCGTCCTTCCAACAAATGAACAATTCCTGACAGGACACATCGAAGTTCAGGGTCGCGAATTGAAGTGTGCGCAGTTTTGACGTGCTAATCCCCGCAAGCGAATTCATAAGCGCGCCATGGGACATTTCAACGCCCTTGGGGATTCCAGTTGAGCCGGACGTATAGATGACATAGGCAAGATGGCGCGAGGTGAGGCCAAGCGTGCCCGGGTCCGGGTTCGAAGCCGGCCGGTCGGCCCAAGGCGGGATCGCCGTCTCCAGATCGACCACCGTCACATCGGCCACGGCTTCGGCGCCCAATGCGGTTCGACCGGCGACATCACAAAGCAGCAGTTTCGGTTTTGCGTCGTCGACGATCTGCCGCAGCCGCGCTGACGGATAAGCCGGATCTAGCGGCAGATAGGCGCCGCCAGCCTTCATGATCGCCAAAACACCAACCACCATCGCTAGGCTGCGTTCCAGGCAGATCGCCACCGGCTGGTCCGGCTTGACCCCAAGCTCGATCAGATGATGCGCCAGCCCGTTGGCACGCGCATTGAGTTCGCCATAGCTCAGTCTCTCCTTCTCATGGACCACCGCCACCGCTTCCGGCGCCTTTTGCACCTGCGCCTCGAACAGCTCATGGATACATCGCTCATACGAACAAGGCGCCGCCGTCCGATTCAACTCCTCCAGTAGATACGCGCGCTCGTCAGTCGGCAGAATGCCGATTCGGCCGACAGGCTGCCCCGCATCGTCCATCACGCCGCGTAACAAAGCTTGCAAATGCTGCGTCATGCGGTCGATCTGCTTGGGCGCTAATCGAGCGGCATCAAAATGCCAGCGGAAGCTCCCATCCAGAGCGCGAACCTCAAAGGTCAGCAAATCGCCGCATAAGGCTTGGCCAGCCTTGTGGCTCGTCGACAGCTCGTCGGCGGCGGAACAGCTCTCTTTCGTGATTGCAATGCCGATCGGCCAAGGCTGGCGTGCCCGCAGCGCCTCTACACTTCGCAATGTCGGGCAGCGCGCGATAAGATCCCGAGTATAGCTAGCGTGCGTCCTCAGCTGCGCGACTTCCGCCGCTACGGTTTTGCGCACTTCTTCAAAATCGAGAGCAAGCTCAATGCAAACATCCATCGGCACGACGGAGGCGATTAACGCCTCGACGAGTTTACAGCCAGTTTGCAATCCATCCCATGCAGGCTTCCATCCCAGTTGAAATTCGGTTTCCCCCGTCATCCGAGCGAGATAGATCAGCCAAGCCGTTACCAGATATTCCGACCGATCTTGTGGGGACAATTTAGCCAAAGCGCTTGGGCTACACCACGAACTCGACTGCCATCGAGAAGGCGCCGCAGCCACGGACGATGACACGAAAGGAGGATGCAATCTTCTAAACTGTTCGAGCCGCCGTCGCCAAAACTCCTCCCCTCGCGCCAGGAGTTCATGTGCGGCAGATATGCTGTGCACCTGTTCATCGCTCAAGTTCGGAAGGCGACTTCCTTGATTCACGCAAATCGCTCACACGTTCGAATCTGTTTTGGGGCTTAGGCTGGTCTGCATTGATGTGGCGAGACCCGCCGAAGCAGATCACTCAATTTTCCTGCCAACCTTCCGCATCACCGAAAATGATGCGGGCGGTATCGCAGCTGCCACTCGACCGCGTCAGAGTTCTGGTAAGCGTTCGCATCGACCGACTTCTCCTCTATGGCACTCTTTAGAGGATTACGCATGTATCGTGCCAAAGGTGAAATCGGGTGCAATCAATGCGATAGCCACAGCGGTGCTATGTCAGCTATCCAACAGCGTCGCCAGACATCGTACAGCTGAGCGCGCTATCAATCGGCACAAGCCTTCGCCCGCCCGGTCTTCCCGACAAGGAAAAAGGGACCCGGAATACCAAAGTAATTTGTCAGCTCAGCCGAAGCGCATCGCGTGCGCCTTTAGTACAACCGGGACAAACACTTTTTCTAAGGTCCGCGCGTGCGATACGAGGCAGTGCTGGATCGCTCGAGTAAATGTTTCTCGCAATTAACGGCAGTCATGTTGGAATTGGCGTTTCTTCGCATCCCTCAATATGTGGAACCTGCCGGGTCGTCGAGCTTGTGGCGCTCGGTTCCGGTGAGGGGCGGGTTGAAGATGCTAACGAGGATCATGTCGTTGTTTCGTCCCCCGCGCAGGAAATGCTTGTCATGCTTGTCAAGCACATACATGTCACCCTTGCGAATGGGAAAGACATTCCCGTCCATGTCCTCGACCTCGCCCTCTCCGCCGATGCAGTAGCAGGCCTCGAGATGATTCCGGTATTGCAGAAGAGAAACGGTGTTAGCGCGCACCACGGTGTGGCAGATACTAAAACCCATGCCGTCCTTATCCGTCAGAAGGCGGTGGCTGGTACCATTGCCCCAATCGACGAAGTGATCGGTTGCTTCGACGTCGTACAGGCTGCGCACAATCATAGTGTTGGATTGCCCGGTGCAGGTTGACGTGATTGATCCAAAAGCTGGAGACCGTTGTTCTGCCAGGGAACTGCGACTTCCCTGTCGCTCGGCCGAACTGCGATCTCCGTCGAAACAACCAACCGTCGGTCGCCGAGAGCCTGTGCAGTAGGCCTATGGGATCGGCTACACGCAAAAGGCCTGCCATTTGCCCGACGGCGATTAGTGAAAATATCGGCGCGAGGGTATTTCGCAGGCGAGCCTCGGCGCGCACCAACTTTATGTTCCACCTTTCGCGTGGCGCCGCCGCTCACCATTATATTCCCCAGAATGCTGCTGGAGATATTGCCGGCGGCATAAACTGTCTCCAGTCGCAGATTTGGCAAGTCGTTTCCTTCCTTGCTGTGCCTCTCGCCGCGAATATGGTTCCGCAGCGTCTCAGCTAGTAGAGCAAATCTCATGCCGTGGTCGCAGACCGATGAAAAGATGAAGTTGTGGCTGTCTCAGCTGGCTAGCGACTGAGAACGATTTGGCTGGGAGTGTAGCCAATCTAACAAACTGCCGAGGATATGGCCGAATACAAACAGGTCCGCGAGCGAGGACCGATCGAACAGTGCTGCTTTTTATCCGCTATGGGCTAATGCCGACATAGATTGAGCACCTGATACGCGAGCCGAATGAACTCACGTGCAGGTCAGCAGATCAGGTCTTCGGGACTAGGCCAACAGCGGGCGGATATCATCGATTATTTGCCAGGTCGCGAACTCATGATAATGCCGCCGGCGAGAACTCGCGTAGTCCCAAATGCGCGTCGTTCGCGGCTCCGCGCCTAGCTCGCCGGGATGTCCGCCGCCTTCCGAAGGCTAAACGCGAGCGGGAAGGTCTCGTCCGAAAGAGACTCCAGCGCGGTCCGCTCTTCGGTGAGGCGTTCTTCGATGAACTGACGTTCGACGTCCGACAGGTTCGACTTCAGCAGGCGACGATAGCGGTGGATGTTGTTGCGGTGAGCACGAATGCGGGCCAAATATTCATCGAGCATCCTGGACGCTCCTGAGTCGTCGCAATCTCTACGAAGAGATATTCAGGCGAGCATGTCGTCGATCAACGCGCCGCCTGTCATCGCACCTCGGAAGCCGTTCGGCAGGCGGATAAGGACCATGGCAGTTCGTGATATCATTCGTTCGCCTAGCCTAGCCTAGCCTAGCCTAGCCTAGCCTTTCCATGGCGACGATCCACAGCGTTTTTTGCTCGCCATACGCCGTCTTTCTGCACGATTAGTCCCTCAAACAGAGCTGGACGCTTGTAAGGCGCAAGGAATAGTCGGTCACACCCGCGGCGCCGGACGCCTGTCGCTGACAAGATCGCCCGCCAGTATTCTCTCCCGACGAGCTGAACATCGTTTGTCGATGTGCTATACGCATCTAAGTTGAGGACAGCTTTGTTTGAGAGTTTCAATGTCTCTTTCGATTGGATTGATTGTCGACGGCTATGTGAAACTAAACAACCGCAGCGCGCTGGAGAACCTTCTGGTGCATCGGCGGGAGCTACTGCAGCAGTTGAACTGCGTTACTGGAGTTGATCCGAAGCCAGCGATCGCTCAGGTCAGTCAAGACATCACAGTGATCGAAAGGGCGCTTGCGGCGCTCCCACAGGAGTAAGCAACAACGGCGCACCGGCTCGCGTGAGTTGACTGCGCTTCGGCGCCGAACACTGAGTTCGCCCTCGTTTCCGGACGAAGGTTATTAGCGCGACGCCCTCGCAGCGAGCAACGCGTCAACCGATTCACATCGGATAACGACGCGTCTTGGGTGACGTTAGGCTTCCATCGATTTGCGACCACGATACACATCTGCGAGCTGGCCAGATCGCTATGCCGCAGGCGACGCGACGGCGCGCGCGAACCTGGATAGCAGGCCAGCATCTTCAGCACTGTGGCTTGGAAATTCACCTCAAGGACAAGCCATGTCCTAGATCTATCGCCACATCGTTGGTGCTCTGGAAAGAGCTTCCTGACCGATCTGTTTAAGCAGATCGGGGCGCGTCTCACCTCTGGTGGCGGCCTCCAGGATTTTGGAGGCAACGTAGGCGCGGACGCCCGCGTCATACGGTGAGACGCTCTCGCAAACCTCATCCAGGATCGCGCGCAGAAGCGCGGTCGTGGCACCGTCCAGCATTGGGAGATCTCCCTCATACCATCGAGGAAGATAATGGGACTTTACAGGACCGCAACTCAAGTACATCAGATCGTATGAGTCTCCGCGACTGCCGGTCAGCCGATTTCCAGCGCAGTGCAATGTCCAGCACCTCTGCGATCGCTGATCCATTGCGGCAGCTCGCTTGATCGGAATGCTTTTGTTTTCTCGTTGGCCGTCTCGGCTTAACAGACAAGCTTGCTAGAGCTCAGAGGTCAATGTGACCCCGCGATCATGCTCTGTGTACGGCCTTCCGCCATCTATTGCGCGCCGGACTGACTGGGCCGATGCGGTAGGCCAATGCTCGGACGGTGCTAGTTCGTTGCCGATCCTCATCAGGATCAATTGCGGCTAGAGGATTTGCCGTTTATCGCGCCTGCTGTGTCCAACCAATGCTTCGGCATACCTGCCCCGATGGAGTTAAGTAGCTTGCCACTGCCCTGCTCCGGGACATCGCGATCAATTCTTGCCGTGAAGCTGCCCTGGCCTCTCTCGAGGGAACTTCGGCTTTATGCAGCTTAACGAGGTCGTCTGCGCAATCGCGAAGTAATTTCATGGTCGTGGGCGCGTGGTTATTGATCTATAATCGCACGTATTGGCAGCACACGACTTTGAGCGAACCTCCGGCAATGCCCGCTTGCAGGTGGATGATCTCGATAGCGACTTGCGTTTTTGACACAGAAGCCTGGTGCAGCTGAAGGACCCCAGCACGGACACGCGAACTCGCGTGAAAATTCATCGGGGGGTGCCGGCGCAATGCAGGATTTGAGCGCGAGAGCGCGGCTCGTTGCATTAATCGATATTGCCATTTTGTTACAGTCTCCGCCCAGACCAATCACATGTAGCCGCAGGGCGGCATACTCCGCGGCCACATTGTTGGGGGCCATTGCTGCAACCGAGCATGAGCGACGAGCGAGATGACGTCGCCGAAAGTGCCGTCGCATCTGCGCGCTGGGCGCAAGCCCTTTGGGAGCGAGCTATTAACCAGCTCACCACGGGCTGCGTGTGAAATGCTCCGATCTGACGCCGAGGCGCCTCGTTCGGGGAAGAGAAGAGGCTGGGCTGTTCAGATTATCTGCTGTGTTTGTCGAATCGAAGGGGAGCTATATGAATCATCTCGGCAGCAGCCATCGTCGCACAACATCTGTGATGACAGACGAACAGCACGAGCTGGAGCGCTGCAAGCAGGAGATTGCGCACCTCAAACAGCTGGTTGTACGACTTTCTGAAATTGTTTTGCGCCACGTCGTACAGAGTGCCCAAAGCAGCCGGAATGTCCCGGAGGGTCTGAGCGAGCCGCCGAAGTCATAATACGGAAAGCGAACTCGCGCTTGGCTGCTCTCGGCAGGGTGGGAGCGGCCCCGCCTCGCTCCACCCCGTCAGCGGCAGAGCCAATCTCCAACCGGGCATCATGAGCTCGAGCATGAGCAGTTGTTCAGCATGCAAAGGGCAGTTCCGGATCGCCTTCGAGAGCTCTTCCGGGATGTCGAGGATTCAGGGCCAACCTATCCGGTTCGACTGCTTCTGAGCGCAATCACTTGCGGATCTGGCTACGATGTCGACAAGGACAGGACTACATTGTCGATCAACCGAGTCGAGCCGACGTACGCTGCGACACAGAGCGCCGCCGGAAAGCGCAGAGGGCTCTCGGCAGCCCTTAGAGTCCCAGTGTCGACAAGCTCAAGGTACTGCAGTCGATCGACCAATTCCAAATGCTTTGTTGCAAGCGCAATCAGCGTTCCCGCGTCGCGCTCCCCTGAGGCAAACTCTTGTGCTGCGGCGAACAAGCCACGGCTGATCGCAATGCTGCGACCACGTTCTTCCGGGCTGAGATAACGGTTGCGACTGCTCATTGCCAGCCCATCTGGCTCCCGAACGGTTGGCACAGTGACAATCTCGATCGGAAGATTCAGATCAACCGTCATGCGGCGTATCACAGCGCATTGCTGAAAATCCTTCTGTCCAAAGTACGCGACGTCCGGCTGCACCATGTTGAATAGCTTGCAGACGACAGTCGCTACACCACGAAAATGCCCAGGTCTGAAGGCTCCGCAGAGCGGTTTTGCGAGTTCGCCCGGCTCGACAAAGCTCTCAAACTGAGCCGGATAGATCTCCTCTGCACTGGGTGCGAAGATGATGGAGACCCCGGCACTGCGGCACAACGCTTCATCGCGCGCGAAGTCGCGAGGGTACTTGCTGAGATCCTCATTTGGGCCGAACTGAGTAGGGTTGACGAAGATGCTGACGACAGTCACGTCACAGTGTCCCCGGCTAGCCGAGATCAGGGCCAGGTGGCCGTCGTGCAGGTACCCCATCGTCGGAACGAATCCGATGCGCTTATCGGCATTGCGAACATCTGCAAGGGCGCGACGCAGCTCAGCGACCTTCGTAATTACTTGCATATCTTACCTTGTGGTTGAATTGGAGGGCGCCCAGTTGGCGACGGCATGCCGAAGCTGATCAGGAAGCCGATAGCACTCCTCTGAGCCTGGGAATGCACCTTTGCGGATATCGGCAGCCCAGCGCGACAGCGCCTCCTGGAACAGCTGGAATCCATTTGCATAGGTACGAACGAATTTGGGGCGATGGCCTTCGGTCAGCCCCAAGACATCATGAAACACGAGCACTTGGCCCGAGCAATCGGGTCCTGCTCCGATCCCGATGGTAGGTATCGTGAGAAATTCGGTCGCTCGCGCCGCGAGCTCGGCAGGAATGCCCTCCAGGACCAGCGCGAAGCAGCCGGCTTCCTGCAGACGGTGCGCGTCATCGAGCAGCCGCAAGGCGGTGTCCGTTGTCCGTCCCTGCACCTTGAATCCACCCATGACGTTGACGCTTTGTGGGGTCAGACCGAGATGTCCCATCACAGGAATTTCGCAATCGACCAAGGCGCGTACCATCTCGATGCGTTTGGCGCCCCCCTCGAGTTTCACAGCATCGGCGCCACGCTGCAGGAAACCTCCGGCATTGCGAATCGTATCTTCAGAACCGACATGAAAGCTTAGAAAGGGCATGTCGGCCACAAGCAGGGCATGAGGCCTCGTGCGCGCAACGGCCTCCAGGTGATGATTCATCATGGCCACGCTGACGGGCAGCGTGTTGTCGAATCCCAGGCAGACGTTTCCAACACTATCGCCGACCAGGATGATGTCGACAATGGGATCCGCGATGCGCGCCGCAACCGCATCGTAGGCGGTGGTCATCACGACACGCCGGCCTTTATCTTTCCACTGCTGCAATGCCGGAATCGTGACACGCTCTAGAGGCTGCTCTGAATTGTGGCTCATATTGGACCCGCTCCCCACACACCGTCGGCACTTCCTAGAGAACGCGGGAGAAACCTGTCAATGGCAATGAGAATGGAGATCCCAGTTCTCTAGAACTGGAGAACATCGCAAAAACAGTCCAATGGCCGCGCAACCATGAGCCAAGATCTTTCTCATCGCGATTTCACCACCCCATGGCTCGTCTTCCCCTACGGTTTCCGCGACTATGCCGGCCGAAGCCTCGATCGAGGAGCGGCGCTCGTGACGAGCCACCATCTGCACGCGTTTCTGGGCTGATTGCAGTCTCTTCAAACGGTGACGGCTCGACCGGACCGAGCTGGAGATGCGCGCAGTGGGGACTCCGTCTTTAGGGCACACCTCCGTGCCTGCCCCTAGCGGTACTCGTGAGGCTCCTGCTTCGGCGCTGGCGCGCCGAGCAAGGCGAACGGATGGCAGGCCAGGAACGTCCAAAGGTGACAGGCGGCTGCGAGCGCATCGAGAGCCGCGGTCGAGTAGACGTCGTCGCGAAGGCGCTCAGACCGAGCCAGCCTGCCGGCCCTGTAAGCCCTGAAGTCGATTATTTTTGCCGATGTTTCTGTCACTTGATTTCCACGCGCTTTAGAGGGCCCACTCGAATTCTCGACCAGGGCCGTACCGTCACAACTCAGTCCATTCCTAAGCCGCTCTCCGCCATCGAAGCCATTTCTGATCGGCCTCCCGCCGAGCCTTGAAGCGGTTGACGCATTTCTTGGAGCAAAGGGCGGTCCGCCAGCAGTAATGGCGGATCAGCCCAAATTTTCCGCCGCATACCGCACAGCATGTGGCTGAATGGTCGAGGGAATTACGGAAGCCAATGTGCATTCTCGCCTCCTGTCAGACATTTAATTTGGAAGCCCTGCTGCCCTCTGACCACGGCACCACGCCCGCACCAACGGTGCGGTCTTCCGGCGGCCTGTCTTCCTGGTGCTTGCAGCCATCAAGTGACTGATGTGCGACTGCCTCGCGAAGCATTACTTTCCGCAGAAAGCCTCGCTGAGAATTTGCTCAAAATAATGGATTTCTCTAATCGTGATTAACGCAATTCGCTCGACATTTCGGTCAAATGCTGCGCTTTTCTTGGCTAGCCCGCAGGATTGCTGCGGCAGCCGGATCGGGAGCGCTTAAAGCAAGTGCTTAAAGCACGATCAGCCTGCGAGCCGAGTGTGCTGCATCCTCGTTGCACTATCAAGCGGCAGCAATACGGGCATTTTGTCTTGCATGATCCTCTCACTGCAGACGATTAAAACACTCTGATGCAGCTCACATCAGCAAGTCAGCAGCGTCACGTATTGCAGCATAGATCTCATCAAGGTCGGCGGCCGTAACGCAGTAAGGCGGCATCACATAGATCGTGTTACCGAGTGGGCGTAACAGCAGATTCCGCGCTTGGAAGAAAGCCAAAAGCTTCAGCCCGATGTCCGCCAGATAGCCAGCATCGCTCGTGTTGAGTTCAAGCGCTGTGACTGTTCCTGTGCGTCGGACGTTTGCGAACCGTGAATCGGTGCGGAATGGCGCGAGTGCCTGTTCTTGCATGCTGGCCAAGGATGCCAGCCGCCGGCGATATTCCTCGTCCTGCCACAGCTCCAGATTTGCCTTGGCGGCGGCACAAGCCACTGGATTGGCTGTATATGAGCTCGAATGAAAAAACGTACGCGTGCGATCTTGAGAATAATGCGCATCAAAAATATCGGCACGACAGAGTGTGACGGCGAGCGGCAGCGCCCCAGCCGTGAGGCCTTTCGAATAGCAGGCAATATCGGGCGTGACACCGGCCTGCTCGCACGCAAACAAGGTACCCGTCCGGCCCCACCCGGTCATGACCTCGTCCGCAATGAACAGGACGTCGAAGGCTTCGCAGATCCGCTTCATCTCTCTTAGCACCGAGGGAGAATACATCAGCATTCCACCGGCGCCCAATATCAGGGGCTCCACGATAAAGGCTGCGGGATGTTCGTTTCGGCACGCGTTTTCAAGCGCATCGAGCGTTATTTGCTCACGACCTCTTGCCGGGAACGGAATCGAGGTCACCTCGAACATCAGCGCCCCGTAGGCCGCATTGAAGACGCCACGGCTACCTACCGACATCGCCCCGATCGTGTCGCCATGGTACGAGTGCTGCATCACCACAATTTGGGTTCGCTGTCTTCCGGTGTTGTGCCAGTAGCCGAGCGCCATTTTCAGCGCGACTTCGACGCTGGTCGACCCGCTATCGGAGAAGAACACATGCTCCAGCGCCGGCGAGGTGACCTTCAATAGTTCCGTCGCAACTTGCTCAGCCGGATCGTGAGTGTATCCGGCGAAGATGACCTGATCGAGCTTGCCTGCCTGTTCCCGAACCGCGTTCACGATGCATGGATGGCAATGGCCGTGGGTCACGACCCACCAGGAAGAGATTGCATCGATAAGGCGTCGGCCATCTTCGGTGTAGAGATAAGCCCCCTCCCCCCGCAGCAGCTTCGTCATGTCCCGCTGTAGAGCATGTTGCGTGAACGGGTGCCAGATCGGCGACCTCTTGGCTATCTTCATAGGTTCAGGAAATCACTGCTAACAAAGGAGTCTTTGAAAGCGGCCTGCAGCCTTTCGTCCGTGAGGGGAACAAGCCACGGGAGCCGTCCCAACCAACGCACTCTCCCCATCTCGCAAATCGCGCTTTCAGTTTCGGCGTTTCTTTCGCCAATGAACGCAACTCCAAGGATTCGAATCTGACGCTTCCGCAGAGCCTCTATGGAGAGCAGGGAGTGATTGATTGTGCCCAGTCCCGTCCTTGCGCAAAGCACGACGGGAAGCTGCCAGCGCTCGAAAATGTCGATGTAAAGAGTGCGCGCTGTCAGCGGCACCATGAGTCCGCCGGCGCCCTCGATTACGAGTTGCCGTTCGCCGCTGTCCGGCAGTCGAAGCGTCTCTGTATCTACGCGAATGCCGTCGCTCTCCGCAGAGTAATGGGGCGACGCAGGCGTCCGAAGTCGATAGAGCTCGGTGACAATGCGATCGGACGAGAGGCCGCCGAGGCGGCGGACGCACTCGGAGTCGGTCTCTTGTTCGAGTCCAGCCTGGACCGGCTTCCAGTAATTCGCGCCGAGAAGGCCGGCGAGCCCTGCGGAAAATACCGTTTTGCCGACCCCGGTGTCCGTACCAGTCACGACGATCCGCTTATTCATTAAAATGAGCCCTCGTCACCTCAACCAGCGCATCGAGCATTGCGCGCACGTCCGCTTCCCCGACATTGAGTGTCAACGAAATTCGCAAGCGGGCAGTGCCTGCAGGGACGGTTGGCGGCCGAATTCCGCGGATATCGAAGCCGCGCGCCTGCAGAGCAGTGGCAAGTCGCATTGCATGAGCATTATCACCTACGATGTACGGCACGATCTGAGAGGTCGATGGTGTGCGCAAACCGAGCGAGGTGATCTGCCGATGCGCAAACGCGACGAGTTTGGCCAGCCGTCGCTGCCGCTCCGGCTCTTTCTGCAGGACGAGGAGTGCCTCTCGAACGGCAACCGCCATCAATGGTGATGGAGCGGTGGCAAAAATAAACGGACGGCAGCGGTTGACCATGAAATCGCGCAAGATGCCGGAGGCCGTAACAAGTGCACCCGCCGCACCGAGCGCTTTGCCGCAGGTATGAACGACGATCAGATTTTCACGCATGTCATAAGGGGCCGTGAGCCCTCGTCCCTGATGCCCGTAAGCGCCTGTGGCATGAGCCTCATCCACGATCAGAAACGCGTCTTGGCGATCGGCGATTGCCACCAGCTCTTCGAGTGGAGCGAAGTCGCCATCCATACTGTAGAGACTTTCCGCCACAATCCAGACGCGGCCCGCCCCACCTTTGGTTCGCCAGTCGCGAATTGCGTCTTCGACCGACTGGGGATCATTGTGCGCGTGAATTCGACACTCTGCGCGGCCGGCCCGCGCCCCCTCGTGAATACTAGCGTGCACGAGCGAATCGAGAACCAGCAGATCGCCGCGCTGCGGCAGCGTTGTCAGGAGGGCAAAATTTGCGATATAGCCGCCTCCAAAGAAAAGGGCGGCCTCCGCGCCAAAGAACTGAGCCGCTTCCGTTTCGAGCCGTTCATGCTCCTCGCAATTGCCGCGCAGCAGCCGCGACCCGCCGGCTCCAACCGGAGTGCCCGCCTCGAGCGCGGCGACCACCGCCTTTTTGATGCGCGGGTCGCTCCCGAGTGCGAGATAGTCGTTGGATGCGAAATCGATCCCCACGCGCGGCTTGAGGCAGCGCAGCCGTTTATCTTCGTTCAAGCCATTCAACGCTGCGACGTAGGGACTAAGTCTAGCTGTTTGGATTGACCGCATTCACCACTCCCACCGATCGCATCAAAGTACGCAGAAAATGCGTTGGCCGTTTAAGAAGGAAGGATGGCCCGTTAGGTTCAACTTGCCAGGATGCGATTGTCTCCGTCCACACGCACAATGCGTGGCTTGAATATCTTTGCTTCGGCCTCGTCGAATGAGGCATATGCAACGATAATGATCTTGTCTCCGGGCATCGCCAGCCGTGCGGCCGCACCGTTCAGGCTTATCGTGCCAGACCTCGGCGGCGCCTCGATCACGTAGGTGGCAAAGCGCGCTCCTGTTTCGACATTGTAGATTTCGACGCGCTCGTTGATCACCATTCCCGCTGCCTCCAGGAGCGCACGATCTATCGAGATCGAGCCTTCATAGTGCAGGTCAGCTTCGGTCACTGAGGCGCGATGGATTTTGCCCTTCATCAAAGTTATCTGCATTTCTCACCTAGGCTGGATGTAGGGCAACATATTTGCGCGCACTGCTTTCGTCAGGCGAGCCCGGACGTGATGCCGAGCCGGGCCAGGAGATGCGCATCGCGATCAACTTTCGGGTTTTTGGTGGTCAAGAGCACATCGCCGATGAATATTGAATTTGCGCCGGCCAAGAAGCAAAGCGCCTGCAATTCATCGGTCATGTATTGCCGCCCGGCGGACAAGCGAACCACACTCCTCGGCATCATGATCCGCGCGGTCGCCAGCAGCCGGACCAGCGCGATCGGATCGGGAGGCTCCGCGGTGTCTTCCACCGGCACGCCCTCGATCTTGTTCCACAAGTTGATCGGCACACTTTCGGGATGGCTGGGAAGGTTGGCGAGCAGCACGAGCATACCTAGGCGGTCCTCGACGCGCTCGCCCATCCCGATAATCCCGCCGCAGCAGATCTTAATGCCGGCATCGCGCACATGCGCCAGTGTATCGATGCGGTCCTGCAGGCTGCGGGTGGTGATGATCTTGCTGTAAAACTCGGGCGATGTGTCGACGTTGTGATTGTAGAAGTCAAGGCCGGCCTCGGCGAGGCGCGCGGCCTGCTTCGGCGTCAGCATGCCCAGCGTGACGCACGTTTCCATGCCGAGTCCTTTGACCGCGTTGACCATGTCGCAGACGGAATCAAGATCGCGATCTTTTGGCGTGCGCCAGGCCGCGGCCATGCAGAAGCGCGTGGCGCCGGCATCCTTCGCGCGCTGCGCAATCGCAATCACATCTGGGCAACGCATCAGACGGGTGGCTTTCAGGCCGGTCTCGTAATACGCGCTTTGCGAGCAGTATCCGCAGTCTTCCGGACAGCCGCCGGTCTTGATGCTGAGCAGGCTCGCGGTTTCGACGTGGTTTGGATCGAAGTTCTTGCGATGAGCGCGCTGCGCCTGAAGCATCAGGTCGGCAAAAGGAAGGTCGTAGAGCGCCTTAGCCTCTTCGACGTTCCAATTGTTACGAACCTGCGCCCCGTTGCTTGCTTCCTTCCGCTGGACTTGCGCCGCAGCATCCATAACCCAACCCCGTCCAATTGTAGATAATCGCGTGAATTATCTATAGTCATTGCTCTCGAAGAGATGCTAATCGAGCTGCCTTGCAAATGCACCGGTTATTGCGGTAGATAATCTATGATCACTGCTGACAACGTTACGACGGTGGCGCGCATCGCGGACTCAATCGCTGAGCGCATTATCAGCGGCGCCTTAGAGCCAGGCGCGCCACTCCGTCAGGATCACGTTGCACGAGAATTCAATTCCAGCCACGTCCCCGTGCGCGAGGCCTTTCGGGAGTTGCAGGCACAACATCTTGTTGTCGCTGTGCCGCGTCGCGGTGTTCGGGTTGCCCCGCTCGATACCCGTTCAGTGAAGGAGATCGCCGAAATGCGCGCCGCGCTCGAAGTGGTGGCATTGCGCCATTCGGCGCCAAGGCTCACGACAGCTCATTTGGCTCGGATCGAGCTCGCCTTGATCGAAGGAGACAATGCAAAGACGATCGAGGAGTTTGAGACGGCCAACCGCGCCTTTCACCAAGCCTTGGTCGCGCCGTGTGGAATGCCGCGTCTGCTCGCGAGCCTCGATGGGCTGCAGCTTGCCAATTCTCGATTGGTGTTCGCGATGGCGCGAACGGTGGGCTGGCGACCGCGCTCCAATCAAGATCACCGCCTGATTCTGCAGGCCTTGCGAACGCGCAACATCGATCAAGCCTGTAACCTACTTACGCGGCACATTCAAACCATTGAGCGCCTTACCCTTCCGGCGTCCTAAGCAAATCTGGCAAGCTTCATTGCGGATCGCCGACGATCGCAAGCGACGATCATGCGGCAAGCGACGAGCCTCATTGCAACGCACTCTATTCCCAGATAGTTATGCCACCCCGCTAGCGACATCTCCACGGACGGCCATGATTCGTCACATCGTCTTCTTCAGCGCCAAGGACGAGGCGCATATCGATCAGATCATCGAAGGTCTTTCGCTTCTCACCACGATACCACATGCGCGCCGGCTTGAGGTTGCCCGCAACCGCAAGACCGATCAACTCGGCAACGATATCGACATCGTGGTCTATGGTGAGTTCGACAGCGAGGCGGAGCTCGCGGCGTACAAAGCGCACGATCTCTACCAGGAATCGATTAAACGGGTCCGACCTCTCCGCGAGCTGCGGTTTGCGGCCGACTACAATGTATCAATAGATACCCCTTTCGCCTCCACGGCAGGATGATCCAGGTGATGCCGCGCAGCAAAAAGTCCAGCGCCGGGCTAACTTGGCAATGGACCTCAAGTTTCGGGCCATCGCAGACAAGCGTCATTCTCATCGGCTGGGGCAACAGATGGTACAGCACTCTTACGACGTCAGCCGCCGGTGACCGATAACCCGATGTACGTTCGCGAGTTGCAGTGGCTCGAACCTGTCACAGCGATGCGACATCTTGGGCATCGATCGCATCTCACGTTTCTCGATAGCGCAGCAAGGCACGAGCTGCTTGGGCGCTACTCATATCTAACGTGCGACCCGTTCGGCACCTACAGGGTCGCGAACGGCCAAGCCAGTTGGAACGGACTGACTCTCGAGGCCGATCCATGGAAGGTCCTCCGCATGCTACTCGCGAAGTACCCGCAAGAGGACTGTCCCGATCTCCCACCGTTCCAGGGAGGAGCGGCAGGCTACTTTGCCTACGACATGAACAGAACATTGGAGCGATTGTCTGCGCCAGCAAATGCCGGTTTGGGTTTGCCCCAGTCCATCCTGCATTTCTACGACGTGGTCATCAGCTTCGACCGCCGGGATAACAAATGCTGGATCGTCTCGACCGGGTGGCCAGAGCAGGATCGCGTGCGACGGAGCGAACGAGCGCGTCGTCGAGCCGACGAGTTTGCAGCATTGCTTGCCGGTCCAAAGGCGCCACAGAAGGGTTGTCCCAGCAAAGCGGGCGCATGGCGCTCGAACTTCAGCCGCGAGGGCTACATTGCGGCGGTACAACGCGTGATTGACTTAATCCTGGCGGGTGACGTGTTCCAGGCGAATATTGCGCAGCGTTTCAGTGCCCGCCTGTCGACCTCGTTTGATCCGCTCGCCTTCTATTGCCAGCTACGATCATTGAATCCGGCGCCTTTTGCGGCCCTGCTGCGATGGGGAAAGCTGACCATCGCATCAAGCTCGCCGGAACGATTTCTGAAGCTTGAGGGGCGACAAGTCGAGACACGACCGATCAAGGGCACGATCGCGCGTTCGCCTGATTCCAAGGAAGACCACCGCCGTGCGGCTGTTCTCCTTGCTTCCGAGAAGGATCATGCCGAGAACACGATGATTGTCGACCTTTTGCGTAACGATCTGTCACGCGTTTGCACTGCCCATTCGGTCCAGGTTCCGGCCCTGTGCAATCTCGAGTCCTATGCCTCGGTGCACCATCTCGTGTCGATCGTGACGGGGACACTTGCCGGAGACGAAGACGCCGTTAGCCTGCTCCGTGCTTGCTTTCCCGGTGGCTCCATTACGGGAGCGCCAAAGCTGCGGTCGATGGAAATTATTACAGAAATCGAGCGCATAGCGCGAGAGGTCTATTGCGGGGCGATCGGCTTCATCGGCTTCAATGGGCACATGGACACGAGTATTGCGATCCGCACTGTCACGATCGATGGCGACCTGGCTTTGTTTCATGCGGGCGGTGGTATAACGGCCCTGTCGGAGCCCGAGGCCGAATACGAGGAAACGCTCGCCAAGGCAGAGCGAATCTTTGATGCATTTGGTTGTGAACCAGCTGGTGCTTTTTGATTATCATCATCGATAATTACGATTCCTTCGTTTTCAACATTGCCCGCTATTTCCACAAGCTCGGTGAAGCAACGGAAGTGATCCGAAACGACGCTATCAGCACCAGCGAGCTCGTTGGTCTCAAACCGCGCGCGGTGGTGATATCGCCCGGCCCCTGCACCCCAACTGAGGCAGGAATATCGACAGCAGTGGTCCGCGAACTTTCAGGACGCGTACCAATTCTCGGCATCTGCCTTGGACATCAGTGTATTGGGAGCGTTTTCGGAGGACGGGTGGCGCGCGCGCAACGGCCCATGCACGGACGGCGCTCATCCGTTGCGCATGACGGCCGAGGGTTATTCAAGGGACTGCCAACCCCGCTTGACGTCGGACGCTACCATTCTCTCATCGTCGAGCTTGATCAGTCATGTGCGCAGAACCTCATAGTGACAGCGCGTTCGGAGGAAGGCGAGATCATGGCCCTCACTCACGGCTATTATCCCACGTATGGGGTCCAGTTCCATCCGGAGTCGATCCTTACCTCACAGGGGCACGTCCTGCTTATGAACTTCTTGCGACTGACAGAGCATTTCCGAAGCCACGCGGAGCAATGAGAGGCTCGGCTTGCCCATCAAGATGGTGGACCGTTGGTTTCCGACTTGGTTGGAAGGCGCAGCGGCATATGGCAGGCATTTTGTGGCAATCAGCGCTGTTCCGTGCTCGGCTCCGCAGTTAGCGGCCCGCCTCCGACAGAAATCGGACCTTGCGGTTTCAAGGGCCGGACGTCTCTCTTGGCCGGCTTGGATGTGGTGCGCACCGATGGCGAAGAAGCAGCAGGAGCAGGAGAAGCAACAAGCGCCGGATTCTGCAACTGCTCGATTCTTTGGGTCAGGGCTGCGATCTGATCCGAGATCCGCTTTACCTCGGCTTGCTGCGCACCGACGTTGCGATTGAGCTCGGCAATTTCATCGGCTGTCTTCTGCTGCCCCGATTGGATCCCTAAAAGGACGTCCCTATCTTCAGGTGACAAGCCAAGCGTCGGAGGCACGACTTGATGCGCCGACGGCGCCTCAGCAAACGTTTCGATATTCGCCCAAAAATAGACTCCTCCGGCGCAAAGAACGAGCAATACGGCTAGAAGAGCAAAGATCCACCGACAGCCTTTCGACGGTCTCTGCAGGACCGGCGGCAACTCAGATGCTTGGGATTGATCCGTTACAGCCACACCCCGCTCTCATCATCTCGATCTGCTTTGGTTGTTTTCGTTGCCGCGATAGCAGAAGATGGTCAAGAGCTGCCGCGAGCCGCAAGCCCCGCTGCATCATTTTCAGCAATGTTGTCCCCAAAGCCGGGACTTGATCGCGTCAGGGTTTTTACGAGCAACGCAGGTAAATAATAAGGGCCGGTAGAGGGCATTACCCGTGAAGCACATTCATGCCTGCTTGCTCTAGAGAGGGCCGCCTCACCGAAAGGCTGGGCACGTTGACTTTGGCGCAAAAATGCTGCGCAACCCATGCAAGAAGCGTGTGATGCGAGCCCAACCGTAAGACTAACTATATCGTTCGATGGAGGGGGACTTGCGTTGTTAGTGGGCAACTGCACGAAGCCCAGCCAGGAGATCAGGTCGGCCGTTCAGAACCACCGGCACTATGCGAAAACGAAGCGGTTCGAGGAAGGGGATCCCTACGGATGCCTGAGCAGATCATCTGCAACCGCCGGACCTCCGTTT
Organism: Bradyrhizobium sp. CB1717; assembly: GCF_029714325.1. NCBI lineage: Bacteria > Pseudomonadati > Pseudomonadota > Alphaproteobacteria > Hyphomicrobiales > Nitrobacteraceae > Bradyrhizobium > Bradyrhizobium sp. CB1717. The sequence continues at coordinate 7,570,314 of NZ_CP121666.1, forward strand.
GTGGAAAACCATACCAACGTCCCTGTCCGGCTGCGTACGTCTTTGCGTGAGGTCTTGTAGAGATCCTAGCGCGCCAAAGGTCGACCACGGGATCTAAATGAACGCAAATGCGAGCAGGCTAGAGCAAAGCAGCGCAAGGCCAGCGGCGGTCAGGGCCAACAGGCTGCCGGACACCATGTCATGATTGCGCATGAACCGTCCCTCATGGCGCCCGGAAGCAGCACGAGCGGGCGGCTGCCTTCGTGGTGAATAGCCAATCACCAGATTACTACTCAAATTGGCTGCACTATTCCTGCAGTCTGCAAGAGAAAATGCTTTTTTTAAGCGCAATCGTCCCGCTGTTCGGCGGCTGCCGGCGAGAACGAACGAGTATCAAAATTTGTGAGGTGTTTGCTGGCCAATAGGCCGTGAGATGCCCCGTAAGAGCCGCCCCTCCTCCAAGGCACAGGATGTGAGCCGTTTCATATTTGCGATATATCGTTTCGAGTAATCCTTGTTGCATGCGCGTTCTCCTAATCCTCCTCGCGGCTTTTACGATCATGTTGGCGGCACGTGACCGGCGCCAAAATGGCTTCGTGCCACGCCCGACGGCATCCATGCCCCTGGTCGACGTGCCGTAACCCAGGCACCTGCCTCTGTCCGCAAACGACTCGCACTTCATTGGGCAACCACTCAGACCCATACTTGCGATCTGCACCGCTGCTGTAGGCAGCACATCTTCCGCCCTAGGGCGGGGACAGCCACGTCATTCTGTCATTGCGGAACTGGCGTAGCGGCACTTAAGTCCGGCAGCGCAGGCCCAAGCTCACGGAGCCGATCAGCACACTTCGCTGGCCACCATCTCAAACTGGGCGGACGACTATAAGTTCAACTTCGGACGAAAGGACACCTACCGCTGGCATTTCGTCGACATCGACATCGAGCGGCCGACATATGACGTCGCTCTTGATTGCAAGGATGAACACGACCAGGGAACTTGCATCCTCGAAGGTCTTCCGGCGGCGATTGCGATCCTCAAAGACAATTTGCGATCTGAGGAAGAAGGTTGCGCGCTCTGAAGCTCGTTGTCCATCTGGCTGGGGACCTGGAGCAGCGTTGCACGCAAGCGAACATAACGGCGATCAAGGCGGTTAACAAACTGCATGTCATCTTGCACGCGAAGCGATCCGACGGCACGTCATATACCCGCGCGCCGACATTCCACAGCATGTGTGAGGACGCTCTGGTCGATCTCGAGGCGTATTCGTGGGGGAGTTAAACTGATGCGCTGGATGCCGATCTGCTGCCGACAGTCGAAGCCCCGCCCTATGATGAAGCACGAGTTGCTGCTTGCGCGAACGATACGCACGCCCTGGGTATAAGAGCCTATCAGCTCCTGCCCGCAGGAACGCTGGACCACAACGATTCGGGCCACGCCGTAGAGTTCAGCAACTATTATGCCGTACCCATCAAAGCGGACCTGGATCGCGAGCTGGTAAGGGAGTAGCGCGGCTTAAGGCTATTCCGGAGGATGCACTCGGCAGTTCCAGACGAACTGCCAAACTTAGGTCGGCCGCAAGACACCTCCCACTAATTCTCGACAATCACGATTTAACAAGATCAGTGTTAGATGCTTTGTACGCTCGCATTCCGCACGATATCCCGAGGACGGTTCTGCGCGATGAGGTCGTGCGGCTTGAGGGCAATCCTTTTCGCATCGACGCGAGCGCCGCATTTCTCGCTCTCTCATGAAATTAATGGACCCAAGGTGATTGGGACCTCTTCTCTGGCGGCATTCAGAGCGGCGCGCGAACCGCGTACTAGTCAGCACCGATCTACGCCATCCTCGACTTGGCCGGCGGCGGCTAAGCCATCGTCTGGTCGCGCTGCCCCCATTGATGCTGCGCCTCGCGTCCTGCGTGGCTCCGCGGCTCGGCTACAGCGTCGCGCATCACGGACCTCTTCGGCCCGTCCTTCTGAGCATACTCAACTTTGCCCTCCCTCTTGAAGAAGTCATTAGTGCGAATGGAAATGGTGCTGTTCGTTGCTCCTAGTCGTTCGTGAACAAGGGTTTAAGCGATTGAGCGGGAGTCTGTTTTTCGGCCGAGTGGGCGTTTGAGATTGCAAGGATTTGGAGCTCAAGACCGCCAAACCTTGCGATTCGCTTGTGGCGGTTTGGACTCCGATCCGAGTCCGAGGGGTCTGCCCTCATCTCTTGCGCAGCAAGGCTGCTCGGAAGATGGTCTACATACTCAACCTCCTTCTTCGCGCCGTCATGGCGCACATACCACGGTGCAGCCGAAGCCCATCACCTTTCCGACCGATGCCGAGCTGCTGCATGCGGCCGTCAAAGGCCTCAATCGCCTGGCGAGAAGGCACGGGGTCAGGCTCCGGCAATCCTATGCCCGCGTGGACAAGGCCGCCGCGATGATGGCTTCCCGCTACGCTCACGCCAAACAGTTCAGGCGGCATCAGCAACAGTTGCGCATCCTGCGTAGCAGGCTCGGCCGGATCATTCGCGACATCCCCCGCAACATCGATGGCCAGCCGGCACTGGAGGAGGCCTTCGCCCTTCCGCTCGGCCGGGCCGCGCAGATTCGTTCGCAGCAGCGCCAGCGCGGCTGGAAGCTTTATTCCTTCCATGCTCCGGAGGTGGAGTGCATCGGCAAAGCCAAGGCCGCCGCGCCTTACGAGTTAATGGCATGGACCACGCCCGCTCTCAGCGGCAAGGTAGAGCCCCAGCAAGAGGAGCGCAAACCATGTCCCATACGAACATTGTCACGATCGGTATCGATCTAGGCAAGAACACATTCCATGTGGTGGGGTTCGATGCCACGGGTACAATCATCCTACGCAAGAAGCGATCGAGAAATCAGCTTGAGCAGTCGCTGGCTAATGTTCCGCCCTGCCTGATCGGAATGGAAGCCTGTGCAGGAGCACACCACCTGGGTCGCAAGCTCGAGAAATTAGGCCATCAAGTACGGCTCTTGCCAGCACAGTATGTGAAGCCATACCTAAGGGCCACAAAAATGACTTCCGTGATGCCGAAGCCATCGCCGAGGCCGTTCAGCGCCCGACCATGCGCTTTGTCCCGTTGAAATCGGCCGAACAACTGGATTTGCAGGCGCTGCACAGAGTTCGCAGTCGATTGGTGACGCAAAGAACCGCGGTCATCAATCAAATCCGAGGCTTTTTGCTTGAGCGAGGGCTGCCGGACCGGCAAGGAGCGGCAGCGCTCCGATTGGCACTTCCTCAGGTTCTCTCAGCGCCAAAGGATAACTTATCACCTCGAGTGATCCAGCTCATTCAAGACTTGGCCGAGGACTGGCGCTATCTCGACCGACGGGTCGCGTCAATGACGAAAGAAATCGACGAACTCGCTGATCGAGATCCACACTGTCGCCGCTTAATGAGTGCGCCCGGCGTCGGGCCGATCATCTCAAGCGCGATGGTCGCCGCCATCGGAACCGGCGATGCCTTCCATAAGGGCCGGGACTTTGCCGCATGGCTTGGTCTGGTACCGAAGCAAATCTCGACCGGTGATCGAACCATCCTCGGGCGCATATCGAGGCGCGGTAATCGGTACCTGCGGACGCTGTTCATTCAAGGTGCCAGAGCCGTACTTCTGCAGCGTCAGAGTTGGCCGCGGCATGGCTTCGGAGCCTGGTTGGAGGCAGCGTCCAAGCGGCTCCAGTCTAATGTCTTGGTTGTTGCCCTGGCCGCAAAACTCGCGCGCATGGCCTGGAGCATGCTCACAAAGGGCCGTGACTACGACGCCAGCCTCTTGGGCCGCAGCGCATGAGAAACAGGGCCGGAAAGGAAGATCCAAGGTCCGATCGGAAGGCACAATGACCCGCCGAGGTTTGCGAGACGGAAAGGACGAATGGAGAAACGGTTCCACCGACACTTCTGAAGCCTGGTTCGACTCCATGGCCCTTATTGAGGCCGACGAGTTATTGAGGACAGAAGTGGGCGGATATCCATGATGGCTCGGGGCCACAGCCCCAAAGTGAAGCCGGATAGATTGGCGCAGACCGCTACATCCCTTTGTCGATTCCTCTTGCAACGCGGGCGTGGTCCATAGATCGGCATGAAGGCCTCCGTCGTCACCAACAATCGCCGCGCTCCGGGCGGCCTGTTCGTGCTGCACGCGAGCGCAATGCCCGACAATCCGTATGATGGGTCCCCCCCTGCGGGAGTCATCGAGCGCACCGAGACGCTTACCGGCTGTCCGATCGAGCGGGCCTATGTCGACAAGGGGTACCGCGGCCACGATGCCCAAAATCACCGTCGCGTCTTCATCTCCCGCCAGAAGCGCAGCGTCTTCGCTGTCATCAAGCGCGAGCTGCGCCGTCGCTCTGCCATCGAGCCCATCATCGGGCACATGAAGGCCGAAGGCGACTTCCGCCGCGGCTACCTCAAAGGCCGCGCCGGCGACGCCGCCAATGTCGTCCTCTCAGCCGTCGGCCACAACTTCCGACGCACCTCGCCTGGCTCAAGAACTCTTGGGCCTCTTCCTGGAGTTGCTAATAGCGAACGCTTGCCACTCCAATACAGCTCAATCCGGCTTCTTAACTCAGGAGTTGGAGCCTGTGGAGCCCAAGGTGCGGTTCATTCGGCCACTGCATCCGGATGCGAAGAAGACCGATGCCGTACCACAAGCGGCACTCTATCGTGTCGTTTAACTAGTCTCGTATCGAGTCACCTGCGCGCCCCGCGCTCCGCTCCGGCAAACGGATGCCCTGGATAGCCGCTAAAAGCGGAACCTAACAGGGACTTGCAGAACGCAGGCGTGAGCTTGCCGCGATGGATCACGACGTTTTCGTGACCCGTTGCAGCTCGAGCGTTCTGCCAGAGGCGGTTGTAGCCGCGCTGTTCGTTGGATTTCACGTGGCAAGCGGCGAATTCGGCGTCATCCAATGTCGTTAACTGCCACGCATAAACCGGCCGCTTCGTATGGATGTGCACCCACATCGGATTCACCGTACCATTGCGCAGTGGCGTAGGCTGCAGCTTGATCTCGAACAGCGTTCCTGGCTCGCCCTTCAACGCGCGCGGTGACTCCAAGGGAGCCAACTCCTCGGCCGCCTGCAACCGTTCGAGGTACTTCTGCGAGGGAAACGCATAAGTCTTCATGCAATCGATCTCGATCGAAGCCTTTCGCGCCTTCCAAGCATGTGCCTGCCCCTGAACCTCCGACAACATCGCCTTGAGGCGGACTATTTTGTCGTGCACTTCGGGCAGTTGCATAGGCGTGAGTAGGCCGCGTCGGCGAGGTTCGTCCAGCGCGGCTACACAGGCCTCAATCTCCGCAGATTGGCTCTGCAGCCGCTCAACCACGATATCCACGACGTGGTCGGCATCTTCGGGCTTCATGTGGCGCGCTTGCGAAATGGCTCTTTGCTCGCTGCGCAGATCGAATTGCAAGAGTTCGTCCAATCGCGCGAGCAGGCGCGTCAGTGTCTCCTTCGATGGCGGAGCCTGCCATATTGCCAAGTGTTCCCTCGCCGACGATGACATCCTCGTATGCGCCTCTTCCGCGCTCGCGAGTTTCTTCGTGCCCAGATCCGAGAGCACAATAACCTTGGTGGTTCGAGCCGTGTCGGCTTCGGGCCTAGCGAGCTGCGGCTCGGGCTGCCCGGCGGCCGAACTCCCCGCACCTCCGGCCTGCCTCCGCTTGCCCTTCCCTTTCCTGCGCGTTGGACTGCCTTCGGCCACCGGGTCCTTGCCGGCAGCGTCGGCCGGCAACGCAAGGGCAGCCTCCGTTGGCGCGGCAATGATGGCTGGTGTCTTCGGCTGCACTGCTAGGAGGCGCATGACCTCATGGGCAGTGACCCACGCTCCTTCGACGATCTGATCCAACAGATCCAACGGAAGCTCGGGACTTGCTCCCTTATGCCTTAGCTCGGCAACCATGTTGGGCAACGCCGACGCAAATTCCGATAGCCGCTCCATGACCCCTTCCAGAACGGCGCAGTGCTCTGCGTCGAGGGCTTGTCCTTTGCTGTGCAGAACAGCGTCGCCCGTTGAGAGGAATGCCGGAACAACATCGCCCATGAAGGTTCCGAGTAGACGTGCCCGACCGTTCTCACCCAAGAGGATTTGCCTGACAGCCGGGTCGAGCCTGCTCGCATGCGACTCAATCATGACCCGCGCGAGAAGGACCTGCGATTGCAGATGCACGCACCTCGTATTCAGTGCCCAGCCGGTATGCAGCCGTAGTGTCGCCTGTTCGGTCTGTTGCATTTCGGCCGTTGCACTTGGCAAGCTGGCAGTGGCTGCGCAGACGGACTGCATCCGTTCAGAGCGCAATGCCTTCTTTTCCCACCACTCCGTGCAGGCCAAATAGTGTTTCGCCACACTGGAAGCCGCTCGGATCAGCTGGTCGGGCGGAGCATTGGATTGGCGCATCCGCTCGAGTATCTTTCCCGCATGCTCCCTACTCTTCTCCAAGGCGTAGATAGTCGGTTCGGCCAGCGCGTTGCATTCGTTCCCCGCACCCAGAGTCCGGTCACGAATTCGGCGAGCCTGATTTTCGGACAGAATGCTGCGCGCCACATCTGGAGACAGGCTCGCGTAGTAGTCCAGAACTGCTGCGCCTGCTTTGACAACCTGATCGATCAGCTCTTGCGCCTCAGACGAGCTCTGAGCGCCCATGGCAGCACTGTGGCAAGCATCAAGTTCCTCAAGTAGGCCGTCCATATTTTGTTTCGCTGCATTGATCCCCTCACCGCTTGAGGAAATGGGGACAGTCACACCCGAACCTGAGGGCACGCTCGCGAGCGTCGCCATTCTATCTTCAGGCGCTAAGCACATTCGCTCCAAGAAGGAGTTGAAAACTCGGTGGCCTTCCGCAGGGACAGAATTTGGTTCCGAATGCGCACTGCTCGATCCCGACGTGCTGTCGGCTCCTGCAGCCCCAACGTGCGGTTCGCCAGGTCGGCCAATGCCCGTCATGTTCTATCCTCCTACGGTCAACAATGCGCAGCGTCCCTGGATAGGCCGCCTGGCTGACGGTTGGCTGACGAAGGATGCTCTCCGGATGCTCAACCCGCTGTCCGAGTTCCAATTTCATGGAAGCTGTTGTGGTGCTGAGGCAGCAATATGGGATGGTGCGGGATCGTCGATTGTAGCGCCTGTCCGCATTCCGTTGCCTCACCGTGACCAGTATGGAAATGTGCGCTGCCAGAAATAGCCCTGCCAAAGTCATTCCCAAATACCGAAAGCCGTCGAGCATGGCGAACCGCAGGGTCGATTTTCAGACTTTCGGCAGCAGCAAAGCTCTTACTTACCGGGAGGAGATGCTATTGTTCGACCAAAGGGTTTCGGATCAACAATGCGTAGATCTGGCTCGATGTGGAACGTTCCGTCAAGACTACCTCTTCTTCTCGCGTTCGAGGAGCAGAACCTACGTTGCGCAAGTCTTTTTCAGAATAGGACCTCGCTGAGGATGTTGCCCAGTTAAGTGCACTTGGAATAACAGCGCAGTGAGCGTGCCAAGCACGCCGACCGCCAATCCGATATCGGCGAACCTACCGTCGGCCCGTCTCGAAACAGCAGAAGCGTGAGAATCGGTTCCACCACCACAATTGCTCCCACCGATATCGCGATATGCAGATATTTCGAGCTGCATGTATCCCAGTGCATATCCGAAGACGAGAAGGATACCGCCGAATGGTATCAGCAGAAACATCGACAAAAGCGTTGTCAGGTCCCCGCCGGCCTTTCCAAACTGCTTTGAGGCAATCAACGCTGCGAAAGCGCTACTCCAAAGAAAATGGCGCCAACCGCTCAATCTTCAATGCTGAACTCATCGCCTGACGTATCGAAAGCGCTATCAAGGTGGTTTCCAATCAATGGACTGCATCTCCTGGCTGCCTTGGACAGCTCGGCCGTCGATCTACACGATGCATGAATGATCCGAGGCTGGCGGCATGAGCCTGAACACGACCGCGGTCCGGATCAAGGTGACCTCAAGGATGCGAAACCGGAGGTGACGCGATGCCTGGTCGTGCCGCTCACGCTGCGCCTTGATCGGCTGCATCTGACGCTTCAGGCGGCGTTTGGCTGGACGAACAGCCATCTCTTCGAGCTCCTGGCCGGCGAAGGACGTCGTGGTATCTGGTCCCGAAGGACATTTTGGCAATCAGCCCATCGATGCATCGCAAGACTCGGCTCTTCAAAAATCGTTCAGGAGACCGGCGCGACGACGATCCATTATCTCTATGACTTCGGTGACAGCTGAGACCAAGTGATCAAACTCGAAAAACGGTTCGACACCACGACGATAGAGGGACTTCCCTCCTGCTCGAGGACGTCGGCGGTGCGCCCGGCTAAGCGGAATACCTCGATGCCAGCGGCGACCCTACTCATCTGGAACATGAAAATATGCGCCTTTGGGGCCCGCACAGTTCGATCCCAACGTCGACGGCCCGAAGACGCTCGAGGCCGCCGTCAGCGCATTGTCCAAGATTTGGAAGCCGCGGCGTGGCGGCACGCGGCTCAAATAGATGACAAGCATCAATCATCAAAAGGGCCGCAGAGCTACGCTCTGATGTCCTTTTGCAAGACCTAATCGCGCATCAATTTACCCGCGCCGATTTCTCGGTCGGTTCTCATCACTGAAGTGCCTATCGGAGGAGACGTGGCCTGGGACGTAGGTGAACAAGCTCTGATGCGCGGGTTGGTTACCGCATGTCCATGTATTCGTCCGGGGCTGGTCCTCTCTTACAACGGGCGTCGGCATTGCCGGCCACAAAGCGTTGCCGGGAATTCCCCGTTCAACGCCACGTCCCCACCGATAGACGCGATAACGATACCGGGTGAGCCGTAGGTTAGGTCGTCGCCGGCTGATCGTCTATTCTCGCGATGGCCCACATGAAGGCAGCAAGCTCGCGAGCGACCGCGGTCACCGCCACCGTGCTGCGCTTGCCGCGAGCAACGAGGGCTCGGTAACGCTCTGATGTCCTTTTGCAAGACCTAATCGCGCATCAATTTACCCGCGCCGATTTCTCGGTCGGTTCTCATCACTGAAGTGCCTATCGGAGGAGACGTGGCCTGGGACGTAGGTGAACAAGCTCTGATGCGCGGGTTGGTTACCGCATGTCCATGTATTCGTCCGGGGCTGGTCCTCTCTTACAACGGGCGTCGGCATTGCCGGCCACAAAGCGTTGCCGGGAATTCCCCGTTCAACGCCACGTCCCCACCGATAGACGCGATAACGATACCGGGTGAGCCGTAGGTTAGGTCGTCGCCGGCTGATCGTCTATTCTCGCGATGGCCCACATGAAGGCAGCAAGCTCGCGAGCGACCGCGGTCACCGCCACCGTGCTGCGCTTGCCGCGAGCAACGAGGGCTCGGTAACGCTTGGTCAAACGCGCCTGAGCCTTCCATGCGATCTCTCGCACGACCTCAGGCATGTGGCGACTTGCGAAGTACTTTCGTTTTCCCAACTTAGCCGGATAGCGGTAAGTCCAGGCGGTCTCAGCCAAAACCCGGCGCACTCGGGCATTTCCGGTCTTGGTGATGCCACCACGGCGTACGGCGTCACCGGTCGAGCGTTCCGAAGGTACAAGGCCGAGATAGGCCATTAACTGCCGCGGGTTCGTAAAGCGGCGGACATCACCGACCTCAACCATGAAAGTCGCTGCGCAAATGAGTCGGACCCCGCGCAAAGCCTGTAAACGTTCGACCACCGGTGCAAGCGGCCAGTCGAGCATGCTGTCTTCGATCGCCTTTTCCAAACGCAATACTCTTTCCCGGCACTGCGCCTCCGCGACGATCAACTCCTGCAGGACAGTTTGCTGGCCCGAATACGCAAAGCGGAGCCCGTGCATCCACTTAAAGTTAGCTTCGTTCCCCAGGCTTTCAAGCCGGGAAAAATCTTGCCATGTCGCAACAGGAAGGATCGGATCTCCTGTCGTTTGCGGGTCCGATCCTTCACCGCTGCCTCCCGCGCACGGATCAAGTCACGCATAGCCTCATGCGCTGCATCCGGGGTCCAGATCTCCGTCAGTTCGCCGGCGCGGTACAACCGGGCAAGCTTCTCAGCATCCCGGCGGTTTGTTTTGATCCGATCGCCGGGCTTGCGTGGAATAAGGGACGGGGCAATAACAGCACATTCATGGCCAAGCGCTTCGATCTCTCGCTTCAGCCCATATCCCGTCGGCCCAGCCTCATAGCAAAATCTCAAACGTAAACCTGGCCGCGCGAGCTTGCGGACGAGCCGTCCTACCGACGCGTTGTCAGAGGGTATTTCACCCAGATAGCGAACTTCACCGTTGCGCCCGCTCTCGGCAACCGCAACTGCATGTCGATCTTTGGAAACATCCAAACCTACGAAAAGGGCGTTATTATCTTCCACGGTTCGTCCTCCTGGCGTGAGGATAGGCTCCTTGAGCAACCCTCGTTCAACACCGCCAGTGTAGGGCGAACCACCTCACCGCCGGCATCCAGAAAGGACATACGGTCTTACAGTTCGCTTACCGGTCTGGCAAGCCAAGTTGGCAACGAAGAGGCGAAGGACTTCAGCTCGCTCACTTCAGCCGGAGTGAGTTTCCGGCTGACGGACCGCAGCGCTTGTCTTGCCGCTTTGGGACCAACCCAGGCAAGCGCGCGCACGCTGGACGGCTTGCGAGGGATAGGTGCCAACCGGGCGCATGCTTGAGCTCCACCATCTGCTTGCCGATGTAAAGCTCACGAAAAGGACCGGACGTTAGATATAATCTAGCATCCCAACGTAGCAATCGCGATTGCTGCCACAGAGCAGATAACAGCAGACCTCCTCAGCGTTCCCGAGGTCCTCACTTAACGAGTAACGCACATTTGCTCTGTATGAAGTCCAGCATCAGCGGAACAGGCAGCCGCAATAATGCGACCGACACCGGCCAGAGGAATGAAGTTCGGAACTGTCGAAGAGCTCAAGCTAAATGATCTCGAAGTATCTCCGACGTTCAAAGTCGGTGACCCGATGTTGAACGGCTTCCCACTCCCAACGGCGCGAGCAAGAAAACGCGTCAACAAACCTTTCTCCGAAGACATCACTTGCCGCTGCAGACTCTGAAAACCGAGAAGTTGCCTCTGATAGGCTTTGAGGCAGTCTCGCGGACGGCCGACACGTCTCCGCGCTTGCATCACCGACGATCGAAGCCGGTAGTGCCGGGCTTGTCTCGACACCCAATATTCCCGAACCAATCGCACATGCGAGCGCGAGATATGGGTTCAGGTCTGCGCCAGGCAGCCTATACTCCAGGCGATGGGCAGATGGCTCTCCCGGAATGACGCGAACCGCGCAGGAGCGGTTGTCAACTCCCCAGGTTGGACAGATTGGTGCCCAGCAGCCAGGTACCAATCTCTTGTAGCTGTTGAAGTTCGGCGCAGCGAGCACACAGAACTCATTCATATATTCTAGTTGTCCGGCGATGAATTGCCTCATAAGCTTCGAGACGTTGCCGAACGCATCATTGTCGTAAAACGCATTCTGACTATCCGAGGACATCGAAATGTGAATATGCCCGGACTGGCCGGGCCATTCCTCGGAAACCTTGGCCATAAATGTAGCCATCATGCCTCGCGTTTGCGCCCAGGCCTTTATCATCGACTTGAATATGGTTGCTCGATCGGCAGCTTCCATCGCATCACAATGACGAAGTGACGCTTCGACCACGCCAGGTCCCGTTTCAAAGTGCAGTCCGCTGAGAGGTATTCTAGCCTTGTCACAAAGCGCCAAGATCTCGTCGAACAGCTCATGTTGCGCGACAGAGCGCGCAATTGAGTAGCCGAACGGGCCGCGAGTTAAAGGAGCCCATTCGCCGAACGGCTTTGCTTCAATCGTGTCTGCGTTCTCCTTAAACAGCATGAATTCAAACTCGAACCCGGCAGTGCAGTCGTATCCGTGTTCAGCAGCCCTTCGCAGAACCTTACGCAGAACACCGCGCGGGCAGATGTTCTCATGTGCGCCCGTGAATTCCGCGAGGTAGAGATATTGATCGCCGAGATGAGACACCGAACGGCCGGTGCCTGACAGAATACGCAGGTCAGCATCTCCGAACGCTGATAGCGGCTTTTGCGTGAAACTGGCTGGAATGACTCGGTCCGTGCAATCCCACGCCAGCACCGCTTCAGAGAACTTGATAACTTTATCTCCATCCGAGAGATCTTCACCCAAGACGTGTTTGCCTCGCAGAACGCCATCGAAGTCGCTTACGCCGACCATCGCCGCGCGGGCTGAATTCGCTCCGGTCAACCTGGGATCCGTTGGCATTAGTCGCGGTCCTGCATCACTAAATCGAACACCTGGTCCATCCGCATTGCTCGCAACTTGCGATAGTCATTCTCAAGCTGAGTCAAGTCGCTATTCACGAGATAAACGATGCCTGGTGTGGACGCCAAGTCGATCGTGGGAACTAGCTCTTGACCAATCGGAACGAATGCAATGGCATCCGCGAAGCTCGGGAGCTTGCGGATTGCTTCGAGTCCCGGGTAACCGGCAACGACACCGCCCATATCTGAGATGAGCGAGACGCAAAGTGCGTGAGCCTGCCGCTTGTAGGGCCCGCGCAGCCTCATATGTTCACCAAAGCCCTTGGGATCTGCGTAACGCCAGGCCGTCAGGGTCATATGGTTGTGCCCCAACGCGATCGTTCGTGCTTTTGCCGACATGGTCCCTTGAAGCCTCGCTCCGAAGTCCACCAGAACCGGTCCCCGATCATCGACGATGATCTCAGCGTGAGCCGGTCCGTCGACGATCTGTAGTGCCTTCAATGCGCGCACCAAGTAGTCGGACAGTTCCTGAACGATTGGTTCGCTGCCGTCCAACAATCTCTCAAGCGAGCAGACCGATGATGCCCTCTCAATAGGAACCGTGTCATAGGTCCAGGCCTCCGTAACGAAGGCTTCCCCGTCGATCGAGACGGCATTTACCGTGTATTGCTGGCCGTTTATTTTTTCTTGCCCAAGGGCAAAACGATTCAACGCTCCGACGCGGTTCGTCTTCCCGACAATTACGCTTAGCGCCCGCTGAATATCAGCCTCTGTCGAGCAAAAGAATACATCTTCGGTACCCGTACTGTTCAGAGGCTTGATCACGATTTGATCGTACTTCGCTTCACGCTTCCAGCTCGCGATCTCTACAGGACTGTCGGACACGACTTGTCTGATCGCTCGCACGCCGGCAAAGGTCAGCGCGCAAGACAATCGCGCTTTGTCACGCCGAGCAGCGGATAGCGCGGTCCCATTTGATGGTAAGCCAAGCCGCTCCGACAAAGAATCAGCGAGTTCAACTCCGGTCTCGCAGCCCGCGATAACGAACTCCAATTCCCGGCCATGGAGAGCCTGAAGCTGATATTCAACGATGTCGTCATACCCCATGCCCTCGCTGGGGCGAATGACTTCATCATACAGATCCGCATTGAAATGCGATTGGAATATGGGCGGAATCTGTGCAGCCGACATCACATGCACCGTTCCAATTCCATAGCGCTTGAACTCTTCCGGTAGGTATCGGCCGGTAGAGTATGCGTCTACGATTACACAGTTCCGTTCTTTCATGCGGACCTCCGATACTGCAAGTAGATGTTGCCGACAGCAACAGCCGTAATGAGAACATTTCCAATGAACGTATGTGACGAAGGCACGATGCGAGAATCGAAGTACTGGAACAGGAAGGTGATGATAGGGGCGGTGGACAGGACCATGTTGACGGTGAAGGGTTCAACGTGCCGAATGCCCTGCTGGATCAAGAGCAAAGGAATAAGGATCGTCGACAGCCCAATTGCTGTGATCGCAAACCAATGCTGCGAGATCTCAGGCAAGATAGATGAATGATCGACCAGTCCCAGCAGCAAGAGAATCGTTCCATAAAAGCGATGCGCCAGGACTTGTCGGCCAGAAAACCCACGGTCGAAGAGCAGTTTGACAAGTATATTTGTGAGGGCCAGCGATAGGCCGGCCACGATTGCCAAGACGATGCCAAAGGACGATCGAGCCCCCCACTCCACGCCCGCGTTGCCGCTGGCCGAGATCCAAATCATGTAAGTTCCGATCGTTGCGATCGTAACGCTCACGACAATATCGGATGCTGGAGGGCCACCCTGGCGCCTGATCAGCGCGTTTAACCACACTGTTGCGGTAGGCCCCAGCGCCACCATGAAGGCGACGACGATCGCGGGTTCTGCGTATTTCAGTCCGATAAATAAGCCGATCCAGCTGATTGCTGTCACGACATTGAGCGCGACGAAGACCAGGAGCGACCATTTCGCCACCGTTGCCCCGGCTCCCTCGTGGCGAGCCAGGAGATTGAACATCAGACAAACCACAGCGAAGGACAGCAGGAGCGCGACGAACACATCCGCTTGCTGAAAATACGACGCCGCATAGACCTCGCCTGCCGCGCTCACCACGACATAAAGCGCCACAAAGAAAACTCCCAGAGCGAAGCGATTCGCCAATCGTCCAGTCTTCCTTTGCCCACGAGGCGGCGCACGTCCCTCGCAGGGCCGGACGCGTGCGTCGGCTCCGAGGAAGTGTCCTTTCGACGTACACGGACCACGTTTGGTTCGAAATGTCACAATCAGCCTCTAGTTCTTCTTAGTTCGGTAGTATCCAACACACGCCTCTCCAAATGCCTTGAACAGTTGCTTGCTGAGGAGATCGGTTGAGACGTGCCATTCAGGGTGCCATTGCACACCGATTTGCAGCGTCGGGGCGCCAATGACCGAAGCCGCCTCGACCAAACCGTCAGGCGCCCACGCCTCCCGCCTCAGCGCCGGCGCCAGCGCCTCGATTCCTTGATTGTGCAGCGAGTTGACTTGCGCTTCGATCGTCCGCGCGATTGGAAAGAGCACGCCATCGGAACATATTCTGACGCTGTGCGCGGCGTCGTACTGACGGTCTCTTGGACGATCTGGCTTCTCGGCATGCATCGCGCCACTTTCCGGCCTCCACTCCGCAAGCGATGACCGGAGCGTGCCGCCGAAATAGACGTTGAGTTCCTGAAGCCCACGGCAGATGCCCAGAATAGGCATTCCGAGCGCGATGGCGCTCTCTATAGTTACGGCAGAGAGCCTGTCCCGCGGACGGTCAAGGATCCCAACCTCAACGTCCTGCCGATCAGCCTCCGTCAGGGACGCAGGCGCTCTCAGGACGGCGGGGTCGATGTTCGATTCATCACCTGTCAACACCAGGCCGTCGAGCCGGCGCATGATCGCCGGGGCGACCTCCTCCCTAGCATCTTCGGCGTCGACCGTCGGCAATATGACGCAAGCCACTCCCGCATGACGATGAAGTGCCTGCAAGTACTTGCGCCGCAACCAGTCGCGATGCACACCATCGACCAGAACACGGTTCGAAGTGACGCCGACCACGGCTCGGGTGCTCTCTGGCCGTAGCAACGTCACGCGACCTGCCCTCGCGAGCGAATCTCGGCAACAGATTGCTCATACAAGCGTCGATTCCGCTCCTTTAACTGACCTATGACGCTAGGTTGGCCTTGAGGCCCCTTGACAAAGAGTCCGCCCCAGGTCGCGGCAACCTTCGCATAGTTGGGATCCTGCATTCGGATTTTCTGAGCTTTGCGTAACAGCCAAAACGGGATACCCGGCGAAAGGTGATGCTCAAGGTGGTACTCATCCAGATTCTGCCCGAGGATGGCCCGCTCGAGGAAATTTCCTTTCCGATTCCTGGTGAGATAGACGTTCTGCGTCTCGGTTTCGCACATAGGTGAGTGCTCGGCTAGCTCGATAAACCAGCCGAGGACCTGAAACGTGGTGAGATAGGGCACGATCCAAAACAGGACGACGATATGGAGCAGCCCAACAGCATATGACCCGGCCAGGATGCTGATCCAGAAGAGATAGAAGCCATACTTGTCGATAAGTATGCTTGAGCGGCTCTGATCCTCGGCATCTGTGATCGAAAATCGATTGGTCCAAAGATACTTCAGATACGCTACTGTCGCGCCGCCGAAGATCGGCTTCCAGATCATGTTGAAAGCGTACCGGTCCGGAGGCTGCACGTCGTAAACGCCGCTGGCCAGGAAGAACTTCAGGTCGGGATCCTTGTCCGGGTCTCCGAGGTAGGGATGATGCAAATAGACGTGCGAGATCCGGTAGGCCCAATGGCGCTGGAACAAGGGATAGGAAGCGAACAGAATGCCCAGGACGTAGTTCCAGGTCGTGTTCTTCGCGAGCGTACGGTGGGCCGCATCATGAGCGATGGTTGTCAAGCCGCGCTGATAGGCACCAATCAGAAGGACCGCCAGCGGGTAGAGCCACCATGAGACCGACACAGTGGCGAGCGTGCACGCTGTGATGACAGCGTAATCTTTGGCAATATAAGCCGCTCCCGTTATGTTGTCGGGCCTCAGCTCGGAGAGCTGCCTATTGATTTCCCGGCTGAATTGTACGGCCTCATAGCGTGATGACCTCAATTTCCAAGCATCTGCCTGATTCATGAGAACCTCCTCCTGATTGCCTTGCAGGTTGTCAGATTGCGGAAAGCGCCTTATCCAGATCGCGCAGGATGTCGTTCACATCTTCGATGCCGACGCAAAGTCGGATCGAGCCGCCAAATATGCCGGCGGCTTCGCGCTTTTCCCGCGGGACGGTGGTGTGGGTCGTCGAGACGGGATGGGTCACGAGCGTGCGGGCATCGCCTACATTCGAAACGTGATACATCAAGTCGACGTTCTGGATGAACTTTCGCCCGGCTTGTTCGTCCTCTACTTCGAACATGACCATCGCCCCGTGGCCGTATGCAGCACTGAGTGTCTGGTCGACGATTTCCCGATCGGCGCCTTCAAAGAGCCCCGGGTAGAACACACGGCGTACTTTTGGATGCTCCTTGAGAACGTCGGCCACGATCGTGGCATTCGCGCAGTGCTGCTTCATACGAAGTGGCAGCGTTTCAAGCCCTTGGATCAGTTGAAAGCTCGCAAACGGAGCGATGGCCGCGCCGGTATCGCGCAACCAGGTCATGCGAGCCTTGAGAAGAAACTCGCTCTTTCCTAGATCGTCGACATCGCGCACCGCGTTATGCCAAACAATTCCGCCATGCGCATCGTCGGGACGGTTAAACAAGGGAAAGCGAGAGGCTCCCCGGTAGCTAAACTCGCCGTTGTCAACGATCAGTCCACCGAGCGTCGTGCCATGGCCGCATATATATTTCGTTGCGGAGTACGTCGTAATAGCAGCGCCGAGATCTGACGGCCGGCATACCAGTGGCGTCGTCGTATTGTCCACGACCAAAGGCACGCCGTACTTTCGGCCGATCTCGGCCAGCTGTTTGACGGGGAGCGGAATCAGACAAGGATTCGAAATCACCTCTCCGAACAGGCATATCGTGCGATCATCAATGGCACGTTCAAACGTCTCTGGCCTTCGAGGATCGGCCGTCCTCACGCTGATCCCAAGACGCTTCAAGGTGTTGTGGAGCAGGTTCCAGGTATTGCCATATAGATACGGAGAAGCGACGACATTGTCCCCCACTTCGCCACTTGACAGGTTGACGATAGCAAGGAACGTCGCTGCTTGACCTGACGCAACGGCGAGCGCGTCCCTTCCCATATCGACGGCGGCGTAGCGCCTTTCCAGCGCGCGCGTCGTTGGATTGATGATCCTAGTGTAGGTGAACCCATCGGCCTTGACGTTGTAGACGTCGGCAATGTGGTTTAGATCGCCATCGAGTTCATAAGCTGTATTCTGGTAAATCGGCACTGCGACAGCTTTCGTTGCTACGTCACGGCGATAGCCCGCATGCAGAACAGCAGTCTCGGCCGAAAACGGCAGCTGCCAGTCCCCAGCCGCTCGCGCCGGCATCGTTACGCGAGCCCCGCATGACTCTTGGGCCGACATCGGCGCCGCTGACCGAGCCTGACCGGACCGGAAATATGTACGAAAAGCGCAGCCTAACTGCTCGATCCAGCTGGATTGAATTTCCCCAATACAACCGACGCGGAAGCTCCGCGTCGCAAGATGCAGCTTCGAGTAGACGTAAAGGTTGTGGGCCGCCAAGTGGCGATACAGCCCATCGAATCCTGCTTGGTCCACGATTCCGGATGGCGCACTGAACGCGACGCAGACCGGCGACTGCAACTCCGTGGGCAGCAGCGGAGACACCACACCTTCGAGTTCTTTGACGAGATCGTCCCTGACCTTCTCATACCTGCAGCGCCTGGCATCAATGCCCTCCTCGTGTAGAATCTCCAGGGCCTTTGTCGTTGCCTGAACGATGTGTGTGGGAGGGGTCGATCGCCACTCACCCGTGCGCTCGAGCGAGAGCCATTGATCTCTCACGTCGAGCACAAACGACCTCGGTTCTTGAACCGCATTCTCCAGCAGCTCGCGAGACGCGATGACAAACGCTACTCCCGGCGGCCCCTCTATGCACTTGTTGCCCGAGGTGACCAGGACGTCAGGTCCACGCGGGCTCAGATCAATATTAAGGGCGCCGAAAGAACTCATCCCATCGATGATGGTCTTTACGCCACGTCGCCTCGCCTCTTCAACGATCGCGTCCAGCGGATTGACGATTCCGGTTGTCGTCTCACAATGCACGAAACACAGGTGCGTAACGCCAGGATTTCGGCTCAGATGTTCGCCAATTTCTTGAGAATCCAAAGGATCGGTCGCTCGCTTGACAAGCTTCAGTGCTTCGACGCCCCACAGCTGCAACATTCGGAAAATGCGCTCGCCATAGATGCCGTTTATGCAGACGAGCGGCCTGTCGGCTCGGGACACAAATGAAGAGAGAGCAGCTTCCATTGCAAAGGAGCCACCTCCCTGAATAGGCACCACCGAATAGTCTTCAGCATTTCCCAGCAAGCTGAGCATCAGCCGCCTCATGCAGGCGGTCACTTCCTTGAACTCGCAATCGCGGGATGCGAGATCAAG
Source organism: Bradyrhizobium sp. CB1717 (assembly GCF_029714325.1). NCBI lineage: Bacteria > Pseudomonadati > Pseudomonadota > Alphaproteobacteria > Hyphomicrobiales > Nitrobacteraceae > Bradyrhizobium > Bradyrhizobium sp. CB1717. The sequence goes on from NZ_CP121666.1 coordinate 7,589,180, forward strand.
CTGCATCTGGCTTCTGACTGCCAGCGATAACGACAATGGACCAGGCGTCAGCAAAGAGCGCTGTCTTGTCAAACCATTCCTCCTCAGATTGTAGTCGTCAATAGATCCGGAGTATGCCCACCCCACCCAGGGAGGCCCTGTGGCGAGCGTCGACTTCTTCGGTCAAACGCAATAGATCGCGGCCGCGTTTCGGGTCGGCGTCCGAAAAGCCTGCCGGATGGCAAGCCTCCATATCTCATCGCAGATGCACAGCGATCTTTCGCAAAGCTCCTCACCGATACCATTCACACCTCTCAGAAATTGGCTTTGCGAGCGCGCGCTCGAACGCAAGTGGCGCCCACGCGCGCTCTTATCCTGCCATCACGAAGCGGCAGGTTGGCCGACCGACTTACGCGTGTGAACCTGCGCCATTCAGGCAAACTTGACGGTGGGGAACGATGCAGTCGGATCATCGCGCCCGAATGCAGATCAAGGCATGGCACACTTGATGATCGTCGTTCGCAGCGGGAGTCTGATGCATGGGCTCAAGACTTGGTGCATTCGCACTCCGTCGCTCGTTGGAGGGTTTGTGACGCCGATGACTGTCGTTGTCCATTTCGAGATCGTACAACTTGACGTTAGGGGCGTTTCAACCCTCTCGCGGATTTTCTCGCGTGAATTTTTCCTGACGTACCCCCATCTGGCGGCGACAAGCCGAAGGTAGCAAAGTGCGGAGATTCACAGCGAGGTAGAATAATTTGAGAGTTCGACCTCAGGACCGTCGGCATTCCGCCTGCAAGCGCGATACCTGCAGGTAAGTGATGGCCCAATCTTCCCGTTCACGTACAATCCTCGCCATACCCCCAGATGGAGTACGTGTTTCTCCGCCGTACCGGCGAGATCCCCCTGCATGGTGGTGCCTGGAAAGTGTATGCCCTCGTCGCAGATGACTGTCGGTATCACGTCGTTGCGCTTGAATGGAGCGGCCTTGCCAGGCTGTGGTCGAGCCCGGGTCGAAGACAATTGGGCGACCTTGGATCGCTGGCCGTTTAGCAACGATCAGTTCGACACCTTTCGGCGAGTCGCCGTGAAGCAGAACATCTCATCCTGCTTTGCTAGGACTACGTCGAGCCGACTCCAGATGAGTGGCACGTGTCCTCTCTGCGAGCAGTCGCTAGGCTGGTGGCATCTCTCGGTTTTGTACGCCCCTTCGCGGCGAGAACGTCTTACGGATCAATCATCGGTTTGTGAGCGTGCCGTGGTCGACGGTTGGTCCAACGCGTGAGGCCCGAGGTGAGCCGGAGTTCCATCGCGTCGCCGCACTCAATGAGCGCAAGTACCTCGGCCGTGAGGCGCTCTGGTTGGACGGATCGCACCTCCGAGCCCTTCTGCTCGCGTTGGCTCCTCTGCAGCGCCTGCTCGTTGATGGCGAGCTCGCGTTCGACGCGGTCTACCGCGCGGTCGAATAGGTTGACGGTTGACCAGAGCGGATCATCAAGACATCGTCCTTGTCGCTTGCCTTGGACGAACTCCCTTGCCTTTTCGGCCGCGCCCATCGCCGGCTTCATGGCGATCAACGGCGGCAGGCGGAACGGAGCAGAACCCTAAGCATGGCAAGCTTCCGAAAGCTGGCACGGTCGCGACAGGAGGGAGTCGTGGCCCACTGCTAAGTTCGGATTGGTCAATATACTGAAGCAAGCGCCCGCTCGCTGGATGCGGCAAGGCTCGGAAAACCTAGGCCCGCCCCCTCTTGCTGCGCGAAAGATCGATGCCGGCCGAGACGCTGCCTGGCTCGGCTTTATGGGACCTCGGCATGTCACTGGCCGCACGCGTAGCAAGAAGCGCTAAGCGAAACTCAACCTACTGGGATTCGGACTTTCTCTGGCCTTTGTCATGGCGTCGTAGATTCTGATCTGGAGCATGGAAGGGCGCTTCTTGAGCTCCTCCGCTGCCGCCCATGCTCCATCTCTGCTCGCGTACTCGGTCTTGAATTGACCATCCACTTCGAGCACGTAACCGGAAGCGGGCAGTCAAGGAATGGGGGCGACCATTTTGTTCCTTTAGAGCGAAAAGTCCGACCGCGGGCCCGCCTGAGCCGCATCGCCTTGGCCGGGCCAGCAGGATATTGCTGCGAATCGATGGTGCGATGCGAGGGACATCTAACCATCAAGAATTGAGCGCGCCATCAAGACATCCACTACCGCTTCCGCTGAATGCTCTAGGGTCTGCTCCATGGTCCTGAGATGAACATCCGGTGTTGTTGGTGCTTCGTAGCACGAATCGATTCCGGTGAAGTTCTTGATCTTGCCGGATTTCACTTTTGAATACAGGCCTTTTGGGTCTCGCCGCGCGCATTCCTCGATCGGCGTATCGACAAAGACTTCTATGAACTCTTCCTTGCCAACCAGGCCGCGCACCCTGTCCCGTTCGGCCCTAGAGGGCGAGATGAACGAGCAGATCACGATCAAGCCGCTGTCCGCCATCAACTTGGCAACTTCAGCGACCCGCCGAATGTTCTCCACGCGGTCCGTCTCCGAGAAGCCGAGGTCCGCGTTTAATCCGTGCCGGAGGTTGTCGCCATCCAGCAGCATGGCATGCCGCGACATGCCACACAGCTTTTGATCAACCAGGTTGGCAATCGTCGTCTTTCCCGCGCCAGACAGGCCGGTGAACCAGATGACGCAAGGCTTCTGATTCTTGAGCGCGGCGCGCTCCCTCCTGTCCACGGATAGCGCTTGCCTAGCAATATTGGTGTCCCGCCGTAGCGGAAAGGCGATCATGCCAGCCCCGACCGTACGATTCGTGTAACGATCGATGAAGATAAATGATCCGGTCTTTCGATTGAGGTCGTAAGGATCGAATACTGCGGGCATTGCGGTTGCAACATCGCAGAAGGCGATCTCGTTGAGGGAAAGCATCCCGGCGGCCAGATGCTCACAGGTGTTGACGTCGATCCGATGCCTAATTGCGGAAATGCTGCCGGTAATCGTCTGCGATCCAATCCGCAGGACGTAATTGCGTCCAGGAGCGAGCGGCTCCTTGTCCATCCAGATCACATAAGCGGCGAACTGGCCGGCGACCTTCGGTCGGTCGTCCGGTCGCGACAGAATGTCGCCACGGCCGATATCGATTTCATCTTCCAGTGTAATGGTAACCGCATCGCCGGCTTCGGCGCCGACAAGGTCGCCATCGTGGGTCACGATCCGCTTGATGCGCGTGGTCCGTCCCGACGCGGCGACAACGATCTCGTCTCCTGCCGAGATCCTCCCGGAAGCCACCGTCCCGGCATAGCCCCGAAAATCCGGGTTTGGGCGGTTCACCCATTGGACCGGAAAGCGGAAAGCCTGGCCTGCGGTGCCGGACGGGATGTCAATGCTCTCCAAATGCTCGAGCAGGCAGGGACCATCGTACCAGTTGGCATGAGCGGAGCGATCCACAACGTTGTCGCCGTAGCGGCCCGAGATCGGGATCGGAACGATCGAGGTGAAGCCGAGACCGGCGGCAAAGGCCAGATAGTCACGGGCGATCCGATCGAAGCACTCTTTGTTGTATGCGACAAGATCGATCTTGTTCACTGCCAGAACGACATGACGAATACCAAGCAGCGAACAGATAAAGGAGTGGCGGCGGGTCTGAACCATCACGCCTTTGCGGGCATCGATCAGGATGATGGCGAGCTGGGCATGCGAGGCGCCGGTAGCCATATTGCGGGTATACTGCTCGTGGCCGGGAGTGTCGGCCACCATGAAGGAGCGCCGCGGCGTCGTGAAGAAGCGGTAGGCGACGTCGATCGTGATGCCCTGCTCCCGTTCGGCCTCGAGCCCGTCCATGAGCAACGCGAAATCGATGTCATTTCCGGCGCTACCGTGCTTGATGCTGTCGCGTTCCAGCACCGTGAGCTGATCGTGATAGATCATCTTGCTGTCGTGCAGTAACCGGCCGATCAGCGTCGATTTGCCGTCGTCCACCGAGCCACATGTGATGAATCGCAGCTGATCCTTTGTCCTGGCCGGGACCGCTTCCGTTGCCGGCTTTACAAACATCAAAAGTAGCCTTCCCTCTTCTTCTTCTCCATTGAAGCGGCTTCATCGACATCAATTAGACGTCCCTGGCGCTCCGACACAGTCGCCGTCTGCATTTCTGCGACGATGTCTTCAATCGCCATCGCATCGGATTCAATAGCCCCGCTCAAAGGATAACATCCAAGCGTGCGAAAGCGGATCATCCGCATTTCCGGCGTCTCGCCGCAGTTGAGCGGCAATCGCTTGTCGTCGATCATGATCGTCGCACCATTCCGACGCACTGTGGGTCTTTGTTTTGCGAAGTAGAGCGGAACGACGGGAATCTTCTCGAGCATGATGTATTCCCAGACATCGAGCTCGGTCCAGTTTGACATCGCAAACACGCGCATGGTTTCACCCTGGCGTATGCGTGTGTTGAACAGGCTCCAAAGCTCCGGCCGCTGGTTACGGGGGTCCCATACGTGTCCGGCCGAACGGAAGGAGAGTATCCGTTCTTTCGCGCGACTCTTTTCCTCATCGCGCCGGGCGCCGCCAAAGGCGGCATCAAATCCGTGGAGGTCGAGGGCCTGCTTCAGCGCGTCTGTCTTCATCACCTGGGTATGGAGCGCGGAGCCGGAATCGATCGGATTGATCCCGCGCGCGATGCCCTCCTTGTTGATATGGACAATCAAGTCGAGGCCGAGCCGCTTGGCTGTCGCGTCTCGAAAGCTGATCATCTCACGGAACTTCCAGGTCGTGTCGACGTGAAGCAGGGGGAAAGGCAATTTTGCCGGATAGAACGCCTTGATCGCAATGTGCAGCATCACGCTTGAGTCTTTTCCGATCGAGTAAAGCATGACCGGCCTTTCAAACTCGGCGACCACATCACGCATGATTTCAATCGATTCAGCTTCGAGACGGCGCAGATGTATCGGCAGCATATATCTTCTTTTCGATGCAGGATCGCTGTTCTTCGCCGTTCTGTGGCTCCAGCCCAGAGTGTGGAATATCCGCGGCGGATACGGCCGGCCAAGCGGCAGGCTCGTCCATGAGGTCAAGCTCCATTGGGCAGCAGACTTGCAGACGCGGCAGCATATCCTATTCCTCCACTGGTGCGGCCGGCGCCGGCCTCATACCTGATCGGGAGATCAGCTCGTGCGGGTCAAGGATCTTGGCTAAATCAACCCGCGTGTTTTGATCGCAAGCATTCAGATCGCCCTAGGAGTTATTGAGGATCTGCTCAAGCCGCGCGACCTCGCCTCGCAACATCTCGATAGCCGCGTCGCGGTTCTCCGAAACGTTCCAAGCAGTATGGACCGGCTCTCCAGTGTGACAGGGGCCGGATAATGCTCCGGCCTTGGTACTTCGCAAATCCCACCAGGTTCGGAATATCCGGCGATAGAGTTCGGTTACCTCACCTCCCCTATCCAGCACTCCGGCTTTCTGTGCCCGCAGCAGTTCCTGCTCATATCCGAGTTCTAGCAAAAGCTCAGCGCCGACCAAATCAGTCACGGTTTGCATCTCTTCGACGCTCAATTGAGATTGCCATGATTTGACAGAGCTTTCGTCGACGGCGTTTCGTTCCAAGATTTTTCGATCCCCAAAGCTGCTGGATCGAAGATAATCTGCTTGTCTCATCCCAGCCGACGCGACGGACGCTGGGTCACAGCCGAGCCCCTTCAACAGACGCCGGATTTCCTCGTCCGGATGCGCCACGAGCAGTTCATATTGCACGAACTGTGTCTGCGGGCGAGAGCGGTGCGCGGCGAGCTTGGGAAGGCCCAGAACCAAATCGGCGAGTAAAGTTATGATGACGTCGGGCAGACGGAGCATGAGATCGGCGAGACTGGATACGCTAACCGAATGCGGGCTTTCTGTCCGCAGTGGGACGCCCCACGTCGATTTCATTGAAGCGGCGATGGCATAGGGATTTCGCATCAGAAGGATGTGTGGCGCTTCTGGATAGACAGCTTCAAGGAACCCGAGCACGGTCCAATACCGTGGTGTCTTGTCTATAATGATGCGCTTGCCCGCGTCCGCCAGATACTGATCATATGCTGCATCGGCATAAGCGCGGCTGGCGATCGTGCGATCTATCCGCCCCAGGAACTCCGAGGTCGCGGCCTTGATCAGTGAGCTGCCCGCCGGATGGCGCTGGTCCACCCTGCCAAATGCTTCAAGCGCCAGCATCAACCAGGGTTCAGGCGGAGCCACAATGTCTGGATGGTGCTGGAGCAAATGCGCCAGGAGTGTCGTCCCGGATCGTGGAATACCAAGAAGAAAGCACACCGCAGGCGAACGGCCAAAACGCCCGCTCATCGTTCAGACCCTCGTGCCTGAAAAGCAAACCCTGCCGGCACTCGCTCGATTGAGCGAAACAAAGCCAGCCGCGGGATCACATGAGCAGTCGCTTCCGTGCAAAGCATCAAAACGAGACAAGAATTTTGTCTAGCACTCATGAGTTTAGATCCGTTCAGTTCGATCGATCGGGGATCACCGAAAGATAACTGCAATCGCCCCCCCCCTCGATTGCCCGACAGTTAAAACGACGTCAAGCGGCAGCTCAATTACACGAAGATCGATTGCGGATATGGGAAGGTTGGAAAGAACTATACGGACGTTTGCCGAAGACCGCCCGCGATACAGGAAGGCTATTACGTGTAGTCATAAGTTGCCCGTTGCTGGGGCATTGAAGCCGTAAATGCGACATGCACCTCGCTGAATATTCGGCAGACCGGCGAGCGCGGCAAAGAAGCAGCCCACATCGCGGACATCTCACTGGGCGACGCGCAGCTATCTTGTCAGCGCGTATCGATCCTACACAACTTTGCCGTGCATACTGCCGTTGGTCCAAGACACTGAGCCATAGCTCCGGGGCGGTGACCTGCCGTCAGCTACACCACGCCAGGGACACGATCTCGCAAGCCCATCCGTCCGAACTATACCAACTGTTTGATTTACCCGCTCTTGCAGCACTGCCGCCCCCCTAATCGGCGCTAAGGACGGTTGTAAAGGACGGAACCTGGCTTAAGATGGCTGATCCAGCAAGCGCGCTTGGCCGCATCTATACTGACGGAAACGAGATTGTCCGGCCGATCACGTGGGAGAGCCATTGTGCTGGGCATCACTGGGCCACGGTGGGCAATCCTGATGGCGGTGACCTATTTGGGCAGAGAGAAAAGGGTTGTACCCGCCAATCTGGTGTCACGATTGATGCACGGCGGCTCTTCCTTCGTGACGACCCACTCAAAGTTGCTAGAGAAAAACGGTGCTGCGGCATAAGCACTCCGCAAACGATGACCTGATCCTGCAGATGTCGCTAACGGCCAAAACGCGCAAGCATCTCGCGACTTTGGCGCCACGACAGGCAGCACAGGATGAGCTCACTTTTAATGAAAGCGGCATTGACCGATCAAGCGAGTTCATTGCCAAGGCTGCTACAGTGAGACATCGCCTGGAATGGGCCGGCTCTGGCATTCAGAAGACCAAACGCACGTTACTGTCAGAAATGGAGCTCGCTAACCATGAGTCGCCCATTCTTCGAATATTTCTTGAAGCGGCGCGGTCGAAGGTGGTTGTGGTCCGTTCACAACGCCGACGGCGCGCAGGTGATGACGGGTTCAGGACGTAACCGGTCCGCCGCCATCTACCAAGCTAACAGAGCGCTTTTTCAATTGCTGCTGAGCGCGCCATATCGCGTCGGAGCTCGATCTATCCGACAGGCTCGGCGAGGTTGGCTTACGCCCAAACTTTAGCCGGGCACGAGCTTCGAGGATTGAGCTGCTGCCGGTTTGACGGACACCCGGTTAAGCTAATCCCACCTTGCGCTCAAACTCAACCGGGCTGAGATAGCCGATAGTCGAGTGCCTGCGGGTCGTGTTGTAAAATCGTTCGATGTAGTCGAACACATCGGCGCGTGCCTCGTCTCTGGTTCGATAAATCTTGTTAGCTGTACGCTCGGTCTTGAGCGAGGAGAAGAAGCTCTCCATCGCCGCATTGTCCCAGACATTGCCGGAGCGGCTCATGCTGCAGACGATGCCATGGTCGGCCATCAGGCGCTGGAACTGCTCGCTGGTGTATTGGGCGGATTCAAACGGTCGTCGCAACACCAGTTACTTTCACTCATGACAGCAGATCGTCAAGCGCCTCCGCCGGCGTTTTCCAGCCTAGTGTCTTTCTCGGTCGGGCATTGAGGGCGGCTGCCACAGCGGATATCTCCTCGGCGCTGTGGATGCTCAGGTCTGTGCCTTTCGGGAAGTACTGCCGCAGCAACCCGTTGGTGTTCTCGTTAGTGCCGCGCTGCCAAGGGCTTTGCGGGTCGCAGAAGTAGACCTGGATACCCGCATCGATCTTGAGACGATCGTGCTGAGCCATTTCGGTTCCCTGATCCCAGGTTAGCGAGCGACGCAGCTCTTCGGGTAAGGTGATGACGGTGCGCGTGATCGCGTCGCGCACGGCTTCGGCCCCATGTCCCGCGAGCGCAGGTCCGTTCTTCACGCGCGGAGCTTGGCCATGCCCCGCCAACCGGGGAAGGTGCAATAGCATCGTGAAGCGCGTCGTGCGCTCGACCAGCGTGCCGATTGCCGAGCTGCCAACACCGAGGATGAGGTCTCCTCCCAATGTCCCGGCACTGCTCGATCGGCAGCTTCAGCAGGACGCTCACTGATCATGATCTCCGGGGAGACAAAGCCCTTGCCTCGCCTGCGTACGCGCGCTCTGGGCATCCGTAATACACGCCCTGTTCGCAAGCAGGCCGTCAGCTCGCGGCGTAGCGCGCCGCGGCCCTGAACGAAGAGAGCTTGATAGATAGCTTCGTGGCTGATGCGCATCGTCTTGTCGTCCGGGAAGTCGATCGGCAAGCGTCGGGCAATCTGCTCAGGGCTCCAGGCTTTGGCCCATCGCCGATCCTTGCGCGGGCCATGCCGGCGCCCCTTCCACGGAACGGAGGGACCAGGAACGGGAGCGCCGGTCGCGGCTACGACGCCGCCAGCAAGTCTCTCCTCCACATAAGTGCGCAAGGTTGCATTGAGCGCAAGCTTGGTCGGCCTGGGCCGGCGGGCGGATCGATCCGCATGCCATTGGGCAGTTGTTGCCCTATACTCCAACCCGCCGCCGCGGGTGGCCGCATTGCGCCGCAGTTCACGGGAGACTGTCGAAGCAGCCCGCCCCAAGCGACGTCCAATCTCCTGTATGGAATGGCCCTGCACCTTGAGAAGTGCGATCTCCTCGCGCTCAATCAACGAGAGGTACCGCCCGGAGAGCGCCTTTGCCGAAGATCTGAACATCGCTGGTGGCATGCCGCCCGCCTTTCGGAATAATCTGCTTCCGACAGGTTGTGACAATCCGGCTTCGAGTGCAGCATCTTCGCTGCTTAACCCAGCGGCAATCGCCCGCCAAAATTTATTCTGTTCACTGCGTCCCGCAACAGAGGGCCGTCCTGGCGACGGCAATGGGGCTCGTCCTGACCGCGCCGATCTGCGCCTTACAACGTTCATCGCAACCTCCAAACTCCGAGTGTTGCGACGACCGTTTGAATCCGCCTTGGCTGCCCTGGTCGGAGTGATGCAACAGCGCATCCGGCTTGCCGCGTCGCCAGACGGCCATCAACAATGCGTCCGCCACAAGCTGTGCCGTCATGGCGGCACTCATCGACCAGCCCACCACGCGGCGTGAGAACAGGTCGATCACCGCCGCCACGTAGAGCCAGCCTTCGGCCGTCCAGAGATAGGTGAAGTCGGCGATCCACTTCTGGTTCGGCCGTTCGGCGGCGAACTGCCGGTCAAGGAGGTTCGCCGGTACGGTCTCGAGCTGTCGATCGTCGCTGTCCTTCGGCAAGCGCCGACGTCGCGGCCGCGCCCGCAGGCCTTGCAGGCGCATCAGCCGCTCAATCCGGTGCAGGCCGCAGTCAGCCCCACCGGCGAGCAGATCGCGCCAGACCCGGCGCGCGCCATAGGTGCGGTCGCTGGCGACAAAGCTGGCCTTGACCTTGCCACCGAGCTCCTCGTCGCTGCGGGATCTGGCGCTGGGAGAGCGGTTCAGCCAGGCATGGAAGCCCGACCGCGAAACTCCCAGCGCATCGCATAGCCATGCCACCGGCCAGATCGTCCGGTGCTTCGCGACGAAGGCGAACTTCATGTCGCTTCCTTCGCGAAGTAGGCTGCGGCCTTTTTTAGGATATCCCGCTCGGCCTTCAGCTTGGCGACCTCACGGCGCAGCCGGTCGATCTCCTGCTGCTCCGGCTTCATCTGCCCGTGGCCGGGAAAGGCTTGCGCCGGGTGGGAGCCGAACTCCTTCACCCATTTACGCAGAACGTTCTCATGAACGTCCAGGTCACGGCCGGCTTGCGCCACCGACACACCACGTTCCCGAACCAGCTTAACCGCCTCGACCTTGAACTCGCGACTGAACTTCCGTCTCTTCATCGCCCACCTCCGGCTTCATGAAACACCTAATCTCGGTGTCCATCAAACCGGCAGCAGCTCAAACATCGAGGCCCTGAGAGACATCGGGGCGGTCTCTTGGTCACCTTATGACGATTAGCGCGCTCGTTATCTAAACGCCAGAGCTCCCTTCGGGCGTGCGCGAATACTAGATCGGTCAGGGCTTCGTGTCGGTGGTTCGGGCTCGGCTCAACGCGTCGGAGTGCACGAAGACATCAGCTCCACCATTCCTTAGGTTGGATGAAGCCATATCATCCCTTGGTCGCGTTGAACCACTTCACAGTACGAATAGCCACTGCATTCATATCCAAACTGAACTTGCGCAATCTAGTCCGCGTACGTGGCCTTCAGCAAGGGATTGAGCGGCAAGCCGTCACGCCGATAGCCCTTCGTGCTCTAGCGCTTGCCGGCGAGCGCTTTCTGCGCGCGCTCGTTCGTAGCTGCGAAGACACCAGGGGCGGCTACTCATCTTCGCGCTCTTGAGCGATCTCCCGCTTAACCTGACCCTGCATAGTACCCACATCTACAAATTCGAGCCTTTCAAGAGTCTTCCTTCCCTCGTCGGTGATAATCCAGCACCCGGCCTCTCGCTCGATCAGTCTTTGGCCAAAAATATCGAGTCGGGGCGCTCGGCTCGCGATGCGCTCCATACGCGCCGGCCACTCTGGGCCGCTGCTGTAATAAATGGCCAAATGCTGTTTAACGACTTCGATGCTCGCCCGTCCGTGCGGCTGGCCGGCAAGTATCTTTAGTATGGACAGCTGAAAACTCACGCGCGCACGCCATTGAGTCGAGGAAAAGCTCCATAATACTTATCCTGAGGGAAGCCGCAGCGCCGTGCGCGGCTTTTCAAAAGAAAACTTGCGCCATAACGCGGTAAGCAAGGTTCTCGACGGCATCGGCGACATCCTGCCCAGAGTGTTTTGAAGAATGGGTCAGCGGAGATAGCCGCGTTGGCTACGCGTGTGACGAGGTCTCGACTGCCGTCTTCGACCGATTCGATATCAAACTACGTCGGTGGTAACCGCGCTGTTGCACATCTTGGCGAATAACATCGCTCACTGAACGCACCGCCCGCTTCTTTCGCTTCCAACTGCCGGCCAACCCCGCAGGGATCGCAAACCCTTGCGGAACGACCAAAAGATCGCGTCTTCCGTTCACATAAATATCGAACATGTCGTCCCTCGGTTGACACCAGCGTAGATTTCCGGTTCATACATTTGGTGACATCGAAGCAACAGTTGCGCTTAAAGACTACGCGAGTTGTCTCCGGATTTCGCCCGCACTTGAGAGTGCACGGCGCAATCTCGCTTCTCCTTCACGTGCTCCGCATTGCCGAGAATACAGGAGCCTTCGCGCGCGCCCTATTGTCGCTAACAGATTCCCCCTCTCTGGGCGTCGTTCAAGGCAAAAAGCCTTGCAGGCGACCGTCGGATCGATAACGAGCCGGTGAACTGAGTTGTCCTTTATACAGAGGCCTGATCTGTGATGCGACGGACTTTTGCCGCTCGGACGAATTTGATTGAACGTTTGTCTGCCGTGGCAATTCTCTTTTGTTCTGAGTTTATCCCTGACCACCGCGCGATCGAATCGTACTCGGATGCTGATGTTACAATGTACGTGAGGACCGTCGCGGGCGCGATGGTGCCGACGGACGCGAACGTGTTCACGTCCCAACTTACCGCCCGTTCATAGCGGCTATTGAGGATGACGGCGACGCTGGCAGCCTGGCGGCGAAAGTGAGCAATCCGCAGAGGTAAACGCCGGATCGTATTCCCATTGCCGCCAAACAGCGAGTACAGACATAAGGGCTGTCGTGGATTTCGGCAATGAGGCTTGTCCTGTGTCGGCCTTCTTCGAATGTGGGCATGCTCACGAGCGGACTTGCATGGTTATGCCTCTCGAGGTTGGCGGCGCAGAGGACTTTGGTCTGACATAGGCCGCTCACCCGCTGCAGATCGCGCAATACGTCTCCATAGCCGCAGCAAGCGCGTTCTCGGAACACCCGGCAAGCGGGAGGCGCTCCTGAGCTGTTCAGGAGAGCGCGCTCTTTGCGCCATGGTTTGAAAGGCAGATGCGGACAGATTAAGGTCACGTGCGATCGCATCGATGTGCTGCGGGCTCAAGAGAAGGCCGGTTCGGATGTCCGGGACGGGCTCGCGCGCAACCGGCTGAGTAAATGCCTTAACTGCAGATTGGCCAACCACGCATACCCTTTGAGACAGCCATGGCTGCCAGAGGCAGACTTGCTCTTGTCACGAATCAAACAAGACCGATTTGTGGGAGCGGATCCTTCGATCCGGTTGGCCCTGCCGGTACGACGCTTTACGGAGCGCTGCAGAGCCAGTTGGGCGGCAGGCGGAAAACCCTCCAGCGAGGTCCGCTAGGTGTCGTGAGACAATAGGGCGCTCGCCGATTTGACGCCAGCATCACCAGTTGTTCTCGAATCGACGGTCGACGCGACCCTGTCCGGGATCACGCTTAGATTACAAATTGACCCACAACCCAATTCGCAGACTCCCTCCGCCAAAGGCTAACCAGCCCATGCCGGCGGCAATGCAGGCGGGGTTCGGAGCTCTATCACATCGGCGAAGACGGTCCAGTCGCGGACACTCTTTTGCTTGCAGAAATCGCTCTCCGCCTGCTGTGCAGCAGCGCACACCGAGGCGGCATCGACCTTGAACGTCGCCTGACAGGCACGATGTTCGTGCCCGGTATCGTCACAAACGGTCTTGATGAACCGAACATTAAATGAAGGCATGGCATCCTCTTCTTGTGGGTTTGCTTATCCACCATTCTGCCATTCGCTCCACAAGAGTATTTGATCTGCCTCAAGCGGCATCCCCAAACCGGTTGTCCGCTCCTCCATCGAGATAAGGTCGAAACTTTGGCAGCGCGACTCGAGCGCTCCTGTTGTCGCGCAGACCACGCGGCCTCTACGTTTCCAGCTTGGCGGATCGCACTCTGTTTTGCGCCGAGGGATAACGCCTTCTGGTCTGCTCATGCCCTCGACTGACAAAATTGAACGACCGATGACTCGAGGAACGTCTGAAGAGACGACGCATGCGCCGTCACGCCCGAGATGCCGGCTATTGATCTCTGTCGATCCATACTCAACCGATGGCAATATTGAGAGGCCGCTAACTTTACACGCGATACTTGGTGATCTCACGAGGCATTGCCGCAAACACCAGGTCGTCGCGCCAATCACTGAGCAGAGCCATTTCTGAGGCGCGCCGGCGGCCGAAGCAATCGATGGCGAGACCTATGCGCACGTGATCGTGGGCCAAGATGAGGCAAACTGCCCCTGCGGCCGCGACAGCACAGCCGATGATCACGCTTGTCGCAGCCAAAGTTTCGATGAGCCCACGGCTCAAGACGTCAGCGCCAAAGCCTTTGGCTGGGATCTGCCCGGCAAGGCCACCGGCATTGCGAGGCGAGCGATCAATTGACCATCCGCTTGACGGCTATCGCAAACATTGAGGACAAATGCCGTCGTGGCCCATTCGCGAGCGGCACGCCTCAAATCAACCCCGCTACACGCTGGCGCGTTGCGGACCAACGCGAGGCCCTCGCGGATCGCCCGACTTGGGACATGTTGCCGGCCAACGCGGGCCTGTGGGGCTCGCAGCAGCCGCTCGAGCTCGGCCATTCTGGATGCGCATCAGCTCTTTTTGACCTGTATCAAATACTGCGGCGAGTGCCTACTGATAGAAGTGAGCTTCCCGTCCAAGGTCACACACATGGCAGAAAGAAAGACTTGGCGCCCCATCATCTTTTCATGTCCAGATACCGGCGACCGAGTTCAAGGACTGCTGCCGGACGTCCCCGAGCCGCGTGCCGATGACCTACACACAAGAACCTGCGCCGCGTGCGAAGGCGTCCACTTCATCGACCCGCGGACGGGCGCGATGATCGGCGCCGAGATCGGCGCCGCGCGCAGCTAGGCTCATCCGAATGGTGTCAAGCGAGTTCCGGCGTCTTCGGGTTCTCGGGGATGCCGCCCCGCACACAAGGGCGCGGCTGACGTCATCACAACCCAATGCCCCACGTTGACGCCGTGGGACAAAGAGATTTCTCACCAACGAAGGGTGTTCGACATGACAGACCACGGGGACATTGGTCCCGCCGCCGGCCAGATCGCGGGAGCGGCAGTCCAGTTCAACTTCTGCAGAACAGCGTTTAATACCAAGCGCCGAGAACCTGAGCTGATCCAGATCGATTCGACCGAGGCCCGGGAGTTGTTTCGCAGCGCCAATCCTAATATTTCGGGTGGCGAGCCGATCATGTCCCGGCATGATAGGTTCAACGGCGCCACGGCCGATAAAACCCCGGCCGCGGCTGGCGCAATGGGGACCACGCCGCCTGGGCAATATTGGGCTGAGCCTGCTCGCGCGGCGGCCAAGCCATCTCCTGTGTAGTTCAGAAGGTTGCCTGAATTTGTCAGCCTACAGCGATGAACACCGTCCAAGATCTACTGGCGACCTGACCTGGGAGCGGGTCGAAACGGCGCCGCCCTTTGATCAGGATCTGGAGATTGCCGTGATCGAGGGGAATGCCATTCACCGGGTGGTCTTTCCTTGCCGCCGGGCCTTCGGCGGCTGGATCAAGGCCAAGTCCGGAGAACACGTAGCCGTGCAGCCGACGCACTGGCGCATATGGCCAAATGGCGGCGGCCGTCTTTCACAATAGATTGGTGTGAGCTGAGGCGCGTTCTGCTCCGGTGGCCCTCGAATGTAGAGTCGATCGAATGAGAGGTTCTACCAGGAAGCATGTCGGACCACATCTGGTAAGGCTATGGCACTGCCGCGGCAGCCGCCGCGCTTCCTCTCGTGCTGTCGTGGACAATGTCCAGATGCAGAAGGTCGCGCTGGACCTGATACGCAATGCAATGGAGGCCATGGCTTCCTGCCCGCGCGGCGAAGTTGCTGTCGACAGGTTTGCAGTTGCTCATAAGGACCCCGGCATCAGCGCTGATATCGCCGACCGACTGTTCCAGCCCTTTGTCACGACCAAAAGGCATGGCATGGGTGTGGGGCTATCAATCTGCCGGACGATCATCGAGTCACATGGCGGCCATATCGTCGCGCAAGCAAAACCGGGTGGCAGCGCGATCCTTCAGTTCACCGCGCCATTTGTGGAGCTTAGCGAAGGGACAGCATGATTGGGCGGCGCATTCTTGTGATCGACGATGACGCCGCAATGCGGGACTCGCTCGCGTTTCTTCTTGATGTTAACGGTTTCTACGTAGCAACCTATGAGACGGCGACCGCGTTTCTTAATGACGTCGCGAGCGGTCCAGTTGATTGCATTGTGTCGGACATCCGCATGCCGGGTATGAGCGGTCTCGAGCTAGTCGGTAAAGTGAAGGCCAATCGCGTCAACTGCCCCGTCGTCTTAATAACTGGTCATAGCGACGTATCGCTCGCAGTCGAAGCGATGAAAGCGGGTGCGGTCGACTTCCTCGAGAAGCCGTTCGTGGAGGAGGTGCTATTGCGTGCGATCAATAGTGCTTTGGAAGCGCGGCCAACAAAACCAGCCGATGACGCAGCAAAACTCCAGGCGGAAGCCCGCCTCGCGGGCCTCTCGTCGCGCGAGCGTGACGTCCTGCAGGGACTATTAGCCGGCAAGATTAACAAGGTGATCGCCCATGATCTCGGCATCAGTCCCAGGACAGTCGAGGTTTACCGTGCAAACCTCATGGCCAAGACAAGTGTCCGCAGCATGTCCGAGTTGATGCGGATCGCCATTACGGCGGGACTCTAGCACCAGCGCAATGGCGCGAATGGCTTATTCATGCATTCAAGCTGCGCACTCCAGACCACGAACCGACGGTTTTCAGGCGCACCGCACCGAGCGGGCCATGTTTTCGATGACGGCTACCTATGCAGCACACGCTGCTGGTTTCTTGAATCACGACCGCACATGAAGCAGATCAATTACGTCGGCCCACATTTGTGCTCCGATATACAGCAGGTCTGTCACCCCGGAGAACGGGGGCTACGACAGCGTATCGCATGATCATCGAGCGCGTCGACCACGTCGGTCAGCGTACATCGATCGGGATGCCGTCAATATCTGCCTGGTCACCTCCGCGGCCGACCGATGCTGACGGGGATCAGAGCCAAGGCGCCCGAACAAGACTTCCCGCGGCAAGCCGAAAGTGGCGGTGGACGACAACTTTTCGGCTGGCTGGAGCTCTTCACGGGTGCGGCCGTGCGCTTCCGACTGCTTCCATGGACGCGGCCGAGGAAGCCAGCATGCAGCTTTCTAATCCGGTTTGGCCATGTTTGAGCAAAAGGGATCCCGCCGCCCCCATTCAAGACCGCCCTGCTCATGGCACTGACGGGTAAATACTTAAGGACTTCTACCTAGGGAAAACATCCAAATTTTCGAGTTCGTCAGGAGCAGCCAATCTGCGTCCCATCGATGTCCGCAAAATAGGGTCCGCCATGCACGCCCAGCCCGCAAATTTACCGATACCAGCCGTTATCCGACCAGCGTCTTGCGCGGGCAACCTCAACACTTCGGCTAAGTTGATTTACGTCAGCTCAAATTCAAAGCGCGCTGCGTTTTTGCGTCGAACAGCGCAGAAAATTGCGGCGTAGCGAAGGACACCGAATTCGGCTTGGGCGATCTTGTAAGTGGCAGAAACGCTTCCGGCCTACATTGTGCCTCCAGGAGCACCGGAATGATCATCGACCTTTTGCTTCGAGAGCATCGCAACATTGAGCTGCTTCTGGCCGCTCTTCAACGCGAATTGGAGATTTTTGAGAGAGGGGTTCGTCCCGATTATGAGGTCATTCGCGCGATTATCAGCTATTTCGAGGTTTACCCCGAGCTGTACCATCATCCACAAGAAGACTTGATTTTTTTCAAGCTCAAGGCTCGCGATCCGGATGCAGCTGCAATCGTCGGCGATCTCGCGCTTGAACACCAGGAAGTGGTCGACCGTTTGCACCACTTCGCGCGAGCTATTGACGCCATCCTCGCGGATCGTGAACTCTTTCGGCAAGACGTCGGCGATATCATACGCGACTTTATAGTACGCGAGCGGCGCCACATGATGTGGGAAGAACGAGATTTCTTTCCGGCCGCACTGAAGGCTCTCTCGGCACAGGAATGGACCCAAATCGCTTCCGCCGTCACCGATGATGGAGATCCCCTGTTCAGCGAGACAGCGGCAGCCACTTCCGACGCGCTAAGAGCGCATATTCTGCAATTGGAGCAAGAAGCTGAGGCCGAACGGAGCTCGGTCGCGTTTTCGTCCGCCAAGGCCGGCAACCCGTGACACGGCGCCGAGACGTAGGGGCCGTATTGATCGGCGCCGTCTTACAGCAGGAATTAGACCTCATGCTCATCATGTCGAAATGAAAATGGGGTGTTCGCGGGCACGTAGCCTGCTGCACCGCCAAAATGGCTTTCTGCGCACGATGATCGCTTCCGGTGCCAACGGCATGGCTGAGCCTTCCTGAGCCCTGGTTCCGGCACGTTCCACAATGTGATGTCGCAGGTCTGGCAGTTGCGCAGTGACATCGCGAAACGGATGCCTCTCATGTCCGCCGCCCCACAACGACGGACGATTTCCGCCGCGCGGGTGGGGCGAAGCACTCCCACTCTTTGCCAGCCTGGCACGCTCTGAATGATCCGACCGCGGCCGGTTCGACCCACAGCACGCCAATTGCCAGGCACTGCTCGCCCGGGTACGTTTAGCACGAACGGCAAGGCGCTGGACGACGTCAGGTCTAACTCTGCGCCGAGTCGTGTCGGATCGGAGATCGCCATCATTCAACTGGCCTGTGCTGAGGGCAGGACCACGCTCACGGCTGAGGAGCACCCTGTCGGCACCAGTGCCATCTTCAAGCTCGTGACATCCTCCGCGTGGTTCGCTCATAGACTCTCAAACAGAGGCCCAAGACGAAACCCGACTATCGGGTGGGACTGGTCGACCAAGGACTACCTTAAGCAGGGTTCAATCAATAGCAACCGCTCATGCATTGTCTACGCTTGCAAGATCCTTGGAGCCGGGTTTTTCGTATCGTCGCGCTGATCGAGCATAAGGTTTCCAAGCAGGAAAGCGCACCGAGTTTGCGGCTCGTCGCTGCGGTGACCGCCCGGCATCACCGTCCCTCGTCGCCGTCGTAATCGTTGCCGACGTGCTCTTGAGCGACAAACCTTGGTGTAACTTTATAAACCTCAGGCTAACGGTCGCATACCACGGCATAATTGAGCTCCGCTGAGCTTGTGCTTCAACTGAGCTCAGATTTTCGGCGAATGTCCTTGCCGTGATCGAACCGGCGGTTGACCTCTCTCTGCCGATGGAAGTCCGCGCGATGCGTCAGCGTCGCTCCTCCCAGACTTTCGCCCGGCCCGCTAAGCGGGGCCGGGCTTTTTTTGTATTCCCAAGGCTCCATCGATCATCGACAGCGCAAATGACCGCAAGAGGATCCGCTTTGTCGAGAAGCGACCCAAGCCCGGATCAACGGCCTTGCAGATCGAATGCAGCGCGCAGTTGGCGGGCGGCAGCGACCATGTTCGCTAGCGCCGGCCGCACTTCCTCCCATTTGCGCGTCTTCAGGCCGCAGTCCGGATTGACCCAGAGCTGCGAATCCTGGAGCCGGGTCTGAGCCAACGCCATCAGTTCCTTCATTTCGCCCGCCTCGGGAACGCGTGGGGAGTGGATGTCGTACACGCCCGGCCCGATCTGATTTGGATATTCGTAGTTCCTGAACGCGTCGAGTAGTTCCATTTTCGAACGCGACGTCTCGATCGAGATGACATCTGCGTCCATTGCAGCGATCGCACCGATGATGTCGTTGAACTCCGAGTAGCACATATGTGTATGAATTTGTGTTTCGTCGGCGACACCCGATGAGCAGATGCTGAAGCAATCCACGGCCCAGTCGAGATAGGCCGTCCACTCCGATCGACGCAACGGCATTCCTTCGCGCAGTGCGGCTTCGTCGATCTGGATCATTGTCGCACCAGCATTCTCGAGATCGCGGACTTCGTCTCGGATCGCGAGCGCAATCTGGCGGCAGACCTCGCTTCTGGGAATATCATCGCGAACGAAGGACCAGTTCAAGATCGTCACCGGTCCGGTCAACATAGCCTTCATCGGCTTCCTCGTTAGTGATTGCGCGTAGCGCCACCAGTCCACGGTGATAGGCTTCGGCCGCACCACATCGCCAAACAGGATCGGTGGCCTGACGCAGCGCGAGCCGTACGACTGCACCCATCCGTTCCTGGTAAATGCGAAGCCGGCGAGGTGCTCGCCGAAGTACTGCACCATGTCATTGCGCTCGAACTCGCCGTGCACGAGGACGTCGAGACCGATGTCCTCCTGCCAACGTACGGCGCGCGCAGTCTCCTCCTTGAGGAACCTGTCGTATTGCTCGTCACTTATCGCGCCTCGCGCATGCGCCGCACGGGCATTCCGGACCTCTGTGGTCTGCGGAAACGATCCGATGGTCGTGGTAGGAAAAGCCGGTAGTCCGAAACGATTGCTTTGGATCTCGGCACGACGGGCAAATGGGCTCGCCCGTCGACGCATGGTCTGATCGATCGCTTTCATCCGGACAGCGACATTGGCATCACGGATTTTCGGCGAAGTCCGGCGAACAGTCGCGGCACATTCCGACTCGGCAAGAGCTGGCGCAACATTCTGGTCGCCTGCGAGTGCCCGCGCCAGGATCGCAAGCTCCCGCATCTTCTGGACCGCGAAAGCAAGCCAGCTCTTGACGTCGGAAGCGAGCCCGGTTTCGAGTTCAACATCGACCGGCACATGAAGTAGCGAGCAGGATGGGGCAATCTGTACACGGTCCTTGCCGAGCTTCGCAATCGCGGGTTCGAGCCGCTGGCGCAGCGACGACAAATTCGACCGCCATACATTCCGGCCGTCGACGACACCGAGCGACATGACGAGATCACTTCGGCCGCCAGCGCTGATCTGGTCCAACAACTGTGGCGCTCGAACTAGGTCGAGGTGTAGTCCGGCAACTGGCAGGCTCAACGCGGTGTTCAGATTGTCCCCGAGGTCGCCGAAATAGCTGGCAACTAAGATCTTGATGGCCGGCACCTCCTTGGCGAGCCGATCATAGGCATGTCGCAAAGATTGCCGCCCCCTTTCATCCAGATCAAGAACCAGGCAGGGCTCGTCGAACTGAACCCAATTTGCCCCACGTTTGCCCAATTCCTGCAGAACCTCGATATAGGCCTGTATCAGTTCATCCAGTAGTGAAAGTGGCTGGAACGCAGGATCGGGACTCTTGCCGAGCTTTAGGAATGTGACCGGCCCGATCAGGACAGGGCGGGTTTGGAAGCCAAGGGCCTTGGCTTCCTCATACTCCTCGATCGGCTTGCGAGAGCATAGCCTGAAAGTCTGCCCCCTGTGAAACTCCGGGACCATGTAGTGGTAGTTGGTGTCGAACCACTTAGTCATCTCCTGCGCGGGTGCGCCAAATCCGCGCGGTCCGTGACCGCAATTCGCATCCCGATCGTCGCATTGTGATCCGCGGGCCATGGCGAAGTACGTCTTGAGCGAAACGGATTCGGCTTTCGAGGCGTAGATCTCCGGGATGGCGCCAACCATGACACTCGTGTCGAGCACCTGATCATACAGCGAGAAATCGTTCGATGGAATGACTGTGACGCCGATAGATTTCTGTCGAGCCCAGTTCGCGGCACGCAAGCCAGCTGCGTCCTCGAGCAACTGCTGTTCGCTGCTTTTTCCGGCCCAGTAGCTTTCTAGAGCGAGCTTGAGCTCCCGCCTTGGACCGATGCGTGGCGTTCCGAGCGTAGCAACCGGAAGGGAGAGAAGAGACATAGCGTTAACCCCATGTTGGGGGCAAAGGCCATGGCGGACGCAGGCAGGGGAAGTCGCGCGGTGCGACGGCTGCTTGGCGCACCACCGGGACACCCCGCCCGTGGACGAATATATTGTCGGGGCAGGTCTCCTGGCTCGCGGGTCATCGCTTCTGTCCGGCCTTCCCGAAGCCGCGCAGGCTTCAGTGACATCGTTGGACAGCGGCTTGCCGCTCACAGTTGCGGGGGCAGCGCCGGCATTGTCACCGGCTTCCCTCTTAGCTCCGGCAAGTGGAAACCGGAGAACCTCGACGGCTTGGAATATCGGCAAGAGAAGTCTTCCGTCAACCTCTCAGATTATGTCTCAAGCTGAGCTGCGACATCTGCGACGCGAATGACCATGCATCTCTATGGTTCAGATGATGTAGAAGCGCTCTCAATCGGCCATATCGGAATGACCATCGCAGCTGCCCGCGGGCCGCATGGCAGATCGGTGGCAGGGACAAATGCGGCTTGCGCAGTCGGGACTGCTGCCTCGAGCCGAACGCATCTGTTGCGAGTCCCGGCTTCCGATGGCAACGATACCGAACTAAACGGTCGCGTGACGAGGATGCATAAGCCGCGCTGGATAGCGCTGAACGGAAACATCGAGACATGGGCCAGTCGGAAAGTCGACAAAGAGAACACAAAAGCGGTGTGAATTGCAGTCCATTACCTGGCACGAAGGATGCAAGTCTTCGGCATACCCAGTCTTCTCCTTCTGGGCATGTCCAGCACAGCAAATTGAGGCTGTCGCCGGCAGCGAAGTTAGCGGCGCGTGACATAGAGGGGAGCCCTGCTCGCACGGGACACCATCGCTCTCCCCGTCGCGTCGCCGCTAACTTCTTGCGCTCGCGCATACTGGTTGAAGGTTGCCCGCTTTAGAACGACGTGTGGATGAAACCAGATAGGCCGACAGTTATGAGAAAAATCTCTGGAAGACGCGCGTTATGGTTTTGTCTTGGTCAATGCCTGATCTACCTGGCCGGGTTGGCTCCGACGAGCAACAGTGTTCGCGCCAACGAGAGCCCCCTTATCGAACGATTCAAGTCAACGTGGCGAGCGCAAGACGGCGAGACAATTGAACAAATTGTCTCCAACGTCTCGAAGGTGGCACAGTTCGTCCCTCGAATGTGGGGCCTCGCTGAACTTGATCAAGATGACCATGTGTTCGTTTCGTGGACTAGGCACCGGGATGATACATCAGGCGAACAGAATGTTATCACCTGGAAGATCGCGCACGACGGAACCTTTCAACTTGCGTCGACCTATGCAAAGCCGATGGAATTGGGCTGGCGCGCCCTGGCGCTCTCGTTGATCGCCAGTGAAGTCAAGGATGGCGAAAGGGACGCAAATCTTCGCTTTTTGCATGATCCGAGCAATTTCAACTTTGTGACGACCACGCAAGGCCGGCTCGGCGATCTTCTGCGGCAGGGCCGCTGCACTATCGTTGAACCTGTTGGAGTGGACTACTTGCCGAAGCAGAATGACAAACCGACCGAGAAAGGTGATCTGTGGCGCGTTTTGCTTTTAGTGAACTGCGATATCGCAGGACCCCGTTTTTTTACACACAACGGGGTCATCACTTTCGAGAAGAGCGAAGGGCAAGATTGGAAGCCGCAATCCTCCTTTGCCAAGCGTATCGCGGCCTTTCCTCCTGGCTCCTGGTTCGCTCGCATAGAGCCAAAGGATCGGGAAGAGCAAGGCGACGAAAGCCCTCGGTAAAATGGTCGCGCAGAGCAAGATCGCGCCGTAGCTCCTTTTACCGCCAACGCCTCTGAACAACTGCAAGACATATCAGCTCTAAAATGTCGGTGTTTGCGCCTTCAACAGTCTCGAGATTTTCCCGCAGCTTTCAGCTCGTCAGGAAACAATCGGACAGCAAGATTACCACCGCCTCCTTCTGCGAGTAGTCGAGTGCAGCGGCACGTGCCAGCTGGCGAGATTTGGCCCCCGGGGCACCCGAGGCAGTGGGAGGACACCAATCCGCGAGGGAACCAGCTCTCCATGCCAGTCTTCAAGGGACCGGGCCTGGAGATGCCTCGGGCCCAAGCCCGATCCGGCGTGCGCGCCGCGCATCGCGCGACTGACTGGCACCCGCAAGAGCGTGAGCGTGCCGACGCCGAGGCGGCACGCGAGATCGAGTGCTGCGACGAAGCGCGTTAAGACGGTAATGGGGCAAGCGTTAGCGCCCGGCACGCCCCCTGAGCACCGGCGAGCGACCCCGGCGAGGAACCCGGCGCCGTGCGCCAGGTATCGAGGACCGAACTGGGTCGGTGCTAGATTTCCTCGCGCGCATTCGTCTGCGCGTCATAGATCCGGATTTGAAGCGTGGGAAAACGCTTCTTTAGTTCTGCTCCGCCTGCCCTGGCGCCGTCTCTGGTTGCGAATTCGGCTCTGAGTCGGCCATCTACTTCAAGCGCGTAAGAAGAGACTGGCAATTCCCGGGGGGCAGCCATTTCATTCCCATTCTGTAGTGAGGCCATTGAGAATGATTTGTAGCTTGAGTCGGCTAAACCGCACCAGAGCTAGCTGCCCGAGTGCCGCAACGGGGGCAACCATGTTGTGGATTGAGGCTTCGCACAGGATGGCACTCGCGATCGTCCGAACACGGGGCGGCTTACCCCTCGCCCAGTGCGTATACGACGAAGCCGCGGAGGTTGCCGCTCCAAATTTCCGTGGCGCAAAACGCACGCCCTCACGCCGGGCTTGCTGGATAACTCTCCGCATGTGATCGCGGTGAAGCATACTACGAGAGAGCGGCCGCCAGTCGCGCCGCCTGGGCCATGACAATCCGGTCCTTGTACGAACGCGGCGATGGCACCACGAACGATTATGGTGCAGCGCAGACATGCGAAAAGCCTCAATGCAATTGGCATCAACGATCACCCGGCTGACTCTCCGAAAGAGGGCTCCGGGTTTGGCGCGGTTTGCGCAAAACGATACCGATTCATTTTACGCAGCGGGTGTTGAGCTGAACTCCGTCGCGCCTTTGTCCAGATCTCAGAGGAAGCGAGACCAGATTTCTCTTCGGAGATCAATATTTTCCTAAGAATTGACGGCGAAATGTCATCGCCGTCGCTGAAACCATCGAGGCCTTGCCGATGGTGGCTGCCACACAGCTAGCCAAGTTGCTCCTCCCCGCCTGACTTCCACTCGGCCGTCAAGATTCACAGGCGACTTTTGTTCTTCAAGCGCGTGAGAAACAGCGTTCCGAGGTTCGGTTTTCTCTCATATACCGAGTTCGCGGCTGAGCGATGGGGATCTCCTCCTCAGGTCGAGAGGGTGCAGTGCGCGCTCAGAGAGAGAGAGAGAGAGAGAGAGAGAGAGAGAGAGAGAGAGAGAGAGAGAGAGAGAGAGAGAGAGAGAGAGAGAGAGAGAAGAGAGAGAGAGAGACCGGCGCGCGCACACCGGAAGAAATCGCTTGAACCTCACGCAGCGTCAGGTCGTAGCTTGGAAATGACGGCCACGCTTTCCTAGAGCAAACGTCCAAAGATGCCGGCCGAATAACGTAAGTAGTGTTTAAGCAGTCGAACGTGGCGCGCCGGATCGTGCGTGAACATGGATCAAGAGCGGGAGATTATTGTGGGGATGAAACAGCGCGTAATGATGGTCGCATTGTTCGCTGTCATCACATCTCCGGTCTGCGCGGCGAAGCTCAGCGGCCCTGCCCGCATCCTCGACGGCAATACGATCGAGATCGAGCAATCCAAGCTTCGGCTCTCAGGCATCGAAGCTCCTGAAACTGACCAGATTTGCCTCGACGCCCACGGTCGGAAATGGGCTTGCGGCATAGCTGCTCGCGACGAGCTGATCAAGCATTCAAACGGACGAACGTGGGATTGTCATACCACAGGAGGTGATGAATACGGCAGGTCAGGCGGCAGTTGCTTCATAGAAGGCGAGGACGTGAGCGCCTGGATGGTACGCTCCGGCTGGGCACTATCGTCGGATCCTTCTACCCATACCTACGTTATCTATGAGGTTGTGGCGAGCAAAGCCCATGCGGGGCTGTGGTCGGGGGCGTTCATCGCGCCCTGGGACTGGCGTCGCGGCAACAAGGGGACGATCATCATCGGCGCGAGCTCGGTTCCGATCGACGCTCGGGAACTCCTGCTCGGATCCGCGCTGCTATCGGACCCGCCCTCGTCCGAGTGTCTGATAAAAGGCGCCGTAGACCGCAACGGCGAGCGCATTTACCACCTGCCCGGGCAACTCAGCTACGAACAACTCGACATGACGAAGAAGCCCGGTGAACGCTGGCTCTGCAGCGAAGCGGAAGCCGAAGCCACCGGGTGGCGTAAAGCCGCGCGATGAGGTGAGATGCATGAAGGCAGGCCATTCTCCGACCTACCTGGCCAAGATCGCGCCTTCGCGCCGCTCGCTGTTGCTGTTGCTGTTCGCTATTTCGTCGGTCTGCATACGGCTTGGCGACAACATTGTCGATGCAAAGGAAGCAAAAGCGCCGCCCAAGCCAAATAACCTGATCTCGCCGGAGGCTGCCCTGAAGCGGCTGATGGAAGGGAACGATCGCTATGTCCAGGGCGTATCACGACGCGACGATTTCAAGCGCGAGCGTCAGATTTTGGTGGATGGGCAAAATCCATATGCCGCGGTTCTGAGCTGCGCCGATTCTCGCGTGGCGCCTGAACTTGTCTTCGGCAGCGGACTTGGTGATCTGTTTGTCTGTCGCCTCGCTGGTAACTTCGTCAACGATGACACGCTCGCCAGTATGGAATATGCGGTGGCCGTGCTGAACACGCCGCTGATCCTGGTACTTGGCCACGATCATTGCGGTGCGATAGACGCCACGATCAAGTCGCTCCACGACAATAAGCCGCCGCCGGGGCACATTTCATCCCTGGTCGCTGCGCTTGCGCCAGCGGTAGAAGTCTCTCGCCAGCAAACCGGTGACACGTCCGCCGAAGCAACCCGACAAAATGTAATCGACAATGTCAACAAACTCAAATCGACGGGGCCGATTCTGAACGCGGCAGTCGAGCAGAACAGACTAAAGGTCGTTGGGGGTCTGTATCGGCTCGACACCGGCAGAGTCGATTTGCTGAGCTGACGCTGGCACCTTCGCGCTGCCGGACAGTCGTTTGCCGCCTGATACAGGGCTTCGGTCGAGTTCCGCGCAATTCGCTCGCGCATCGGCTGCATCAAATGCACCGAATACAATCCGCTCCACAATTTGTCATAGCTTCGGGAAGACCCTTGGTATGCGCGGCCTCTTAATCTCCTCGTATTCTACGTCCTCATGTGGGCACGCGAGGCCAGCACTCTCATACCGCGGCGCAACAGTACCTGGACGCTGATGCGCTAGGCCGACGGAGGTGGTTCAAGCGGCAGATCGGGTGCGAGGCATGCGGGGTCTGAGCTCCTCGGCCTTCGGAGCATGCTACCAAATTCCGGTAGATTCTCACCCGCGATCCGGGAAGCCACCTATGGCCCCTGCTCATGATCAGCAGGGCTCAGCCAGGTCCGAAGATCATAGAGTGCAAAGTTACAACCACGACGACTGCCTAGCCGACCGATGTAAAGAAAAGTTCTACTCGCGTCGGCATCGGACGGCCTGTCCTGCTCAGCCATTTGGAAAACCGGCAGTGTAGCAAAAGCAGCCTCGTTGCATCTATCTCGGGCCTGTACCTTGGATCAGCATAAACAGAAGGTTGTCGGAGGTCGGAGCGGGCGTGAAACTGCAGGAGGTAAGCCGAGCCCGACAGGTTCGCGGTCGAGGTCCACTTCAGTCGTTCTCCTTCTGCCGTGTTCGGTTGATGACGTCTTGTGCCTGGGATCAGACACGGGAGGCGCGAGCATCCTGCTGGCGCGGCACGGGGTCTCGCTCGATTCAGACACGGCCGGCAGACCATGATTGATGGCACATCGATTGCTGGGGCCATGTAAACGAGCCGCAGGCCTGGCGCCTCGCGGTCGCCAAGTCAGGAATTCACAACATGCTTCGAGCCGGCCGGCACCAATTGTGACAAATCGTCCGTTGGAGACGACATGACAAAACGAGCGCTGCTTTCAACGGTCGGAGACATAGTGCAGCAGAGGCGGATCGATCTTGCCGCCGCATATCGGCTGCTTTGCCGTTTCAGCCTCAAAGACAGCATCGACAGCGATATCTCGGTCAGCCTTCCAGCGCTCAAGACCCTTCTTTGAGCCAGCCTTTTTGGAGGCAACCGCCTGCAATCGCATCACAGTCGATATCAACTGCGACAGTTTCGACGATCCCTTCCGACTGGGTTTCAATCCGGCCGGCTTCGCCATGCGCGCGCAATCCAAATCAATGAAGCGCGGCGGATCGGCTCAAGGCACCGAGGACAGCTTATGAACGCTCCACCAGAGAAGATCACTTCAGAAACCGAAGGTACGGCTGCGACCTGGGACAATCTGTCGCCGCTGCTGGTCGATATCCGCGCGCGTCGAAACGAGTTCGCCCGCGCGCAAAAGATTCCAGACGACATCATCGAAGGCTTCAAGCGCGTTGGCGTCTATCGGGCTATGGTCGCCAGGCGGTTCGGCGGCGAGGAGCGAACGCCGGCCGATTTTTGTCGCCTGATCGAGCAAATTTCCGAAGCCGACGGCTCCGCCGGTTGGGTCGCTAGCTTCGGCGATGGGGCTCGCTACCTCGCAGCTCTGCCGGACGACACGCTTCGCGAGGTATACGCGAACGGACCTGACGTGGCGTTGGCAGGTGCGCTTTTCTCCCTTCAGCCCGCCAGGCGAAGCACTGACGGGTTTGTCGTGAACGGCGTGTGGCCATTCGCCAGCGGCTCACCGGGCGCGGATCTGATAGGCGTTGGCATCACTGTGGAAGACGATCCGACCGGTGGCCTTGCGCGTGTAGCCGTGATGCCGGCCGAGAAGGTGACAATCCGGCCCAATTGGGACGTCATTGGCCTGCAAGGCACCGGCAGCCACGACGTCGTTGTCAACGATGTCATTGTGCCGGAGGAATGGACCTTGATCCGCGGCGGTCCGCCGACGCTCGACGCGCCGGTCTATCGATATCCGTCCGTGACTTTCGCTGCGCAGGCGCATGCGATTGTCGGCGTCGGTATTGCGCGCTCCGCGCTGGACGAGGTGATCGCCATGGCCGGAAGCCGCGCCTCAATCACGGGAGCGCCCGTGATGGCAGAGCGCGGCTATGTCCAACTGGAGATGGCCAGAGCCGAAGCCAGGCTGCGTTCCGCCCGTGCCTTCTTCTATGAGGCCACCGAGGAGCTGTGGAAGGAAGCGCTCAAAGGTGCCGTAACCCCGAACACGGCGACGCTGATGCGACTCGCCGCGACGAACGCCGCGCGGCAGAGTGCTGAGGTCTGCAACATTGCGAGCGGTCTCGCTGGAAGCGCGTCGCTCTATACCACCAGCAATCTGGCACGCGCCATGTGCGACAGCTTCGTGGTTGCCCAGCACGCAGCTTTAAACGAGGGAACGCTTCAGAGCGCCGGCCGACTCCTGCTCGGAAGTGCAGCACAGCCGGGATTTCCATGAACTGGTTCTTCACGTTCCGCACACCCCGCGGCAACGGATTGCCGGACGCGCGATATGATGCTGTTCGCAGCTACAGGACCTAGTCGCCTGCCGGCCTTATTTTAAAGGACAAGAGAGAGAGAGAGAGAGAGAGAGAGAGAGAGAGAGAGAGAGAGAGAGAGAGAGAGAGAGAGAGAGACCCTTGCAGTCAGGCGCTTCTCAAAAACACCACTTCATATCCGTGGAGCATCCCTCCCCATCGCAAACGCGCTCTCACAGGTCTCTACGCCCCCCCTCGATCATTGTCATCTCGAGCACAATCCATTTGCATTTCGGCACGACAGCCGGCGGTTCAACTCACGAACCTTCCAAGCCCGGCTTCCTTTTTTAATGTCGCGCTCCATGCGCAGCCGTTCGTTCTCCTGCCGCAGGCGGGCGATCTCCGAAGCCCGGAGCGCCTGCTTAGGCGTCGCCCTGCGCGGGCGCCACGCCGCTGATGCCAGCTCCTGCAGGAGCTTATCGACCCAGCGTCGCCGAGTCGCCCAAGACCGACTTCCTTCGACCGTTCCGATCGATCGACCGCTCGATACCCGCCAGTGCAACGGCCTAGCGCTAATAATCCTCTGCGAACGATCTACGTTGACGTGCTGGCATTCGCATCTCTAGGCTTTCTGACGCTATTACAGGTGTCCACTCATTCGGAGGAGGTTCGCGGGACTCTGGCTGAGTTTTCAGGAGGGCGAACAGCATTCGCCCGTTTGCAAAATTGATTGGGACACCGAAGCGCGGCGGACCCGATGCAGCGCGAGTCTTTGCTGCAAGATCAGAGGCCGCACGTCAAAACGCCCTGATCGTCGATATCGCGTTCTCCTCAAGTTGACGCCCGATCTTTTCGCGTTGCGCAACGTCCTGGCTACAATCAAGTTGCTTAATGAGCATCTGCTTTCGGGCGAGCAGATTTGTGATGACTGTCGTTATGTGATCTCCGTTATAGCTCACGACCAATCGCGGGATGTTGCCTTTTCTTAGCGTTGAACCAATGCTTCTGTTTGCCGCGACTAAGAGCTCGCGATGCCCAGAAATCACTTCGATGAACCTGACCGCTCGGGGCTCACGGCCGGTGCAAAACGCAGCAGCCACGCAGCAAATACACCGTAGATAGGACCCACCCGCCGCATACCGATCTCGCTTGTGGAAGTAGGACGCCATTCGCCGGCGTCTCCTTTGTGCGCATTCGACGCGAAGAACGCAACTATATTGCATCACACAAAATATGACGTGCAATGTGCCTTGAGCGCTCACGTGTACAAGCCCATTCAAAATGGAATCACGCACCTCGACCGCTGGCGGTTTCCTCAGCTGCCTGTGAGAAATCGGCGGCTTGAATTTTATACGGATGAGCTAAAAGGCCTTGAATCGCACGTGGCGTCACGTTGTACCATTGCTAAGTTGCTGACGAGGATGCCCGGCAAATCGGACCGGCCCGCTGTTTGCTGCCATCGGTGAGACGATGATACCAATGCGGTCGATGTGTGTACGGCAATGGGCGACACGGCCCCAATCCCCGTCTGCCAGGTCTGGCGGACGGGGTCCCAGTCCTCGCATGCGAACAACAACGTACTTCGTCCAAGCCCAGGGGGTACTGGGTTGCTGCGCTTGGCGGCCGGGACGTCGGCGCCGTTCGAACAGCCGAGGATCGTCTCTGTTGGGCGCCGCTCATTTAATCGCAATGGCTTTGAAGATACGCAAAACAAGGGACAATACGCCCTTCAAGGTTTGTGCGAGCAAGTGTTGAGCCGCATTCCATCAATATGGTCTGATTGATAGGAAACGACGCCAGATCTCTCCATTCATTGATCCTTCCTTAATTCGAATTTGCGGTGAACGTTTTGCCGCAAGAACCGTCGGCAGCTCTCCCTCTGTCGGCGACTGACTTCGGCCCGGCCATCGAAATGAGGCCGGGCCTTTTTTTGCCACTGATGAGCGACAGTTTGGAAGTGTTCCGGCCCGCGATCTCTGATGATTGCGAACGGTTAGTAAGCGATTGATCGGGAGGATAGTTCGTCGCATGCTGAAATCGATCGATCCGATCCTAACGCCCGAGCCGCTCTGTCTACTTGCCTCCATGGCTATGGCGGCGACCTCGTGGCCGTTGACGCCAACCACCCGGCCAACCGCATCGCCGCCACGGCTCTACTCGGAGCGCCTGATTCAGCTGACGGGCATGAGTTAGAGAGGACCGTCCGCGCCATACTAACGCTCCATCCGCTCGACAATCTCATCGATCCGTGCGCGTGACGATGCCCGTCGACGATCCCGACCGTTTGCCCGGACGCAAGCGCATCGTGCTGGTCGAGATTGAACGCTCGGTCGGCCGTCCCACACACGCGCACGGTGTGTGTCTTCAGTCGCGGCAAGCTCTCGCGTCCGGATTTTCTCTCGCTGTAGCTTCGGCGTCGTGCAGGTGGGTGACAGCCGGGGATATGCGTGCTTTCTGATCAAGAAGGACGTGATCAGCGAAAAGAAAACTTCTGCGCAAGATTACGCAGAACTCTGCACCCACATTTGAATGGCCTCCGCGCAACCGACCGACTATTATCGATCCATGTCTCGCCTTGTTTGTCTAGCTGCTACTATCATGCTGTCGCTGCTGCCGGTCGTCGCGAACGCTGCGCCAATTCAAAAGCGGCCCAAGCCGGTCTGGCAAGGTTACGGCTTCTTGCCCGGCTATCGCCAGCCGCTGAGCAACAGCATTCCGCTCTACAAACAGAAGGACGCGATGCGCCGGCTCTCGCGTGCCGACCAGCGCCACTGGTATATTGACCCGGTTCCTCAGTATTACGGTTGGGATGGCGAGTGGCACTATTTCGGCCACCCCGGGTTCCGGGGCGGCCGCTACAATGGCGGCAGTTTCGGGCCGTGCTGGACCCGGACGCCGATCGGGCCGATCTGGAATTGTGGGTGATCGGGCGACGCGGCTAGGAGAAACTTCGCGCCATCGCGCCGGGATTACGTCGAGGCGTTTAATGACGTCCTCGCAGATCTTTGCCATCGCGCCGCAGCCGCACGGGCAGAACGTCCTCGCAGATTCGATGATCAGCTCTGCCTGCGGCAAATGAGCAGGCAAGTAACCCCGATTGCGGTGACGATCT
The DNA here is from genome assembly GCF_029714325.1 of Bradyrhizobium sp. CB1717. NCBI lineage: Bacteria > Pseudomonadati > Pseudomonadota > Alphaproteobacteria > Hyphomicrobiales > Nitrobacteraceae > Bradyrhizobium > Bradyrhizobium sp. CB1717. Next base: position 7,621,076 of record NZ_CP121666.1, read on the forward strand.
TGATCCGATCCGGCGCGAGATCGGCCGCCGCCTCCTCCTGCGCTTCGTTCCGGACGCCTTGCGGGACAATCGGCTGCTGGAGTTATGCCGGCCGCCACACAGCGACCTAATCTGGAATGAACACATACTTTAGCTCACGCCAGCGCGTGCTGAAATCCGCCCATCTTGCGGAACTAGGAGAACTGATGCAATTTCTTTCGCATTTGATCGAAGCAGTGCACCGGCTCTCCTAGAGGGCCAGCCCATACAAAAGCGGTTCAAGAAGATTCAACGCTTCGAGCATCGGCTGGCAATGTTGATTCAAGCGTCTGAAACGGCTCGGGCTGCTGACCGCGAAGTCGTCGCTCGTGCCGGCCTCCTAAATAAATGATTGCGAGAAACCCGCCACCCCGCCCGACGGCCGACGTCGTGCGCGGGGTCTGCAATGGCAACCGGAAACCGGAGCGCCCGTCCGGTTGATATCCGCTCGAATGATCACCCATTCTGCAGCTTTGGGCGTCATAAGCGCGCTGATCAGGTTTTGCAGCGATGTAAGAGGCGTCCTATATGATTAGCCACTAGAAGCGCGTATTTTTGAGCAATACATCACCCTCCACTGCGCGGGGAAAGTGGGCCTCCACTTCGAATGATGGCAATAGGTCAAGAATGGCTTGCAGGGACAACTGCCCTTCGTAGAGCTCGCGGTCGCTATATTCCGTGTAGACAAAGCGCGTGTTGCTCAAGGTCTGCATGCCTCCAGCGATAACATCGGCTTCAGCTCCCTGGACATCCATCCAGATGAAATCCACCGTATTCAGATTGGCTTCGCTGCACCAGTCGTCCAGCCGCCGCGTTTCAACCGAGACAGGGCGATCGAACCGAACCCAATCATACTCAGTAAGATGATTCTTCGGCCGGCGTATTGAGCCGGAGAGGTCCCATTCCTTCGCATCACCATCTGCATTGCTTGGATGGAAGTCGATCATCCCGTTTCGATCACTGATCGCGATTTCAAGCAGCTTCACCTTAGAAAGCGATGGGCCCAGCTTCTTCTTGAAGCGCGCAATCGCTCTGGGGTCCGGCTCAAAGCAGTAGAGATTAGCTTGCGGGCAGAGGTTGAGAAACTGTTGCGTATCGGTCCCGTCATTGCAGCCGATATCCAGGATGACGGGATTCGGCTTTTGAAGAAGTGAAACAATGTGCTGGTGTACTTCGACAGAGGACACAGGTGCTTTTTCCATTTGGCGCGAAGATCCGATGAATTTCGTCTTTGACGCAGCAATCACACGCCAGACGCGCCGGCACAACGTATATCAATGTATATAATTCATGTACCCGTCGGTCCCCTTGATCCATGGCAGCTATTTGGATGCCATCAACATCAAAAGGGTAGCCTGTCGGAAGGGGGGCGCAGCGACTACCCTGCAACGCAAATTGCCGCTCGGTGTCGGGAGACACCGCCAACTGTGAGCCAGAATGGTCGTCTCAGGTCCGCCTTTAGGAGCGGCGGAAAGATCGGCTTCGTGCGAATGTCAGTCGTCGCCTATTCTCTCTAAAGCGTGCCAGCCAGACTGATCTCTCGTGCGCACCAATAGCCAATCACCTCGATCACAGTTGCGACAGGCGAGATGTGCTCTGCCGACTAACCGCTGCCATCACAGATCGCTGGCGCAATGTGTGCACCACTCCAGTCCTCGGAATCAGCTGCTCTTCGGAAGACCGTACGCGGTCAAGCATCGACGCACGCGTTGCCGGGCGCAAGCAAAACACTGCACGGCGGTCGCTGCGGATCTCTTCGACTTCTGGCAGCACACCTTGCGGCGGATCTCCGAAAACCAAAGCTGGGCGAGGCGATCCGCTATGCCGTCTCTCGGCGCGCCATCTTCGAACGCTTCCCACCGACGGCCGCGTCGAGCTCGACTCCACCATCGTCGAACGCCCCATCAGCTACAACAATTCAAAAAAGCTCTTCGCGGGCAGCGACGGCGGCGACAAACGTTGGCAGCCTCGCAACGCTGCCGCACAACGGAAATGACAATGTCCATCCATTCGCCTATATTCAGATACTTCAGCGTATTGCCAACGGCTTACCCTGGAACGAAATCGACGCGCTTATGCCATGGGACCACGCCGTCTGACGACCTCAGCTTGCCGCTGGCGTAGTTCACCTCGAGATTTCACATGCCTTATGGTTGATTTCGCGCACGCTCTCCCGATGCTTGCCATCGTCGGTCATCAGGCGTGGTCGTTGTTGAGCTGCCGATCTCGCTCCGTCACACGACCGTGGTATACACTTTTCGAACGTCGATCAGCAGGGTCAGTTTGAGAGGATAAGCTCTCCGCGATTCCGCCCAATTTTGCGATAAGCCATCATCTGCAACTTTAGGGCCGGTCGGTTTACGTCTGCCACAAGCGCGCATAAGCGCTTTCAGCCAGCAGATCTGTCTGTCTGCCCTCCGCAACGATCCGGCCCCTTGTCTAAGACGACGATCTTGTCGGCACCACAGATGGTGCTGAGTCGGTGAGAGATCACCACGATCGTCTTACCGGCCCGACGCAAACTTCTCAAGGAGCCAGTGCACAGTGGCTTCGGCAACCGAGTCAAGGGAGGCGGTCGGCTCGTCCAAGATTAGGATTTCCGGATTCCGATATAGAGCTCGTGCTAACGAAAGGCGCTGCTTCTCGCCACCAGACAATTTTACGCCGTTTTCGCCCAGGTAGGTTTGGAAACCACCGGGCCAATGCTCGATTACCTCCCGCAGCCCAGTTTGATCGCAAATTTTCATAATCCTATCGATCTTAGGCTCGAATCCACCAAGTGCGATGTTACAGGATACCCAAGTCCACTCTTTGCGCATATGATCGTCGAGGGTGTGCTGCTCCACGCCTCAAATTTCGTGCCAGCCGCTCAGGACAGCGGCAACGTGTGTGTTGTTCAAAGGCCTGAGTGAAGTAGGAAGACCCGCTCGGGACATTAGGTCGCAACACGACTAGCCTCGGACGTGGACTCATTAACGCGCAGCCACAGCCTGATTGATGCAAGTTGGACGAATGCGAGGTAGTTGGCGGCGAGTTTGTCATAGCGCGTTGCCACGCGCCGGCTTGTCTATTTCCTCGCATTGGCAGTGGAACAATATGTCATGGTTCGATTCGCCCCCCCAATTTAGGTAGTTTGACGCAGCACGAGGCGGCATTCTAACTAACTCTCTCCATCGGAAACGGGGGGAGTCCGGCAATGACCGGCGGACGCATCGGCTCGCGAACCGCGCCGGGGAGTGACGCGCCTCCAAAGCCTAAGAGCCCGTCGGAACGGCTCGACTCGATTGACGTGCTGCGGGGCTTGGCCCTGTTCGGCGTGCTCGCCATGAACATCGTCACCATATTTCGGGCCTCCTTCTTCGCGGCGTTCTTGCCGAACGCGGAGCCGGCGGGGCCGCTCGACCGGGCGGTGGCGGCTGTGCTGACGGTCGCCGTCGACTTCAAGGCGCTTGCGCTGTTCTCGCTGCTGTTCGGCGTCGGGCTCGCCATCCAATTCGAGCGGCTTGCCGGCAATGCACGGCGCATTATCTTGCTCGTGCGCAGGCTCGTGGTGTTGCTGGCGATTGGCCTGGTGCATCTCTATTTGATCTGGAACGGCGACATTCTCGTCGAATATGCGCTGGCGGGCTTCGTGGTGCTGCCCTTCCTCGGCGCCCCGCGGTGGCTCATGGCGGGTGCAGCCCTGCTGCTCCTGGGGCTCTACGTGACCATGCTGGTGCTACCGCCGATCGTGCCGCTGCCGGGTGCAGCCGAGATGGCCGCTCTTGCCGCAGACGCGGCGCGTGCCTACGGCACAGGCGGATTTTTCGACGTACTCGCGTTCCGGATCCGGGAGGTGCCGGTGATTTTTCCGCTGCACGTCTTGATCTTTCCGCGCACTGTCGCGCTGTTCCTGGTCGGCGCCTTCGCGTGGCGCAGCGGGGTTGTGCGTCGGTCTTCGGCGAACCGGCGCCTGCTGTTCGTGGTCGCAACCTTTGGCATTCTTCTCGGGGGCGGATTGAGTCTCGCGGCAGCAGGACAAGAGCTCTTCGATTGGTCGTCGCTCGGGCGCGCGCATTTTCCGGTGGAACAGCTGGGGGCGGTCGTATTGGCCCTGGGTTATGCGGCCGCGGTCATCGCCGCTGTGAACCTCTCGGGCGGGCGGAAGATGCTGAGCTGGGCCGCGCCGGTTGGCCGCATGGCGTTCACCAACTATCTGGCGCAATCTGTGATCTGCGGCTGGATCTTCTACGGCTATGGTCTAGGCCAATTTGGTCGCCTCGGCGTGGCCGCGACACTGGGGATCGGCATTTTGGTGTATGTCGCGCAGGTGGTGTTCAGCGCGTGGTGGCTGCGCCGCTATCGGTTCGGTCCTGTCGAGTGGCTCTGGCGCTCGTGCATGTATGGGGTACCGCAGCGGATGCGGGCAACGGTCAATTTAGCCATTATGCGCACGACCAGAGCAGTTTGATGCGGCCCCCTATCAAACTGCCTCTTGCTTCAAGAGGAAGCCACCCAAGCGGGTACGGCTGGTTTTGCCCTACAGCGGCCCCGGGAGATGTCCGCTTTTCCGCCGCTGTTGGGGTGAGCGGACATCAGGCGGCCGGTCACTTAGTGAGTACATGGCCTAGCTAGGCTAGTCAGTCGCGAACACAACAAATGTGAAGACGACGGTGAGCATCCGGAGTGGGCGACCCGGGCTGCTAGAACTGCGGAACCGAATTTCCATCAGCACCGCTGTACCATGGTGGCTAACGCTCCAAGGCTCGAACGTGGGGAAGCGGAAGCAAGATCCAACGCTGACGAGAGGGTGTGACGAACGCGGTTTGTTCGTCGTAGTTGCCAAGCGTGCAGAAGCGCGGCTCGCTCGAACCTGTGGTCGGCGACCGCGGCGGATCGCCGTGCCGATGAAGCCTGACTCCGCGCGCCATTGTCATGGCCCGCCTCTGCTGTGTTCGTACCGCAGCATCCAGTGGCCTGATCAAGGTCGGTGCAGATAAATTCTTCCCCGCGCTCGAGATGTCGGCATAATCTTTATTATGCGCGAGGGTCTCATATTGTTCGGGCCCGGCTCTTCGATGGATCTTGTGCGCCGCACGTTTTCCCGGCGCCAGCCCCTCGATGCTCGCGGTCAGACGAAGCAATCATGTGCAGCCCGGCTACCGCCTTCGAAATACGCGGTGCTTCGATCGGTGTAAGGGCCGTTAATGTTGAGGACGCCCGGGCCCCAACCGGGTGTTTCGGTAAAACGCAATGTCATCTTCGCAACAGCTTGGCGGGCCGTGTATCTGATGGCGTTTGCTTCCGGACAAAGACACGCGCAGGCCAGGCAACCGTTCAGCAGAACTGCAGCTATCGATCGTTCACCTCATTTTTGGCCTGACTCTTGCTATAATTTGTCTTGTCATAATGTGACTATCTCCAACTTGAGCTCAGGAGACTTGCATGAATTTTCGTCCGCTTCACGACCGCTTCGTGGTCAAGCGCATCGACGCCGATGAGAAGACAGCTTGTGGGGTTATCATTCCCGACACAGCCACGCAAAAGCTGCAGGCATGGATCGTTCAGCTCATTATTGGCCTGACCCTTGCTATAATTGGGCTTGTCACACTGTGACTATCTCCAACTTGTTCGAAACGCTCAGGAGTCTTGTATGAATTTTCGTCCGCTTCACGACCGCGTCGTGGTCAAGCGCATCGACGCCGATGAGAAGACCGCTGGTGGCATTATCATTCCCGACACAGCCAAGGAAAAGCCCTCGCAGGGCGAAGTCATTGCAATTGGCCCGGGCGGCCGCGATGAGACTGGGAAGCTGATTCCGATTGACATCCAGGTCGGGGACCGCGTGCTGTTCGGCAAATGGTCGGGCACCGAAGTCAAGATCGACAGCGAGGAGCTGTTGATCATGAAGGAGAGCGACATCATGGGCGTTCTCACCGACGTGTTTCCCAAGAAGAAAGCCGCCTAACCCAGCGATCGCACAGCTCACTCCCTGACGAGCGCCCACTTAGGCGCACTGAAGGATGAGAAAATAAGAACTGAGGAAATTCTTTATGTCAGCCAAAGAAGTCAAATTCGGAGTAGACGCGCGGGACCGCATGCTGCGCGGCGTCGACATCCTCGCCAATGCCGTGCAGGTCACGCTCGGTCCAAAGGGTCGCAACGTCGTGCTCGACAAGTCGTTCGGCGCTCCCCGCATCACCAAGGACGGCGTTGCCGTCGCCAAGGACATCGAACTCGATGACAAGTTCGAGAACATGGGCGCCCAGATGGTGCGCGAAGTAGCTTCGAAGGCGGCGGATGCTGCCGGCGACGGCACCACCACTGCGACCGTCCTGGCCGCCGCGATTGTCCGCGAAGGCGCCAAGTCGGTTGCCGCCGGTATGAACCCGATGGACCTGAAGCGCGGTATCGACCTGGCGGTCGAAGCCGTGGTTGCGGACCTCCAGAAGAACTCCAAGGAGGTCACCTCGAATGAGGAGATCGCCCAAGTCGGCACCATTTCGGCCAACGGCGACCAGGAGATCGGCAAGTTCCTCGCCGACGCCGTGAAGAAGGTCGGCAACGAAGGCGTGATCACGGTCGAAGAGGCCAAGTCCCTTGAGACCGAGCTCGACGTCGTTGAGGGCATGCAGTTCGACCGCGGCTACATCTCGCCCTACTTCGTCACCAACGCCGACAAGATGCGCGTTGAGATGGACGACGCCTACATCCTCATCAACGAGAAGAAGCTCTCCTCGCTGAACGAGCTGCTGCCGTTGCTCGAGGCCGTGGTGCAGAGTGGTAAGCCACTGGTCATCGTCGCCGAGGACGTCGAAGGCGAAGCCCTCGCGACCCTGGTCGTGAACCGCCTGCGCGGCGGCCTGAAGGTCGCGGCCGTCAAGGCTCCGGGCTTCGGCGATCGCCGCAAGGCCATGCTGCAGGACATCGCGATCCTGACCGGCGGCCAGGCGATCTCGGAAGATCTCGGCATCAAGCTCGAGAACGTCACGCTCAACATGCTCGGTCGCGCCAAGAAGGTGATGATCGACAAGGAGAACACCACGATCGTCAACGGCGCCGGCAAGAAGGCCGACATCGAGGCGCGCGTGGCCCAGATCAAGGCGCAGATCGAGGAGACCACCTCGGACTACGACCGTGAGAAGCTCCAGGAGCGTCTGGCCAAGCTCGCTGGCGGCGTCGCGGTGATCCGCGTCGGCGGCGCGACCGAGGTCGAGGTGAAGGAGCGCAAGGATCGCGTTGATGACGCGATGCATGCGACCCGCGCCGCTGTCGAGGAAGGCATTCTGCCGGGCGGCGGCGTCGCCCTGCTCCGTGCCTCCGAGCAGCTCAAGGGCCTGCGGACCAAGAACGACGACCAGAAGACCGGCGTCGAGATCGTGCGCAAGGCGCTGTCCTGGCCGGCCCGCCAGATCGCGATTAACGCCGGTGAAGACGGTTCGATCGTGGTCGGCAAAGTCCTGGACAACGAGCAGTACTCTTATGGCTTCGATGCGCAGACGGGCGAGTATAGCAACCTAGTCTCCAAGGGCATCATTGACCCGACCAAGGTCGTGCGTATCGCGGTCCAGAACGCCTCCTCGGTGGCGGCGCTGCTGATCACGACGGAGGCCATGGTTGCCGAGCTGCCGAAGAAGGCCGCGGCCGGTCCAGCAATGCCTCCAGGCGCCGGCATGGGCGGTATGGACTTCTGATCCACTCTGTCAAAGTGTCGACGACCGTGCAAAACCCTGGCACGAATGCCAGGGTTTTGCTTCGGCGACCTTGCAACGTAGTCCTAGCAAGCCGCGCCAAAAGCCCAACCTATCGGCCTATCCGTATGAACGGCGCTAGGGCCCAGACCTAATTTGCTTGTGACTTTTCGCTCGGTTGCGGCAAAATCGGCGATCTGTTGCCGATGCCCCCTGGCGGCGTTTTTTGTTGTAGTATTTGCGCCAAATCTCCCCCTTTTTCTGTGCGTCTGCAAGGCTGAGGCCCGATCGGTGTTGAGATCCCGCCCGGAAGCGACCGCAAGCGCATTATTGTTTGGCTTGCCGGGCTGCCAAACTCAGCACGCCGAGCTGTAGCCGTCAGGCAAGATGCACGAGACTAACTCGCTGCTCTGCTCGATGCGGATCGTCGACATCCCACTTCTCTGTAGGCCATTTCAGGTATCTCCACGACGTCGCTGTCGAAGCTCGCAATCCGCAAATCCCACAATAGATGCGGATCGGTTTCATGGAATTCTCTCCAGTCTCGGCACGACTTTTGATTCGTTCCCTTCGCAGAGCAGCAGCCACGCCGTAACTGTCATCAGCCGCAGGCCACCCGAGAGAAACATGAGGAAAGCCAAAGTTCTGATCGATCGCGACTTTACATTGGTCACACGGACCCTAGTCTGTTTGGTGCTTTCGCCGAACATCTGGGCCGATGCACTATGATAGCCCGGCCATGCAGACGAAAGAGGTTTTCGGAAGGACGTGCTGGCGCTGGTGAAGGAGCTCGGCCCGACCCTCGTTCGATACCCTGGCGGCAATTTCGTCTCCGGTTACAATTGGGAGGACGGCGTTGGACCACCCGAAACGAGGCCGGCGCGCCTCGACTTGGCCTAGTTCAGCACCGAGCCGAACAGCCCCAATGAATTCATGGACTGGTGCAGGGCCGCCGATGTCGCGCCGATGATTGCCGTCAATCCGGGGACCCGTCGCGGCGATGCCGCTCGCAATCTGGTCGAATACTGCAACCATCCCAGAGGAACTGCGTGGTCGGAGCTCATCAAATCCTGAGTACCGGTCGACTTCCGGAGCAATTACGTACCGGCTTCCGGGTTGCGTTCGACGAACGCGCAAGCAAGGACCAGCTGAATTGCACAAATGATGATCGGGGGCCCTGCACCAGGGAGCCAGCCCCGGGGATCGAACCGCGGCTTCGGTCCACATTCGAAAACGTTCTTCCTTGACCATTGTCCCACATCACCGTTCGGGTGCTCGTGGCGAGAGATCAAGGTAGGCGGCCCTGAACATGATGCGAGCGATCCGTTTGCAGACGCGAGCGCAAGATCATTCGGTTCGTTTCGTTGGTACTGCGCGTATGCCCGCGCTATGCCGAACAGCCACGGAGGACATGATTGAAAGCCCATGCCGATTGGTGCATGACGAATCTCTCCCCGGTCGTCTCTCTTTGGGACGAAACACCGCAACGCTGTGTGAGTCTTTGAGGGGAATGGGAGATCACTGAAACGAGCGTGCGCCTCCGATAGGTCATATCGACAAGACTTACCTTGATGAGAGCCCGCGCAGCGGCCGCAATAAATCCAAGTCCCGGAGAACGTGCTTATACTGCGCTTACATCCACACTATACCAATGTGTAACCGAGATAGCCACGGGGATGAATTGGCACGAAGCGCGACCGGGTTCATTGTCGGACTTATGACTATGTATGCTCAGGTTTACTCCCAATTCCGGGAGGCGCAGGAACGCACGGCCGAGGGCCGTGCAGCTGCACTATACTCCAGTTTGATCTCTGACCTCAGTCAGCTGAATTTCGCTGACGCGGATGACCGCCGGGCATTCCCTCCGACCCTACACAGCATATTGGCAAGGCATGGACTGTTCGGGCTCACCACACCAGGAGAGCACGGCGGATTAGCTCTTCCGTTGCAGGAAGCCATCAATTTCATCTCCGCCACTGCATCCTTCGATGTCTCCGCTGCCTCTACCCTCGTCATCCATAACTTCCTGGCCTTGCCCTGCATCCAAGCGGCACCGCACATCCCCGAGCAAAAGCATATCATTTGGGGTGCAACACGTGGCGATCTCTGCGCTTTCGCTTTGACGGAGCCCGGAGCTGGCTCGGCCCCGAGGCACATAGAGGCTTCGGCTCTCATGCGCGAAGATAAAGTTCGTATCTCTGGCCGCAAGATCTGGATCGGCCTCGCTGACTGGGCTCGCTGGATCGTTTGCTTTGCGCGCGCGTCTGGACCCGATGCGAAAGGTCGCCTCGTTGGTGTACTCGTTGACAGGCAAGCTCCAGGCCTAAAGGTCACGCACGAGCATCGCACACTCGGTCTACGTGGCATCATTCAGAATACCCTGGAGTTCCACGACGTCGAGGTGCCGCGTTCGTACGTGCTCTCTCGCGATCAAGACGGCTGGGGCGCGGCGGCATCTAGTATGAACCGCGGCCGTGTCGGTGTGGCTGCTATGGGTCTTGGAGCCCTTGAGCGCGCTATCCAGGTCGCAGCCTCTTATGCAAGCCATCGTCGGCTCGGTAAACTGCGTATGATCGAGAACAGCTACATCGAGCAGTTATTTGGACAGATGGTGCTGCGGCGGGAAGTCGTGAAGGCGATGCTGGCCGCATCCTGCCGACTTGTTTCAGCGCAGGGCGCGCCAAACGTCCACCTTGCGTCGGCAACGAAGGTTTTGTCCTCGGAGTGGTGCGGCCTTGTCGCTGATCAATGCGTCCAGCTGTTAGGTGGCCGTGGTTACGACGAGGGAGCGCCTTTAGCCAAAATCTATCGAGACGCTCGCATCCTTCGCATCTTCGAAGGTCCGACTGAGGCACTCCTATCACATCTCGGCCGCTGCCTCCTCTCTAAAGCCACGCGTGACGAAATAGCCAATCTCTTTCGGTCAGTTGGAGCGGCATCAGTCCATGCTGCTGCAATCGAGGAGCTCTCTGGGCTCAATGAGACCGACGGTGCCGTGCTGATCTATGCGGGTTGGCTCACCACATTGGGACTGGCAAAAGCTGTCATGTCTGCTGGTTGCTTCTCTGCCTCAGATTGCGCGGCAGCGGCGGCTGACCTGGTCAGTTCCGAACTTGCAACTCTCCGTACTCGCGCGCCGACTCGGCAATCTGTCGAAGTCCGCGATCGGGCTAGTCGGACTCTGACCACCTTCCTTGAAGACGCGGCTTGTTCTATTCGCTCACCTGTCCTCACGAACGATTACCTTAGATTGGTGCAGTATGTCTGACATCTGGCGGATGCCAGACGTCTTTCCACCTGGTGGTCCTGGCAGCCGCCGGCCAGTCCTCACCATCAGCGTTTGAGGCGCCGAAAGCATCATGCCCTTTAACAATTGCGCTGAGCGCGCGTTGAGAGGCACCGCCTTGGGAGCCCAACTGGACCTTCATAGCCAGCGTGGGGCCGACCGTGCCGCCACCGTGCTGACGATGATCAGGACCTGTCGCCTCAGCGACGTCGAGCCCAAGGCCTGTCTCACCGAGGTCCTGACCCGGATCGCCGACCTTCCCGCGACACGCCTGCACGAACTGCTGCCCTGGGAATGAAAGCTCCTGCACCAGGCCGATAAGCCGCCGGTCAGCAAGCCGCAGAGCTCATTGTGCCCGCGCACATGCGTCAATGAGGCGGTCTTCGTCGTATGCGTGCTCACCTCCTCACGTGAGACACTATGATGCTCTGCGAACACACCGATTGCGGATCTTCGATCGGCAAGAAGCGCATTTGAGTCGATCGCGCACCCTGTTCAGTTGAAGCGGACACCAGGGCCTAGTCGGTCCCGCAGTGCCTCCCGACTGATGACAAGATTATTGAGGTTCAGGTCCGGCCATCTTGCTGCCAATCGCCTAACCAGTTCCCGGGTGCCGTCCACGACAAAGACGCCGCAGTCATAACCGTTCTGCTGCTGTCTTATCGGGACCCGTTGCAGGTTAGCGTCGAGCCGTCCTGCGAGTTCCGCTGCGGGCCTGTCATTGTATCCCTGGGTGGAGTCATAGTGATAGGCGACCGGCCGGCCCCGATCGCGGCGATCAACCAGCAGCAGCGACCAGTGACTGCCGCGCCGATGTCTATTCGTATCGCTGGCATCGCTCACCGGCAGGAATAAGAAGTCGGCTGTATCATAGCGAACCCACCCTAATGCTCGTTCGGCGACCTCCTTAAAGGGAGATCGCAACATCTGGGCTATCAGGGGATCCACGAACCGCGTTCGGGCGGCGAGATCCGGATTGTTTTGCTGCAACTCGTGCGCCAGGAGCTCATAATCCCGCTGGATATGCTCGTCACCCAGCCACTGCGTGGGGCCCAGAACGGGCCCGCTGCGATGGTCGGAATAGTCAGCGGTAGCCGTTGGGCCAGGCTGAGCACCCGGGACAGGGGGCGGGCGAGGATCGTCGATGAATTGCGCGTCGCGGCCTCCTCGGCGCCCCAATGTGATCGAGTAGGTCTCACCGTTCATGGAGACCTTCATTGGGCCGCTGAACTGGGCCGGCCGGCCCTCGATGTTATCCAGGACACCGAGCAGGAACTCCGGTACCGGCTTGGAGCCATCTTGCCAATCCTCGCCGGCTCGGTATCCGATGTCCTCAAGTTCCTGAAGCACGCCCGACCGCCCGACGAAGAATTCGGGTTTACCGCCGGAGTTGAGCACCGGCGCTGACTGAGCATCATCTTGCATCTGCCGCGGTGTGTACGGCAAATCAACGAAAGAGTTGAGCCCCCGGTAGATGTCCGTCGACTGAGCTGGCGTGTGTGGTGGTTCGGTGAAGAGCGGCGGTGTGGCGGCAGCCCCACCCAAGGGCGCTGACTGAGCATCGTCTCGCATCTGCTGCGGCGTGTACGGCAAATCAACCAAAGAGTTGAGCCCGCGGTAGATGTCCGACGACTGAGCTGGCGTGTCTGGTGGCTCGGTGAAGAGCGGCGGTCTGGCGGCAGCCCCACCCAAGGGCGCTGACTGAGCATCGTCTCGCAGCTGCGGCGGTGTGTACGGCAAATCAACCAAAGAGCTGAGATCGGGGTAGATGTCCGACGACTGAGCTCGCGAGTAGGATGGTTCGGTGAAGAGCGGCGGTCTTCGTGCAGCCCCACCCACCGGCGCTGATTGAGCATCATCTCGCATCTGCTGCGGCGTGTACGGCAAGTCAACCAAAGAGTTGAGACCGCGGTAGATGTCTGACGACTGAGCTGGCGCGTCTGATGGTTCGGTGAAGAGCGGCGGTCTCCCCGCAGCCCCACCCACCGGCGTTGATTGAGCATCATCTCGCATCTGCTGCGGCGTGTACGGCAAGTCAACCAAAGAGTTGAGACCGCGGTAGATGTCTGACGACTGAGCTGGCGCGTCTGATGGTTCGGTGAAGAGCGGCGGTCTCCCCGCAGCCCCACCCATCGGCGCTGACTGAGCATCGTCTCGCACCTGCGGCGGTGTGTACGGCAAATCCACGAGAGAATTGAGACCGCTGTAGATGTCTAACGACTGAGCTGGCGTGTCAGGTGGCCCGATGAAGAGCGGCGGTCCGGCGGCAGCCCTACCCACCGGCGCGGACTCAGCATCGTCTTGCATCTGCTGCGGTGTGTATGGGAGATCAACGAAAGAATTGAGACCGCAGTAGATGTCTGACGACTGAGCTGGCGTGTTAGATGGTCCGGTGAAGAGCGGCGGTCTCCCCGCAGCCCCACCCGCGGACTGAGCATCGTCTCTCACCTCCTGCAAGGAGTGCGGCAGATCAACCAAAGAGTCGAGACCTCGGTAGATCGCGGACGACCCATCTGGCACCGCTTCCGGCGTCGGCCACTCGAAATCGGACGGCAGGTGCGGCGACCACGTTGAGTTCGACTCGCCAGGCCGCGGCTGTCCACCCGTCTGGTCAGGGGAGACGCCCAGCGCAGCGTTCGCCTCGACGAGCAATAGGTAGCTCCGAAGACGATCGAAGCCCATGTCAGCGTTTCGACTGGCTTTTTTAAAGTCCATGTGATCGTCGTTCAAAGACTTTTGCTGCTCACTGGTGCCGGTGAGTCGGCTCACTATGCTCCCTCGCCCCTCCCCTTGAAGCCAAGCACCGAATCTTCGTTGGTTGTGGGCCAGATGTTGAACAACTTTTCTCCGGCTGTCCTCGGGTTTTAGCATGCTCAGCTCTGCCTTTTCCAGGTCATCTATGATGCGAGCGTCATCGGGGTAAAGATGCAATGTGGGCGACGGGCCAGCATGACCGCTGGGCTTCCGGGACGCACCCGCTCCGGAAACGCCCTCGGCCTCGCCAACCTTCTTTAACGCGATCAATATATGCTCGTCCTTCGGGGACCACTTCTGAGCGAATTCAATGCGCGCGGCGTGGTCTAGCCCGGATATCGAGTAGCCCGCACGATTAAGCGCTTTAGAAAATCTGCGAAGACTACGATCATAAAGAGCGACGCTGCCCGGCGTCATGCCGCTGGCCTTAAGCCGCTCTGAGAGGGGCGCGTCGTCCGCTGAGGGCATTGTGCGCGGCCGCCCGCCAGAAGATACAAAGCTCGGATCATGATACGCACGAAGGACACCCAACCCCTTCTTCATGTCTTCGTCCTTCGGGAAGTTGGTCTTGACGTAACGGACCAGGGCCTCATGATCCCCCAGATCAATCGTTTGGCGATGAGCGCCAAGATGATTTCCTAGTCGACGAAGCGCCTGAGTGTAGCGCTTAACTGTCTTCGGCGTCGGGCTCTTCTGAGCCTCATATTGGGCAATCGCCTTGTCGATAGTGTCCCGCTGTTCTGTAGAGAGATGGGGATGGTGGTTGCGGCCGCCACCGGAGACAGGACCCGGATTGGCTGGGCGCGCCTCGGTCAAGTGCTGCTCAAAGACCCCTTGCGCGTCATGGCCCCCCTGGTGCTCGTCCGGAACAGCCTGCTGCGCCCGAGTCCAAGCTGGGACATTGGATGGATCGAAATTGTGCGGGTCCATGCTAGCCTCAGGTCCAAGAAATCAATTGAGCTGATCCTATTATGGATGGGCTTTCCAGAAGCTGACGAGGCCGTCGCCGAATCAATGCATCGCCACATTTCCAAAAGGAAACTGCCCCGCGCCTCTCAATCGTCGCGGGGTTTCATGAGCTTCAGAACCCGCCTTCCTCGCGGCCGAGAGGCCTTCCGGCCGCATGGGACCCGATGCCTCGTCATTGCTCTGGTTGCAAAACGGCATACCGGCGGCTCCGCACTTGACCGCGGTCGATCTTCTCTCGCGGTTGGAAGTGTATGCGCCCGGTCGGTCCAGCGGCTGACGCGCCTTCCATTTTCCGGACAATGCGAAGACGACCGGCAGCGATCAAATCTATCTGGGCCGCGCGGGCGCAGTGTTCGTGCTCGGGAACAACGGATGACCTTTGACATCGAGGTATTCGACATCGTCCGACACACCGCCGACATCTCCCTCGGGACGCGACCGGCGGCATCGAGTAATAATGAAGGGCCGTTCGTTGGCATGTTGCCGATCACTTTCGAGCTTGATCGGATGGGCCCAGCTGTAGTCGAAGTCCAGAGATAATGGATCGTCTTTCCTGCGATGTCGCAGAGCCGCGCCTTTGCAAATATCGATGGACTTCTGCTGACACCTTCTCGCGGCACATGGCATATGCGAGTTTCACGATCTCTTTGAAGAGATCGGCTTATGTCTATGCTTGATCATACCGTTAAATCGGATTTCCGCTGGACAGATGGGTGGGTTCCAGAAGGGCATCGACCCACACCCGCAGCTTTCGCTTTTGTGAATCGCGTCGGGTTCGTCAGCTTTCGGAAAGCTAGTCCCTGTACGGTGACGTCGAAGTTAGTGGTGCGTGGTAGGGACAGCGCTTGCCCCGTGTATGCGTGGGGCTTTTGGGCGCCGAGTCACGTTTCTGCTAACTTCAACCAGTGCGGGCGTGGCAGCGACAGCGTTTGATCCACCGGCCTGACCAACGCCGAGTCGCGCCCGTGCTGCACCCGGTGTGAGACTGGGATCATATGAAAACCACCAGACGACATCTTCCAGATCAAACTAATAGCCAGCTTGCGCCCGCTCCGCGGAGAGGGGTCAAGGCCGTAAATTCGAAAATTGTTAAATGACCTTGTAATCGGCTCGGCGCAAACGTTTGCTTGGAACGAACACGGTGCGTAGTGTTATCAACTTTGGTCCGGTTTTGAGATCTTCAACCAGAGCCGGACCTCAGCGAAAGCGCAGTGACGAGGACAAGGGCAAGGATTGTTGCGCAGCGCGTGGCGAGCGTCGTGTCGTTCGCGCGCTGGTGCTACGGCACGCATTGTCGCTGACAGCAGCTGTTTGGCTGACGAGGTCAGTAGAGAAACGGGCCTGCGACGATTCCGAAGCAAACCGAAAAAACAGCTTGTGCCGCGTGTGTTGGATGCGTGATGCCCGCCCTTAGCCCTACGCTCAAGGGCTAAAGGCGTCGAAACTCCCAACAAGGAAATTAGCCAGCTATCAGGAAAGTCTAACGGGCCAACGGTCCTGCTTGTGTGCAAGCGCAGCCCATTCAGGCTTTGACGCGCCAGGGCACAAGCTCATCAACCTGAGTGACCGGCCAGCCTCTCTCTGAACATTCTCTCCTCGCCGCACTACTTCCAGAGAGCTTCTCTTGAGCGTGCTCCTCCAGCGTCCGAAGGGCCGCGGTGAGCTTCGCTAACACGTCGGGCGCGCGTTCAGGGCGCCACATCCATGTTCCCTGCCGTGGGTGCGCTGTCGGAGGCGCTGCGGCTGTCCGGCATCGATCGCGAAAGATTCACTCGCGGGCCTCGGGTCTGTTGCAACCTCCGAAACACTCACGTTATCCTTTGTGTGGCGACAGTCGATATATCATGTCGATTCGGGTTCCTGTAGCGATCGGCGAGACTTTTGAACAACTCACCCATCTGATCTGACCGAACAGTAAATTCGACAACGCCTCCTTCGTCAAACCGAATTCGACGGTCGCGTTGGCCTCGATTCACCATCATTGCGTTATTTCGCCTCGGCACACACTTCTCGCGCCAAAGAAGTGCGCCATTCGCGTCCTCGGATCGCGCACTGATTGCCTTGTGACCGGTCGCGTCGACTGTTGTTGCTGGCGAAGCGCCTTCAGCACGGCTCCGCGATCTTTCCGGGATCAGTGCACTGTTAGCTGCTCCCAGTTGATCGCAGCTAATTCAGGCTCAGCCCCCGCACACGGCAACCGCCGATCGATCCTGACATATACCCGCTTTTGACGCGTCAGTTCGGCGGCGCCGAATCGGTGCTTCTGCAGCCGCTCGGCGTCACCTTCCGCTTGGATATTAATAACTCAGCTCATCATGGTGTCGCGCTGATCCGCGCGAACAACATTGCCGCGTCTGAGGGCCCCAGTCCAACGATGCCTACAAAGCTCGGCGGCGGCATCGGGATGTCCCGATGAGTGGGTCTCCACAGGTGAAGGCAATATCGGCTGTTATTCACATACTGCGAATGTGGCGGATGCAGTTGCATGACGCACTCCTCTTCATCCCAGAACAGGTCCTTGACAAAGCACATCTCTTCCCAGTTCGGACAGCGCCGCGGCGTCGAGACAGCGACATGCTCCCAGCCAGGACGGACAAATCCAGTTATCTTTAGTTCACACCCGCAAGGCCCCTGCACAAAGAACACGCCGCAAGGACCTGATCCCGGAACCGTAGCGAACCGGCCGTGTTGCACGCGGCCGGCCTCCAGCTTCTCTATCAGCCGCGCTCGCACGCCCGCTCCTCTGCCTTTCGGAGGGCCTTGAACTCGATGCAGATGACGTTGTCTCGCAACTCGTAAACCGGTTCGATCCTCGGCCCAGCGCTCCTATACCGCTCTTCAGAGCACCATCTGAGCAAACCGCAGATGTCCATCATCACTCGTTCTCCTGCTATAGTCTTCGATCGCATTGTGGGCCGAACGCTCTCAGGGGCCACTGATTGCCTGAGTACGGCGGTAACGATCTGGGCGATAGCGAATCAGTCCGCCAATCGCAACTTCCCGTCATGAAGCAACTCTGTCATCGAGCCCCTCTCATGCGACGCATCTTACTCACCGATGCCAGCCAGTATTGGTCGCACATCGACGAATAGAGCGCCCATCAGTAACACTGATGCCCGCCATCGCTCTCCCGCGCTTCGAGCAAGCGTTAGTGGGCATTCATGTTTCATGGCTACCTGCTTGAGCACAAGACACTGGCGGCTCCTCCTCTCCAACGAATTGGTCGTCATCATGGCATGCTCCCGTAGGACCTTCGACATCCACACTCCATGACGACTCGCAAAGCCACTGATGGCACCAGTCGATGCTGCCCGGCGATTAACTGCTTGGTGAGATCGCACTTGATCATTCACAGCTTGTCGTCGAGTTCGACCCTCTATGCCGCCTGCACCAGAGCCGCGGACGCCTGACATGAACTGTCTTGGAGCTGGTAGCATCCAGCGGGTCGCCTGCCATCTCGGTGTCTCCTCGTAAGCTAACGGTCAGAAACAATGATTAGTCGATCTCAATCTGGGCGACCGCCGACCGATCTTCCCGCGTCACTACGATGCAAGTCCCAACTCATTGTTCATGGCATCGCGCTCGCGAAGCGCAGCGCCTTTTGCTGCCATTGCGGGTGTCGTCTTTCAGACATGGACGTCGCGAATCCGACCTCTGGCAGCGACTCTGTATCGCCAACGCCCGACAGACGCGCTTTTGTTGGCAGCAAAGCGGTACCGATACTTCTGCGTCGTGGCATGTAGATTGCTGCGGTGACGGAAAGCGACCTTAACTGTACCGACGATACACGAGCATACATCGACCGGAGGATCGCCGCGCAACAGACAACGATCTGATACTCTCCTTATGAAAGAGGACTACCAACTTATGAGTGGTATGAGGCATGCAAAGCTCGGCATTTTTCGGGGGACCAGCGCGACGTCTGATGAAATGACGCATTGGCGCGCACCAAAGCCCCCACCGATCAAGCACTACCGCTGCGATTGTCGCTCCCGGCACGCGCAAAAGAGGTGGAACCTTTGGCCTCTGGCCGCACTCCTCGTAAATGCGCTGCTTTGGGCTGGACTCTACTTTATCATCGCAGCGTTCTTCTGAAATAATCCTCGCGGACGGCAGAGGCGCGAGGAGCTTTCCGACGCCTCTCGCAGGCCGCGGCCGCACCATCTGCAGACCATCAACCGGACGTGGAGACCTCTTTCACAGACTTGGTTCCAGCGCACACTTCGCCCGACTACCTGGAAATCTGCCCCTCGGACCAACGTAAAGGAAATGTTGAGGCATGACGCAGATGTCTCGAATTGGCGAAACTGATATGCAACTGCAGCCGCGACGAAGTTCCAAACACTGGACCTGTAACAGCTGAGCGTTCCGGCGCAGATGGCATACGGGCTTCCGCGTTAACTGCGACGCATCGACTGCAAATTGAGGTGTAAGTTGCGCATTTTTTTATATGAGAATTAGCTTTCGAGAAGCTGACTAAACAAGTAGGCCTGAAGGAGCGTTCGGCAGGCGGACTGCTCCGCCTTCACATATATGTCGCGATCTGGAGCGCGGCACAGGACCGTCAGGATGCGCCACCCTGATGCCCCTCAACGTCCCTTCCAGGCACTGACTTGCTCGCTGAGCGACATTTGCGTGGCCATTGGGTTGGCTAGCGATCAACAGGCTGGCGCCTTTTGATGATCCGAAGGGACGCTCTACAGCTCTTCCTCATGCCAGGTCTCGTCCTCCTCTTTGTGCATCTGCCACACGTGGGCGCGCCGAGCCAGCTTGTCGTATTCCACGGCAATTTTGAGCAGCCTGTCTTTGGCTTTTCCGTCAGCGAGCGCTTCCGCTTTCTTTCGCGTTGCTTCCGCACGGCCTCGCCAGTGGTCGGGTTGGTAGAGTTTACTTTTCGGATTCATGCCGCGAGCATGCAATTCGCAGATCAAAGAAATGCGACACCGGCGCTCCGTATAATCACGTAACAGCGACGGTCGGAGCCACGGTTGCGAAGCGGACAGTCGCATGCACAGCCGCTATTCTGAAACACCACAGTGCGCTTTGCAGCCGAGGCTCTTACGAAGAATGCACAGCTCCGACATCCTCAGGCGATCAGACGCACGAAGGGGCTTGAACCGCACGTAGCGTTAGATTGTACGATCCTCGACAAGCGGGAACCACGTCCGACAATCCAGACCGTTCCGGACAGGTCATGAGAATTGCGAATGTTTCAGACATCTAAACTCGCCTGGCGCGACTCGATCAGGACGATAAGATCCTCCAGGTGCATCCTTGTCCGCGCTGCGTCGGAGTTGTTCCTGTCGCGGCTGGACGAAATCGCGCGTTTCGAGCTCTGCACGGTAGGCGCTCCCACCACCGTCGCCTCGGCAGAGCGGACGATGGAGGCTCCGTCCCAGATACGCCACCCAAGGTCTTCACATATCGCGGAGCACAGGCGCGATTACACCAAACATAGTCTCGGCGCGCGCCATCATGGTTCGCTCTGAACGATCGAATGCATCATCAACAGTGGCTTGGGCGCACCTGCCCCTTTTGCCTGCTCTCTCTGCCTCGCGATAGCTGGCACGAGCCCTTCCCTGCTACGGCGTCATTAGTCGGTTGGCGGTACGGTGAGCCAGAGTACCTAAGCACATGTCAGGCGCCAGAATGCCTCGCGACGTCGAGGCATGCACCGAACAACTGGAAGTTCCAGAATGATCACTTGCTGGACCAGCTCAGCCGCCAGTGCTTCCACGGTTAGTGGTGCTGCGCCACTAGGGCACGTGTCGTTTCTGTCGTGCCGGACAGATGACCAGCACCGTGCGGACCGCAAAAGCGGAAGCACGAGCATGCCGGCACCGTCCTTAAGCAGTTCCGGCCTGTTTACCGGTTGACAGGTCATGTCGCGCTCCGCGCACAGGACAATAACCTAGCTACACGGACTTGAAAGGATATCATGACTCAAAATCAACGAAGTCAGTTAACTCCGCGCCTCACAATCTACCACTGCGCCATCGCTCTTGTCGTCGCAATGACAGCTGTAATCCCCGGGCCGGTCAACGCGCGCGATCAAACGCCGACCGCAGAAGAGAAAGAGGCCTGCATGGAGGACGTATTCCGCCTTTGTAGCAGCCACATACCAGATCGCGCAGCTATCACTGCCTGCCTCAGATCCAAGCAGGCGAGCCTCAGTCAGCAATGTCGCCACGTGATCTCCGTGCGAGACACTGGCAAGAAAAGCAGCGAATCGAAGTGACGATGTGCCGGCTGTTCGTTTGCCGTTTCAACGCTTCACCACGGCGGCGCCCGAAGGCTAAAAGGCTTGTAGGATGCGGTGATCCGGCCGGAACACCGCGGTAAACAGACCGCTGCGGACGCGGCCACCGGGCGCGAGGCAGTGTCATCGGTCCTACGACAAGAAACTGCAGTGTTCTAGCTGGTCGATGATCTCCTCTCGACGGCACCACCGAAATGGAGAGCTTGACCCTCACGTTGCGTCAGGTTGTAGCCTCGCCAAGTGTGCCCACACACAACCAACTGCCGCCTCAAGCGTCAATGAGGCCATGCCGCGTGGGGCGGGCCGCTGCATCAAGGCAATCGGTGCCGGGTCTCTTCAACGATGTCTCGCTGAACGGAAGAGCTCAAGGTTTGGACAGGGAACGTGTAATCGATGGAAGTTCTTAGATCGATCATCGGCAAAGTTGCCACAGGCGCCGCTCTGACGCGTGACGAAACTGCGTCAGCCTTCGACAGCATGATGTCGGGTTACGCAACTCCCTCGCAAATCGGTGCCTTGTTGATGGGGATGCGGGTCCGGGGCGAGACGGTCGAAGAAGTCACCGGCGCCACCTCGGCCATGCGGAATAGAATGCCGCGGGTCGAGGTGGCATGCGAGCCCGTCGGTCTCGCTGGCACGAGCGAGACCCTTATGTATTCCGTCAAGGTGTCGACCTGCGCTTCCTTCATCGTCGCCGGGGCCGGCATTCCTGTCGCCAAGCATGTCAACCGCGCTGCGTCTTTTGGTTCAAGCACCGCAGACGTGTTGGCGCGCCTCGGTGTGAAGGTCGATCTCAAGCCTGAGGCCATCGCACGTTGTGTGCAGGAAGCCGACATCGGCTTCATGTTTGCGTCAGCCCATTATCCGGCGATGCAGCGCATTGGGCAGATCCGGAACGCAGTTGGAACCCATACGATCTTTAATCTGATCGAGGCTCTGTGCAATCCGGCCGGGGTCAAGCGGCAGATCGTTGGGGCTTTGTCTCCCGAATGGGTGCAGCCTCTGGCGTGCGTCTTGAAGAACCTTGGTGCCGAGTCGGCTTGGGTTGTTCATGGCTCGGACGGGCTCGACGAACTAACCCTCACCGGCCCATCATTTGTCGCTGCGCTTGAGGCAGGTATAGTCCGCACCTTCGAAGTGACGCCGGAACAAGCCGGGCTCCGCCGCTGCCGCAACGACGCGCTGGAGCGCAGCGATGCGGAGGCTAATGCCGTTACGCTGCAAAATGCGCTTGATGGCGCATCAGGTCCATTTCGCGACGCCGCGCTTTTGAACGCGGCGGCGGCGTTGGTCGTGGCCGGGCGGGCCTCGACACTGCAGGAAGGCGTAGCACTTGGACAAGAATCACTTGATCGCGGCGCCGCAGCCGCTCGACTGAAGCGCCTCATCGCGGTTTCGAACGCCTGAGAACCGAGTTGGCCGATGTTCCAGTATTGCGACCAAGTCTGCAGCTCACGAGCGCAAAAATATTGCAGCCAGGAATGCACGTCACTTCTGCTGAATTTCAAGGAGCGTGCGCCGCCTGAGCTCGGCCTGACGCCAATTCGCGTTGAGCACGGGACGCTAGAGCCAACTTTCTTATCGAAGAGAGCCTGTTGCAGCCCGGGTTGCCGAGGTGAGAACCCACGACGAAGCGCTGCGCGCCAAAGGAGATAATCGATGATGTCCTGGCAGAGGATTGAGACACTCGGATCTATTGCAGTGATAGAACACATCATTCGCAAGTTTCGGGAATTGATCGATACAGATAGCTCAATCCCGCCGGAGCTGCGTGGTACGCTGCACGCGACGCTCGATCAGCATCTTCTCGAGGCAAAAACACGTGTTCTCCTAAAAGTACATTAGGTGCGCCGATGCCGTCTACATGCGGAGACACTCTGGCAGGCGCGGGCCGATGCCGCAATCGGCATCATCCGGTCCGCACGAGGCCCGGCGAGGTTCCAGCCCAGCTGGTCGGAGCGCGACCACCGCTCCATGTGCACTGGCGCGTCGCCGGGCTGCTCAGCACGGTTCGCTGTTTGATGGGGGCCCTGTTGAAACAGTGGCGGCGACAATTCTCAGTTCCGCCGCCGCGATCGCCATCCAACGTAACGCGCCGAGATATTGCACGTCCGTCCGGTCATGACTGTAGCTGATCCAGAGGACATCAAAGGCATACTCGGTCTCAATCTGAGCCTACTCGTCACGCAATTTTGAAACCGGGTACCCCATTACAGGCCCAACAGGGATCAAAGTCGTCTCTGGTGTGGAGACACTAGAAGTGGGGTTCAACTGCAGAGGCTGATCATGACCCACCAGTTCTCTCCTGCGATTCGGGATATGCCGTCTATCCGACCGGCAGAGTTCCGCCATGCCATGCAAAGCCTGCCAAGTGGTGTCGCCATCGTGACGACCGGGACGGCAGCCGGAAGACGGGGACTGACGGTGAGTTCTGTGACGTCCATCTGCATGGAGCCGCCGTGCCTGGTCGTTGGCATCAATGCCCGCTCCGAAGCACATGATGACATCCTTGCCAATGGCAGCTTTGGAGTCAGCGTTCTCCGCAGTGACCAGGAGGACCTTGCCTTGCGTTTTGGCGGTGAGGATGGGGCGAAAGGCCTTCACCGCTTCGATACCGCGCCCTGGGATCAGGGCGTCCTCGATGTACCGCTATTGCCCAACGCATTTTGCGCGCTCGAATGCGTTTTGTATGACCACAAGGTGCTTGGCACACACACCGTCTTTATCGGACGAATTATCGCGACCCGACAAAGCGATGGCAGTCCATTGATCAACTTCCGGGGCGCGCTTCGTACTTTTGACTGAGTGCGATCTTTGGCGCAGATCCCGTCGGGAGAGCAGAACGGTCGATGGCCTCAATCCCTGGTCGCTTCCACGCCAGTCATCGAACGATTCCCCGGGCCGCGCCTAGTTTCACAAATTTTAGCTCGTATTGAAAGGCCTTATCAGCTCCGGCGATTTCGGCGCTTCGCCTGTCGTGCTATGCTTGCGCCGGTCTGCGACCTTCCGCGTCGGGACGCGTGCGGGTTACCTGGTCAGGACAATGCGCTTTTCCGATATCCCAGTAAGGTCCTGAGTAGATCCAACCACAGCTTACCAGAACGTCAACTCCAGTACTTCCTCGGCCTGCATAATCCCGTCGAAAACTACCAGCTTTGGTAGATCAGTTGTGATCGACAGGCGAGTAGTTTTGTTGCCGCAGCAAGGATCGGGTCCAGAGGCACGCCCCAGGTCACTACGGTTGGCGCTTCTCTAGATCTTCGGGCTCAATTCTGATGTGAGTACATGGTGATGTCATGATCTTGCAGAAGCGATGAGAAGCCGAATTCAAAGACGTCAGACAACTATGTCCAGCAACGCGTTCGAGATCGCCCAGATTCTCGAGGGCATTCGCCGCTGGGTCCTGATCGAATCTCCGACGGAGCGACCGGATCAGATCAACAAACTGGCTGATGTTGTCGCAGCAGGTTATCGCGACCTGCCAGCCAGCGTTGAGCGCGTTGCGGGGCGTGACGGCTGCGGAGATCATTTGGTCACCCGCTCTTCTTGGGGGCAGGGCGTACCAGGCATTCTGGTGTTGAGCCATCTCGACACAGTTCATCCGGTGGGATCCATCGAACGGCTACCATTCAAGATCGAGGGCGACCGTGCGTTCGGCCCCGGGATCTACGACATGAAAGGCGGTGCCTACCTGGCCTATCACGCATTCCGGCAAATCTCCGCCGATGATGCACGCCCGCCGCTCGGCATCACGCACCTCTACGTCTCGGACGAAGAGATCGGCAGCCCAACCTCGCGCGCGCTGATCGAGGCCGAGGGCCGCAAGGCCAAATACGTACTGGTGACCGAGCCGGCGCGCGACGGGGGCAAGGTCATCACGGGGCGCAAGGGCGTTGCGCGCTTTGACGTATTCATCAAGGGCGCTCCCGCGCATGCAGGTACGCGACCCGAGGACGGCCGCAGCGCGATCCGGGAACTCGCCCATGTGATCCAGACGCTGGAGGCGATGAACGATCTCACGCGCGGCATCACCGTCAATGTCGGCGTCGTCCGCGGCGGCACCAGGCCCAACGTCGTCGCGGAACTGGCCTATGCACAAGTCGACATGCGCGTCCCGACCATGGCCCATGCCGACGAGCTGGTGCCGAAGATTCTCGGCGTCACCTCGCGCACCGAGGGCGTCAGCGTGAACTATCAGGCGGATTGAACCGTCCGCCATATGAGAAGACCAGCGCCGGTGCCGCACTTTACGCACACGCTAAAAAGCTCGCCGCCGAACTTGGCTTCGAGCTGCTCGACGCGTTCAGCGGCGGCGGCTCCGATAGCAATTTCACCGCGCCGCATACCGCGACCCTTGATGGCCTTGGCGTTGACGGCAAGGGCGCGCATACGCACTATGAGCAACTCTACATCTGGTCGATTGAACCTCGCGCGCGGTTGCTGTACCGCCTGTATCAGACGCTGCGATAATCCTGGCGCCAGGCGAAGTCAGTGACCGCGACGTGCGTTTTGATTGACGGCCGCCGGCAGATTCGCAGGACCGTTCTTCGCCCTCCCCAAGGGCTACAGGCTGCGCCCCGTCAGGCCGACCTCATCGAAAACTATCGGCCGCATGCCGGATTTCGCATTGCAAATCAGCGTCGGATGGAAGTGACCGAGCTATCCGATGACGGCAGCGGAGGTCAGGGGGGCAATCGGCTGCAAAGGTAGTGAGCACTTGGTCGCAAAAGGGGTTTCCGACAATGGGCTTATCGGCAACGGCCCCGATCAAAGGGAGACGAACTTTCTTGACGCAAATCGCCGCGCCGAATGCGTGCGACACGAGACCGGACGGCGGACCGATTTGGGAGCTTGGCCACGTACATACGGCTCCATAAAAGGGCTTGAATCGGACGTAACGTTAAGTTGTACGATTTTGAGGTGGGCACCTATCTCGGTCTGCCGCCGGGATTGTGAAGGATTGCGAATGTCTCAGCTGGTCAGATCCTCGTCCCCATGGTCAGTCAGGATCCTCATCCCCCGTGGCGGGTCGGTCGGAAGGGTTCTGCGAGTCCCAATTGCGGCGCTATGGCTCGAGCGTAGCTTTGAAAGGCTCGCCATTCCGGAAGCGAGACTACGTGGCTGTTCTGGCCCGGGGCACCAGAGAGCCGACGAGGTCAGAATTGAGCGACGTAGGCCTCCATCCGAACCCCTAAGTGGGGGCCGCTGCTTCCCGAATCTGAACCAAGCCCCTCCTCTGGCGCGGCACCGCGCCAAAATCAGTTTGCCGAACCGACTTTCCGCTCTGTTACTGCTTTCCCGTGGTAGCAAGGCATTTCCATCGCGCAAAGGTGCGACAGACGGCGGGCCTGCGCAGGTTTTCAACGAGCCTAAGCTGCAATTGTCGCTCCGCGTGGCCAGCGCGGCATCGGAAGATATTGGTTGGCATTATGGAGCAGCAAGTTGAAAGAGCCCGACGGCCTCAAGAAGGTCCTGTTGATCGACCATATTGAAGGCCAATGCCGTTGCATCATCGGCTTCAAAGATGGAGATGCCAGAGAGGCCTATATGTGCGGCGAGCCTGTATATCAAAGACGCGGCAAGAAACTGTCTTCGTGGTGTGTTTATCACTACGGACAGATGCACACGACCGCCCAGGAGAGCAAAGAGAGAGATCAATCGGCCGAGATCCCTCAAGCAATATCCATTGTTCGCAACCCATGAGAACCATCATCCCTCCAAGGCCGTGTGATCATAGCCTGTACAAGGGGAGACCGAATCATGTGATCGGGACCTCGCCAAGCAATTCCGGGTTGCGGCGGAAACGTAATATGCGGGCGCGAGGCGCATGAATAGGTTGTTGGATCTCTGCAACCTGATCGACCGAAACGCTACGTATGCTCGCGACAACACTGCGATCCATTTCGAAGAGCAGCCTCTCAGCTACGTCAGCCTCAACCGACAGACTGAGCGTATCGCTCGCGCCTTCAATCAGCTCGGCGTGCGGAAGGGAGAGCGGATAGCGATCCTCAGGTTCAGCAGGCCGCATTTTGTGGGGCTGCAATGGTCGATGAGAACGCACCGACCTATCCTCTCTCGGAGCAAGACCGCGCGAAATCAAGCTTCGCTCAGTGCCTCACCACGGCGCAGCAAGTTCAGCATTGTTGCATCACGATCCCTTTCTGATCGCTTCAAGATATCCGGAGGTCGCGGATGCCGCGGATCCTGATCATGAATGCCGGTACGGCTCAAATGTCGGGCGCCGATCTGTCACCAGCTCAACTTTCGCTGGCCGCCACCTCGGCATACCGTTCAGCGTGGTTTGCTCGTGAGGGTGACCTGATAGTCTCCCCGGTAGTCATCCCGGCGGATCTGCTATCCTTCATTGGCGCGACGCTCGATTTCGACGCATCGAGTCTCTGTCTGCTTGTACCTCAAGGCGGCAGCCAATCGCCGGTCCTTGATGATTGCACACTCCTGTCCAAGACTGTTGTTGAGCGAATCGCCAGACATATTCGTCAGAACTCAACCTGGCGATTGTATCCCTGCTACTCTACTGAAGGCGTCGCACGCCTGGCGGCCATGCTGGGCATACCGCAGATCGGCGACGACTTCGCTCTGCAGCGAGGGCCTGATCTGTTGAACCGCAAGAGCCACTTCCGTCAATTGGCGACAAGCGTCGCACTTCCGCTGCCCAATGGATCTGTCACGACGGACTCGAACGAACTATTCAGAGCGGTCGCTTCGCTCAGAACCCAGACCGGCAGCGTCATCGTAAAGCTGGATAATGGAGCCGGTGGGGTCGGAAATGTCATTCTGACCGGCAATGAAAGCGATCCACTACCTGGGGCAAGAGATACCCGGCGGATTCCATGGCCGTCCTTTGATCCTGACGCGCTTTGGTCTGAGATGACAACGGCATCCTGTAAGACGCTGGTCGTTGAGTCCTACCACTTGGCGAAGTCTTTGTTCTATCTCGAGTATGAAATCGAGGATGATGGTTCAATCGTTTTCAGGAACAGTGGAAACATACGACTGTGTAAAAGCGCGGATCGATCTGAGAGAGCTCTGATCTGGACAGGACTTGAGCTTCCAAGCGACCTGGGGAACGAGCAATGGTTGACTGCCCAGGCGCATGCCTACCGATTTGTGGCGCTTGCGCGAAACCTGGGATATCGCGGAATGATCAACATTGACGCCATTTTCGCTACTGACGGACGGTTGCTGTTTAATGAAGCGAACGGCCGTTGGGGTGGCGGCTCGGTGTTACACAGCATTGCCGTCCGGCTGCTGGGATTCGACTATTCCGGTTGCAACGTTATTCTATCCGTAAGAAATGTTCGATCAGGATCCCTCAAAATAGCGCATGATCGTTTGGTCAGGGAAGGATTTCTGTTCGACCGCACACGCAAGGAGGGCGTGATCCCGCTTGCCGCCGACCAAGAGGCTGGCACGGTGGAGTGCCTTGTGATTGCGCGCGATAGGGCCGCGGCCCGCGATCTACAGCACCACCTACTGCGAATGGTTTGATCGAGATCACAGCGGCCATATCTTCAACCGCTCAATTCATCGGAACTTGTCCCTGCTTTCGATCGCGCGCGGTACCTGACGCTCGTCTAGCTCGAGTTCTGTCCGCTCCAATCGCGACCGCCCTTAAGTCGCTCCTGAAGGGCTGGCCGATCGGCGATGAGGTGCTCGAGGTGCATCGGCTCATTGTCTGGCCGCTCGCCCCGCGCCAATCGTCCAATCAGCGCTCGCGTCGCCTCTACCACGTAGACCTCGCAATCATGGCCGTTCTGCTGCCGGGCCAGCGGGCCGCTTGCAGGCGGAAGCCCAGACGTGCGGCGAGCTGTTCTGCAACGGTACTGTTGGAAGACCAGGCGGAGTCATAGTGATAGGCAACCGGCGCGGTAGGCACGCGCCGAACAACCAACAGAAGCGACCAGTGGGCGCCACCGCCAGTAACGCCAGCATCGTTCCCGGGCACGGACAGGCGGTATCGTAGCCATCCTGATCATTGACGATCTGCTGGAAGGTTTGTACGCGGTCGCTCCGGCTCGGATCAAGCGCAGCAGCTGGGCTCGCGCAGGTTGAACGAATCGGGTCTGGGCGGCAAGATCGGGCTCGTTCCGTTGCAACTCTTCCACATGCTCATCGCCCTGGCCGCCTTTGGACAGTGACACAAGATGGCCAAGCTCCCCCCTCTCCTGAGAGCTCCCCCCTTACCAAGTTCACTCGAAAGCGAATTTTCGGCCACCCCACCTCATACGCCAGCGGTAGAACTTTCGATGATCCGGCGGTTCGCGCCGCTGCGTTTTGAACAGAAATAGACCAGCGATCTGCGCTCGCCGGACAGCACAGGCTTCACCTCGTGCCGGAGCTTACATGTGGTGATAAGCACGGCGCCAAATGGCGGTCGGAATACCTGGTGTTCGTACCCGTTTGGATATACCACGAACCCACCCCCCTCGAAGTCCCTCGCCAGCTGCACGATCACCGCGTACTCGAAATCAGGGTCGCTCGCAGCATCCAGATGAATGCCAACAAAGGAACCAGGCGGCATCCGATGCATTTGGCATCGGCGAATCATGTAATCCGACGTGGCTCCCAAAATCTTTCTTAGCGCGAAGCTGCGGTCTTTCCTTTCGAGTAGTTCCATGATCTGCCCTGGAGCTGCACCGCTCGCGTCGCTAGGAGCGCGGCCGGGCGGGTCGACCCTCACGCGTTTGACGAAAACATTGTGCGAGTCGCCGGCATCTCCCACCCTCACTTCTTCTTCGGGAATCTCAGCCTGCAGCTGATCGATCTTGGCCAAGTCATCTTGGGTGAACAATATCTGGGGGCCGATCACGACCGTCCCCTTTACCAACAGCTCTATGCGGTATTTTGTCAAAGCTTCTTCTGAAAGCAGACGGGATTTAGGATTCATTACGCGCGCCATTCGAGTTCACTCCAGGGTCTGTCTTCAACGCAGGGCTGAAGGTCCTGCTGCATCGAGCGGAATGCTTGGTCCCAATGCTCGCCATCGAACTCGCTTACTGTTATGCGTTCGATGGTCCTTTTATCGAGGCATCGAATATTTACGCTGAACCCGGTGGGGTTCGACCGCGGCCTATAGAATGGCTTTATGCCACAAACCCGGCAAAACGTGTGCCGAGCGATGTTCTTGTTGAACTGATACGCCGTGAGGAATTCTTCGCCGCACTCAATGCCAAGCTTATTGCCAGGTACGAGCAGGTGCAGAAATCCAGACATTTGGCAGATTGAGCAATTGCATCGAACTGCAGAGAGCTCGCGCGGTGCTTTGACGTAGAATTTGACAGAACCACAGTGACAACGGCCATGGTGTTCGATCTCCGAGTGATGATCTCCCTTACGTGAGACAATTCTGAGCAGATCGCGGCACCACTGTAGGCTGAGCCGATAGGCTCGATCGAATTCATCTAAAAAGCGATCATTACGGTCAGCCGGGATAAGTTCGCCAATCAGTCGGCTTGTCATTTCTCCGTGATACTTCTCCGCTGGATCTTCTCCGCCGACATGGCTGCGGAAGTACTCAAGATCGTCAGGCCGCGCCTTAAAGGTTTTGACCAGAGTGGTCCATAGCGACTGGATCATGTCCGCAGCGTGTAGCTCGAAAGCGACCATGTAGGCGCAACGTACTAAGGGATCTTTCGATGACAATCCCGCATAGAGAGAAAGCAGGTACCGCTTCGTTGTGGCGCTGTAGTAGGGCTGTATTGCTCTGCCGAGTAGTTGCGACGCATCCTTTCTAAGCAGGTTGGCGTGGAAGTTCTCGGTCACCAGAATGTCGGGTAGCGCCGCCTTGCCACCCTGGAGAATTTGGCCATAACCTCCCGTCTCATCCCAACAGATGAAATTTCCGACCACGCTGGTCAGTTCAATGTCTCTCGCAATATCCCGATTGTGATTCATTGCATCAAAAATGAGATCCCGTTGCGACCCCGCCTGCAGGTATGGGAACGCTTGTGACATCGCTAGATATTCAGGCAACAGGCGAGCGATCTGGTCCTCGGACATCTCCGCAGCGAACGGGTGCGGGCCGAACAGGGCTCGCGCCTGCTCAGTCAAATACTCGCAGCATATTTGCGGAGGCTGATCGGGTGTAAGTCGAGACGCTTGAGATGTCATTTGACCCCTGGTGATGAGGAGGGAACGGTCTTTGACGAAGACATATCGTATCCGCCCAATTATTGGCTAACCGCGAGTTTGTTGGTTTTGATGGGCTTGTGTTCGCGCTCACCATCCAGGCGACGTTCTTGATGGCCACCTTCGCGGTAGCGGAGCAGCGGCATGTTCAGCGCTGCTCACTCGCATCGAAGGGAGCGCGTAGATCAACTGAGCGGCGGCGATCCAGACGGATTCCGGTGCACGAAAACTCCGATGCCGCGAATTCCCGGCAAGGCCAGCATACGCTTGCAGAGTCATGATGAGATATTGCGCCGCGCAGGCCCTCGCTGCTGCTGCTCCTGCCAGTCGATCGCACCGATATGAGCCTCGTACAGCATTGCAAGGACTATCCACATCTACTTGGCGCTTGGCCTTCGCTAGCAAACAGCGCGAAATGCCGGCTGCTGGCCGGCACGAGCTTCCTAAAGAGACCGCCGCTATGTTTCACCTTCGCGAGTGCCACCACGATGTCTTCTTGCACGCTTACAGCAATCACCGTGCCAACTCGTGCACTCGCTCCACAGACTCTGAATACATCGACAAAATCGCGACCGACTCCTCATCGCAAGTGTATTGAACCTGACAGCGCTTGCACGGTCGTCGGACACCAGACGGCGAAGAGCCAGCCGCCACTCACGATGGGTATAGGCATATTGAATCGCGGAGATTGGTCCAAAGTGCCACATAGGTCGGCTTCACGCCCTGATCAGCTCGACAAACGCTTTGGGGGTTTGGGCGCCAGCATGGTGATCCCGATCGCTGACGTAATCCGTCTTCGCTCGTGACAAGTACGCGAGAGGCAGTCGCCTCAACGCCGTCGAACACGTCCATAAAGTGGCATCTGGACGCATGCGCAGCCCTTTGTCGATGCGCCTGCCAATCGCGTTCAACTCCGGGCATCGATCGAGGCCATAATTTGGTCTACGGAACAGCGGTCCCAGGTGATCGCGAGCAATCGAAGAACGTCATGGACCAGAATGGTCGCGTTCTGAGATGCCTAGCTACATCTTGCGCGCTCACTGGATGCGGGTGCCTCATGGTGTTGGTACATCTTGGACCGTTTCGCCCAGGTCAAGTGTCACGGACAAGTGCAGCAAGATCGGCTTCGAGCTTCGGCTGATGCTTGAAAATAGCGTCTATCAACGCCTGCGCCGGTTGCTCGCCGGCCTCGACCAGCGCTGCCTTCTCAGCCCGCGCAGAGGGAGCGAACACTCGCTTGACGACGGTCGGCGATCCCTTGAGGCCGCATTTGGAGACGTCTTCGATACCGGCATCGTTTGCGCTCCATTTAACGATTTGGGCACGCGCGGCACGCAACGCATCCGGCATCGCGCCGCGCCGAATCTGATTCGTTGCCTCCAGCATTGTGATCAGACACGGCAGCCTCGTGTGCAGCACCTGAACACCACCTTCGGAGCGTCGTTCCGCCTCAATTGTATGGGCGGCGAGATCTAAGGATCTGACTTTCGCAACGTAGGTTAGCTGCAATACGCCCAGTCGCTTTGCGATGCCGGGCCCAACCTGCGCCGTATCGCCGTCGATGGTCTGCTTTCCCGTGAAGATGAGGTTTGTCGGGCCATATTCCTTACCGATTTTTCGGATGGCTGTTGCAAGTGCATACGTTGTGGCCAGGGTGTCGGAGCCCGCAAAGCAGCGATCGGTGAGTAGGACGGCGCGATCGGCGCCGTAAGTCAGCGCCTTTCGCAAAGAATCCTCCGCCGATGGCGGTCCCATTGTAAGCACCGTAATTTCGCCGCCGAACCGATCGCGCAGTTCCAGCGCGGCCTCGAGGGCGAAGAGGTCATATGGGTTAATGATGGTCGGCACTCCCTGACGCATGATTGTATTGGTCACGGGGTGCACGCGGATCTGCGCCGAGTCCGGAACCTGTTTGATGCAGACGACATTGTGCACGGTGTTGCTCCAAAAGCTGCGACAGTGCGGAGAGCACAGCAAGTGTTGTACCATCGCCCGCCCTTTTGGGATCGGCTTGCCATCACAGAGGCTTAGACCGGGTAATGCGTCCCTCTAGCCCGCCTCCCGACGAACGAATGCTAACATAGTCAGGACTGCGACAGCGCTTTCCGCAGGGCGCGCCAGCATGGCTTGCGACAGAACACCGCCGCCAATCACCAGCGGCCGGCGGACCGGTTGACTTAGTCCGACCTTGATCGACGGATAGGCATGACGCTTGTTAGATGTTCAGCAACCGACTGCTCGCGATTCCATGGCCCGCAGGTGACGCTAAGTATGTCACTGCGAGCAAAGTCCTCTGTCATCGAACCAGGTGAGCCCGCCTTTCGACAGCAGTCCCGCAAGCGCGCACGGTGACGCTCGGGGCCAAGTCGCGCTTGTGGGCGGACCCATTTCCTTCAGATTGTGATGAGATTACCTATCGGAGATCGCAGTAGCAGTTCCGACCGATGTCGTCGTTCAGAACCGCTTTATCTCGATTCCATATTTCCTCAGCGCGTAGCCAATCTGGCGCGGCGTTAGTCCGAGCAGGCGCGCTGCTTTCGCCTGCACCCAGCCAGATCTTTCCATGGCCGCAATGACCCGTTCGCGGTCGGCCATCTTCGCGCCACTAACGAGAACTGTGCCGGGAGGCCCCAGTGAGGCCAGTTCGCCGGCGACAGACTGGACCGGCTGGGTCGGCTGAGCTAGCGGAATGGTGGACTTTGCGGGCACCGATGGCATGGGTGCGGGCTGGTCTGGTCTCTCGTCCGACGTGCCTTTCCACAGCATCGCAGATAGGCACTGGCCGTGGCAGCATGCAAAGTCACTTCTCACGATCGATGATCCCGCGCACAGCGTCGCTGTACGCTCGATGCAGTTCTCGAGTTCGCGGACATTTCCCGGAAAGCCGCAGTTCATCAGTACATCGATCGCACTCGCCTCCAAGGTCAGCGTACGGCCGTTCTCGTTATTGAAATTTCTGAGGAACTCCCTCGCAAGCAGCGGAATATCACTGCGTCGTTCGCGCAGAGGTGGCAACAGTAAGGGAACTACACTGATGCGATAGTAAAGGTCCGCGCGAAACTCGCTCCTTCCGACAGCCTCTTCAAGGTTCTTGTTGGTCGCAGCTATTATTCGAACATCGACCTTAACAGTCTGGTTGCTGCCGACGCGCTCGAACTCCTGCTCTTGCAGAACGCGCAGCAACTTCGCCTGGAACGGAGCTGAGATCTCGCCGATCTCATCAAGAAACAGCGTTCCTTTGTCGGCAAGTTCGAAGCGCCCCTTGCGCGAGCTGAACGCACCGGTAAAGGCGCCTTTCTCATGTCCGAATAATTCGGATTCCAGGACGGTCTCAGGAAGCGCCGCGCAATTCAGCTTAACGAACGGGCGCCTGGCGCGGGACGATGATTCGTGAATCGCCTTGGCTACGAGTTCCTTTCCGGTACCGGATTCGCCACGCAGCAGAACCGTGCTGTTAGATCTGGCTACAACCGCAATCTTCTCGAGCAGCCCGCGCAGGGCTGGACTGTCCCCAATGATCCCATGGGCGTGTAGCTTCTTGCGCTCCCGAGCGGGTTGCCTGAGCTCTAGTACTTGCTTTTGTAGCCGGTCTTTCTCCGCCATCAGTCGTTCGCGATCGCAGGCGAACAAGCGATGTAACTTCACTGTTTGTCCCACCAGGTTAGCGATCATGGCGAGCAGTCGTGCATCGTACTCGAGCCCGAGACTCGACCTATCGTCGCGGATGCGGTCAACCGTCAGCGTACCCACGACCTTCGGATCAATGCGAATCGGAACCCCGATGAACGAGACTGGCATATCATCCGAGGCGCCGAGCACTTCCCGGTCGGCAGCGCTGAATAACGGCTCGGCGGCCACGTTCTCGACGACAAGAGGCCTGTCGGTCGCGATGATCTGGTCGATTGCCGTCCGCGGCAATCGCATCCGATAACGTTCGTCGCTGCCTTCGCTCCAGCCGGCGCCCACTGTAATGTCCGGCATGCCGTCGTCATCGAGCAGTGAGACGATGCCGTGTCGCATCTGCACAAACGACTGCAGAAGACCAACAACGTTGGCCAACGTGACTTCGAGCCGCGAGGGAGCGGCGAGTATTTTCGATATTTCGAAGATGCCGGTTAGCGCGCTCTCACGCAACGGCTCCCCCGAGAGATTACCCTCCGGCTCAGGTTGCGAGGCAGGTCTTTCACGTGAGGAAGGTATATCCAGCATGAGGCGGCCTCCGTTCTCTTGATCATCCTCCCTGGTACCTTGTCCTGGTTGGCGAGCTTCTTTTTGCATGTCACTCTCGCTCTAACGCCAAGTGTTGACGAGATGACATAGAACCGTAACACCTTTTCATGGCACGACGGTAAACTTACGGTGTGCTTTCATGGCATTTTTGCGGATTGCGCGCGCGTCGTCAGCGGAGAACATAAGCACCGCTGCTGCAGCTCAAGTCAGCTGCGTCGCCAAGGCCGGCCGATTCACAGATGTTGCCCACCATTGATCGGCACCTCGGCTCCCGTGACATAGCTGGCCGCATCTGAGCACAGGAAAAAGATGACCTTGGCCACTTCATCCGGGGTTCCCACTCTGCGCAGCGGGATACTTGGCACGAGACGCGCTTCTGTATCGGGCGATAACATGTCCGTCTTGATTTCGCCGGGCGCGATCGCATTCACGCGAATGCCATGCGGCGCATAATCGTGGGCCATTTCGCGTGTGAGGCTCGCAAGCGCAGCTTTCGACGTCGCATAGGCACTGCCGGCAAACGGGTGCACCCGCGAGCCCGCAATCGAAGTCACATTCACGATCGATCCTGACGCGGCTCTTAGCTCGTCAAACAAGCCCTGCGCCAACAGGATCGGGGCCACCAGATTGAGATGGAACACCTTCATCCAAGTTTCGATTGACGTCGTCAACGACGTCATCCGATCGCCAGCGGGCGTTTTCGGCGAAACACCGGCATTGTTCACAAGCGCGTGCAGAGGTGCACCGGCCAAGCGTTTCTTGACCTCAGTGATCGCGCGCGGCAGCATTCGATGATTGCTGAGGTCGATCTGGACATGATCTTCGTTCCCTGCCTCCCAGGGGCATCGCTCGCCGTCGAACGGTTGACGCGCGCAAGAAATGATGCGCCAGCCCGCCTCCGAGAACAGCTTGGCAGTGGCATGACCAATTCCGCGCGATGCTCCGGTGAGCAACATCGCCTTCTGTTCTCCGCCATGAACACGGGCTTTATCGACCTGATAGGGGCAAGCCAAATGTGTTTCGGGCAGCGGGCCTCTGATTAGATCGTCATTTGGCAGATCCAGACCCACGCCCGCCTCCTCCCCTGTTGCGCGCCGCACGCGTAGCAGGATTTGGGCCACTGCGATGCATGTAAATCCGCTTCCGTTTTGCGTCCTAATGTCGCGCACGCGGAATGCTTGGCGGGTTCAAGACACGCTGCGTGTGTTTTGTGACAGCGCTGGTGCATCAGCTACGCAATGTCGCGAGCACACTCGCCTTCGTGAAGATAAGGCGACGAGCCGCGCTCTCCTTCCTGATCGCACAACTGGAAGAGCCAAGAAATGGCCAGCGCCTCTCGTCAGGCAACGATCGACTAGATAGCGGCCGCCGCCAGTAGCCGCTTCAACTCGAAAGCTGACGTTACCAACCTGTACGTTAGATTTGTCCGCAACTGCGGCCGACTTCATCGCGCCCTGCTCTGTTGTGTCCAGCACTGGCACATCGCCGGGCGGATTGATCCCGGAGCACGACCTCGCGCACTGAATGCTTTCTTCAAAATAGTGAATCTCCGAGAGCGCCCGTTCAACCAGCGAGTACCGACCGTAAGACGGAACTCGCCGGCTGAACGGAGACGCTTTCGATATGTCCATCCGCGACCGACCACCGATTAGCTTCGACTTGCGGCCTGCCCGAGTCGAAGACGAAGACGTGTTACCACCTGTTTACCGGGGCGGCAGCATGTTAAGGTCACTGTTGTCGACGTCGAGCTTCAGCGGAAGACATTCGCACCCCGCGTCGCGCTGTTCTTCGGTGGAAGTCCGCGACAGAGATTCACATTGGACAGACAATTGCCGCCCCGAAAAGATCTGCCAATACTGCTGGATGCAAAAAGCGGCAATCAGATCGATCAGGCGGGCTACGACTTTCATGAATCCACGAGCTCTCGCGAGGTTTGTTCAATCAGGATCAATCGGCTCGGATCCTTCAAATCGAATTCTATAACGCGTGGGGCAAAGAGACGCGCATAGCGCGTAAAGGCGCTCGTCGGGGGAAAACGGATCACGGTATCGCAGCGCGCAAGGAGGTACATATCGATGAGCGCGGAAACGCCGCCCTCGGCTCCGAGCGCGGCGTTGTGCAATGGGCCGGCCTGAGGTGCCCGGAACTGTTTTGGAATCGTGAAAACATCAGGAAATATAGTCGAAACCTTCTCAACGACGATCGCGCTGTCCGTGCACAGGAAAGCCTTCATGGGTTTTGCGTGGGGTAACCCCCTAGCCTTATCAATGGCATTACAGACCTGTCGCAAGGCGCGCTCCGGGTCAGCCCAGTAGGGAGCATGCCCCATAATGTCCTCGCCGTTGCCATGTCGGACATGGATGCCGATTACGCTGTACGATTCAAAGTGCTCGCGGTAGATAGCATCAATCCGAGATTGAATTTCAGGTCGTGGCCTGATGCTCCGAAAGATTTCTCGTTCGGCCTCCTGATCGCAGCGCCACATCAGGCACGCATCACACACAACCGTGTTGGCGTCACTATCTTTGCGACTTTGGAACAGTTGATCGAGTTCGTCGCGCTCCCGGAAAATCTGCTCGTCCGGGCGATAGACGCAATCGATGGATGGCTTGTTCCACCATGTCGGGAAGAATGGTCCCGGAAATGAACATTGATTGATCTTGTCGTCGCAAATCACCCGCACGCCAGCAATGTCTTGAACCGGTTCGAAGAAGACTGGAAAGGCGTTGGTGGATGGCTCATCGAGATAGCAAGATCCCCTCCAATCGATGGCTAGCGTCCGTCCTGTCTGCTTTGCAAAACGCCAAGCTGCCGCCAGTGACCACAGGCAGTCGCCGAACCCCGTGCGTCGCCGGGAAACTACGAACCTATCATTCTTCGAACCGCTCTGCATTGCCTCTTCCCGGGCTACTGGTTGGACAAGAGACGTCATTGCAGACATCTCACGTATCATCTTGTCCGACGTTACGGTCTGAAATCGCGGTGCCGGCGAGCTGCGTCGGTAGAACTTCATAGCAGCGCTATCCGTGATGGGCCGCGTTCTCGCAACACTTTCCGTCTTTTCTTGAGCGGTGTTGCGTCGACGTGCCCGATTTCAGTCGGATGCCCGATGACCCCCGGGCGTCGGATGGGCTGGCCTCCTCACATGCAGGCATAGGCATGACCATGCTCATGAGTTCCGGCTATGTTTCGCTTTGCACTTTATTGCAGCCGCAAGCCGCGCGCGGCGGATGCAGCCGAACGCCCCGCAGCTCCCACACGAGCCGCAGTTCCTTCACGAGATCTTCACGCTTGGCCTGGTCCTGCATGGTTGCGTCGAGAAGCCAGCCGAGCGACGCCTCGCCCTCGATCCGCATCAAGATCTCGAAAAGCTCATGTGAGATACGCATACTGTCGTGGGCGGAACGTCCCGTGCGGATCTCGCAGACCGTTTCCTGACGATCTGGCGCTGTGTGGGAGCGAACACGATGAAGGGATGCATACGGCGGCAATGAAACGCCCAGTACACTCCAATCCTGCAGTGATGCTGGCCGCTTTCTGACGAGGAACGGCCCAACAACAAGTCCGTCCAGGTCAGTCGTCAAGAACGTGGTGATCGCATCTGACACGGACTCCACGATCGGCTCGGCATTGTTGTTAAATGAGGTATTCAGAAGAACTGGGATGCCCGTTCGCCTCTTGAACGCATTAATTACATCCCAGTAGGTGGGGTTTGCCTTGCGCGATACTGTCTGCAGCCGAGCGGTCCCATCAACGTGTGTGATCGCACCGAGCACGTTACGCTTGGCTTCCCGCACACGAACCACGAAGTTCATGAAGGGGAGCTGCCGCGTGCCGTCCGGGAGCTCAAAGAACTCGCTCGCATCCTCCTCCAGTACAGATGGCGCAAAGGGGCGATAGCCCTCGCGCTTCTTGACCATCGCGTTGATGCGGCCCTTGTTTCCCGCAGGCCGCGGGTCCGCAAGAATGCTGCGGTTACCAAGCGCACGTGGGCCGAACTCAGAGCGGCCCTGAACCCAGCCGATTACATCGCCATTCGCCATCCAGTCTGCCGCACTGGATGCTATGTCATCACTTCGTTGAATGTCGAGGTGGCCTGACCATGCGTTGAGCTCATGCTCAACGGCTTGCTCGTTGCCGAGATCGGGCCCCCAATAAACGTCCGGCAGTCGCTCCCGCGGCGCCGGCCTGCCCAGCTCGTTTGACAGCATCAACGCAGCGCCGAGCGCGCAACCGGCGTCGTGCGCCGCGGGTTGAACAAAAATGTCGTCAAATAGCCCGGAATAAAGCAGCTTACCATTCAGCGTGCAATTATGGGCTACTCCCCCAGCCAAGCACAAGCGTGTAATGCCCGTCGCTTCACGATGGTGCCGTAGGATGTGAAACACGATCCGCTCCAGCGCCTCCTGCAGCGAAGCGCTGACATCTCGATGCTGTTGGGTGAATGGCATTCCTTTTCGCCGAACCTCGATGTTGCGGACCAGGGCCGGACCGATCCGATCAAGGTGAACGCGATAGCCACCGTTTTCCAACAACTCGTAGAACTGCGCGAAGAGCTCGCGATAGGGAGCGGGATCACCATACGGGGCAAGCCCCATCACTTTGTACTCGTCGAACAACCCGTATCCGAGATATCGGATCGTCTCGAGATAGAACAGCCCCAGGGAGTTATGTTCTGGGAAGCTTGCAAGTTGCGCAATTTCGGTACCAGACCCCACCGCCAATAAGCCGGAGAGAAAATCACCACCGCCGTCGATCGCAAAAACGAGACTTTGCTCGAAGCCGGACATGGCAAACGCGCTCACAGCATGCGCTTCGT
This sequence comes from Bradyrhizobium sp. CB1717, assembly GCF_029714325.1. Lineage (NCBI taxonomy): Bacteria > Pseudomonadati > Pseudomonadota > Alphaproteobacteria > Hyphomicrobiales > Nitrobacteraceae > Bradyrhizobium > Bradyrhizobium sp. CB1717. The sequence continues at coordinate 7,661,230 of NZ_CP121666.1, forward strand.
GGTGGTTCACGAAGGAAAGCCGCGACGGATCGATCTCAGCGCCGAACTCCCGTGCCAGCAGCTGGCGCAGCAACAGTTTGGCGTCCAACGGAACGGGCTGAGAAACAGAAAGACGCTCGAGCATGGTGTTGCAGTAGGCTTCAGTCGCGTAGAACGCGATACGGTCGATCTCGCCGAGCTCAACTCCTGCGGTAGAAAGGCAGTATTGGATCGAATTGCTCGGAAACTTGTTGGAGTGCTTGACGCGGTTGAGGCGCTCCTCTTCGACAGCAGCAATCACGCGGCCATCCTGCACAAGAACCGCAGCGCCATCGTGAAGAAATGTATTCGGCAGCTCCGGCGAGCTTTCATAGATTCTGTCAAGACCGCCACTCACTCCCAGGCACAACATCCCGTTCTCCATTTGACCATGACGGGAACGCCAACTGCGTCCCACCTATCCAATCTTTACAGTCACGCTCCGTCGGGTGCGCGGGCCAGGCAGCACACACAACTTTGCAAAGTCCGTCTCGGCGCCTAGCGACAGGCGCTCAGAAAGTACCGGTGCTGGCGTCCGCACCGATCGACCGAACAGACGGCCGTAGACCTTGCTCGATCGGGGCCTCTTAAGGCCATTGAAGCAGCTGCTGTGACAGACCGGGTCATCCCGAGCTGCCGCAGAACGCATCGTGACATTGCATCGATGTGACTTTCTCCATTTTCGCTGAAATCACGTCAACGCAGCAGGCGGCGTCGAAATAGTGCTGTCGACGCGAAAAAGGGCAAGACCGCATAAACGCAGAGCGCACCTACGTGCAGGGCAGCGCTGTCGGCGCCGCGCTCGAGCATCGCTGGGCGAATAAGGTCGACCGAATGTGCGAGAGGCAACAAACCGGCGAACTGCTGAAATGAGCCGGGCAGTTGGCTCGCCGGAAAGACCACGCCACACAAAAACACCATAGGAGTGAGAACAAGTGTCTGGTAAAACACGAAGTAATCGTAACTTGGCGCAAGAGCTATGACGACCATAGCAAGGCTGGCGAAGACAAGGCCAGTAAGGGCGATTGTTGGCATCGCATACAGAATGGATGGCCATGACGCATAACCCAGCGTGGCAGCGACGATCCCGATCGCTGTTCCGGCCAGAACGGACTTACTGGCCGCCCACACCAGTTCACCCAGAACGATGTCGCCAAGCGTGAGCTGAGTGGAGAGGATTGCTTCCCAGGTGCGCTTGGCGTCCATGCGTGCAAAGGCTGCATACATGGTTTCAAAGGTGGCGGACGTCATGGCGCTGGTCGCGACCATGCCGGCTGCCAGGAACGCTATGTACGACGTCCCCTCAACGCGCCCCACGATCAGTCCAAGGCCAAAGCCGAGGCCAAACAGATTGGTTATGGGATCTGCGAGGTTGCCGAGAATCGATGCAAGTGCGACTTTCTTCCATGCTAGGAAGTTCCGACGCCATACCGCAATCCAATTGTACGCGTTCGCGGGCATCACCGCCGCAAAACTTTCACCCATCGCTCACTTCTCCATCTCGCGCCCGGTCAGCCGCAAAAACACGTCCTCGAGATTAGGGGGGCGCTGCAGAATACGAAGGCCCGCTCGCCCGCGCAGTTTCACGCGTACCTGGTCCGGATATGGTGTATAACAAAAGAGCGTCTCTCCACTCACTTCGATGTGGCGTGCATGCGGCCTGATCAACTCGCAGAGCTGATGTGGATCATCGCCATAGATTTCGACCACGTTGCAGCCAATATGCTCATCGATCAGGCCGTCCGGCTTGCCTTCGGCGATCTTGCGTCCACCCTCGAGGACACACAGCCGATCGCACAGGCGTTCGGCCTCTTCCATGAAGTGAGTGGTCAAGAGAATCGTCTTGCCCCGCGCAAGCAGAACTCGCAGACGTTCCCAAATCAGGTGGCGGGCGTGCGGATCCAAACCAGTCGTCGGCTCGTCCATCACGAGCAGATGCGGGTCATTGATTAGCGCACGCGCCAGCGTCAACCGCCGTTTCATGCCGCCGGACAACTCGGAGACGCGCACGTCGGCCTTGCTTTCGAGGCGCGCAAACTCGAGCAGCGATGGCGCGACCGCCTCGATCTTGCGAGCGCTCATGCCGAAATAGCGACCAAACACGAGCAGGTTCTCTCGAACGGTGAACTCGAGTTCAAGGTTATCGAACTGCGGCACCACGCCGATGCGCACACGCGCCACACGAGCGCGGGAAGGCACAGGCTCATTGAGGACCGTAATCGTGCCTGCGTCCGGCGAAATCATGCCGAGGAGCATACGCGCAATCGTGCTCTTGCCAGCTCCATTTGGGCCAAGCAGGCCGAAGCATTCTCCGCGCGCAACCGAGAACGATAGTTCATTGACGATGACCTTGTCGCCAAATGACTTTTTCACGCCGGCAAGCTCGATTGCTACGGTGGACATGGTCACTCTTAGGCTGACAGAAGTCGCTCGGCCGACAATGGCTTCCTTACCACCTTGTTGGTCCAGAGCTCGCCGTCGCACCACACATGCTCGACACGCCCCCATTGGCAGGCCGCGGCAGCATCCGGGAAAAATCCCCGTCCGTGGAGGTTGGCGCTCGTGTTGCAGAGCAGCGGTATCCCCGTGAGTTGCTCAAATTCGGCGAGAAGCGCGGCGATTTTGTGCGGAGAGTTGCGGGAGATTGTCTGCAGCCGAGCGGAGCCGTCAAGATGGACCACAGCGGGGACCTTGTCGCGCCATTCCGCCCGGGTCTGGTGATCGAACAGCATGTAAGGATCTGGCGTACCTGGGCTGAAAATTTCTGGCGCGCGATCCTCCAGACAGATCGGCGCCACTGGCCGGAAGTGCTCGCGCCGCTTGATGTCGTTGAGATGATCCTTCATCGCCGTGGAGGTCGGCGCTGCAAGAATGCTTCTGCCGCCCAACGCCCGCGGCCCAAGCTCGGCGCGCCCGGAAAGGAAGATGACCGGCTTGTTGTCGGCCAGAATCGCCGCAAGTTCACGCAGACTGCATGGCGCCGCCTCCCAATCCGGCGGAAGCTCGCTGTCCTGCAGGTCCGGACCACTGTAGACTGACCATTCCAATGGCCCGAAGCCATTTTGCGCCGCCATCGCCCCGCAAGCAGCGCCGATTGCCGAGCCGCTGTCATTCGGAAACGGCGGCACCCAAACGTCATCGAACAATCCCGCCGCACGAAGCGCGCTGTTCCACTTGATATTGAGACCGCAACCTCCGGCGATACATAGATTTCGCGCTCCTGGAAGCGACGAATATCGCAGCAGAACCATTGCCATTTCCTTGACAAGAAGACGTTCCACGAACACATGAAACGACGCAAGGACGTCCTCCGCTCGCTTGGCCGTCAGGCGCAAGGAGCTTGCCTCGAAGAAGTCGTGCACAGCTGCAAGCGACGATTCTGCATTGTTGATGTGAGCGCGGTAGCGACGAGCCTGCTCCGTGTCAGCGGCGAAGCGCTTTTCATAGAGCTCCTGAAACACTGCCACAATGCTTTCGTCGACAGAACCAAGTGCGATATAAGCCATCAGCTTGCCGGCGATGCCTAAATCCCAACTGGAGCGGTTCGGCTGCCTGTAAGGGCCGAAGTGAAGGCCCGCGGCAGCATAGGCATGGCCGATCATCGGAAACAGGGATGCGATGAACCGTGCCCCCCGGGGTTCCACATAGTAAAGACGCGGAAAGATGCTGCCGTCCCATACCAGACAGAACGCGGGTTTTCCCGCACTGGCAAAGGGACTGGTGCTATATGCTGACGCGACGTGGCCCGTGACGTGCGGGTAGCTCTTATAGGGAAACACCTTGCCTCCGAGGATCAGGCCAAAGCCGTCGACGGAATCAAGAAGGCCCTCAGCATGGCGCTCGACATACGGCGCCCCTTTCAGCGCGATCGGCACAGCGCCACTTAGGACCTGGAACTGCGACTCAATCTCCCCATCCCAGCCGTCGATGACGAACTGATCGATATCCCGCGGATCCAGGCCATGCTCCGCCAAGGCGAGCACGACTGCATCGAGATTCTCGACGGATTGATAGCGTGGACTGTTGCCGCGCTTCTCTTGCTCGGTGCAAAAGACAAGCCGCCCGTCCTCGACGACAGAAATTGCCCCGTCATGTGTCAACTTGATGCCGCAGATGCGCATACGATCCCCTGGTCTAGTGGCCGACGTTTGATTGTTCTGACGAATGACCCGGCTTCCGGAACCGGACGATCAAGCAGTCTTCGTTGACCGACTCGGTGTGGCAATGCAGACGCTCCACCTCCGATAGGCTCTCGTTGAAGAGAGCGATCACCGTTTCGGCACCAGCAGCATGGCCCCATCGTTGACATGTGGCATCAGACCCGAAAATCAGAGCGCCATTTGGCGCAAGAATACTCACTAGGTTGCGGATAGCCGCATGCATCTCGACAATGTCCTTGAGGTAGTAAAGAACTTCGGCCACGACAATCAAATCGAACCGCTCGGTGGTCCAGAACCGCTGGATGTCGGAGGTCACCCACGTGATATGCGACCACTTCCTGGTCCGTCGTCGCGCTCGCTCGATGGCCTGCGGCATGACATCGACCACAGTGAGTCGTGCGCATAGCGGCGCCAGCATGCCGGTGAATGCACCGGCTCCACATCCCACTTCGAGGGCACACGCAACGCCTCCATTGCAACGCGACATCCGGAGCATTTGCGCGTATCGCTCCTGCTCGAAGGAACTACTGTCGAGGCGCCATGGATCGTCGGCAGACAACTCTCGCTCCAATAGCTGATGGTTTGCGTCCGGGATCATGCGCCTATCACCTACTTGCAGGCGGTCGAACGATCGCAACCGCAAACACTCTTCGCTGCCGTCCGGCTCGATTCAGGGCTCGAAAGCCCCGCCTTATGAATTGTTCCAGACATTCCCCTTTTGCTTGCAGCATGTCGTCCAGCGTTCGGGTGCAGGATGACAGACTGCTTTTCCCCTTCGGCCGGCACATTGGCGACCTTGCGCGATAGCCAATCGCTGTTGCTCAAGGTACAAAGCGCATAGGCCTTCAAAGGAAGTAAGAGAAAGATATTGATCGGTGTGTGGAGCGCGAAGCCGAGAAACCGCAATTCGCGAGCACGAAGGGCTGCCACACTGCAGCGGACCATTGTCATTGCTGCAATCGTCAATCCCGTCCACCAGGGTACAGAGCCGGCGATTAGGAGCTGTGCGAGCGCAGCCAGTGATGACAGGGCGAGAAGTAACGGGCCGAGATTTTGCCCGACAACGTCTAGCGTCAGATAGCCATCGAGCTCTGGCAGCAGGCGTAATGCAAGGAACGTGTCCCGGAAGGTACTGCGCGCCCAGCGGAGTTGCTGGCGTAGATATGGCCCAAGGCTGTCCGGGACGACTGTTGCTGCGATCGCGTCCGGGACGTATTCCGTTCGAAATCCCGCCTTGAGCATGAGGATCGTTAGATGGCGATCCTCGCCGAAATCGCTCGGCTTCCCACGAAAGAATTGGGCTTCGTATTGATCGAGAAGCAAGGCGAGCGCCGAGCGACGATACATGGCACATGGGCCGCAGCAGCACATGACGGCACCGAAACGCGCCTGCGCCGCGCGCTCCTCGTTGCATGCCAACCAGTATTCCATATCGATCAGCCTGGTCAGCCAGGTTTGGCTGCGGTTGCTCGCTACCAACTGACCCATGGCCGCACCGACTTCCGGGTCGTGCATCTTCAATACAAGCTTCGTGACGACGTCGGCGGCAAGTATCGTATCCGAGTCAACGTTGAGGACCAAGTCACCGGATGAGCTGCGTATGGCGGCGATCTGCGCCTTGCGTTTTCCAACGTTATTCGCCAGCAAGATGATGCTGAACCTCGGATCGTTCGCATAGATTTTGTGTACAGGCGCGACAAGGTCGCGATTTGCAGATCCGTCGTCGACTACATAGACCTGTAGCTTTCCGGTGTAGTCTTGACTCGCAAGCGACTCCAGACATTGGGCGAGCGTGATTGGATCCTCGTTGAAGCACGGTACGATGACGTCTACACTGGGAAGGACCGCTTCCGATCGTCCCAGGTTGTCCTGCAGCGATGAATTCGCCGGCGGTTGGGCATAAAGCGCCTGCGCGCTCTTGTAGATCGTCGAGAGCAGCGCATAAGACGAAACAGCGACAGCACTGGTTGTAGCGAGCAGGTCCATAAGGTCTCAGTTTTTTCAGTGAAGTTGAGGGAGTGGACGGATTACAAACCCGCGCCGTTGTAGTGCCGGGATCAGATGTGACAGCGCGATCGTGGTCTGATCGCGCAGCGTGGCACCAGTGCACGGTCGATCCTCATCAGGAGGATATCCGTCGTGCAAGAGCACAATTGCACCCGGGCGAACGCTCGCCAGCACTGAATTCACAATTCTATCAACCCCGGGGCGGGACCAATCTCTCGGATCGACCGACCAGTGCACAGCTGTGAGACCAGCGCTCGCTGACACAGCGAGCACCTCTTGTGTCCATTTGCCGTAAGGTGCTCGCATGTGCCTGGGTGAGGCCTGCGGGCAGCCCGAACGGATCGCCTCGCTCGCCGCCAGAACTTCATCGCGTACCTCCGCTGGTCCGCATCTGGATAGATCCGGATGCGTCATCGTGTGGTTCGCAACCTCGTGCCCTTCCGCGATCATTCGTCGAATGAGTTCAGGTTGTTCGGCCGCGTACGTGCCGATCACGAAGAACGTCGCCGGAATCCGATGTTGCGCCAGCACATCGAGCACCTCTGGCGTGCAAAATGGATTTGGCCCATCATCAAAGGTCAAATAGACGGGGCGACTTCCACTCACGTCAGCGTAGTCGCAACGGACGGCAGATAGGGGGAAAAGCTCTTTCACAACTCGGGCCCGTTCCGATCGATGATCGTCCCGGCCGGCCACTCGCTTATCGAGCGTCCAACCGGAAAAACCACCACGATCACGTCTTCGATGCGGATCGGCGACAAATTGGGATAGACATCCGGATGCGTGGAGCGGACGCGAATGCCAGATATGAGGGTTGCGAGCCTCTGCCTTTCGACCAGTCGGGTCATATGTTTCTCGAGCGCAGGCCGAACCGTGCCAAAGCCGAATGGAATCCCAAGCTGCTGCAGCATGGGATACATCACGCGCATTGCCTGGCTAATTCCCAGGCCTTCAAGATCCGGACGCACCGCATATAACCCCAGTTCCCCCACGAGAAGATCGACCCCACCAACATTGATGAAGCGGCGTAGTAGCCCGATGTGAGCAGCTACCCCGCGCGCGTCGTAACCGATTCCGCGGACCTCAGGTCTTGCACCGGCCCAACTTCGGTTGCCCTCAAATGGCTGCGCATTGAACGCACCGGTCGGCCCGTAACTCTTGCGGAAGAACTCGGCGAGCTCGGCATGATCAGCGAGCCGCAGTTCGCTTTCCCAGCGAAGGCTCCACTGCACTTGAGCGCGCGCAGTAGGAGCTTCCGCAGTCCGGGATGCGGCAATGTTCATGGCGGGCTTCCTTGCGCCAGTGGAATTAAGAGCGGAGATGGTCACGAGAATTCGCTAGTCGCCGAACCGCTGATCAATACTGAAAAGCGCTGCCATGCCCCCTCGGAGCGCGGCGCTCCTCGCCTGCACCGTGCCGTGCGCCTTCACTCGCGACGAAGCGATCTCATGGTTCGCACTCGTCATCCGGCCAATGCCCTGCGCGAGATATCCCGGAAGATGCCGACGAGGCGATTGGACTAGCCAGAACCTGTCTGCACCACGGAGCTTTTCCGCCTCGTCCAGCATCTCTGTCGACGTTTTGACGTCTGCGGGCAGGCCTTCGATGCGCGGCGCCTCATCGATGGCGTAACCGAGTGGCATCAGATCACACTGGTTCTTATACATCTTCGACACGCCCTGAATGCGGTGGACAGGCGAGCCATTTGGAGAGTCGCCTGAATTCTTGGGCATCCGCAATCTGCGCCTGCCGCTATTTCCCGACACTAGAATGCGGCTGAACGCGCTCTCAAGTGTACGCGGGTAAACCTGCAATATGGAAACGGATGAAACACGCATACCAAGGTTTATGGAGATCTGCCTGGCGTCTCGATCGAACGAGCTTCGTACCGAGAAGAAGCGACGCGGCTCGCACGGCGTGCCCATAGCCGCCCTCGAAGCGGATGCGCCGGCTGCTCGCACCTCCAGGAGCTTTTCTCTGAGCCAGCGTGAGCGAGCAGCAGCCATCGTGGTATGCCTCATTACTTTTTTCAAACTTATGTTTGCTATCCAACATCCCGCAACTTGGTAAAATCGATAGTTCCGATGGAACACATCCACACGATGGATAGACTTACAACATGCGGTTCAAGGGACTTGATCTAAACCTTCTCGTTGCCCTCGATGCTCTGATGACGGAGCGCAACCTCACAGCGGCGGCGCGCAAAATTCACCTGAGTCAGCCTGCTATGAGCGCTGCGATCGCGCGGCTGCGCACCTATTTTCGCGATGAACTATTTACCATGAGAGGTCGCGAGCTCGTCCCGACACCTGGCGCAGAGGCGCTTGCGGGTCCGGTTCGCGAGGCCCTGCTGCACATCCAACTCTCGATCATATCGCGGGACGCGTTCGACCCTACTCAGTCGAGCCGACGCTTCAGGTTCATTCTCTCCGATTTCATGACGATCGTCTTTCTTCGCAAAATTGTCGACCGTATTGCACAGGAAGCTCCCGCGGTACGCTTCGAATTGCTGCCATTTTCCGATGAACCCGATGAGCTGCTGCGCCGGGGCGAGGTGGACTTTCTCATTCTGCCGGAGCTGTTCATGTCGAGCGCGCATCCTAAGGCGACGCTGTTCGACGAGACCCTCGTATGCGTGGGATGCCGCGAGAACAAGCAGCTCACGCGGCAGCTGACATTCGAGAAATACATTTCGATGGGACACGTTACGGCGAAGTTCGGACGGGCGCTCAGACCAAACATCGAAGAATGGTTCTTGCTTGAGCACGGCGTCAAGAGACGCATTGAGATCGTTGTGCAGGGCTTTAGCCTGATTCCGCCCATATTGTTAGACACAGGCCGTATCGGCACAATGCCTTTACGACTCGCCAAACACTTCGAAAAGCGGATGCCACTGCGGATCGTCGAACCGCCGCTCCTCCTGCCCACATTCACAGAGGCTGTGCAGTGGCCTGCGTTCCACAATACCGATCCGGCGAGCATTTGGATGCGGCGGATATTGCTGGAGGAAGCATCCAACATGGCATCTGGGCATCAGGAGCGTCCAACTCGCAGGCGCTGCTAGGCTCACCGTAAGCCACTCTCGGCACGTTCCAAACACGCTAACAATCCTTCGACCTGCTCGGCCGCTTTCGTCACTTCAACGTCTCTGAGGCCAAGCTGCCAGCGACGGACGATCGGCTGCGAAGACTTGCCGAGTGTGAGCGTGGTGACCTCGCAGGTGAGGTTTGGTGCGCTTGCACCGCAAACAGGCGGCGCCCGACGCTATCGCGGCACAACACGTCTCCTCCAGTACAATAATGTTTGGCTTGCCCCATAAAATCGCTTGAACCGCACACTGCGTCAGGTTGTAGGTTGGCCGCCGTGACTAACGCTGCGCTATGCGGCCCTCGACTGGGCGCTTTGGCGAACTCACGGCACCGGCCGGACACTGGGTTGATCTGCCGTTAACCAACCGACCGCGTCTTGTTGCGTGGCTCGCCGGAAGCGGCCAGACCGATCAACTTCGGGACTCCTGACGGATTCCGGCCGCTGCTGGTCGGCCTACCGCCTTGCTCTCCATTGTTGCGCTCATTTCACGAGCGTCCTTTTCGCGATCGCAGGATGGAAACGATGTCCATTCGGGCGAGCCAATAGGACCTCCCCAGACGCAGCCGTCACCGCTCGTTGTATGCGCCGCAACTACGTTCATGCCGGATAAGAAGACATGCGTTTCAAAGGTCTGGATCTAAATCTTCTCGTCGCGCTGGATGCTCTAATGACTGAGCGCAACCTCAGCGCAGCGGCTCGCAAGATGAATCTTAGTCAGCCGGCCATGAGCGCAGCCGTTGCCCGGCTGCGCTCCTACTTCCGTGATGAGCTGTTTGGGATGAGGGGGCGGGAACTTGTCCCGACCTCACGCGCGGAAGGACTCGCAGCCCCTGTACGCGAGGCTCTAACGCACATCGATCTTTCAATTATCGCGCGGGACGTGTTCGATCCAGCTCGATCGAACCGGCGATTCAGGATCGGCCTTTCTGACTTTATAACAGTCGTATTCTTCCGAAATGTCGTGGAGCGCGTCGCGCGAGAAGCACCGGCCGTCAGCTTCGAACTGGTCGCGCTCACCGATGAGCACGATGAGCTTCTTCGCCGCGGCGAAGTCGATTTTGTTATCTTGCCGGAATTATTCATGTCCGGCGCGCACCCCAGGGCGGCCCTATTCGAGGAGAGACTCGTCTGCGTAGGTTGCTGCACGAACAGCCAACTACTACGGGGGCTTACATTTGATCGGTATATGTCGATGGGCCACGTTGCGGTTAAGGTCAAAGGCGCGCGCAAGACGCCGGTCGAAGAATCCCTTTTACTCGATCTCGGTCTCAATCGGCGCATCGACATTCTCGTGCAGAGCTTCAGCATGATGCCGCCCCTGCTGGTAGGCACCAACCGCATAGGGACGATGCCATTAGGGCTCGTAAAGCATTTCCAAAGAACAATGCCCCTTCGCATTGCGGAGCTCCCGCAGCCATTCCCCGCCTTCACTGAGGCGGTTCAATGGCCCGTGCTTCACAATAGCGACCCGGAAAGCCTGTGGATGCGAGAGATATTGTTGCAGGAAGCTACCCGCATGGCAATTGGGCAAGAGGCCTCCATCATCTGCACTTCGGAACGGGCTGATACTGCCGGGGATTTCGCACGATCTGTCTCGCCGTTGTCGTAAGGACGTTCGCAAGATCTGCGAACCTCATATCCCAACGAATGTCTCAACGCATACAGTTTTGGCTCGCCTCGCTCGAATTCATGGTCGCTCTATCAAGATCGTCGCAAAAGACGGCTGTCATGACGACGTTGTGTAGGTCTTTCGCACGTTGGCAATAGGCTCGACGTGCGAGCGGCGGGTCAGACTGTTGGCCTGGTTTTAGAGACAGGGACGTACGTTGCACCCGGCCGCCGGGCGCACCTGCTGCAGAACCGGGGCTGGGCTGCCCTCGTCAACTCTCCGAATCAGTAGCGGCTCCCGAAGTGCGGAGACGCTTCAGCTTCTTCGGAAGCCGTACCATCACGCACCGTGAGCGCGATGGTCATCGATCATGCACATGACCACGATCTCTTGCGCCGTCGAGGCAAGCATCGCGCACGCATGTTGCCCTGTCGCATCACATGGGAGTACATCGCATCTTCGTCGCTCCGCGCCGCGGGTCTGACTTCTTTTGGCCCTATCGCAGCCAAACGTCTTGACGACGTGCGCTGCCATGACGCAATGACAAACAAGGAGCTGAACGTTGGAGCAATGCAGCGGCGTGTTCGATCCGGAAGAGCTTTCCGTCCTGGGACGCCTTTATGATAGTGCGATCACCGCGCTACCCCCATCGATGCGAAGTCCGGAAAATCGCACAGCAATCGCCAAACTCATCCTGGAGCGTACAGCGGCTGGCGAGGCTCAACTGGCAAGCCTGACGAACTTGTTGATCACCATTTCCCCTCAGGGTTGATCCCCCGCCATTCTGAGGATAGTCACCAGTCTCGCGCTGGAATGGAAGACGATCCAGCTAGAGCTTTGAAATAGCTTGAATCACACGTGACGTCAGGTTGTAGGCTTTGAAATGAACAACATGAGCAAAGCTATACCACGAAGGCGTCGATGGCGCATTGGCGAACTTGCAGAGGCGACCGGAGTAACGGTACGCACGCTGCATCATTATGAACACACCGGGCTCCTAGCAGCTTCAGAGCGTACTGACGGCGGCCACCGGATGTACGACCGCGAAAGCGTGCAACGGGTTCACCAAATTCGAGCGCTACGTGAGCTTGGCTTCTCCCTTGTCGAGATCCGTAAAGCTATGGAGGGCACGACCTCACTCACCGATCTTCTGCGCAAACATTTAGAACGGATAGAACTTCAAGTCGCTCGAGCAACTCTGCTGCGAGATCGCTTGCGCAACATGACCATCGACAGTGATATCCAGGTAAGTGTGGATGAGCTGCCTGCCACCCTCAATGCCATGTCGCGGGTCGAGACGCATAATCAGACGTCCCGATGCACCTGCAAGTTAGCTGCAGATCGCGAGAAGCGGTGGCGGCGGATCCGCGACGACCTGCGTGATTGTATGGATCGAGGGGAGCATCCTTGCGGCGAGCGGGCAAAGGCTGTCGCAGTCGCAGCACGCTTGCTGATCGGCGAAATCGCTGGCGCCGATTCACGCGTTTCGACGATCCTGAAGGTACTTGCACGATTAAGCGCCCCCCGTAGTCTGGCTGGTTGGGATCCCTGCCTCATGCAATATCTCGATCTGGCCCTTGGCGGGTTGGAGGATCAGCCGTACTGACGTCCTCCGGCCGGCTCCGCACGGCATTGCCGATAGGCGCTCGTCGGCTCTGATGCGGGCCAACAGTTTTATGGACTGAACCGGACAGTCGTCGTGACCTCGTCGATCCGCGCTCCCTGACGCACCATCGAGGCTCCTTCAAAACGGCCTTGAAACGCACCTAACGTCAAATTGTAAGTTCTACCGTGGTCGCCAATCTGGCCGACCAACACAAGCTTCGCTTTGACAGACAATCTAAACGTGTAGACACGTCTGATTACAGCTGCTCGCGCTTACTCTTCAGGTGAACATTGGGAGCTCTACAATGTTGAATCGTTGCGCGTCTGCTGCGAGTGCAGCGCTTCTCTTCTGCGCCCTCGCCTCTGTTGCGCGCGGCTCCGACGTCAATATTGCCGTGGCTGGCCCAATGAGCGGAAGCAGCGCTGCGTTCGGCGCACAAATGCGCGATGGCGCAGCTGCGGCAGTCGAGGCGTTGAACGCTTCTGGCCTATTTCTCGATACCAAGGTGATATTGACTGTCGCCGACGACGCGTGCGACCCGAAGCAAGCTGTCGCAGTCGCGAATAAGCTCACGACAGACCGGGCCCGGCTGGTCGTTGGCCATTTTTGTTCTTCTGCGTCGATCCCGGCCTCCGAGATCTACGCCGAAGCAGGCATTATTCAGGTGTCACCAGGCTCGTCAAATCCTCAGCTAACAGAACGGGGCCTTGAGACTGTCTTTCGTATCTGCGGCCGCGACGACCAACAGGGCATCGTTGCCGCAGAGTATATTCACCGGACCTTCCCTAACGACAAGATCGCAGTGCTCGACGACAAGAGCACCGCAGGCAAAGGTATCGCCGACGTCGTTGAAGCACAGCTTCGGAGATTCGGTGAACAAGTCATTCGCCAAAGCTATGTAGCCGGTGAAAAGGATTACAGGGCGCTGGTCTCAAGGATGAAGAAGGAACGGGTGCGCGTCGCCTATATCGGCGGTTATCATACCGAAATCGGATTGTTTGTACGCCAGGCGTCAGAAGCAAGAGCAGAACTTATGGTCATGGCGAACGATCCTTTGATGACCTCTGAATTCTGGGCCATTACAGGCAGCGCCGGCAATGGCACGTTGTTTACCTTCATGCCGGACCCCACCAGGAATGCCAATGCGGCCGGCGTGGTGGCCGAACTCCAAGCTTCCAACCTGTCCGCTGAAGGCTACACGCTTTACGCCTACGCGGCCGTGCAAGCATGGGCAGAGGCGGTGAACCGGACCGGTTCTTTCAATGCTGTGCGCGTAGCTAGGGCACTTCGTTCACGGCCGACCGATACCGTGATTGGCCCAGTCCGGTTCGATAGAAAGGGAGACAATGCGGCTCCTGGCTTTCTGGTTTACCGCTGGCGAGACGGCCGTGTTGAAACTGTCGAGCAGAACTGATTGGCGGCATCGCCGCCTCTCCAGATCCAAAGTGAAACGGATGATGGGACGCAGTCAGGTCGTTGGAGCAGCGATACTCGCAAGCTCTCTTATACTTGCAGCTTTCGGAGCGTTTTTCGCGTTCGTTGCAGCGCTCGCAGAGCTAGCCGATGTCGACCTGACGGAGACGCTACGTCCGATGATAGACAGATAGAGCCGTACCGAGCTGATCTGGCACGCAAGGCACAGGACCTCTGAAGCGGCTAACGATGCTTCTGGTCGAGCACATCCTCGCTGTGGAGGCGCTTCGGGAACGTCTGTCAATGGTGCGACCGGACCGCCATTTGCGCATTCTCGTGATCCACTCACATGGTGCAAGCTCAGATCCACGCCAAGAGAAACGGCCTAAGTGGTCAAACGACGAACGAGACCTCTTTGAGCGCGACGGTATGAAGCAATCAGGCCTCGCCATCTGCCCCATCATCGGAGATTAATCGAGTGAAGAGTGGCCTTCCAAGACTAAGGTGCGGTATTTTCGACCATTTGGATGACGACGGCCGAGATGCCGCACGACAATATGAAGATCGTCTCAAGCTGACCGAGGCCTGCGACTCGCTCGGTTTCTACGCTTATCACCTGGCCGAACCCGGCGATTACGCTTCGGTCCGCTCGTCCTGTTGCTCAACCTTTATCATCCATTGCGCGCATTCGAAGAGATCTGCATGCTTGACCAATTGAGCGGCGGCAGGCTCGAGGTCGGGATAGGCCGCGGCTCCCAGCCGATGGAATGGGGTTATTTCGGCATCACTGCCGACGCTGCACCAAGCCGTTATACGGAGGCCAGTGAAATCCTCAATATTGCGCTGAAGGGACATACGCTATCTTATCAGGGACACCACTTCGAGTTCAGCGAAGTACCCCTAATGTTGAGGCCTCATCAACGTCCATATCCGCCTATCTGCATCGCGAGCAATCGGGCTGAGACGGCGCAGTGGGCCGCGGCAAATGGCGCCAATCTGGCGTGCATAGGTCCCGCCTGTGTTGTCCGGAACGTTACGGATGCCGACCGATCCCATCGAGACCACAATACAGCCGCACACGGCCGCGAGCCCTTTCTCGGGCTGGCCCGCATGGTCGAGATTGCGAAGTCTGATCAGGACGCATACGACGGCCGAAACTGCGTATCGGCGATGGCTGGAGAGCTTTAAGTTCCTTTACGAGCTTAACGCCATTCCGACACCGTCCGCCCTTGCGCTGACCTTCGATGCAGCACTTGAGAGCGAATTGTGCGTCGTTGGAACGCCGGCTTCCGTCCGACAGCTTCTTCTTCAGCAGATGGAAGTGGCAGGTGCCAACTACTTACTTTGCCAGCTTGCATTCGGAGACCTTCCGCTGGAGGTTTCCCTGTACACCGCAACCGCAATCAAAGCTGAAATTCTCGATAGCTTTGACGAATAATGTCTGCATTGGGGGATCGTATGCGTGGCAAGTAGACCGACGCACTGAGGTTAACCGAAGGTGGTCGCGATTTTGGTTGTCGTTTGCCCGGGACGAAGGCGACCGTCAGCCTCAATGGCCGCGATATCTGACCACCTGGCGCCCCTATTTGGGGGCGAGCTTTGGCTTAGCGAGCGTTTGCGAACCGCTTTATCAACTCATCCGCGGCCGAACGCTCTTCGTTCGCTTCGATCTCCCGGGCCTTTTCAATGAAGGCGCGGCGGGAGGCCGGAGCTGGTCGGATAGTCGCCGACGAGACTCCATGACCCTGTCTTCGGCTTATGGGATCGAGGGGTGTTTCTGGCATCTTCGTGACATCTGGCGTCCAATTTAGAGGTATTCGCCAGCGATCAGAGCTGCGACCTTTCTGTCTTCTCCATCATGGCCACCCCTCCATCGACGAATCAGCAGGCTGGCCTAGAGTGCCCATAAGATCACCGCAGCAAGACGGCGGGAAACACTAACTCGCTTTCGAGGTAAGAGAACGATTACGCGCGTGCGCGATCCACGAACTGGATACATCCCATCAACACTTTCGATTTTACCAATTTCAGACAAATACCCCATAAGTCGATCGCCGGTTTTCCGGAAAGCACATTTCACGAATGTCGTGTGAGCAATGGACCCTTTTTGCTTTCAGCATAGTCGCAGGCAGATTCAAGGTTCTCGCGGCTGCATCGCCAACGAGACCCATCAATCTTTGGAATCGACGCACGTGCGGCGCAAATGCGGTCGGGTGGCTAATCGCAACGTCGGGCGCGCAACCTATCGCGCTAGCGCCTCCCCTTTTGAAATCATACTAAGGCCCTCCAAGAAGATCGGCTCTCACGCACATCGGTTGGTCAAGGTAAATGCGTGCGCTGCATAGAATTGGGGCAGGCGAACTGCCCTCTACGCCGGTGCGGGCTGGACTCTTTGCCCTGACCAGGCGGGCGTCGCCGACAATCCGACGCTGTCGCAGCCTTCAAAGAAAGCAGTGCGGTCAGCTATCTGACCACGCTACGTGCAAGCCGCATATCCTCCGGCCAGGACGAGGCAATGATGTCGATCGGTGTGATGAGACCAGCCTAGCGATCTTACTGCCCGCCCCTGTACGCCGTGTGACCCTGGTGTCTCACTCTGCTCGCGTCCTCAGTCTTCGTCGGCAGGCGGCTTCCACACCCATTTCCTACAGACTGACGCTACCCCATCTCATTCTATGCGCTGGCGCTGTTCGACCATATCCCGGCGCGGTTATCCCTTCTCAGCAATTCTTACATCACCATCGGAACGAGGGGTGGAGATACGCGATCTGCCGGTCTTGTCTCTTAGCGCCCCCACCTTCCAGGAGCCCATCCGCACCCTCGTCGGACCAGGCATCGCCTGTCAACGAATGGAGAGAGAAACCGCAGACGTATGTAGCGGATGTTATTTCTGAGTTGCCTGGCATGGGCTGGGATTTAATTTTCTGGCATAATGAGGAGGCCGGTCTGGACCAGTTGACGGCATGCCTTCAGCAACAGCTTCGTCCAGCGACAAGCGCTCTTTATGGCACTCTGCCTCGCGAGGCCTCAGGTTATGTCTGGATCGCTATGACAGGCGGCAAGCAATCCCGCAGCAGTTCGGGCCGCACTTCTCTCGACCTGCCGTCATCAGCGGTGTCCCCACTGGCTGGAGTCACTGTCACTGTCCGTCGCGCTGCACCGGCTCGGCCGTCGAATCAAATGACGGGCCATCTACAACGCAGTTCGCAGCGTTCTATAGTCGTTTCCGCCTTTGCGGCCCTGTCGCGGCACATGCTGCCACCCTCACCCTTCGGCGACCGTGCGTGCGCACCTTGCCTTGTGCAGCAGCCATTCGTTCTATCGCCCGTCTGCCGTCCCGCGAACGGGAAAGCACGACACAACCGTTCTCAGCCTGCTGCCTGCATTCAACTACTTTGGAGCAACACCGTGGAACTTGACCCTTCCAATTCACGTTCAGAGGACCTCAAGCATCGCATCGACCTGCAACTCGACATCGTGGCCGCCCTCATACGCGAAGAGGGGAACGAGCTCGAAGCGGTCCGACTGCTAAATGCACTCACAAATCAGATGATTACGGCGGAACTGGAGCTCGGCCGGCTCGGCGATACGAGAACCCGCGCCGGCGACCGGCAAACGACGCGACTGTCGCGAGACCGTGGCGTTTACTACCCAGAAGACCTTCAGGTTTTGGGACGCCTTCTCGATCAGGCCGTGGCGGCATTACCGGCAGTGCTCCGAACCCCCGCCAATCGAATGAAGATCGCGAAACTAATTCTGTCACGTGCAGCAGCGGACTGAGATTTCAGTTGATGGCGCGCTTATCGAACGTTTATCGCTGGGCGGACTGCTACGGCCGTACGCACCAGGGATCGACGAGTTGGCGTTTATGGCTCACCGCCCCGTAATCGCGCCGGTGCCGCTGGCTTTTCCATGTCACGACTGATCGTCGCGATGCTCGAAAGCTGGAGCCCGCACCGAGAGCAGGAGGCCGCGCAGGGTCGAGCAAAGGACGACGTCACGCGGACACATGTCAGAAAGCAAACAAGCAGTGACGGGAAAACGCCACATGCTTCCAGAAACTAGAGACTGCGAAAGGAGCGGAACGATCTATTTTCATCGATGTGCGGCTTTAGTCGTGAATGGCATGGCGCCGATCTTCCAATTGCAGGAAGAAGAGCCACAATTATTGACCGATACCGAGTAACAAGAGCACTTCGGCAACGAAGCCGTGAAACGCGAGCTCGTCTCAACCGCTTCAGAATTATTTCGAATGGGCCCGGAAATACAACATTCGGGGTCATCTGAACTTCAACAAACATCTATAAATTCGTCGAAGCACCGAGAGCAGCTCGATGTCCGAGCGTACTGCGGCTCTGATATCTTATTTGCTGGGACAAGCCACAGACTCTCGGTTTGCTTTTGCGAAGGTACTTCCTTGTATCAGGACGTGGTGGAGTGTTGAGATGGATCAGTTGTTATCCGAGCAAGTGCAAATACAAGATGCTATCGTAAGCGCAGCCTTTGATAAGGCCTGGCGCTTTGTGGAGAAGGATCCGTTGCTGGCGCATAATCGCAAGACGATCCTCTATAGCCGGTTGTGCACTTTTCTTGAGTCTTCGATAAAGAAGGGCGAACGGAATACTTTGAATCTGGCTAACGGGGCGATACGCAGCTTGCGGGCTGAACTGGCGCCGTCGACCGCGCAATAGGGCGCTTGAACCTCTACTGTCACATGAGTTTGGCTTGTCAAGTCCTTGGGAGGGCCTTATGCGGCGGCCAAACAACCGGGGCAGAGCGTGGTGGTGATGACCTTAATCCACTCATGTTCAGCCCCGCTGAAGACGAGCACGTTCACGAGGACTGTCGCCTTTGCAGCTCTTCTGGTGACCACAGACCAATCACCTGGAAAGCAGAGCAAGTCGGCGACGAGACGGGACAGCCGAGCTAATAGTCGCCGACGGCAGGAAAAGCCATACCGTTTCCTCTCCTGACTTTTGGCTCGGCACGAGCTTGCATGTTCAAGCAAGATCCTCATCAGGCACAGCCGCATCGGCTCCTTGACACCCGTCGATCGAGGTCGAGCTTGAGGATCATCGTGCTGCACTTGCGATAGGTCCTGGGTCAAACGCGATCCAGGCCTGTGATCGATCATCGCCGCATCGCTCACGATTGCAAGCGGCAGCACGACGGTGCTGACGGGAGAATGAGGTTGAGCGCACAAGACGCGTCCTTCGATCGGCGGTCTTCATTTACCGAACTCTCTGAATAGCGAGCATGCACGTGACGTGTTGGTTCAGCCTGGCTTTGTCGCTAGTCAGCGACAGAGGGAGCCAAACAGCTCGCAGCGCGGCGTCCCGTCACAGGTCATCACGAACGGACCGTATTCGAAGAAGCATCTGCGCGAAGCGACCAGCGTCAGGCCCAGCATTTCGGTCGAGGCAGTGCATGGCACGTTGCGCGCTCCACAATCTGACGCGGCGTGCGATTGGACCCATTTCTTTCGAAGACATGTTGTGCGGCAGTTACAGCAATTCGCGTTCATATTGTTAAAGGCACGACGCCGGGGGCACCGAAAGGAAACGACACTCGAATGAAAAAGATTCTGATTCTGACTGCAAGCATTGGCGCACTCGGCGCCGCCGCTCCCTCATTCGGCACGGACTTGGCCGGACAGCCCGTCAAGGTCAAGGCGCCACTGCTGCCGGTCGCAGCCCCGATTATCGACTGGTCCGGCTACTATATCGGTATCAATGGTGGTTGGGGAACGAGCCACAATTGCTGGGATTTCAATGGTGTTACTCCCGAGGGCTGCCATAATTCGACCGGCGGGACCATTGGCGGCCAGATTGGCTATCGTTGGCAGATCTTCAACATGGTCTACGGCATCGAAGGTCAGGGCAACTGGGCCGACTTCAGCGGCTCCAATGTCAGCACCGCCTTTCCGGCAAACACCGTTGGCACCACGACAGACGCATTCGGTCTACTCACGGGACATATCGGCTACGCGTTCAATGCCGTCCTACTTTACGGAAAGGGTGGTGCTGCGGTGACCAGCAACAACTATGTCCTCAATTCGGTCGCTTCTGGCACCGAGCTTGCCAACAGCAATGATGTGCGTTGGGGTGGCGTGCTGGGGGCCGGTGCCGAAGTTAGCCTCACGCCGACCTGGTCAGCTGGCGTCGAGTATAATCACTTGTTCATGCAGCGCAGCAACATAAGCTTCCCAGGGTTTCTCGGCACGGACCGCGCCCACCAGGACATTGATCTCATCACGGCACGGCTCAATTACAAGTTTGGCTCGCCCTTTGCCAAATACTGATCTCCACGCGGTTGCGTGAATCGGAACCCCGACCCCGGTCGGGGTTCTTTCCTCAGCTGCTCCTCTCCCCGCCGGCGCCCAGTCCAGTTCCGAAGCACCAGGTGCGAGCTCGTCTGAGTAATGGATTCAGAGGCTGGCTGGAGTGTAGCCGAGATGCCGCCAACACACTGGGAGAACAGGTCAGTCATTCGACAATTCATCGATCTCGTGAATTCCCACAACCTCACGCAGCGTGAGATAGCGGACTTGCTCCAAGGAGCGCATCGGTGAGCTCGCCGAAGGTGCCATGCTCAACATGCCAGAAGCTGGAAGCCGAAGATTTGGCTGTTAGTGCCCCGTTCACAAATTTCAAAGAACATTGAGGCGAATAGCTATAGCGACCGCTTGAATTCGGCTGGTCGCATCCAGCTTGCGCATCGCGTTCTTGACATGAAAGTTGACTGTATTGTAGCTGATTCCCAGGATCTTCCCAATTTCCCATGACGATTTCCCCTCTGCCACCCACCGCATGCAACTGATCTCCCGCTGCGATAGTGCAACTTTTCTTTCGCAACCATTATCGCAGGGACGAGCGATGTCGCCATAGGCGGTGTGAAACTGCCAAGCCAGCGCCTTGAGATGACCGATGCGGTCCTGAGGATCAGCATCGTCGAACGCAGATGCAAACGACACCACAGATATCCGACCCAACGGCCCAAACAACGGCACGCTCATGCCATGCTTCAGCCCCGCCTCTCTCGCCTCGTCCAGTACGCGTCTTTCGTCCGGTCGAAGCTGATAGTGGTCGGCGAGTTGATCCCACAAAAACGGCCGCGTAAGCATCGGCGTCCGCCGAACCACCGGATCGATAGTATGGTATTTGCGTTTGAAGTATCGATCGCACCAGTCTGGCGGCCACTTCACAGCCACTGTCGGGGGTGGATACTCCGCCAGCCGAAGTGGCTCAACGAAGTTGAGAGCGCCGTATGCGACTTCACTGAAACCTTCCTTGGTGGCACAGCCTACAAGAAGCTCGAATAGCGCTCTGAGTGAATGCGTTTGGTTAGCGCATTCGGTGAAGCTAAAGAGGTCCATGATGGGCGCCTCAGGACGACGATCGAGCTTCCCGTCATCGTGTTCGGTTGCGCTTGTTTCAGGCGGAGCCAAATTCCAGTCCATGAGCTGAACTCGAGAGTTAGTTATTCGTGCAGTCTGAACGCTAGCGCTGTGCCGGGCGCCATTCGCCGAATTCGTTGCCCTGCCGCCGAATGCGCCGGCATGATCGCTTGAAAAACCGGAGATAGCGCCATCATCCCTGCCCCTGAGGCTGAGCGGAAGTGATCGGTCCAGTTCGCCGATAGCGCACTGGCCAGATCGGAGATCATCGCCCTCATCGGTGTTGAAGGATTGTGCCATCGATACGAAGCCAACGGTGTCCTGTTTGATGATGCCGACACCGATAGAAGGTCCGCGGGTCCTAGACTGAGCTTCGAAACAGCTCCACCGGCTAGAGGCTTGGCTCTGTTGAGCTTGCATGGCGGGAAAACGAAGCCGAACGACGCTTTGATTTGTCTCGAGGCCGAGCACGACGAGATCCTGGGCTCTGATCTGCGCGATACAGCTAAGCTCAAGCGGCTTGGGCGCTCGGGACTCGAGGAGCGTCTCAGCATCCATTCTCTGCTTGGAGACGAAGACAACGGGAGAGTCATGTCTTTTCCCAATCTTGAGAGATGCCATCGCTAACCGTTCGCCGGTTCTCCGCCGTGCGACGGCGCCGGCGACGCGATCGATGAGCAACACGAAACAGGCGGCGCAAAAGCCATACGCCTCGCATCATTGTGCGGCGTCTCATCGACTCCGTCCGGCAGGCTTGGCGCAAACGGACCGAACGTGCAGAAAGGGGCCACCTTAAAGGCGCAACGAGAGATACTCGTAACGGCGAGATCTGCTTGATGCGAAGGAAACTTTGCATGCGCTTCTCCAGCAGGGAGAGGACCCGCGCCAAACCAGCAAGTGTCATACCAACTGTTGATTTCACCAAATCAAACGTCGCAGAAAGGGCTTCGAACGCCCACGTTTGGTTGCGACGTAGGACTCTCGAAGCATTTATGACATGCGGAAGAAAGGCGACAACACCATTGCCAGGCGCGGCACGAGGTGAGCTACAGCAAGAAATGCAGCTCACCTCGGCGGCCCCCTCGAGTGCCGCCCCCTTAGGGCCCAAACGCAGCCCTATTCCAGCCCAGTCAAGTGCCAAGTTCGGCAATTGATGGGACGGTCCAAACATGGCACCCGTTAAGAAAATTGAACTGACTGCACCTCCGGCCAGCGATTCCGGCGAAGCGTTTAGATCCGTCCCCAAGCAGAAACACGGTTAGCTGATGCACGAATCATGATGGGCTCGGTGGAAAACGGCGAAGATTGTCGCCAGGGTCGGTGAAGCATGGCTTCTCTGCTCTTCGCGATCATCTCACTGCTCTATGCGAGCGTTGGCCAGGCTGGTGGGACTGCATTCGTCTCGCTAATGGCATTTTTTGGTATGTCATCGACAGAGATGCGCCCGACGGCACTTGCTCTCAACATTGTCGTCGCGACTTATTCTACGTGGGTCTTCAACCGCAACAAGGTCGTTGACTGGGCACTCCTGCGCCCGCTTCTCTTTTCGTCGGTGCCAGCGTCGCTTGCCGGTGGCTTGATTGTGCTCGAGGACCACGCGTACAAGACGCTGACGGGGCTCGTTCTTCTTCTGGCGAGCGCAGTGATGATCATGCAGCGGGGACGAGCTGCCGATCGTCTTTGCGAAACTCCACTCACGGCAAGCGTGAGCATTGGCGCAACCCTTGGCCTGGTTTCCGGCCTGACCGGCGTGGGCGGCGGAGTGTTCCTCGCGCCGACGCTCATCACACTGAATTGGGCATCACCGAAGCAGGCCGTCGCGTTATCACCCGCTTTTATTCTGGCCAATTCCACAGTTGGCTTCGTCGGAGCTCTTTTCAGCGGCCAATTTCCCTCTCCGGATTTGGCTCTTTACGCTATCTCTGCGCTGGCGGGTGCGGTCGCTGGAACGGTAGTCAGCCTGAACTGCCTGAACCCGGCAGGCATCAGATTTATCCTAGTGGCGGTTCTGGTCGTTGCCGGCATCCAATTGGTTCTCACTTGAAAGTCTCAACTCCCATCTTTCGTGAGATCGGCAGGAGATCCAGCACGGTCAGAACATGATGGAGGCCGCAGCTTAAGTTCTGGTCCGCGCGCCTTGCCTAACTCTGAAAGCCGCCGACGCGACCACGAAAAGCTGTCGGGCCGAGCGGCGATGGGGCGGATCACCTCGCGCATCCCAGCTGATTCTTATGAGCCGAGCGGTCCGTACCTAGTCACATCCCGTTCGCGCTTTCAATTTGGCGGGAAGCTCAATGTTGGCGGGGCGCGCGAGCAGGATGAGGCCTACCTCGATCTCGTCTATGGCTTGCGCGGCCCTCTAATCTAGGGCGCAGTAACGGAGGAAGAAGAGCATCTGATGGGCGAGGATCGAGCACGACCACGCTAACCTGCGGATCGCGCCAGGGGGCGTCTTCGACTTTCTCAAGAGCGGTGGGGAGCCTGGAAGATCTACTTCAATGTAGAACCGGCACGCCGCGCAATTTCCTTTCCCGCGCGTGTGTCGGTTACGTTCTCATGGAGAATATCACGGAAGGTGATGTGCTGAGCGCCAAAAGTCGCAGGCAAATTCGAGATGCATGGATGCGAAGGCGCGGCAATCAGCCGCCTCGGCCACGAAGCCGTCAAAATATCGCGCGTGCAGCCTTTGAAATCATCCGCGCCACAATAGTCATCCTTTTACCGGTCCCCGATGAGTTCGATGCCTTCGGCGTTGTACAACAGAAATTGTGGGGCGCCCACTTTCGACTGATCACGCTGTTTGGCCGCAATCTCCTTGTTGCCTGGCTAGGCTCAGCTCTCATTTCCGGGAGACGAGCTCCAGGTTTGATTGGGGCCTACCACACTTCCTCGATCCGCTGTGAATGGACTGAAATGGCAGGATGCGAAGGCTAATTTCATGCAATGAACAGGCGCAAGATCTCCCAGCCGGCTCCTGCATAGACGGCTCCAGCTCGGAGCATCGAGAACATAGTGACGGGATGGTCGACGCCTGACCAAGCAATCTATGTGAAACTGACTGCGATCGCATCAATGCGACGCCAAGGAAGGCTAACGGAATAGACATGCGGGATCTGGCGAAGGACCGATAGCTCCATTGTGAGTTGGTGAGCTACATTAGACAGCGACGAGACGCCGCCGAACCAAGGCGCCCCGACGCACTTCGCCGGGGGGCAGAAAGTGCGCTGGGGTCGCCCCAACATCATCAGTACATCCGTGATGATGCTTGTGGCAATGAGACAAGCAGCGTGGCGGAATTGAGGCTTATGCGTTCAATACTAGAGATCAAAACTCGTTTTCGTCGCCCGCGCCAAAGGACTTGAATCGCACGTCGCGTCACGTTGTGCGATTGCGCTCCTCGCGCTCTCATCTGGCAACCAACTCATCTTCCGTGGCGCGCCGGCCTTGAACGGGAGGCATCCGTTGAACTCTGTGAGCAACCAAATCGGCTTTTTCTTCCGGTTTGAAGATCCGGGGAAGCTCAGCTGCTCCTGGTGGGACCTACAGCCCATGTTCTCGTCGCAAAAATAAATGGCGACCAGCAAATGCGAACCGAGTTGATGGGCGATTGATCGTTCGCGCCGGCTCGTCGGGCACGACTAGCCGCTTCAACCGTGCACGCCCGAGAAAATTCATACCTAAACGTCCAGATAATCGCCAACGAGCGGCTCTCACTCCCCTGCTCTGCACCTAAGCTGCGTTGGCAGTAACATCGAAAACCGGACTAGATCTCAGAAACCACTAGCCGGGTTTGACATAACGCAAAGACACAAGAGAGGGCATCGGTCAGCTTCATGCTGTTCGAGTATGGGAAAGTTAAGCCTTGCAGACCTCCCTCCTTAACAAGTATTGCGATGCTCACCTGCCTTGGTACACCATCTATCCAACCGTGCCGGATTTCTCCGCGATGGTCGGTGCCAAGACTTGTGAGACATGGCTGAGGCGGCTGCCGCCCCAGGAGCCCGTTTCGCTCTACATCCATGTTCCGTTCTGTCGCTCTATATGTTGGTATTGCGGCTTCCCTACAAGCCTCACTCGCGGCGAGCGACCGGTCGGCAATTACTTGGCAGCAGTGCGGGACGAGATCGGCTTGGTCGCAGAGCAAGTGCCGTGCGCTCTGCCGGTGAGCGACGTGCATTTCGGCGGCGGGACGCCGACCACCATTGCACCGCGCGATTTTCTCACTTTGATGGAACTCCTGCGCCACTGCTTTGCATTCAGTAAATCAGCTACCATCGCGATAGAAATCGATCCGCGCGGAGTCACGGCCGAGATGGTCGAAACGTTACAAGCGGCCGGGATCAGCCGCGCGAGCATCGGCGTGCAAAGCTTCGATCCGGTGGTTCAAAGGTCGGTCAACCGCGTGCAGAGCGAGGAGCTCACAGCTTCGGTCGTCGAAAGTCTACGCCAGCATGGCATAAGCCGCATCAATTTCGACCTTCTCTTCGGACTGCCGCATCAGACGGTGCGGTCCTGCGTGGACTCCGCGCGGACGGCCCTGGCCATGCGGCCAGACCGGCTTGCGGTTTTCGGCTATGCTCACGTCCCCTCCTATATGAAACGTCAGCGCCAGATCGACGAGACGGCGCTGCCAGATAATGTCGCCCGCGGTGAGCAAGCCGCGGCTATTGCAGACACGCTGGTCTCGGCCGGCTACTGCCAGATCGGGCTCGACCATTTCGCCCTGCCCAATGACGAGCTCGCGCAGGCGCAGAAAGCTGGTCGGCTGCGCCGCAACTCCCTGGGGTATTCGGCTGATACCTGCAAAGCCGTGATCGGCTTAGGTCCGTCAGCCATCGGCCGTCTGCATGACGGTTACGTCCAGAACGAGATCGAAACCGCTTCCTATCACCAACACATTCAGACTGGCCGTCTGGCAACCTCAAAAGGCTACTGTCTCACCGCCGAAGATCGCCTCCGCGCCGCAATCATCGAGCGTCTGATGTGCGATTTGCAGGCCGACGTACCAGCGATCTGTGCTGCTCACGGATTTGATCCGATTCCTCTTCTCGCTTCGGCCGACCGCCTGGGAATGCTTGCAGAAGACGGGATAGTGGAGATTGAAGAGGGATTCATTCGAGTCAAGCAGAAGCACCGGTTTGTCATTCGCGCTGTTGCTGCCGCGTTCGACACTTATCTCGACCGCATTCCTATTAACTAAGCCACCATGTGAGCAGATCCCAACCTCTAAGCTCTTCGCGAGGAGCGATCCGAAGAAGCGCCTCGGGCAGACAGGCCAGATTTCGAAGATGCAGCCGCGGTGCGATGACACGACCTTTCAGATATGATCTCAAAAAGTGGCGGGGCTGACTAGAAGAGAGCTGATTTAAGGGAAAGGTTCAGCGGATTCCGCCGTTCAGGGCCACGGCTCGATCATGCGGAAAATGCTCTGCGCCACCTGTCCTGGAGTGCGCTCGATGATAGTGACGGCCTCAGCGACATGCCGCTGGAGACGAGGGCGCCCGCACAAGCTTCGTGTATTTTACGGCGGCAGGCAGCTTTGCGAAGCTACGGTCCACCTCATCGAGCAAAGTTGACCACGCCTGCAGCGTCTCAGACCTCAAGGCTCGGCTGTCTTCGGTCCGGCGATCACCGGCGCGCCTCCGACGGAAACAGGCCCCTGTGGTTTGGACCGCCTGAAGCGTTTCCTGGCGACGCTCGAAGCAGCCCGGGCTGGCGACAAAGGTGGCTCGGACGCAGCAGAAGGGACAGGTGTTAAACTCTGCAGCGAATCGATCCGCGAAGTCAGCATGGTGATCTGATCCAGGATCCCTTTGAGGTCATCCCGCAGGGCATTGATCCGGCTGTTGAGTACTGCGATCTCGTCGCCAGTTTTCTGCTGTGCCCAGTTTATCTCAAACAAGGCTGCCCTGTCTTCCAGTGACAGGCTCATCGTTGAAGCGACGTCCCGGGCTTCCGGCTTCTCGACGAACGCTTCAAGGTTAGCCCAAAGCCAGACGCCAGCAGCACACGAGCTGACGAGGACAAGCGGGAGCACCAAAACCGGGAGAATCCGTCTTGACGGACCGCGCAAGAGCGGCCGCAAGTCTGAAGCGGCCGCTTGATCAATCAAGTCCATTGTCCCTCGCCAAGATCCCATTCCAGCAGGCTTGTTTTGTCGACGCGATAGGCTGCGATGCTCACGCGCTGCAGGAGCTGCCAGCGTCGACTATAGTCAATCTTGCCGAGCTTCCCGATCGGCTGCCCTGCTCCTATGAAACGCTACTTCTTGAGCAACGCAACGCGACAATTTGCGCGCGTTCTCCATGATAGCGTCACCAGTAAGCAACGGTACTCATCTTCGCCGGCGAAGGCGCAGCATTTTTTCACCATTCAGAAGAACCCTGGAGATTTTCTTTCCCACGGCACGAATGCAAATCGTTCACTCATTCCTGCAGTGTGTTCGATGGAGCCCCCTCACGGCGGCGAGACCACGGCAATGGTCGATTGGAATGGCAAACACTGTACCTGGTCAACTACCAATTCCGGCAGATTGTTCGAGATGACGGGGACGTGGCAAGCGTGACCAACAAGCGACGCACACGTCAAGGATTCGGATGCAAGACAGGTTTTGCCGCGCTCACGGCAGCCAGCAACTGTTCGCCGATACACGCGAAAGCTGCTCGATGGCTGATTCCTGCGGTCTCCGCGCCGATCGCGTCGGATGTTGTGGTGAGGTTGCCGCGCGCGCAACTTCAAGCCTGGCGATTGTCTCGTGTTTCGCTGACAACCATATCGCTAAAGCGCGTCGTGAATGCAAGCCTCTTGCACGGCGAGCCTTGCTTTCCGGAAGCTGCCGTTTAGTTCAGAAAGCCGCCTTCGATGCAGATGCGCGACAGCGCCAGACTCGCTCCACTCACAGTGAGCAGGGCGGACATTCGCAATGTTCGGCGGCCCGGACAGCAAGCGCCCGCGCGCTCATCGTGAGCATTTGCCGAGCCAGCCCCGTCCTCTGGCCCTGGGCGCACCGGCGTTATGCACCAGCAGAGTTTCGGACCAGATCATCATCGCGCCGCGAGCTGAGAGGTTCAGCAAGCCTGAGTGACTCGCTTCGGATGAATCGTGTTCTGGCTCGTCGCCCTCGCCCTCGGACGCGAAAACGCCGGGAGCTCACTGTGGGCCAATCAGGCCGCAGTCCAATTTAATCATGGCCGGCAGACATGGACCCGAAGCACGCCATGCGTGATTGCCTTCTTGCGACGAGCTCGCGTCGGACATACTCGGCTGCGGCGGCACTTTCTTTCAATTTCAGACCACGGGGAAAGCGATCTGGGCTCGTTATCGCCTTTTCGCTAGCGGCTTGTCTGGTCGGCAATTCCGTCCTGGCCCAAACCGCAAGCGGACCTGATCCTAGTAACCACCCTGTGGATCAGACCGGCAAGAAAGGAAACACTTCCGATCGGGCCGCAAAGCTCCCGATCGACCTGGTTCATCAGGCAATCCGCCCTCCTGCCCCGGCGCCAGCAGCAGGTCCCGGAGTGCCTTTCGAGAGGCGCGGCAATGCGGGCAGGCGTGCTCAGACGAGACCGCAAAAGACGATCAATCCCTTCGAAAGGTACGACAAGCTGCGTGAAAACGGGTTGTGGTTCAACATACCTGGTCCTGCGGACACGATTGATCAGGACAAGGACGGCGTTAGATCGGCGCTGGCAGATGTCGGCATCGGCTACATCGGCTGGACACACAACAGCTTTGTAAACAACCAGCTGCCGAATGCGGCCAGAAGCACTATCGCAAACCAGCTCTATATGGGCCAGAATCCGACCTTCGCGTCGGTAAACCTCATGATCGTCACCTACGATCTCAGCCGGTTTGGCATTGCCGACGGACAGATTGTCGTAGGAGCCGAGCAGCAATACTGGACGTGGGATCGCCCGGGACCAGATCGAGTGGGAATCAATACGCTCGCCTATTACCAGACTTTCTTCGACAGGACGCTAGAACTCAAGCTTGGCTACCTCAGAAACCAAAATGAGTTCACCGGCACATTGTTCGGAGGGATTACAGGATCGAACATGTCTGCCTTGTTCCAGGCAGGGATGAGCACCAATGCTGCGCCGACGCCGGCGGCCAACTTGAAGTACAATTTTGACGATCGCTTGTACAACAAGGTCTCCGTCCAGCGCTCAATCAGCCCAGATGGTGCCTATGCCCACATAATCGAGAATCCCACCGGCCTGAACTGGAGCACGGCCAATGCAGGCATCCTTCTCGTTGACGAAGCCGGCTACAAGAGCAAGGCGGCTCCCGGCGTACCCGACACGTGGCTGCGGGCGGGCGTTGGTTTCAACAATAGCCGCTATACGAATTTGGCGGACCCCAAGCAACAAAGGGAGACTGGGAATCATTTTCACTACATCGCTGCGGACAGGCAGCTCTGGCAGAGCGACGCCCTTGGGTTGCCGTCTCGCGGCATCTATGGCGGCTTCTCCATCATGGGAGCTCCGCCTGACCTCAACAGGATCAGCCAATATTGCGAGCTTCGTCTTTATGCGAAAGGCCCCTTTGATAGCCGGCCCAGTGATCTGATTGCACTCGTTGCTAGCAAGACGAGCTGGAGCAAATTTGCGGTGGATGCTGCTCTGGCTAAAGGCCAGCTTGCGCATCGTGAGACCACGGCAATCACCGGAACATATACCGCCCATCTTGCTCCGGGAATATATGCAGGCGTTGGATTATCATACATTCATAACCCCACAAGCATCACGCACACGCCCCAAACGGAACACGCGCTCAATCTGTTGGTATCTACGTTGATATTCTTCTGATCATCGCAGGTGCCGTTTTGGTTCCACCTTCTCGAGCCGCATGGGACTTCACGGTGGTGTGCTTGTGATTGCCACTCATGCGCTGATGCGCGGCAATCCGCTCGCCCTTGTGGAAGATCTCGACGGTGCGGGCGGTGAACCGCGCCTCGACCTCGGCACGCGCGAAGCGATGTGGAACGCTGTAGTGATGCTTCTCCACCTCGACGTGGTAGTCGAGGCTGACGCGGCGGATAGGCGATCATCGCCGCGCGTTTATGGAGACGGCAACAACATGAGTGGTCTGATTTCGGTGATTGTCGACAAACCGTTGACCGACTGGGGCTTTCGTAGTCGGATCAACGGACTAACTCCCCGGTTATAAGCGATTCCCATTCTTCACTTCTGGAGGCGAGAGGCGGTGCTTCGGAGCGTTGTCGCCATGGTGCCCATGGGATTGTCGAAGCACGGCAAGGGCCTACCTCATGTGTTCGCTCTGCGGAATACAGGTGTTGTTCAACAAAGGCCGACGGAGATCGTCGACCGAGCAAGCTCATCCGGATCGACACCGCGTTCATCCGCGGGCATTTTCTAATGAAGCTCTGGCAGGACTGGATCGAGTTCTTCCTGCTCGAGCGTCTTGGCTCCATCTTCCGCCAGATACGCTGCCAGAGCCGCGATACCGGAGGCCGGTGGACACCGAGCGGGTGCCGATTTTTTGAACGGCACTTGCCCCAAGCGCTCGGCAACTTCGACGCTCATGAGGTGGGGACGGATCGGTCGATCGACGGCGCGCTCGATGGTGTGGAAGATCCAGGTGCCGTCCGGATCGATGTCCGACCAATGAAAGATCGGCGTCTGTTCGGATACCAATCCTGCGATCGTCCGGAGCGCCTGCTGGGTGGCAAGCGAGGGGTACCCGCCGACATACATGGTCGTTCCTAATCGGCCGGGGTCCGCCTCGGCGATGTGCCGGTTGAAGCTTGCGAAGTTTTCGATCGTCAGAACGTAGGCCGGTGGCTCCCGGAAGCGGACGCGATCTGCTTCCTTGGGAGCGATTCCGAGATAGTGCGGAGATATGCTGGAAAGATCGGCTCCGTCGAGGTCGATCTTGCCCGCGATCAGCAGCGGCGGCGCGAAGCGCTCCAGTCCGATCGCTCGCAGTGCCTCGCGGGGACGGGCGCCAGGTGGAAAGTCCATTATGCCGCTCAAAAGCCGGACCACGGCACCCTCGATGCGTTCGAGTATCTTGCTGTGCCCCACCGTACGTCGCGAGAAAGTTTTGTAGTCGACGTCCAGATGCTTGTTATCGAGGATCGCCTGCGCGAGAACGAATGCGTGGCGCAGCGTGTCGACGTCGGACGAACCGAATCCGTGCCACGTCTTACCCCGCGCCCACACCTCTGCGATTTGAGAGCCGGTGTTCTTCAGGGACTCGTGCAGCGCCACTCCGGCTACAAGCCGCGCGGCGGCGTCCTCCGCGATGCGTGACGCCGGGGTACGGCCGAGATGTCGGTATAAGATCTCCGCCGAGGCCAACCGCACGTGTGCCACTTGGTCTCGTTGGGCGCCGCGCCCCCAGCCAATGGACACCGCGCCGGCACTTTCGGCTTTCCTGATCTGCTTCAGGAAAGCGTCCGCCGCGACGACCGACGAGAAAGCGACATAGTCCGGGTGGGCGATCGGACTTGCGGCCCCGGCCTCGAAGCGATCGAGCAGGTCGTTAAGCAGGCCGATCGCGTCCGTGAAACGTCGCGCCATAGCTACTCGGCGGCCAGACGGGTGGCGAGCTCATCTTCGGACATCAGGTCCGGATCGATGGCCATCAGCTCGCGCTTGGCCTTCTCTTTCAGTTCCACCACGGTCGCCCTGGACTGCTCGCCGATCCGGTCCACCTCCACGATCGTGTCCATGTGCTCGAGCACGGCGACCCGCTTCTCGAACGGCGCCGCGATCACGAACTGCAGGCCGAGTTTTTTGTAAAAGCTCATCATCTGCCGCTGGTTCTTGCCGTCCATTTTGGAGAAGGCCTCATCGAACATGGCCAGGGCGAAACCGGCGGGCTTGCCGGCACGACGCTCCGCGCTGCCGTAGACGGCGGCCAGCGAAGCGCCGATGGCGACGTAGATAGGCACCTGCTGTTCGGCGCCAGACCCGGTCCCGCGCCGCTGCTCCCAGCGCGTCGAGCGGCCGGTGGCGACATCCTCCATGTGAATCTCGAAGGTGTAAAAATTCCGGTAGTCCTCGAACTGGGTGAAATCCTTGTCGGAGTCCTCAAGCAGCGCCTCGAGTGCGACGATCGTATCCTTGTGCGGAAAGTCGTCGGGCACGTCGCCCCGGAACAACATGTCGAGCGCCTCCGGGGACGTCTTGGCGATCTCAATGATCTTCAGGATGGGCTGGAACTCCACGACCTGGGTGCGGTGGAATGAATAACGCTCGTTGTGGAAGGGATGTGCGTAGAGACTGCGGTTCAACGATTGCAGCTCCCGCTCCATCTTGCCGATCCGGGCCGTGAGCGCGTTGATGAACTCGCCGCGCAGCAGGGTGGAGGCCTTTTCCGCCGCTTCCCGAGCCTGCCGTTCGTACTGGCGCAGCTCGTTGGATTCGATATCCGCGATGAGCTGCTCCATCCAGGGCTTTACCTCTCTCAGCGGCTCGCTCTCGGCGCCGACTTGCGAGCTCATCCCGAACTGGTCGAAGTAATCGTAGAGGAGCTCGCGGACCCGCCGCTCGATGCGGGCGCGCTCTGCGTCGGAGGCGTCCGCATCCTTTAGTGCCCTGTCCGCGATGGCGCGGTGTTTCTCCGCGAAGCCCTTTTGGAATGCGGCATTGAGGCGCTCGCGGTACACGATCCTACCCTTTGCGGCGGAGTAGAGCGGGAAGGTCTTGCGATAGATCGACCGGGCGACCCGCAGGTTAAGCTCGGAGCCGGGTACGTTTTCGCCCTCTCCGAGCCTCCTCTCTGCCGATCTGACCTCACCGTCATGTTCGCCGAACGCCTTCTGCTGGATCTTTCGCTCATTGAGCCTCTTCTCCTTCAGCTTCTGCTGCGCTCGTTTCTTGTCGCGAAGTCCGCCGTCGCCCGCCCCGTCAAGCGCTTCGAGCCTCGCCTGGGCTTCGGCGATCTCGGTCTGCGCGGCTGCGAAGGCAGCGGCGCTAGCCTTCAGATCGTCACGCTCCTCGCAGATGTTCTTCAGAGCGGCAAAGGCCTGCTCTGCCGCCTGGGCCTCCTTGCTCTTTTCCGTTTGGAGCCGATCCAGTTCCTCGGCCTGATCCTGCAGGGAGCGCAGGGCGTTCGCCTGGGCCGCCTTTCCAATCTTGTGCTGCGAGGCTTCGATCCAGCGATGGGTCCTTACGAGTCCGTCGTCGTAGAGGCCGTCCTTCATGATAGCCCGCCCCGGCCTGTTGAACTGGTCGAGCGTATCCGCGAGGCGGACCGTGCCGTAGCGGCGCATGATGAAGGCCATCGCGTCCGGATCCTGGCTCCGGAAGATCGAGGGGAAAGTACCGCGCTCCGGCTTGGCCCTGAACTGCTCGAGCTTGTTTAGGCTCACTAGCGATGCATGGCGAAACTCGCGGCGACCTTCCTTGAAGATCGACGTGGCGGCGCTGATATCTCCTCTGTCCACGAACACGGCTTCTCGGTCGCGGCCGAGGAGCGCCTCGGCGGCTCCCACCCACTCGGGTTCGGCGACTTCGATGATCTCGCAGAGCACGCGCGGGACCATTCCGCTCTGCCGCAGCCTGCGGCAGAGGAGTTCAGTGTCATCGCCGAGATAGGCCCGCGCCCCTCCGGCGGCGTGCTGTCGAATCCGTTCGAGCACCTCGTCGCGGCGGCCTCGGAGCCCGGAAAGCTCCGCGATGATCCTTTGGCGCGCTTCGTCGATCTTCGGCAGCCATTCCTGGCCGCTTGCCGCGAAGGACTTCTCGGCCGCGGAGAGCTCGTCGGAGACGCGCCCGATGTCGGCCCCGGCGGTGGCGGTCAGAAGACGCTCAAGGACAGGAACGAAGTCCTCGAAACCGTCCACGCACATCGCGCGGAGCGGCTCCAGGCGGCGGATGTCCTCCAGACGAGCCTTGAAGTCCGCCGAGGCGCGGTGCGCCGTCTGCCCGGCCGCATCGGCGGTCTGCTGCAGGGACTTTCTGCCGGTCTTGGCATCGTGCTCGGCGATCGCGGCCGTGAGGCGCTCGATCTCGTTATCGATGGCCTTGACGTCGTCGTCGATGAAATCGAGCTCTTTTGCTGCGGCGTCCCGGCGCGCCATCTCGGTACGCCGCTTGGTCTTGAAGTCCAGGTTTATCGCGCGCGCCGCGAGCCAAGTCGCGCGTTTTGCGATCCACTCCTCCCTGAACTTGGTCTCGAGCGCTTCTTCAAGAGTGCCGAGGACGACCCGAAGCGCCCTCAGGGCTTCGAGCCTGAGGCGCATCTTTCTGATGGTTTCGCTGATGTTGCGGTATGTCTGGATCGACTCGCGCAGCTCCTTGATGCCGATCGGGCTGTCTTCGAGGATGTAGTTCCGCACGAACTGCGTGGCCGTCTGGTTGTGGTCGAGCGTCATCGCGTTGACGATTGATTTCTGAAGGGCGCTGGCGTTCTGCTCGCCATAGGGCGAATGCGGCAAAAGATGGCGCATGTACTCGCGGACATAGTCGCTCGCCCGGTCGCGATGATTGACGAAGTTGCCTTCGCCGACCGCCGCGACGATCCGGGCGCGCACGTCCTCCCACGGCGCCGGGAATTGCGACTTTCCGCGCTGCTCGATGAAGTCCTTGGAGCTCAGAACGGTACCAACGGCGACGAACAGTGCCAGCACGGTCTCCCTGCTGTCGGACTTGCGCGCCTCAAGCGCCATGCCGATCGTGACCGGCGGTCGATCGCCTTCCTTGTCTTCGAAGCCTAGCGCCACGTAGGTGCGCGCCTCGTCGCGCCGGCGCTGGTCTTCGCCGAGCGTCCCAAGGCAGTAATCGACGACGCTGCGCTTCGAGCCGCTGCGCGATTTTCCGCTGTCGCCGGCGACCGCGTTCAGGCGCAAGAACCGCCGGCTCCCGCCGGTGAGAACGACCTGTGCCATGTCGAGGATTGTCGATTTTCCGGACCGGTTCTCGCCCAGGACCCCGACGTGTCCTGTCACGTCGATGTCGGCGAGGTCGAACAGATGCCAGTTCACCATCGTCAGGTGGCGTAGCTCCATCATGCCTCGTCTCCTGCGGGCTGCGGAAACCGCGCCTCCTCGCTACGGACGTAGCGCTCAAGCCGTTGGAGGGCATCGCCGCCACTGATCAGCTTGATCATCGGGCGGATCCTGATCTCGCAGTCCTGCTGCTCGTCGTCGAAGTCCCCGATCTCAACCAGGTTGCGCTGGGCGGCCTCGCGCAGGACGTCACGGAAACGGGCGGCCGAGATCGCGCCTCCGCCGCCATGTTGCGCCATCTCACGGTAGCGATCGAACAGGTCGTTCAAGGTGGCGACAACGACGGCCCGGTCCTCGACCGCTCCGACGTTCACCTCCTGCTGCCAGTATGCCGCCAGCACCAGCATGACGATAGTTTCGTCGAGCTTCATCCGGGGTAGCGGCACATCCTCGTCCATGGCCACGATGCCCGCCCATTGCGCTTCCGGATCGCGATGGACGCGGTATCCGCAACTATCGAAGAAGCCGTCGACCACGTCGCGGAAGCGGCCATCCATGATCATGTTGTAGACTGTCCCAGTCCGGGGATCTCCCGCGAACACGAACTGCCGCCGTAGCAGGAAGTGAAGCGCTTTGCGGAGGTCAGCTGCCTTTTCCGCGCCGAAGGATCGCTCGACGTTTTCGAACTCACTGAGCACGGGCTGCCTCTGCTTTCCGGAAGTGGCCGGATCGCCTGACCACGAAGTTCGCGCACCGAAGCCATTGGCTGTCGTGCGGCGGCGTGTCTGGGCGCGGCTCAAGATCGAACCCGGCCGCGACCTGCGCCGGAACCTCGCCTGTCAACGCATATCGGCGGGCGCAATCGAAGGCGAGAAAGTCGTCCACGGTCTCGATTTCCATGAAGCGGGCTTCCCTGGTCGCGAAGGGCGGCACCTGGCCCTCGAGGAATCGTCTGACATCCTCGGGCCGGGGCGCGATGCGAGCGATGTACTCGAGGCGGAGCTTCTTGCGCAGTTCGTACAGCGGGTCCGATGGCGGCTCGGCGAGCTCCCTTGCTTCGAGGGGACGGCGCGGCTGCCTGGCCGGCGCCTGATGGTGCTCCGACCAGGGGGACCACAGCGGCTCGATGCTCCATTCGATAGTTGCCTTGTGGTGTCTGCCGTCCCGCAGTAGGGCATCCAGGCGCCGCACCAAGTCGCCGGCCCGGCCGACCAGTCCCTGCCCGCCCCGCTCGGCGTACTTAATGGTGTTGCGGACCCGGGCTTCGAGCTGCCTGCGGAAGGCCTCGATCCTATCGAACATCTCCCCGATCTGATCGAAGATGCTTTCGATGGCCAGCAGGTCGTCGGCCGCGGCCATTCGACCGTCCTCGATATCGGCTGCCATGCTGGAAGCTGTGTACTCCTCTGCGAGGACCTGCATGGTTTGCGGGGTGTAGGAGATCCTCCGCGCGAGATCGACGATGGCGTCGCGGAAGCGGTACGGATGGTTGACGGTGAGAATGGACTCGAAATCCTTCAGCAGGAGCTGGTCGACGAACTCCTCGAAAAAGGCTTCCAGCCGGGTAGCGACTGTTTTCGACTCCATGACGGTCCGCCGGACGCGCTTCAGGTCGGCGAGAATGGCCCGCAGGCTCTTAGTGAACTGATCGGCCTGATTGCGCGCCTCGCGGACGGCGAGCGCGGCTTCGCGCTGCTTGCGGTCGGTGATCTCGGGCCTCAGTTTTTCAACGGCCTCCAGGTTGAGGCGGATTTGCACGATCAAGCCGCCGAATCGCTGCGAGAGATCCTTGTTGAGGCTCGCGAGCCGCTGGATCACGAGCAGCGGTCCCATAGCCATGTCCACGGTAACGCGAAGCCCGTATTCCTCCTCTTCGAGCCATCCCCAGGCGAGCAGCCTAGCGTACAGTTGTCGGGCAAGACCGAGCGCCTTGTCGCCCTTCTCGGAAGCGAGCGCGACGTCGGCCTTGCGGATCCGGCGGCGTCCCGCGGAGATCAATTCCGGAAGGCTGCCGAAATCATCGCCCTCGTTCCAGAGGGCGGGGTTGGCGCGCATGACATCGTAGATGGCATGGACGACCTGCTGCGGGGTCGGAAACGACGGTGCGCCTGAAAAGAAGCGTTCGTGCAGATCGAGCAGACAGGCCGCGTACAGGTGCTTGTGATCGCGCGAGAAGGCCAAAAACGCGTCGTCATGCAAATGGCGGAACAAGGTCAATGACGCGGCTCCTGGGCCCGACTTCATGCTGAGATGGCGACGCTAAAGGCATGATGTGCCGGACAACATTGTTATTGAGAGTGGGTCTTGAAAATACAACCGGAAGATCGATTCGTTCTTAGTATGTTCTAATATAGCTTTCCAGCTCAATCGCTGTCGAGGCTCCAAAAGTCGGATCGGAGTTTGTGTCCGGTCTTTAGATACGGAACAATCCGGCCTCAAGTCGTTGAATCTATTTGTGTAACTCTTCCGGTACGAGGAGTTGCTGGCGCGAGAGATACAACCGTTTTGTTACCATTAACAAACATCTACGAAGCATTTTTCCATCATCGACCGAATCCATGCTCTCCATTCATACGCAATCGCGTATTAAGCGTAAATATACGCGAAGGCGCATAATTGATAGATATTCGCGAACGCGCATATTGACGTCATATACGCACTCGCGTATCGTGATTTGATGGATACGATCGCCCGCACCCCGCAACAAGTTGGCGCTGGAATCAGGCGCTTCCGGCGGCAGAAGAAGCTTACCCAGCGTGACCTGGGTGAGAAGATGCATGCGCGTCAAGCGACAGTCTCGAAGCTCGAGGCCGGCGAACCTGCAACGCAGCTGCGCATCCTGATGGATGCGCTGGCCGGGCTCGACCTCGAGCTCGTCATCCGGCCGCGCACCAGATTAACGGCTGAAGCGATTGAGGATCTCTTTTGATGGCGCGTCGTCCTGCCCGGGCGCCGCTCAATGTTTACCTCAACACGCGGCTGGTCGGCCGGCTGCGACGCGAGAGCAGCGGCGCAATCGATTTCCAGTACGACAGGCAGTGGCTCGCGTGGGAAAATGCCATCCCTGTTTCGGTGTCGCTGCCTCTGCGCGAGGATCGTTATATTGGCGATCCAGTCGTCGCTGTCTTTGACAATCTTCTGCCCGACAATGACGACATTCGCCAACGCGTCGCTGAACGTGCGCATGCTGACGGCCCCGACGCTTACAGCCTGCTCTCCGCCATCGGCCGCGACTGCATTGGTGCGCTGCAGTTCCTGCCCGATGGTGCCGCGCCCGGAGCCGCTGGCGCTATTGATGGCCGTGCCGCCAGCGATCAGGAGATTGCAGCCATTCTCGGCAATCTTGCCAGCAATCCACTCGGCATCGGCCCCGACCAGGATTTCCGTATTTCTCTGGCCGGTGCGCAGGAAAAGACAGCGCTGCTTTACTGGAAAGACAAGTGGTACGTTCCTCATGGCACGACCGCAACTACGCACATCATCAAGCCGCAGATCGGGAAGTTGCCGAACGGAATCGACCTGACCAGCAGCGTTGAAAACGAGCATCTGTGCCTCGAGCTGGTTGCCGCACTCGGCTTGCCGGTCGCCAAATCAAGCATCATCGATTTCGCCGGGCGCCGCGTGCTCGCAGTTGAGCGGTTCGATCGCATCTGGACGCGCGACGGCCGGCTGTTGCGGCTGCCGCAGGAAGACTGCTGCCAAGCACTATCGGTTCCGCCCGCGCGCAAGTATGAATCCGACGGCGGACCTGGCATCCGCAAAATCTCGGATTTCCTCAAGGGCAGCGATACGCCTGAGGACGACCGGGCCATTTTCTTCAAGGCGCAGATCGTGTTCTGGCTGCTTGCCGCCACCGATGGCCATGCGAAGAATTTTAGCATTCATTTGGCGCCGGGCGGACGTTTTCATCTTGCCCCGCTTTACGACATCATCTCGACCCAACCGAGCCTGGACGCTGGACAGATCAGCCAAAACCAAATGAAGCTGGCCATGGCGATCGGTAGCAACCGGCATTACGTCGTCCACAGGGTTCTCGGCCGACATTTCGTGCAGACTGCTAAGAGCTGCGGTCTATCCGACAAAACAGTCAAGGCTGTCATCCAGCAGCTCGGCGATACAGCCGCAAAAGCCATAGATCAGGTGCTGAATGCGCTTCCAAAAGGATTTCCGGAGAAGATGGCCATATCGATTGCTGATGGCGCGAAGCGCCGTGTGAATTCGCTGGCTGGTCTCAAGAGTAGTGAATGATCCGCGGCCAGTCGGCGCGGCGCGTAGGTAGGCTTTTCTGACCGAGCCGGCGTTGCAGCCAAGATCTCGGGATCATAAATTTGCTATGTGTCGCCTTGATGAAAGAAGTCGCTCTCCGCGTCCCATCTTTCAAGGCGGCCTTCATCGAAGGAGCCCAATCCGCCACCGCCGCACTCAATTCGTGCCCGGCGCGTTCACCGCATGAGGCGCCGCTCCAGCGCCTCTAGAACGGCGTTGAAAGCAAGTCCGATCATCGTGATGCTGATGATGCCCTACATCTGAGGCATCAGGAACGTGTACTGACTGTTGATGATGAGACAGCCAAGATTTGCCTTCGCCCCAACCATCTCGGACGGCATCAGCACCACGTAGCGGACGCACTGCCAAGAGGAGTGCATAAAGATGGTGGCAAGCAGGCAGGATCACCCTCCGGATCAGTTTCTGCAGCGTCGCGCCCAGCATGGTGATGCGGAAGAGGCTTGCCGGAAGGCAACTATTTGACAAGCGTCTGACGGCGCCAGCTCTCGACAGCCTTGTCGAGCGTCGCCGCAGCCGCTGGGTCGGCCCAACGATCCCAGAACTGGATCGTGCCGCTAAGCGGTTCGTTTATCGGTTTGGCAATGCGGATACGCGTGGGCAGTAGAATCGCATCGCCAACGACGAGTGCTTCGCCCGTGTCGAGGACCGGAAGCAGGTCGCCGAAGCCGCCGAGGCTGTCGGGCAGCAGCCGTCGCACGACAGCTTGGTCGTCACCGTTGGTTAGCCGCATCGCGATGAGATTGTTGCACTGGCTGGCAACCGTGCGGTTCACTTCGGCGGGGCGCTGGCTGATCACCACCAGCCCGACGCCATATTTCCGCCCCTCCTTGGCGATGCGCTCGAAGGTAGCGATCGCATTCTCCGCGGCGCCCGAAGTCGGATCCTGTGGAATATAAAGATGCGCCTCGTCACAGAACAGGGCCACCGGATGGCGAAGCCCCTGCGTGCTCCACTGCTGCACGTGGAAGGCCATGCGCGCGACCATGCCGACGATCAGCGGCAAAATGTCGGATGGAACTTCAGAGAAGTCGATGATCTTGACGCCACCGTGGCCGCCTTTGGCCGCCCTGCCACCGAGCAGCAGCTCAACTGCGCGATCGAGCCAATCATAGCTGTCCGCCACGCCGGACGCAGGGAATAGGAAGCCGAGGCGTCGATCGGTGCGTTTGCCCTCGAGGCGCTGGATTAGACGGCTGAGCTTGCCGTGGAAATCGCCCTGCTTCTCAGTGCCCGCCTTGGCTCCCGGTACCATCTCGGCGTTGAGCCGGTTGAGCTCGCCTAGCACGGTTTCCATCCTGAAAGGCACCGGACTGTCGATCGTGAAGTTGGCGAGCACCTCGACATGACCGCCGGCTTTCAGGAAGCCCGTCTTGGCGTCAACGACGGTACGCGACATGATCATGGCCTGGTTTGGGGCGTTCTGATCGGAGCGGTCAACAAACATCGAGACAAGCGCCTCGTAGCTCATGAGCCAATAGGGCAAATGCAGCACACC
Organism: Bradyrhizobium sp. CB1717; assembly: GCF_029714325.1. Taxonomy (NCBI): domain Bacteria; kingdom Pseudomonadati; phylum Pseudomonadota; class Alphaproteobacteria; order Hyphomicrobiales; family Nitrobacteraceae; genus Bradyrhizobium; species Bradyrhizobium sp. CB1717. The sequence continues at coordinate 7,702,229 of NZ_CP121666.1, forward strand.
ATCGTTCAACCCCTTCCCCGCTTCGATGTCGCTTGGGCCTGCGACGCGAAGATGGACGAAACCGTCGCCAGCCATCGACGCATATTCTCCGTGCATGTCGAACACGATGGCATTGGCGCTGTCGAGCTCGGCGATTTGCTCGAGCAGGCGCGCGGTCGTCCACGACTTGCCCGAGCCGGTGCTGCCCACGATGAGCGCGTGACGCTGGAACAACCGATTGCCATTGACGAACGCCTGAGCGTTGGGATCGAGCGTATAGGCGCCAAGCGACAGGCGCTGCGCGCCGCCGGTCACCTCCGAAATCACCCCCATGAAGCGCGTAAGGCGCTCGCCTTCGAGAGCGAAGCAGCAGGCATCGATCTCCGGGACGGTCTCGAGCGTCCGGCGGAAGACATTGGCGCGCGGTCCGTCCCGATCGAGCAGCGTGCCGATCAACATAATCCGAACCAGATTGACTTCGGGATGCGCGGCCTCGCCTAGCTCGACATCGGCGATCTTCGCTTCACCGAGCGCGGTACGGATGATCTTTTGGATCACCCCAATTAACTTATGGCCGGCAAGGCTGCTCTGGAGCGCAACCAGCCGGTTCACCTGCAGCGCCCGCAGCGCCTCGACATCATCGACGTGGACGATCACCGTGGTCGTGTCGACCGATTGGACGCGACCCAGCGCTTCTGCGTCCGCAAAATTCAGAATGCTCACGCGGAAACTCCTGTCATCTCATTGAGGAAGCGGTCGAGCCGCCAGATCGGTTGATCTACGTCGAACCCGTTGGGCACGTCGTGCATGTAGGCGCGCGCGCCCATCGTCCCCTCCTCGATCGCGAGGTAGCGCCGGCAGCGTCCGCCGCCCAGGAAGGTCCGGGCGGACGTGGTCAGCTCTTTGGTAATCACGACAAGCGGGACGGAATCGCGGTCGCAACGCTCGATCAGCTTGGTCTGAAGGTGTTCGTCGTTAAAGCCATAACCAACGCAGAAATAGGCGCGGGCGTTCTCCAGCGCGTCGTCGCTCCAGCCCAAGATCGTTCGGAACGGCTCGCCATGTGTCAGCCGGTATTTATCGATGCCCGGCGTGATCATCAGCGGCGAGTATCCGGCCGGCACTTCGGGCATTCCGCAAACGCCGATGATCTGGCCAGCAGAATCCTGGAACCAGTCGAGAGAGCCATGCACTTTCCAGACGGCAACGGTACGGGTCACCTGCCGATTAACGAAAACGCGCGTGTTCGAATCGCGGGCGCGCGATCGCAGATAACCGTGGTTGAAGCCGGTGAACGTGCTTACATCGACGGCATCCGCGGCATATTCGGCAAGCCGGTCATAGTTAGGCGTGACGACATGGACGGTCTTGTGCGTGCTGTCGAAGAGATGGCGGTACAGCCGCGAAAGGGGTAGCGCGCGTCGATCCGCCACAAGCGTCTGGAGGACGCGAAGATCGTGCGGCAGCAGGACAGCGCGGGTCTCGGTGGCGATGAACTGGGTCTGGCGTTCCGTCGGGCGCGCGGCCTGGAGGGCGCTTTCGAGATCATTGCCGGCCGCAAGCTGCGCGACGAACTTACCCCATTCGCTCCTCTCGTCTGCTGTCCAGCTCGTGGGAGGCTTGATGGCGGAAAGCTGCAACGCCAAGCCGCCCATGCCGGGCACACCGTGTGCAGCCGAGGCGCCGCTGCCCAGAATGATCACCGGTGTGGCGCTAAGCGCCGCCTGCGCGAATTCCTGCGCCATCTCCGGCGCGCTCTTGGCCGCCATACAGTCCCCTTCCCGGCCAGCGCGGACTGTATCCACTACAGCCGTCGTCATCCCCATGAGATTTAGTGAATGGAACAATTTCGGCGAGGATTGTGCCCTCGCTAGATCTGAAATTAGCCCTTAGCCGATCAGGTTACGCTTGGTGTCGCGGCGACGAAGGGCCTGCAGGACCGTGAACTTTCCGGGATTGATCATCCTCAAAGGAAGTCCGAGAAGCATATCGACGCAAACTCCGCGTCGCGGACTGCGTTTGAACTTAGCGATAATGATGTCGAGACATGCATTTTGTAATCCATCTAAGCAACATTCTTCATTTGATGTGGGCGAGGCTCAAGCGTTGCCGTCGAAACACTCCTGCCAAACGCAGTAGACGCCACATCAAGCAGGTGCTGGTGATGGGTGAAGAAAAGCACCTGCGTTTTCTCCGCAAGCAGTTGCAACACCCTGAAACCGGCCGAGGCGCGCGCATCGTCATAATTGATGAAAAGATCATCGGCGATAAATGGCACCGGCGCAGCATGCATCAGATACTCTTCAACGGCAGCAATGCGCAGCGCGAAAAAGAGCTGATCGGCGGCGCCTTCGCTGAGACCTGATACGGGCACCGCTCCACCGTCCCCACGCACGCCCGCCAGATGTGGCAGATCTTTTTCGTCGTATTCGAGCGTAAGGCGTTGGAACGAGCCGCCGGTCAGAATAGAGAACAGCTCCCCTGCCCGTTTGAGCAATGGCGCCTGCTTTTCGCGCCTAAACCGCTCGATCGCCCACCTCAGGATGATGGTTGCGGAGCGAACGCGCGCATACTGCGCCGCCACCTCCTTCATCTCGGCCAAAGCCAGCTGACGATCACCAGCAGCTTTGGCCGCAGCGGCGTCGCCGCCGACGGCTTCGAACAAACGCTCAGTATCATTGCGACTCTGAATTGCGATCAGCTGGCGTTCCCTGACATCTTTGAGTATTGCCTTTAGCGTTTGCTCCCGAGCCGTTGTTTGATCGGGATCGGCGCTGCGACATTCCTCGGCGAGTTGTTCGACACCAAGCCCATCGCCATCAGCCTCAAGCGTGGTCCGCAAGCGCGATCGCTCATCCCGAAGCGCGCGTTGTAGATCGGACTGAAGAATAGCCGCTCGCAATCCGTCGATCGAATCGACGGCTGCGGCCCTTTTAAGGCGATCCATTACGGCCGCGGCGTCCGTCCTGGACTTGTCGCATTCTTCCAATTTCTTCTGGAGGCCCCGCATCGCCTCAGCTTTTTCGTCGCGGGAGACGACAGTCTGCCTCGCCGCATTCAATTGCGCATGGAGTTGGAGGATTGCTTCATCTGCATTCTGCCCGGAAAACCGTGGCGCGATCGCATTTACGAGCTTTTCGACATCCTCCGTAAACGCCGTGATGTCCCGCTCGATCTTTCCAATGCGCTCGTGCTTCAAATCCGCGATCTTGGCAGACGTCTCCCGCATCTGATCGATTGCTTCGATTTGCTCTTGAACGGTCTCAAGCGGGGCTTCGGGTAACAGATTGAGCCCCCTCAGGGCCTCCTTCCATTGCGCGTTCCAGACATCACGCTCTTTCGCAGCGTTTTCAACGGCCACGCGCCTGCGTTCGACTTCTGTTGCGACCTTCCGTTCCTCGAGCGCGAGTTCATTCCTCTTTTGTGTGTTGCCCTCCTCCGTGCGGAGGCGCGCTTCGGCAGCCCCAAGAATTCCGTTCAGCGGCAGTATATCTGCCGAGGCTGCGATTGCCGTGTCCGCCATCAAGCTGGCGAGCTGTTGTTTGGCTTTTGCAATTTGCTCCTGGAGCGAGGACCCTGCATGAAGCGCGCCGTCACGCTTTGCGATTTGATCGAGCACGCCAGCCCTCGCATCGAGCCAATCCAGCATTTCGTCCGGAGAACGCGGGTCATCGGTAACCTGTTTCCACAGGATCGCCCAAGCCTCGGCCAACGCTTTCTGCTCTTCGGCGAACGAAAAAAGCTCCTGCTTGGCGGATTCAAGGACGTCTTGCTCATCAGCGATTTGCCGCGCCAGCACCATGGCCGCAGCCGTCGACTGCGCATTCTGAAAGCGACGGTCCGCCGCGGTGTCGGCGTCTTCGATGGCCTTCACATAGGCATTGAGCAGCGGCTCGCCGCTTGTAAAAGCGAGCTCCTCCGATTCTGGCACCATGATCTTGTCGACATGTCTGCGCCTGATGATAGACCATCCGGCATCTCGCCGTTCGCGCAGTTTCTTCAACTCCTCAACGCCGACAATTCTTTCATCTGACACAAGACGAGCATAAGACTTTCGATTGTTTTCGACTGTACGCGTCAGCTCACGCGTCACAGCTTACTGGCGCTGAATACGCGCCTGAAGCTCGCGGGCGGCATCGCGATGCGCCCTTACCGCCTCTTCCGCCGGGCTTTTCAAGGCCTGCAAACTCGTTTCACTCACGATAGGCGGATTCATATCAGCCATTTGCCGCTGACATGATCTATCGGCATCCTGATGCTCTTGGTGGATACTCAGGAGACGCGCATCGAGATCGCCAAAAGCGCGAATGGACTCAACGACCCCAGCCAGCACCGAAAGGTCTTTCTGCGCTCCGAGCGCTTCAATCCGTGCATGAATATCGGCGAGTTTTTCGCTGGCATCCTCTAGCGCCGCTTCAGCGCTATCAACGGCGGCAAATCGGCTGCCACGCGATGTCAACAGTCCGCGGACTGCTGCAACCTTGGCCCGCGGCGGAACTCTCTCGACCAGGTCGGCGACGGACCCTGTCCACCCCAGTTCAATCGCCGCGCGCTTCAGGACTTCTTCCGCTGCGGCGAGTTCGACCCGTCGCTTCGGTAAGTCCGCCCGGCCCGAAGAGAGTTGTATGCTGCGCTTCGAAAGTCGTTCAATCTCCGTTTGGTGGAGCAGAACGCCATCGTCAACCACAAGTCCGGAAATTTCCGTGCCGATTGTTGCGATCTGTTCGTGGAATGCGCTTATACGCACTTCTGCAGCAGCGTTATCGCCCGAGGCCTTCTCAAATTGGCTAGCCGCGTCGGGAAGTAATTCGACCACCGCGCCGAGGTCCACTATCTCCGTTTCAATCTCTTGAAGCCGACGCACACCGCGATTTACGCGCCGGACTCGAGAAATCTTCGCAAGTTCGGAAACGTGCTCTTCGATTTCCTTCTCGATCTGATTGCAAAGGCCGCGCGCCTCTTCAAATGCGGATTTCAATTCCTGCCATTTGTTTACGCTCACCGTGTGTTGACGCAACGAAGCATCAGCCTCTTTAAGGCGGTCTTCCGCTTGGTAGTATTTTCGGTGTCCCGCCTTGCGGCTGGCCCAGAGCCCATCCGCCTCTGCCTGCATCGCACCCAGCCGATCGCGGAGACCTGACACGCCGGCCCCGGCGGCGAACAATGCCGCGCCGATATCATCCTTGGCCTGGGTGATATCCCGCCCGCCAGCCCGCAGGCGCTCATGGTCAAGACAGAACATCCGGCAGAAAAACGCGCGGTCCATCCCGCCGAGCAAAGGAGCAAGCATGCCATCGCCAGCCGCAAGCGGCAGATCGTCCGGACCGAGAAGCGTGTCCTTGTTGCCCTTGCGACGCCGGACCGAAAGCAGCGCGCCGTCGCGTTCTAGGGCGGCGCCGATGCGCAGCGCCGCATTCTCATGCAGGAAATTACGGGATGATTGCCCGGGAATACCGAAGAGAAGATCTTCAATCGCCGACATCGTCGTCGACTTTCCAGCCTCATTCTCGCCGTACACGACATGAAAGTCAGGTTCGCCTGACGGAAAATGAAGCGTCGTGTCGGTGAAATGTCCGTAACGGATCAGGTCAAGAGAACGAATACGCACCGATCAACGCCTTTCCGCAGTCAGACGTGCGCTCAGATATTCGCCAGCCTGCTCAATCACAACCGAGTATTGTTTCGCGATCACCGCTTCGAGAAGAAAATCGTCAATATCAAGTGCCGCGTCGTGAGGAAGCCTGCGGACAAGGTCGCCCAGATCGTTCGCGATTTCTGCCTGGAGATCGGAATCCCCCGCAGCCTGAGCTAGCAGGACATTGAGATCGTTGATCGCGCTGCCCTCTGGCTGGTTAGAAACTGCCGTCGCAGGCACGGTCGCATTGATCACACGTTCGATCCATGCAACCTCTTCGCCAAGAGCCAGTGCTGCGGCCCTCGCTTCAGCCAACAATTGCGGCGCAGACGCCATCAGTTCGGCGTGAAGAGCGGTCGGGCCAGTTAGTTTGATGCGACAAGCCAGCAGTCGGCCTTCTGCGTTCTTGGCCGCCTCGTCGATCGAGCGTTTGATTTGATCTACAACATCCCCGAACCGCGCGCTACCACTGACCGGTACATCGACATGCATCCACCGCACGACATCCGTTTGGAGCAGCTCAGCGCCTTCGATCGCTCCGTCTTGGACCGTAACGAGCTGCGCCGATTTCGGGCCGGCTTCGCGGATGTGGCGCCCCTGTAGATTGCCGCAGAACACCACGTGCGGATTTCGATGCAGTACGCCGCCCTGATGCACGTGCGCGAGCGCCCAATAGTCGTACCCCTTGTTGACCAACTCTTCGAGCGTGCAAGGGGCGTAGTTCTCGTGAGAACCACCCGTTCCGCCGAGTGCAGTATGCAGCACGCCGATGTTGAAATAGCCTTTGATCGGCGCGGGATAGGCTGCCGCCAGATTTTCCGTCGTCGCCTGCAGGCGGAAGCTTTGACCGTGAAGGGCGACGCGGCAATCATCGAGCTTGAAAGTTTGAGGCTTTCGATAGCTAAACACCTCAACATTGTCGGGAAGCGTCAGCCGTTTCGTGATTTGGCTTTCGGCGTCATGATTGCCGTGCAACACGAAGGCGGGGATTTTCGCCCCCCGCAAACGACCCATCTGCCGAACGAAAAACAGGCCGGTGTGAAAATCGCGCCAATCGCCGTCGTAGAGGTCTCCGGCGATGACCACGAAAGCCGCCTGTCTATCGATTGCCTGAGTAATGAGGTCCTCAAAGGCAGTTCGGGTCGCCGTTCGAATACGCTCGGCCGCTGGCCCCTCCTGTCCGCTCAGGCCTCTCAGGGGGCTGTCCAGATGTATGTCGCCGGTATGGATAAATTGGAAAGTGCTCACAACAGGACTCGCTTAATTCCAATCAGAACAAACTAGTAAAATCCTCTTATCGCAATCTTGCGCGGAGTGTTGTCACCAAGTATCGGCAAACGCTGAAAGGGATTGTCGATGAGGGCTCGAAGGGGCCGCCGAATTTGAGGGCGACGCGAAGATTCGTCGGCACCTTTAACATGAGTATCGCGTCATCCATGTTGCGGACCGTGTGTCTTTGGGTAGGGTTCGTACAGGTCGAATCTGAGCCAGCTCCTCAGTCCTGGGAGCCGCTTTCCTCGCGACCTTGCGTCGAAATTCTGGCAAATGCGGCGATCGGCTGGGAACACACACCGTGCCGCGCTGACGCTTTGGAGAGGACCAACTTTGGTCACTCTCACGGACCCCGATCGAAGCGAGCCGAAATGCCGAGATGCCCGATCACTCCCAGTTGTCGCTCCTGGGAGAGACTTAAAGCCTTCGCGACGATCCCACGCCTTCATCTTCCGCAACTCCGGAGTCAGAAACCCTGGTGTGCAGCACCCGAAGCAGCCTAGCTGCTCGGTATCGATAGAAAAATGCTGCTGCGGCGTGAGCTCATTCGGCTTGAGCCTTCATCCGGACCCGGGCCCTTCGACCGGACACCGTCGACAATTGAAAACTTACCTCGTCATGAAGAGGAAAATTCGCCAATTTCTGCCGGGCACCGCAGATATCAAGCGAATTTTCTCATTTCGCGCTGGAGTTCATCGAAGAAATCAACCGCATCGATGTACCCATGCGGTACTGCAGATACGCCAAGTCTATGTCGAGAAGGTTCTCATCGCCGACCTTACGCCAGACGCCATCGTCGTCATGGACAACCTCTCCAGCCATAAGGGACCAAGGGTGCGCCGGATGATCGAGGCTGCGGGTGCACGCCTGCTCTACCTGCCTCCCTACAGCCCCGGCTTCAATCCCCATCGAGAAAGCCTTCGCCAAGCTCAAGCCACTCTTGCGTAGAGGCCGCAAAACGAACCGTTCACGGCCTCTGGAGCGCGATTGGTCGCATCACAGGAACCGAATGCCGTAACTACTTCATCGCCGCAGGATACGCTGCAACGTGATCGGCGGATGCTCTAGAGTTGGAATCGTACCGAGCGGCGCATCGTCATCGTTCCGGTTGCGAGGCATCGGACTCCTAGGATAGGCGATGTGCCAGTCAATCAGTCCGCTTCACCCCCGGATGGATGCCCTGATGCCAAGCAGCAATTGCGCAACAAGCGATAGTGTCGGTCAGCTGCGAAGCTGATGAATTGCATCTTCGTCGCTGCCGCGCGCCCCTGCGGCCATCTTTCGGGGAGATCGAGCGCCCATGCGCTTAGATCCGCGGCCGAGCGTTTTCAACAAACGACCCATTCAGCGCGCCGGCATCCGAAAACAACATGACGTAAAATGGGACCTATATATCAGTTGACACCAAACAAAGGTCTGATTCCTTAGCCTATCAGGGAGATAGGCATGTTTTAAGACCTTGAGCGACCTGATGATTGCGTTTCGGGACCCGCAAACCGCAATCGATTGCGTCAAGGCGATCCGTCGGCCGAATGGGCCGGTCTGCCCTTACTGCGCCAGGGCCAAGGCCTACACCCTGAGTCGCAAGAACATGCACCGTTGCGCTGAGTGCCGCCGGAACTTCTCGGTGACGGTCGGGACGATCTTCGAGGATACCAAGCTCCCGCTCCGCATTTGGTTCGGGGCAATCTGGCTGATTACGAACCATCCCAAGGGCATTGCTTCCACGACGCTCGCGAAGGACTTGGGCATCACGCAGAAGTCGGCTTGGTTTGTCCTGCATCGCCTGCGGCACGCGGCCCGGACTCGCTCTTTCAACCGGCCCATGACCGGCAACGTGGAAGTTGACGAGACCTACATCGGCGGAAAAGGCGATCAACCGTCATAAGCGTCGCAGCGGCACGCAGGGTGGACCGAAGGACAAGACGCCTGTGATTGGGGCTGTTGAGCGTGAGGGTGAGGTCGTCGCCAAGGTGTTGCCGGTTGCCAATAAGGCGACCATGCATGAGTTCGTCAAAGAGACGGTAGCGCCGGAAGCCAAGATGCTGGCGACCGATGCTCACCCGGTCTACTAGCGCCTTGAGGGCTATCCGTCGCACCAGATCGTGAACCATCAGGCGGGCAAGTATAAGAAAGGCGAGGCACACACCAATTCGATTGAGGCGGTTTGGGCACTCCTCAAGCGCCAGATCGTCGGCACCCACCATTGGGTGAGCGCGAAGCATCTGCAACAGTAGGTGCGGAAATGGCTTGGCGGTTGAATCGGCGTAGCACGAGCCCCGCCGAGCGCATGAACGCCCTGTTCGACTGCGTCGTCGGTCCTCTGCCGTACAAAGTGCTGATTGCCGATGAGTAAGAAGATTAAGAGCACGCCGCCAGAGCCGCGGCTTGGCCTCGATATGCCGTTTGACGAGGCACTGAAGCGCTTCATCGGAACGGACCCGAGAGAGGTGGAGGCTGGCGTCACGCGGTCCAAAAAGAAGAAGCCGCCGGGCAGGAAGCGGAAGCTCCCGTCCGACGGCGAAGCCAGTCAAGAGAACGTGGTGTCTCTACGCGACCGACGGATGCGGAAACGGAATAACGGTCGCTGAGGTGCGGCGACGCGGCAAGCGTCGCCAATGCCCGCAAACCTGCTGAATCTTCCCATCGCGAATGCGATTGTAGGTATCGATCCAGATAAAGCCGTTCATGCGTGTGTTTCCTTTTCATTCCGTTGAGGGGGACGCAAAGGCGCACGCGCGATGGCGCGGCCGGTCGCAAAAGGACCGGCGTGCTGTCGCGGCCTCGAACTGAGATTGAGGGCTTGGGGAGGCGCGCCGAACCTGGTTGTGGCGGGCTCCTACATCCGGGCATGAAAAAACCCGGCGCGATGGCCGGGTTCGGACGCAGTTAGCGAGTTTGCATTTCGAGAGTGATGTAACTCTCCTAATAGGGAGTGAATCGACAGCATTACCGTCATAAGCAGCGAAGCCCGGCGCTGGCCGGGCTTCGCATCTCGGTTGCATGGAGGGCAACCCAAGCTACCGTTAGCAAAGCCAGTTTTGCAGACTGGCCTAGAAGTCGAAGCTGAGTTGGTTCGGCCAAGAGCGCCAGTGCTCGCACACATGCTCTAGGCGACCGAGCCGCTTCCGCGTGTACGAATTCACGTGCACGCGCTTCGACTCCGAAGTGGGGTGCATTCCCATTTCGGTTCTCTGCACTTTGGGCGGGTGGAAGCCCGCTTGCTCCGGACTGCATTATTGCAGCCGCGCGGCGTGGAGCCCGACCATTGTCGGTTGTGGAGAAGCCGCTGACGGTAGCTTGGGTGTTCTATCTGATTTGGGTTGCGGCCGATTCTCCGGGCAATTACGGGGTAATTCTTCCCAACGGGAGAATGAATCGACTCGATCCATTCTCTTTAGTGAGCAAGCGAACTTGCCGCCGAGCAGACCAGAGGTAGGAATCCCGCCAATCGCGGGGCCTTGGGTGTACGTAATCTGCTCAGTCCAGGCACGGGACGTTTGACCGTGGCGTGCCCTACACCTGCGTTGAACTCGACACGCAATACCAGTTGCGTGGATAGACCGTTTTCTATCCCGTCCGCCAAGCCTTCAGCATCCAGTGCATCTGAAGGGTGACTTCGCGGGCTTGTCCCGCGCATAGGTTTAGTCAACGCAAAGACTCCGGGTGGCCGGAGGGTGGCTATAAGAGTGGCTGCACGCAGGACACAATACCAGCTTCGTGAACAGACCATTTTCTGCTCAGTCCGCCATCTCGTTCCTCATGCGGCAACGCCGCCGGTACTAGCAGAGGCTCGGCACGAATCGATATTTGCAAGACTAAGCCGCCAGTTACGCTGTGTCACTGAGATATAGGTCCCCGTAAAATTGACGCTCCTCGCAAGGATGGCCATTTCACAGCTCAAGCCCGCGGTCCCCAAGCACCTGGCGCATCAGAGGACCCTTGATCTCGCGGGCGATCTCCTCGCGAATCTGGGCTCCGAGTTGCAACTCGGCATCGCTATCTCCGGTTAGCTGATGGTCGGCGAGCCGTTGCTCAAGGCGGCTCGGAAACTCCTCGTCCATCGCCTCCCTGAGCCGGCCCTCCATCTGTGCATGAGCTTGTGGGGCAATCCGACTCACCACCATCTCCCAGGGTTGCCAGCGAGTTGCCAGATAGTCGGCGAACCCCGTCGCCTCCTCGTTGCGCACCTGGATCTCGGCTGCGGTGAGGTCGTCTTCAGTGACGTGGGCGATATCAAAGAATCGCATATCCGGAGCGATGAGCTGTAGATCCAGCCGCTCACGCAGCTTGACCTGATAGGCGAGATAGACCTCGACCTCGTCGACGAACCCGAGCGAGTCGACCTTCTGACGGGCGATCGGCTCGAGCGCGTTCAGGCGGAACAGGATCCGCGCCTGCTGGATGAGTTCGCCGAGCCGATCGTCATAGGCTCCGTCCTCGACATCAGCGTTCAGACGTGCGGTCTGCATGCCGTTCCAGGTCAAGGTGACGCGATCCTGGCAGGTCTCGCTCGCCCCGTAGGCCAGCTCAAAAAACTGCCGCCGCACTTCCGGCCTGATCGCCGCCTGCCGTAGATCCTCGGCCACCGCCTCTCGGAATTCGGGATTGTCATAATTCACAGTCTTCTGCAGCTTGTCGAGGAAGAGCGCGTATTCCGGGGCACCCTCCTCGTGGGCGAAGTTCTGCCAGACGGCGATCGCCTCCGGCTCGCCCTTCAACCAGTCCGCGACCGCATTGGCCAGCGGCCGTTCCTGGTCCACCATCGTTCCTCCACCCATTGAAAAGAAGACCCGCGGGCCGGCATAGCTCGGCGCATTCAGGGCTGCCGCCAAATTCGTCCGCACCTGCTCGGGCAGCGCATTATCCTCCACATAAACCATGCACCCAGAACCTAGCCGGGTCAGCAGGGTCTCTGGCAGGCTGGTGAGCCGATTGTTGCGTGCCTCGAGCATCTGGAGCTCGGTCGGGAGGTTCTCGGGCAAGCTCGACAGGCTGTTGCCGCTGACGTGGAGTCTCTGGAGCTCAGTCGGGAGGGTCTCGGGCAGGCTGTTCAGCCGGTTATCGCGGGCGAAGAGCAACAGGAGCTCGGCCGGGAGAGTGTCGGGCAGGCTGGTCAGCCGGTTGCCGTCGGCTTCGAGCTCTTTGAGTTCGGGCGGGAGAGTGTCGGGTAGACTGGTCAACCGGTTGCTACCGAGGGCAAGCGACTGAAGTCCGGTCGGTAAGGTGTCGGGTAGGCGGGTCAACAGGTTGCCGCGGACATCGAGGTCCTGGAGCCCGGCCGGCAGGTTGTCTGGCAGGCTGGTCAACCGATTGCTGCAGACGGCGAGTGTCGAAAGGCTCTCCGGAAGCGTTTCAGGCAGCCCGGTCAGCTGGTTGCTGCCGATGACCAGAGACTGGAGTCCGGTCGGCAGAGTGTCCGGCAGGTCGGTTAACCGGTTGTTGCTGGCGCCAAGCGTCCGGAGGCCGGACGGAAGGGTGTCAGGCAGGCGCACCAGCTCGTTGTCGCTGACGTTGAGCGACTGGAGCCCGGGCGGAAGGGCGGCAGGCAGTGTCGTCAGGCCCAGATCATGCAGCTCCAGCCCTGCATAGACGTCGCCGGCCTCTGCCCAGGCTCTTATTCGTCTTACGGCCTCTTGGCGGTCTTCGTCTTGCGTCTGCCCCTCCTCGCCGGCCCAGGTGTCCAAGACGTGGTCGAGCCGCGATTGCCTGAGGACGGGGTCCTCAAGGTCCGTCGTACTGCCATCGCCCGGCCGAGGCTGTCGGCCGAGGATTGATACTCCGAGATCTTGCTGCCAAGGAATTGCCGCGGTCGTTGGCCACTCAGGCACCACATCACCGGGCTCCGCCCACCAATGCTCCTCCTCATCGAAACTTTGCGTCGGCCAATCGGCAGCTGCATCCACGCCGTGCCAACCATCCGTCAGACTGAAACTGCCGGCTGGCAACTGGCCACTCCGATCCGCGCCCGGAAAAAGCAGATCTTGATTGACGCCTTGTCCAGAGAAGGCGGACGAATCCGAGGGCAACCGCGAGGTGCCTTGTCCGACGCGATCCCCGTGCGGCATTCTCAAAAATTCCGCATCTCTGTTCGACACAACGTCGCGGTCGCTGAGGTTATTTGAATTCTGGGGCGGGCGCTCGTGCGGATGCAACTCGTTCAGGTGCTGCTGAAAGCCCGCTTGGTAATCCTGCTGCTGTCCCAGCTCGTCGTCGTACGCCCGCTCGACATCTGGGGCCTCGACGGGGTGGAGGTGGTTGAACGCATCCATCCGATTCTCCTGACATCTGAGCAGCTAACGTCGAACCTGGATAAACACGTTCTTGCTACGAGGCTTAGCTTTCGAGAAGCTGACGAAGAATCTGAATGATTGTAACTGCCCTGTTAGGTGTTTAGTCCCGGCATTTGCTGGAGCGGATTGAGTTTGAATCGTCCTGGCTCGGACGTCCAGCATTTGCAGATGTGCTCGTAAGGCGTGAGGCCCTTCAGGGTCTTTAGCCGCCGTGCATAGTTGTAGGCGATGAAGTCGGCGAGATGAGAGCTTCGAGCTGATCATGTCGATGATAATGATAGCGTTGGACGGTCGCTTGCGGAGCCGGCATTATTGACCTGCACACTACTGCCGCGCGAAGTCACCGTTACGGCTGTCATTCCGCCTGCAATAGTTGGAAACGATGACGTAATTGCGGTCAGCGCTCTGGGCACGAGAGCTCCGTTATCGTCCATCTCTCGCAATCAAGCGATTCGGAGGAGCTGTCATGCGGCAATACGTCGGGCTAGATGTCTCGCAGAGAGAGACTGCGGTTTGCGTAGTCAATGAGACTGGTGAAGCAATTTTTGAAGGAAAGGCCAAGTCTCATCCTGGAGATCTGTCAAAGTTACTTCGTAAACATGCGCCACTGGCGGAGCGTATCGGCTTTGAGACGGGCGCAATGGCGAGCTGGCTTTGGCATGAGCTTCGTAGGGTCGAACTCCCCGTCGTTTGCATCGATGCAAGGCATGCACACGCAGCACTGTCGGTCCGCATGAACAAAAGCGATCAGAACGATGCTCGGGGCCTTGCCGAACTGGTGCGGGTTGGTTGGTATCGAGAAGTCAAAATCAAGAGTGAGGAGAGCCAGAAGGTTCGAGCTATCCTCGTCGCGCGATTCCGCCTTGTGTCCATACGCCGGGATATCGAGAACCAGGTCCGGAGTCTGATCAAGGAATGTGGGTTGCTATTCCCTCGCGCCATTGGCCAACAGTTCCGTAACCAGGTCGGCGAGCTATTGGGCGAAGATCATCAACTCCTCAGCGTGATCGCGCCGCTCCTGTCGATTCATGAGCACATCTGCCAGCAGCAAAGCAAATTTGACGACGAGGTCCGCCGATTGGCCAAGTCGGACGAGACGACGCGTCGCCTGATGACAGTTCCTGGTGTCGGCGTGGTCACCGCCTTGACGTTCCGCCATACGATCGATGACCCGTCTCGCTTCCGATCGGCCTCGACAGTCGGCGCCTATCTCGGCCTCACACCTCGGCGCAACCAATCTGGTGAAACTGACACCAATGGCAAGATATCCCGATGGGGCGACAGGCTCCTCCGAACCTACCTTTACGAGGCGGCGACCGTTCTGCTTTATCGAACAAAGAAATGGTCCTCCCTCAAAGCCTGGGGAATGAAACTTGCGAAGCGGATCGGCATGAAAAAGGCAAAGGTCGCTATCGCCCGCAAGATCGCTGTCATCCTCCACTGCATCTGGGTCGACGACACGTCATTCGACTGGGGCAACGCGCCGGCCTGACCTTATTTTGCAAGTTCCTGGCCCGGTTCGCCGGGCTGGCGATGTCCCGCTGGGACGGTGGTCGTGGTGACCTCGGTCAATCGGCTGGTGGCGGCTCGTCCGCACCCCGTTGCAAACGATGAGGCACCCGATCCGGACATCATCATGAGGCGCTTGCGACCTCGGAAAGGACCATGACCCCAGCGACGGGCAACTGATCGCATTGAAACCAGGTGACAGCTAATCGGCCCACTACTACGAGCTGGCTATAGATCCACCAGCCGCGCTCGCCCCGTCTGCGCAACCCCGACCTGCTCCGTCGGGCCGAGCGCTACCACTTTGCCGAATGGCTTCAAGAAGAGAGTTGACAACAACCCGCAATTAAAGGGCCGATTGACAGAAGACCTCATGGCGTACTTGCGATGGAAGCCCGTGATGGTGGCGAAGCCTTCCAGAATTCGCATATTCTCCGCGAGGTCTGCCGATCTGTAACGCTCGCCAACAACTCTCTGTCAGCATCTCGTGCGTCGACATCCAAAGCCGCCTCATCGCTGTCCCTACTCCGTCACTTTCGGAGGAAGCAAATCACGTGGAGCAAAGACGCAATCTTCTGGAACATTTTTCGGCGAGGCACCCAGATTGGGGCGCCATGAATGGACAGCAGGTTCACAAGTCCCGCAAGCTACGATCTTCTGCGAGAGCCTCCTGATTGATTTGGCTGCCCGACAAGGAGCGGGGTGGCACTCCGAGCACGAGCTGGGAGAGATAAGGAATGTCGCGCACGGCCCAGCGAACCGTTAGCGCGGCGGCAACAATCATTGTCCCGAGAAATGCAGCCGCGGCCGACCTCATCGTGGCGTCCCAAGATTCTCCATATTGTATCGAATCCATGAGACGGAATACCGTACCCTGGATCAAGTACAGCACCAGCGTGCTGGGTCCCAGTTTCGCGGCGATAAAGCGGACCACCCGATTTGAACGACCAATATTCCAGGATCGAAGCAGGACCTTAATCATCACCGCTGAGGCAGCTGCGGAGCCAAGAAACATCAGAAGCACATTTTTTGCCGACTGCAAATCCTGGACCAAAGCGAGATTGTTGTAGACATAAGTATCCTTGCGCCAGATCGGAAAGCACATCATAGCCGCGATTGTGACAGACATAATGAAGAACGGCCTGTGAGAGCGCATCATGCTCGTCCACCGTTCTCTCGACATTGCAAATGAGAATCCCAGGCAGAAAAACGGGTACGTATACTTTATGAGAGGGAATATGGAAAAGGTCACAGGTGCAAGGACCACCAGAATGACCGACACGAACAAGGCCCATGGTGACGAATGACTGAAGATCGAAATAGTTTTAGCGAGAAGAAAACAAATGAACGCGGCCCAGACGAACCAGTATGTGCCGGCGAAATCATTCAGGAACTGCAAAGCGTTGTCTGGTGCGCTCGCCAGTCGGGGAAACACGGTCAACTTTAATGTCGCCAGGAGAGAGAACCAAAACAGCATAGGCACCAGGAGCTGCATCGCACGATCGCCCATGGCTTGCATGAAGGACTTTTCCAGCAGCGCTCGGCAGGAAAGATAACCGCTTATTCCCATAAAGAGGGGCATGTGGAACATGTAGATCCATTTGAAACTTGCCGAATCCCAAAACCCTTCATTTCGGTAGAGGATATATTGGATCAGGTGACCGACGATCACTAAAATGATGAGCACTCCTTTGGTGAAGTCCAAAGCGAGATCGCGATCGTGCGCTGTCTCAGGCATAATCTTTGCTGTTAGATGATGTATCAACATCTCGGCACACTTTTCCGATCAGCCGAATCCATAGCTCGCGACAAATCCTGTCCGACGACGGCGGAGACAAGTGCCACGGAGAGTCTACGCTCCAATAGCCGACTGTGCGATAAATACCGAAAAGGAAAGGGCGAAACGAGCTATATGATGGTTTATCGATTTCTTTCCCACCAACCTTGCTTCAATCGATTCCAAGATCCGGCGGGCACTTGCACCCTGCACTGAGCGGAAGGCAAGGCATCGCGAGGATACTTTCCATAGCGCAGTAACTGAACTGCCCATGAAGACTTAAACGAATGCAGGTTGCGAAGTACCGCGCTCGCGGAGGAATTTGGCCCGCGCATCAGGAAAAGCAGCCTTCGTCAGCAAACCTTTGTCTGGTATCCATGTTCTTGGTCCTTGTTCCGTCGAGTGCGCTCCGCGCTGTGCTCCGTCGACTACGAATGCGTTCGATCTGCAGCGCTAGCTCACGCGAGCTGCCCGCCGATAGACTGAGATTGCAGCCCTGCTACCTCTTCAGCCACGATCAGGATAAATGCGTACGCGCTGGCGGCCCTCGCTTTCCACCAACTCGCCCCTGTAAGGCACTCCGCGGATCTCGAAATAGGTGGGCCGCCCGGGCTGGGGCATGAGGCGCTCGCCTTCCAAAACGCGCACGAGGTAAGGCGGCAGGAACCGCTCCCTATGCTCCCAGCCGCCCCGGATAAGATAGCCAAGATCGACTGGACCTTCCCCGGCTTGCCTTGCGCTTACGATTGGCGGTGGGCGATGCAGCGGCCGGGATGGCCCGGCTTCGTTCATTCCACCGGCGTGCGGGTGATGGATCAGGCGAATATCCCTGCGACCGCGCGGCCCAAATGTCGACGAATAGCGCTCCCCATTGATCGTGAACTGACTTGGCCCGAACTGGTTTGGCAGCAGATTGATGTTGCCCAATACATCGATCAGCATGTCTGAAGCCGCCTGGGAGCCGTGCCGCCAGTTGGCGCCAACGATCGCTCCAATGTCCCGCAGCTCCCAAGCCGCCCCCGGCGGCCCTGCGAACGGCGAGGCGGCCGTGAATTCAGGTGCTGGCGCGGAGCGCGCATCGTCACGCAAGTCGTGGGGTGTGGGTGGATCCAGATCAACAAAGGAGTCGAGACCGCCGTAGATGTTTGACGATCGAGGCCTCACGGACGAAGGCGATGCGGGTTCTTGCATCTGTTGCCCAAGCCAAGCCCAGGCTCCGTGGCTCGGGGTGGCTGGAGTGGCAGGAAGCTCGAGCGGCAGATGAGCTTGCGCTGCCCAGTGCGGCGCCGGCGCTGGTGAGGCAGGTTCATGGATTTGGTCGCCGAGCCAATCCCAGGCTCCCGCGCTCGGCGTCGCAGGCGTTGCGGGAAGCAGCTGGGACGAGCCGGCCCGCCATCCGCTTTGCGGCGCCGGCATCGATGAGCCAGATCCGTGCATTTGCTCTCCAAGCCAATCCCAAGCTCCCGCGCTCGGCGTGGCTGGCGTTGCGGGAAGCTCCTGTGGCGAGTGGGCCTGCCGAGCAGCTTCCGCAGAAGGCTGACCCGGGTCCTCAGGAGGCGGCAATCCCAGTGCCCTGTTCGCCTCAAGGATTTGCTGGAAGAGCCCAAGCCTGACCAGATCAGCGTTGATCTTGCTGTCCCCGGTCTCGTGCTTGTACTCCTCGACATCCTCAGCGAGCCCAGGGGTGGAAAGTCGGCCGGCGATCGGCTGTCTATCATGCGTCAGCAGCCACTCACTCAGCCTGAACATGCGGCGAGTTTGCCTGTCGATCGTCTTTGGGTCGATCCTGTCTGTTGCCTTTTCCGCCGCCGCCCACATGCGGATGAGGGTTGCATCCTCAGCATGAGGAGCCAGCCGGCGGGCATCGGCTGCCAAGGCGTTTCCCGCACCGACTTCGCGAAGCTTCTTCAGGGCCGCCTTGATGCGCCTGCCGCGGTCCTTTGCGTAGGTGTCGACGTCCTCATCAAGCTCCGCTTCGAGCTGGTGGTTTTCCACATCGGGATTTTCCAGCTGCGCATTTTCAAATTCGCGGCGAATTCGATCGGCAATTGAGGGCCTGCCGGCGTCGCGCAGGCGCGCGCTCAAATGGCGCAAATCGGCTGCCGCATTCTTGATGGTGCCATCGCTGAGATTACCCGTCGCCTTGTTTCGGAAATCTTCAATGAGCTCCTCATCGGCCGAATTGACCCCGCGCGTCCGGCCGGGCTGCCTGGCGTAATCAATTCGCAAATTTGTCGAAGAAACGTCAGATTGCCGCGCGTCGCGCGACGACTTTCCGCTGCTGCTCCCGCCAAGGGCCTTGCCGATTCCCGACTTGAAGCGTGACCACAATCCGCGGCCTTTTCCGCTCTTGGCGGAGGCGGCAGACTCTGCGTCCGGAAAGCTGTAACGTGCGCTGCTGAACAGATCATCTCGCAAACTGGACTGCGGCACTCGCGCCGCAGCGGGAAGCGGAAAGCTGGGAATGTCGACGCTCCGGCGCGTGCCGCCTAGCGCACTCTCCCCAAAAGCGGAGTGCGGCGGCACCCGCATCGAACCGCCGAAATCCTCCCGCCGGACTGCTCGACCACCTCCTGCGGGGGCCGGATCAGGTGAAGTTGACTTGCTTTCATCAGGCGGATCGAGATTCAAGTCCTGCAGCCGCCCTTCAAAGTCACCCTGCTCGCTTGGGCTGTCTGCTCGCTGCCCAGTTCGCCCCTGCAGGGCGGCGTACTCCCGCATCCAGGCTCCTGAATGGAAGAATGGGTCAATCGGATCCATCCTGCTCTCCTCATGTTTATACAGACCCTGCAGCAACCCATAGGGCTCGGATTACGGCCAGATAGCAGCTCGTTCAGCAAGAATCAGATTCTCGATTGTGTAGCCGTAACCTTTCGAAAAGCTGACGAGATCAGGACATTACTGCGCGCGAGACCGGCCTCGGATCGGCACTCGCCTGACCAGGGACGGGATCGCTCCAATTTTGCCGCACCTCTTCGCCGGCCTCCAGTTCGAGCGGACGAAATTCGTCGACGGACGTAACAATGGATCGCCTGTAGATCGTGCGCCGAATTCAAGCATCCCCGCCCGAACAGTTAGCTGCCTCGTCAAACCGAGCTGGCTGGCTGCGGCAGCGCCTCCGCAACCGATGATTGCACCGCTGCGCACGTTTGTCTCCTCGACAACTTTTCGACCGAGGAGCTCTCGTCCCGAAGCGCCTTCGATTGGACGTAGATACGCCCTCGCCTGGCACGCGGGAATTTTCATCACTCGGCAAGGCCGAAAGACCCTCATCGACGGCAGCGCATTTAAGGCGCAAAAGCACCTTGGCAGCGATGGGTGAGCCTTCACGATCGATCTTTAGGTACCGCCACAGAGCAATAATCGATATCTCTGCGGCAGTTTGGGAACCTCATAGTTCGAGGCCACGCTCTGCGAGCACACGGTGCATGACCTCGCCTTTGATCTCGCCAGCGATCTCGTTTCGGACTTGGGCTCCGAGCACCCGCTGGGCATCTGAATCGCCTAGAAGACCATGCTCGGCCAGTCGCTGATCCAAGCGGGTTTGAAACTCTTCGCCCATGGCTTCGACCACCCGGTCTCCCATCGCTGCATGTTCGCCCGGAGCGATGCGCTCCAGCACCGTCTCCCAGGGTTGCCAACGGCTAGCCATGTAGTTGGTGAACTGGCTTGCTTCCCGCTCCCGGATCAGGTCGAGCGCCGCCGTCGCATCATCCTCGCTTACGTGAGAGACCACCAGGAAGCGCATGTCAGGGGCGAGATGACTGAGCTCCAGCGCCTCGCGCAGCCGATGTTGATAGGCTAGGTAGACTTCGATGTCGTCTACGTTCGGGTTGCCGCTGGCGAGCGAATTGATCCTGTCGCGCGCGATCTCGTCCAACGCCTCCAATCGGAAGGCGACGCGGCCGCGCTGAATCAGATCGCCAAGCCGATCGTCATATAACCCGTCCTTGACGTCAGCGTTGATGCGCGCGGTCTGCATACCATTCCAGTGCAAGGTGACGCGATCCTCGCAGCTCGTGTTGGCTTCGGAAGCCTGCGCAAAGAACTGCTCGCGCAATGTCGGATTGGCGGCCGCATGCCGCAGATCATCAGCCACTGCCTGCCGAAACCCGTCACTGCCGTAGTTCACGGTACCTCGTAGCCTCTCCAGGAACTGTGCGTAGTCTTGGGCGCCGGGCTCATCCGCAAAGTGCTGCCATTCGGCCAGCGTGGCCGGATCGTCTGCGAGCCAGTGGGCGGCAGCCTCATGCAGGGATTGCTGCGCAAGCTGCGGTGGCGCTTCAGCCGCCGCCAGATGAGCGAGGACGTCGTCCGGCAGCGCATTGTCGGCGAACTCGAGGCTCTCCAGATGCGGGTAGTAGAGGCTATTATTCGGCACAAGAGCATCTTGAGCTGCTGCCGGTTTGACGGACACCCGGTTAAGCTAATCCCACCTTGCGCTCGAACTCAACCGGGCTGAGATAGCCGATAGTCGAGTGCCTGCGGGTCGTGTTGTAAAATCGTTCGATGTAGTCGAACACATCGGCGCGTGCCTCGTCTCTGGTTCGATAAATCTTGTTAGCTGTACGCTCGGTCTTGAGCGAGGAGAAGAAGCTCTCCATCGCCGCATTGTCCCAGACATTGCCGGAGCGGCTCATGCTGCAGACGATGCCATGGTCGGCCATCAGGCGCTGGAACTGCTCGCTGGTGTATTGGGCGGATTCAAACGGTCGTCGCAACACCAGTTACTTTCACTCATGACAGCAGATCGTCAAGCGCCTCCGCCGGCGTTTTCCAGCCTAGTGTCTTTCTCGGTCGGGCATTGAGGGCGGCTGCCACAGCGGATATCTCCTCGGCGCTGTGGATGCTCAGGTCTGTGCCTTTCGGGAAGTACTGCCGCAGCAACCCGTTGGTGTTCTCGTTAGTGCCGCGCTGCCAAGGGCTTTGCGGGTCGCAGAAGTAGACCTGGATACCCGCATCGATCTTGAGACGATCGTGCTGAGCCATTTCGGTTCCCTGATCCCAGGTTAGCGAGCGACGCAGCTCTTCGGGTAAGGTGATGACGGTGCGCGTGATCGCGTCGCGCACGGCTTCGGCCCCATGTCCCGCGAGCGCAGGTCCGTTCTTCACGCGCGGAGCTTGGCCATGCCCCGCCAACCGGGGAAGGTGCAATAGCATCGTGAAGCGCGTCGTGCGCTCGACCAGCGTGCCGATTGCCGAGCTGCCAACACCGAGGATGAGGTCTCCCTCCCAATGTCCCGGCACTGCTCGATCGGCAGCTTCAGCAGGACGCTCACTGATCATGATCTCCGGGGAGACAAAGCCCTTGCCTCGCCTGCGTACGCGCGCTCTGGGCATCCGTAATACACGCCCTGTTCGCAAGCAGGCCGTCAGCTCGCGGCGTAGCGCGCCGCGGCCCTGAACGAAGAGAGCTTGATAGATAGCTTCGTGGCTGATGCGCATCGTCTTGTCGTCCGGGAAGTCGATCGGCAAGCGTCGGGCAATCTGCTCAGGGCTCCAGGCTTTGGCCCATCGCCGATCCTTGCGCGGGCCATGCCGGCGCCCCTTCCACGGAACGGAGGGACCAGGAACGGGAGCGCCGGTCGCGGCTACGACGCCGCCAGCAAGTCTCTCCTCCACATAAGTGCGCAAGGTTGCATTGAGCGCAAGCTTGGTCGGCCTGGGCCGGCGGGCGGATCGATCCGCATGCCATTGGGCAGTTGTTGCCCTATACTCCAACCCGCCGCCGCGGGTGGCCGCATTGCGCCGCAGTTCACGGGAGACTGTCGAAGCAGCCCGCCCCAAGCGACGTCCAATCTCCTGTATGGAATGGCCCTGCACCTTGAGAAGTGCGATCTCCTCGCGCTCAATCAACGAGAGGTACCGCCCGGAGAGCGCCTTTGCCGAAGATCTGAACATCGCTGGTGGCATGCCGCCCGCCTTTCGGAATAATCTGCTTCCGACAGGTTGTGACAATCCGGCTTCGAGTGCAGCATCTTCGCTGCTTAACCCAGCGGCAATCGCCCGCCAAAATTTATTCTGTTCACTGCGTCCCGCAACAGAGGGCCGTCCTGGCGACGGCAATGGGGCTCGTCCTGACCGCGCCGATCTGCGCCTTACAACGTTCATCGCAACCTCCAAACTCCGAGTGTTGCGACGACCGTTTGAATCCGCCTTGGCTGCCCTGGTCGGAGTGATGCAACAGCGCATCCGGCTTGCCGCGTCGCCAGACGGCCATCAACAATGCGTCCGCCACAAGCTGTGCCGTCATGGCGGCACTCATCGACCAGCCCACCACGCGGCGTGAGAACAGGTCGATCACCGCCGCCACGTAGAGCCAGCCTTCGGCCGTCCAGAGATAGGTGAAGTCGGCGATCCACTTCTGGTTCGGCCGTTCGGCGGCGAACTGCCGGTCAAGGAGGTTCGCCGGTACGGTCTCGAGCTGTCGATCGTCGCTGTCCTTCGGCAAGCGCCGACGTCGCGGCCGCGCCCGCAGGCCTTGCAGGCGCATCAGCCGCTCAATCCGGTGCAGGCCGCAGTCAGCCCCACCGGCGAGCAGATCGCGCCAGACCCGGCGCGCGCCATAGGTGCGGTCGCTGGCGACAAAGCTGGCCTTGACCTTGCCACCGAGCTCCTCGTCGCTGCGGGATCTGGCGCTGGGAGAGCGGTTCAGCCAGGCATGGAAGCCCGACCGCGAAACTCCCAGCGCATCGCATAGCCATGCCACCGGCCAGATCGTCCGGTGCTTCGCGACGAAGGCGAACTTCATGTCGCTTCCTTCGCGAAGTAGGCTGCGGCCTTTTTTAGGATATCCCGCTCGGCCTTCAGCTTGGCGACCTCACGGCGCAGCCGGTCGATCTCCTGCTGCTCCGGCTTCATCTGCCCGTGGCCGGGAAAGGCTTGCGCCGGGTGGGAGCCGAACTCCTTCACCCATTTACGCAGAACGTTCTCATGAACGTCCAGGTCACGGCCGGCTTGCGCCACCGACACACCACGTTCCCGAACCAGCTTAACCGCCTCGACCTTGAACTCGCGACTGAACTTCCGTCTCTTCATCGCCCACCTCCGGCTTCATGAAACACCTAATCTCGGTGTCCATCAAACCGGCAGCAGCTCATCTAAAAGGCCTTCAGGCAGGCTGGTCAGCCGGTTACCGCTGACATTGAGTGATTGGAGCGTGCTCGGAAGAGGGTCGGGGAGGTTGGCCAACTGATTGCCGCTGACGTTGAGTTCAATGAGCCACGAAGGGAGGGATGCGGGGAGCTCGGTCAGCTGATTGCCACTGACCGCAAGCGAGGTGAGCCCGCCAGGAAGAGCGTCCGGCAGGCTGGTGAGCCGGTTGTCGTTTGCGTTCAGGATCTGGAGCCCGGCCGGAAGGTTTGCCGGCAGGCTGGTCAAGCTGTTGTCAGCGACCTCCAGCTCAGTGAGGGTCGCCGGAAGATCATCCGGCAAACTGGTCAAGCGATTATGGCTAATGAAAAGATGCTGGAGACCGGGTGGGAACATAGCAGGCAGGCTGCTTAGCTCGTTGTGCCTGGCGCGCAGTTCGAGCAACCTTGGCGGCAGGGCGGCGGGCAGCGCGGTCAGCGAGAGCGAGGACAAATCCAGCGAGCGCGAGCCTGTGCTATCCGAATTCCTGATTCGTCTGCGCCCCTGTCGCCTATTCTCGGCTTCGCCCTGTCCCTCCTCGGCAACCCAATTGTCCAAAATCTGCGCGCGCGCGGAGGCTGGGGTCCGATACCCAGTCAGGGTTTCGACCAAATTGGCCACGGCACGATTGAAGCCGCCGAGGTAGCTTTCCTGGTCCGCGTCTTCAGAAAGCGCCGAGGAAGAACCTGCACTCCACTGTGCCTGTCCCGTGTTCATCAATTTCTCCATCGTCAGAACAAGAATACCCCCCGCTTCCCAAGGCCGGGAAGCAGCTAGGTCCGCAGAGCAAATGATCATTCGAAGGCCTGAGCGCGCGGGCCGCGACTACCGTTCAGTACCTCTTCGACACAGGCCGATACGAGCCCAACCTGGACAATAGATCGATACTGCTGCCCGCACTCTGCCATCTCGTTGGCCAGATAAGTCCGGAGATCCGTCAACGGTGGCAGCCCGCGCCCTTAGCAGGCCCACCTGTCGATCAGCTGACGGGTGTCGCTGCAAAAACACCCAGATCGTTGGGCTCGCCACCAACGGCAAATACCAGCACGGCAGCGATTGTCTTGGCACGAGAGAGGACCGACGCGGACGTTGGGCGTTGGAGCGCGTGCGCTCTTGCTTCGCAGGAATTGGAGAAAGGCACCGTCGCCACGCGCGGGCTTTATACTTGAGCCGCGGCTGCGCGGTTATGCGCGGAAACGCGTCAGCGGAAAATATCTTACGGTCGGGGGATCGACCGATCAAATCCTGCATCCAAGGTCATGCCAGCTTCGTTGCGACCGATGCCACTTACGGCGACAGTTTGTCAGCTTATCGAAAGCTAAGGGTCCTAGAGCATTGCCACCGTGGGCTGAGTCTGCGCTCAATTTCGTGGGGAGGGTGGGATGGATCCATTTGAGACAGGACATATTCACCGCAACGGTGGCATCCCTTCTCTATCTTCCGGAGGGCAGGACGGGCAACACGAAGACGCGGCGCAGTGGAACGCGGTCGTCGCAGGCTCCGCAGCAAACCCCGGAGATTCCGCCCATATCGAGGGTGCCGGAGATGAGGTGCTTGAGATTTGGGCTGCTGAACCGGAGGTAGGCCCGCTCGAGGATCGGGAAGAAGCGGTGCGCCGAGTAAACACTCTCGGTGAGACCACTACACTGGATCTTGGATCGCTGTCCCTTACAAGCCTGCCAAGACTGCCGAACGCTGTCGTTGCGCTTGATGTGCCCTTCAATCGGTTGACCACTCTGCCGGATAGCCTCCCTGCTTCGCTCCAGCGTCTTGACGTTAGGGGCAATCAGCTGACCAGCCTGCCCGCGCTTCCGACCGAGCTCAGAGGTCTCGACGCGAGCTCCAACCGGCTGAGGAGTTTGCCAGAGGTCTTACCTGCTGCGCTGGAGTTTCTCGGCGTCAGCCACAATCAGTTGCAGGATGTGCCCGAGGTTCTCCCTGCTTCGCTCCAGTTTCTCTACGCCGGCCACAATCAGTTGACCAATCTGCCGGAGGTCCTTCCTGCCACGCTTCGGTTTCTCGACGTCAGCGAAAACCAACTAACGCGCTTGCCGCACGCCCTCCCTGCTCCACTGGAGTTTCTCGACGCGAGCCAAAACCAGTTGACGAGTCTGCCCGAGGACCTCCTGACGCAGTTGGGCACCGATGGCAGAATAATTCTGACTGAAAATCCGCTGCCCGAGCAGGTGCTCGCGAACCTGGATACAATCCTAAGCGCCGAGGGCTATGCCGGTCCGACCGTCTACCATTCGCGCAATGACGAAAGTGAATTGTCCGAGACGGACGATGAACAGGCCGATGCTCTCATTGAAGCGGTCGCAAACTGGCTCCGGGGAAATCCACAGGAAGGTGATCGAGAGGTGCTGGCCGCTTGGCAGAGCGTCGCTGAAGAGCCGGGCGCCCGAGAATACGCGCTCTTCCTTGGCAAACTGTTCGACTCCGTGAACTCTGGCAACGAAGAATTCCGGCAGTCGGTGGCCAATGATCTGCGCCAAGTGGCGAAAAACCCGGAATTGCGTAAGCGCTACTTCCAACTGGTCCTGGACGCCAACCAGAGCTGCGAGGATCGCAGAACTTTGACCTGGAACGGCATGCAGACCGCACGCCTCATCGCAGAGGTCGAGAACGGCGCCTATAACAACAAGGGCCGGCTTCCCGATCTCATCGATCTGGGGCGGGTCATGTTCCGCTTGGACGCGCTGGACAGAATTGCGCGCGAGAAGGTTCACGCGCTAGGCTCGGGCAACAACGGCGAAGACATTGACGCCATTGAGGTCTCTCTTGCTTATCAAAATAAGCTCCGCGAGCGGCTGGGACTGCAACACGTCGCCCCGAACATGCGCTTCTTTGAGGTTTGCGGTGTGACCGACGCTGACGTTGACAGCGCGGAGACATCCGTGCGCAACCGAGAGGCGGCGGAATTCGCCGACTATTTGGCGGTGGACTGGCAACCCTGGGACGACGTTATGAGTCGCATCGCACCCGAAGACCACACCAGGGCGCACGACCAGCTCCTTGCTGCAATGGGGACGGAGTTCGACAGCCGGCTGCAGCAACAGCTCACCGACAAAGGTTTGATCGGGGCCGAAGCTGACCTTGTCGAGGATGCCAAGCTAGAGTTGGGTGCCGCAGTTCGCAAAGAGATCGCCCGTGAGATCAAGGGGGCTCTCAGAGATAAGGTGCTCAATGAGCACGGCCTCACCCTATGACGTGGCCTCTGCCGTATTAGAGCAGCTCCGGCCTGGTCACTCCTAGCTCGTCCTCAACCCGGATCTTTGTCCCAGCCCGCCGGTGCTTTGCCAGACGGGCAGCTCTGATCGTCTCGGATATTGTCGAGACCAACCTTCAGTGAGGGCCGACGAGACTCTGGACTAAGAAATCCTGAAGCGAGGCTGTTGCGGGAGGCTGGTGAGCAGGCGCTTCGTCAGCGGCGGACAGACGTTGTGAATTGCGTTGATCCGTGAAGGAGCGGCTCCGAATGCCTTTCAAATCGAGGCAATGTGCCCTCTGTTTCGCTACGCAAGACGGAAGACCTTCAAAGCCTCGAAAGACGATTCAGAAGACGTCGCTCGCCTTCGTCGTTGCCGCCGAGCAGTGCCTTCGCTTGGCTTTTGAACGTACTCCCCCGTGCCATTTAACACCACCATGTGCAGAACCCGACAGCAAATTTCGATTGTGTCGATCTGAAATCTCAAAGAGATGATGGTCTGAATCAACTTCGCGACCTGGCATGTCAATTGCTGGGAAGTGCCCGCTACATCATGCCACGAACTAGACGCAAAGGCCGAGTCAGACCCGACTTGCCGTCCAAACTAAGTCTCTAGCATAGAAGCGGCTCTGTTAACTGCCGCTCCGCCAACGGAGCTAGGTCATGTTGATCGACACATCCGAAATTCTCGACTCCATTCGCATCAATAGGCAGGAAGCGCAGGAGCGCCAGCCCGCGGCGCTATGCGAATGGCCTGGCTGCAAGAACAACGCTACCCATCCCGCGCCCAAGGGCCGCGACAATGCGCGCGCCTATTGGCACTTCTGCATCGATCATGTTCGCCAATACAATCAATCCTACAATTTCTTCTCGGGAATGGACCCGGAAGCGGTCGCTCGCTACGAGAGGGACGCGCTGACCGGCCATCGTCCCACTTGGAAGATGGGCGAGAGCATCAGCGCACACAAAATGACCGGCAGCACTGCCAATTTTGAGGACGACTGGTATGCCCGCTGCACGCTCGTCGAGCTGAACGGACGCGCCGGTGACCGCGAGGGCGCGAAGGCCAAGCCTGAGGCGCGCAAGATTTTCAATGTCGAGGGCAACGCGTTGCAGGTGATGGGCCTGAATGCCAACGCGACGCTCAGCGAGATCAAGGCGAAGTACAAGGCGTTGGTCAAGCAGCACCATCCCGACGCCAATGGCGGCGACCGCTCCACGGAGGATCGCCTGGTCGAGATCATCAAGGCCTACCAGTACCTGAAGACCGTGGTGCGCTAGCACTAGCCCGAACATCTCAGCGAACCTCAACGGCGCATCGGAAGTGGAGGACGGAACCATCCAGAGCTTGCTCTGGCTATGCGGGCAATTTGACTCCCCTGGCTAACGCTTTCGGGCGACCATGGCGGACAATCGACACGATGACCGGTTCCTTTCGTTCCGCGCAGCGGTCAGGAAGAAGGGCCGGAAAAAGGGATGCGGCAAGATCCTGTGGACCTGACGGCTGCATCGGCCCAGCGGTGGGTTCGTGGAAATGCCAAACGGCTCCTTCCACTCCTGACCGCTGAGTCGCTACTACCGCCGGTGCCACCTTTGAAGCTCCAACAGGAGGTGCGCACGATTGATCCTCCGTTGTTCGAGAGGCAACACGAAAGTACAAACCTTTCCGGGGACACTCGTTGGCAGTATGGAAAGGGTTTCGGCGCAGAAGCGACCCGTCCAGGCCTATTCGCTCGGTGGCGCCGGATCAACGATCGATCACGAGAGCCCAATGGATCGCGGGGTTCACGGCCGGTTCTGACATAGCCAGGGCTGTACCGCCCCGCGCCACCCACCTATCTCAAGGGCTCTGCCGTCGCCGCGAGGCAAGGCAAGCATCGTGAACTTGACGCCTTTCACACCGTGCAACGCGTTCATCAAGCACTGGGCTATCGCACGCAGTTGCGCGTTTCCCTGTTCGTGAGTAACCGTCTGGTGAGGCTTTCGATTAGCCGCAAATTTGGTGCCAAGCGCGATGTCGGTCGCAGCCCACGCTGCCGTGATATCCGCACTCTCCCGTCGTTCATCCGACGATCGCTGTCGTCTCGTCACCGTTGCTTTGTCTTCCATCGATATGGTTCACTTGGCAGCCAATCTGTGGCTCCTCCGAAGAACACGCTCAGCGACCATCTTGCAGCTTCGCGATCTGTCAGTTGATGGGAGTGAGGCTCGCGGGCGGAGGGGTTGGCCCCGACGCCGAAGGATCTGTATTCAGCATAATAGCTTGTCCTCAACGTATCGGTCTTGCCGGGCGTCCATTCGCGCCACCCTTCCGCGATCACGGGGGCATCTATCTTCGCCGCCAGGAAGACCACTGTGGCGTAGGGGCGCCAAGGGCGGCCAAGTGCGATATAGCCCGCAGCAGGGTCGGCAGTTAGCCTGCAATGATCAAAAACATAGCCACTGTCCTCATCCGGCGCTGCCTTGCTCTGAGCCGTATAGATGACCGCTTGATTTGCGATGCCATGCAACTCACATTGCCGGAACCAGGCCTTGGCGTTGCCAAATATGAAATCGACATGCCCTTCGATGTAGCAGTTCGAGAAGTATTGTCGTGACATTCTGCCGTTTGGTCCCTTACCGGCAAACAGCGTGTCCTGGGCACCGAGCAGGCGGACTCGGGTAACGACGTCCCTGTCTCCGGTGACGGACAGCGCTACCGCCTGCGAGGGTGGATTGGCCGGATTGAGGGCGTAGTCGTTCTGGATGGTCAGATTCTCGAGCCGCAAGTCATCGCCCGCGGCATCCAGCGTGGCCGAACGGGCGGTTCCTCCTACAGTGAGCGCGCCGTCGCCATACACAATGACCGTATCCTCCGGCTTCCTGCCAGTCCCTTCGATATGAATACCGGATTTGGAGATTTTGACCTTCTCGCGATAGATGCCCGGCGCGATCCGGACATTTCCGCCTTCCGCCGGCAACGCGTCGACGGCTTGCTGCACGGAGTGATAGTCTGCATTTCCGGCATGCGACACCGATACTGGCTGAGCGTACGCCGCCGGGATGAAGAAACATCCGGCCAGAAGCGCAGACGGCACCAAAACTCGCATGTGATCTCACTCTTCGTTGAGTTCGCGGCACGGTCGACGCAGCCGATGTAAGATAGCGCCGCGGGATAGCCGCCGCGCGTGGTCAACACATTTTTCGCGCCGAATCAGAACCTGCACGTCACCTTCATTCGCGGCCCTGCAAACCATCGGACAGTTGCAACCAACTCGGGGCATGAGGCTGACCTTCGTCAGCACCGGTCATCTTGCCCCAGATGCGGAACTCAGCACCCGAGTTCGGCACCGGGTGTGTGTGCTTACCGATTGCCGTCGCGGAATGCCCTGGAGCATACCTCCGATCCGCGCAGCAGCGGTTCTGCAGCTCGTCCGGGCAGCGGCGGTGATACGTCAGAATGTTTTGCGGTGACGTTCGCATGTTCAACTTGCCAAGTCGCGGAATTGGTAAATCGGACATCTTCGAGTGTCACGTCAAGTGCATGCCGCTCGTCCAGGCCGCGCATCAGCAACACACCGGTGTCGCCATGCACATGACGGAGAACGATTTGCCGATAGACCGGAATCCTCGTGCCTTGTGCGCGCGGATCATACTTTGTATCGAAAGCCACCGGCCACTTGTTGCCCCTCAGGCACACGTACTCATAAGTCACGCCCTCGACCACACCGCCTCGACTAACATCGCTCTTGATGCGCAGGCCAGAGGTCGTACCATCCAGCGTCAGATTACGCACCAATATGTCTCTGGCCCCCGAATTCACCTCACTGCCGATCGACATGCCATGCCCCCAGCCAAAATAATTATCAATGATCGAGATATGGCTGCTTGAGCCACTATCGCCGGCCTTGATTGCGACGTTGTCGTCACCCGTACGGATCAAGCTGTGGGTGACGGTCACATCCTGACTCGCGCCAAGATCGATGCCGTCGGTGTTGCGGGCATCCGCCGGTGAATCGATCGTGAGGCCCCAAAACGTGGCACCTTCGACCCGGCTCAGCGCGACATGAAAATTGGGAGCGTTGCGCAACGTGACACCAGAGAACGTGATGTCCTGCGCATGGTCGATCTGGATCAATCGCGGGGCGTTCTGGTTGCCGCCCTGGGCTTGGGCGCGGCGGGCTAGCTGCCACCAGCTTTCCGCGCCGCCGCCAATCATTGCCCCGCCCTGACCATCGATGACGCCCTCTCCGTAGATGCCGCCGCCGCGCGTTTTAGAGAAGCTGATGAATGGCCGGCAACCGTCGCCCTTTTCCGCGATGCGACCACATTGTCCGAGGCCCTTGTCGTAAGCAGCAGGTTCGGAAATTGCGATCAGCGTCGCACCGCGTCCGACCCATAAGGTCACGCCCGATTTCATCTCGAGTGGACCTGAGTGAAACTCGCCGCGCCCGAGATAGACTGCAGCCCCAGCGGGGCAATGTTCAATGGCGTCCTGTAGGCTAACTGTATCGTTCTTGCCGGAAGGCACAGGGCGATCGCAGATCGTATCAGGTGCAACAGGTTCGACGATAGTCCGGCGGTCTTGCGCTTTTGCGGCGGAGCAGACAATCATGGAGGTGAGTATGGACAATAGGACCCAGTTGCGAAAACGCTTTATCATCGACCTGCTCGTGCTTTGTCACACGCATCCTTGCCGCGTGCGTTGTCTTGTATTGAGCGCTGGCTCGATCGAGCCGTCGCGCGCGTCACTGGCCCGCGCAAGATGACATTTATAAGACGCGTAGCAGAGGCCTCCATCGTGCGATCGCGCCGTAGCACCTTGCCTATGCGCGAAAACGACGAAGCGTTGTGCGGTCGTCCAAAATCCAAACAGCTTGTCAGCGTTCTCACAGTGTTTAAGCGCCGACCGGTCCCGATTTGCGGCATCTCAACTGCGCGTCAATCCGTACGCTCCGTCGCATCGACGTTCGATCAAAGGCCCGCACCACAAGAACTGACAGCAGCGCCCAGGGTCATCCGACACCGAATCTACCGTTCAGCCTGGAAGGCGCGCCGCAAGATGTGTAGCGACACGTCGTTGGACGAACGCGCGGCCGGATCGGCTTTCACGGCGGCAAGATCGAGATCGAGCCCCCGCGAGGTTAGGGACATGGATTGTGCATCGCCGCTGCCGCTAAACTTTGTCCAAGGCGATCCGCTTCGCTTCGATTGAGCCCCAAGTCCATGCCAGCCTCCCGTCCAGGATCACTGGGTTAGTCCGTATTCGGGGAAGCTTTCGAGAAGCTGACGAGGCTACGGCCGGCACTCGAGCGCATTCGCACCAGGAACCCTCTTCCTGGGTTCTCACGAACTTAGGCGACCGCCGTTACCTGCCCTCTTTCGGGTGCATTGTGATCATTTGCGGACATAGTCAGCCAGTTCTCGTCATCCTCCATGCAGTGCCGGACGAGGCATGGTCGGCCTCCCCGGTCAGCACCAACCGTAACTCGCATGCCTTGCCCACGGCCATAGCGAAGCATCGCGTCATTGAACGCGCCCCTCGCGTCCCCCTCCAGACACGCCTACCGGCAATTTGAGCGCCTTGAAGATGGACAAAACGAGCGAACTGGCTGGCTCAAGGTGGAGAGCTCTTTGACATTCGATTCAGGACATCTACGTGAGCCCCCCGAAACAGGGCAACTCTAGCCAAAACGCGGCGATGCGTCCCGTATGTGGTGCTACTCTGCGCGCATCTCCTGGCCAACGCGCCGCGATCAACCAAAGGCCGAGCCTATCGGCAGTGCCGCACCCAGTTGTCCAGTTCGCCCGCCGTGCTCGCAACACCATGCGTCTCGAGATCTTCGCCAAGTCCGAGACAAAACCCTTCGCCGCTAACGTGCGCGGCGGCAGCTTTCAGCGGTCCCATGATTGACTCGAAAACGCCACGGCAGCATCTTGGTCAACAGGATCATCGACGCTTCGCGATTGGGGCGGTCGTGCGTTACGTATCGAATTGTTTGCCGCAGAGTTGCGCTGGCGTTTATCGATCGACGATGAGACCGCTCGACGCTCAAGGCTTCGCTCCAGATCCGCCAATCCTGCCTTACATTCTGCGACAACCGATTGGGCGCGAAGCAGCTTGACCTTGAGCTCGTCCTGTTGCCTAAGTATTTTCTCAGGATCCCAATCGTCCTGCATTAGCTCATTCACCATCTGCAAAGCACCGATTTAAGGCCGCCGCTTAGCTTCACGAACCCAGGCTCGGTATCTCGCAGATGCCCGACGCTTGAGCCGCCGGCCAAAACTGACGCAAACAAGCGTCCTGAGGTACAACGCCTTTACCCTGGTGTGCCCCATCTTGTTGAGGACCGCCATTCGTATCAAGCCCTTTACAAGACAATCAGATTCTGCTCGGCAAACCGGGGCGCGATCCGAAGATGGCAGAGTTCGCGACGCAGGCGCACGGTTTGGAAAGCGCATCAGGAGACCTCTGCCATCGGTCAAGCGGGCAAGTTCATCTGAATACCTCAACCGGATGCTGAACGAGCATCATGGTCACAAGTGGTTTCACCACATATTCAAGCAACCGGCATGCCAGCGCCGCTTGAGCCTTTTTATGAAGAATTTTCCCGCAGCACCTAGTTGGAGGCGGCGCTGTTGCCGGGTTTGAAACGAACAACGTCTTGAACGAGACAGCTAAAGTCGCAACCATGACGGTGTGACAGAAACGATCACCTTGCCGATGCCGCGCGGGCCATTCTTAAAATAGATAAGTCCGTCGATCCCCTTGTCGGCGCCTTTCTTGTGCTCAAGGTAATTCTGCACGCCGACAAGCCAATTGGCCCACCATTGGAATTCATAAGCATCTCGCTTTGCAAGGTCCCTTGCCTCGCTCAGATTTTCAGGCCTGCCAGTAACCTTATAGCTGGCCTTCGGGCATCTCTCATCAAGGCGACCCTCAATGACATCGATAGCGTGGTGCGTAACGTCTATGCCGATCCAACGGCGGTCCAAGCGTTGCGCTGCTTCAATCGTCGTTCCGCACCCGCAGAACGGATCAAGGACAATGTCACCTGGGTTGCTGGATGCCGCTAATATTCTTTCTAGGAGAACAACAGGCTTTTGCGTCGGGTATCCCATGCGCTCCTTTGCGCGCGCATTCACTGGCGGGATGTCTGTCCATATCGTGGTTAGTACGTTGCCTTTCTGTTCATCCAAGTAGCGCTTGTAGCGCGGTCTCTTTGCTGTATCGAGCGCACCGGATTTTGTGCGCGGATACCATATCATCCCCCTTCTATCGAGATCGGCCATCGTTTCTCGCGAATAGCGCCATCCCATGGGAGGCGACGGGAAACCCTTCCATTCGTACATCATATTGGGGCGGGGCGACGGACTAAGAATAGATGTTAGTTGGAATCTGCGACCGTCCGCATCAGCATTTGAATAGTGCGAACTCACGTAACTGTCCGAGTGCGGTTCGTAGGGTATATTCCAAGTGAAATCCTGCGTGCGCGTATAGAACAGTATCTTATCCGCCACTCGGCTCCACGTTCTGCTATCGCCATGCGCGGCGGTTCGTTTCCAAGTAATTTCGTTCTTGAAGTTTTCGAAACCAAAGATGCCATCAAGAATCAGCTTGAGATAATGGCTAGCGGTTGGGTCGCAGTGCAGGTAAAGACTGCCTGTCGGTCGAAGAATGCGGTGCATTTCGACTAGCCTGACTGACATCATTGCCAGATAGGCCATTAAGTCGCTCTCGCCTAAATAGCTTTTCAGCGCGATGAGGATCGGCGCGGCTCGCGATCCCGATGCAACGACATCATCAAAAGCGACGGCGGCCGGCGTATCCCACCACCAAGTATCTTGGAAAGCAGTTGTCTGTGCCTGGATGGCATCACCCTGCGGCGTTCGGTAAAGGAGGTTATAATTCGCCTTCGAATTGAACGGCG
Source organism: Bradyrhizobium sp. CB1717 (assembly GCF_029714325.1). Classification (NCBI taxonomy): domain Bacteria; kingdom Pseudomonadati; phylum Pseudomonadota; class Alphaproteobacteria; order Hyphomicrobiales; family Nitrobacteraceae; genus Bradyrhizobium; species Bradyrhizobium sp. CB1717. The sequence goes on from NZ_CP121666.1 coordinate 7,736,940, forward strand.
GGTCGAGATAAATCAAATCCACGCTTTCGCGCTCATGCTCTCGCAAATAGTGCAAGTTGTCCCCATAGAACAACTGATTGGCAGTCCTCGACTTTGCCACGTCCGATCCCCCGTCCTGACACGGGAGCGGAGGATGGTCTACAACCGGTAACCACGGGTTATCGACCCCGTCCCAGTTCGGGACGTGGTTAATTTCGAGTGTCATTTTGGAAGTACCTCTCGGTTAGAGGCACTGGCCTGTTTCCGAGCGCGGTGGCCTCAAGGGTGACCTGATTTGCCACGTGGCAGCAGATGTCAGGGTAACTTATGTGTGCAATCTTTGTGCACGGTTGTAAACGCAGGAGTTTGTTCGCTAAGGTGAATGGCAGTATTGTGGTAATCTGTGTGACTTACATGAACCCCGTTACCTCGTCTGGCAACAAAAGGGGGCAGCGTTGCCAACCTGGCTCTTCGCGTCGGGATGGGCTGCATGGAGTTGCACGACCGGGGATCATGGTCGGCGTGCGCTGGCCGGGACGCAGAAGGCAATCGTTAGCTGGGGCCTCGGCAAACGTAACGCCGAAAGCAGCATGGACGGACTGCATGACCTCCGCAGCCGCGTCATCGGCCAGCCTGAGATTTTAACGGACGGCTTCCATCCCCGTAGCAATCCGCAATGCCTTCGGCCCGGACGCCTCTCAGGCGTGAAGACCTACTCGGTAGGCGTGGTAAAGTAAGCGCAGGGCCGCTACTCGCTCGCCGCCGTAGTAGCGGTAAGCCGTGACGTAGTATCTGGCGATCCCGATCGGTACGTTTCAACCAGCTATGTTGAGCGTCAGAACCTTTCGCTGCGCATTGCTACGCGCCGGTTCACCCGACCACGTTGCGGCGGTCGCGCTGTACGTCGCGCACGACAGTCTGGAGGCCCTGCGCACGACGCCAGCTAAGGCGCTAGGCGAGGCTGACAAGGCGTGGAGCGTTGCCCAGCTTGTTGACGCCGCACTCTCCGTGGCGCCTGCACTGCCCACTGTGACGCCGCCAGATCGTCGCCGGAAGTTCAAGGTAATTCAGGGAGGGAGGTAGGGGTGAGTCATAATAACTCACTAAGAACCCTTGCTGAATCAATGATTCTGATACTCTGCAATCCGAGGAGATTCGGATGGCAGACCCAACTTACAATTTGAACGGCGGCTTTAAGCCGACAATGAAAAGGTTCGCTGATCTCAGCGGGCCTGATTTTTTCCCCACCCCACCGTGGGCAACGTTTGCTCTGATCGACAATGAAAAATTCACCGGCGAGATTTGGGAAAGCGCGTGTGGTGATGGGACGATGTCCCGGGTGCTAGAGCAGACCGGGCAGCCCGTTCGCAGTTCTGATTTATACGATCGCGGCTATGGCGAGATCGGCGTCGACTTTCTTGAGCCGAAATGGTCAGCCGACAACATCGTAACCAATCCGCCTTACAACTGCGCTGAGGGCTTTGTCGCCAGCGGCGTCAAGCATTCGAACCGCAAGTTCGCACTGCTGTTGCGGCTTGCCTTCTTAGAGGGCGCGAACCGCGCAAATACGATCTTCGCAAAGATACCGCCCGCTCGGGTCTGGGTTTTCAGTGAACGTATTACCTTCTATCCTAGCGGCGTGGAGCCGAAGGGCAGCGGAACGACGGCTTATGCATGGTTTGTTTGGGATAAAGAAGCGCCGGGCAGAACCGAACTGAAATGGTTCAAACCCGGCTATAAGGCGAAGTTCTCCTAGCTAGGCTGCAACCTCGCGCCCCTGCAGCGCCAAGCCGCCGGGGATGGCGACGAGCTTGCCTTCGTAGATGGCGTTTCCGGGCGACGCTTTATGCGAGGTGATGTTGCGCACCTGCTGCTCCCATAACGCCTCGCCGGGCCGGGTCGTTGATGGCGCAAGGTCTTCGGCTGAAAGCGGTAGGTAATTCGGAATTTCTTCAATCAACTGTTTAATGGTCGCACGACCTGAAGCTCGATCGGTAAGAACTTTGATGGCCGCTTCGGCAACTTCAGCTTCCGTAACTCGGGACATATTCCCTACCTCCATTCTGGTGGAGTCCAGAGATAAGTTCGCGCAATGGTAGTTGGAGTCAGTATAACTACGGTGTGTAATTCGAGTGGCCTACTTTGAAATCCCGAGTGCGGCCAGTACCCGAGCCCTCGCTGTGCCATGAGACTTGAGCACGATGTGCAGCCATGTTTCAGGCGGTGAGGCAGGCAGGCTCGGCTTTCGTCGCGACATGCGTCTATTGCTAGGGCAATGGGGCTGCTGCGCCTTCCGGCGCTGGATCCGCTTGCTTGAGGCGCTCTAGGTAGCCGGGCGCGCACGAAATCACCGCCTCGACCACCGTGTCCAGGACGGGATCGCCGCCGGGAGGCATGGCTTCGACCTCGGCCTTGGCCGGCATTGCATGGTGCGTCACGGCCTGAGCAATCTCGGAGACGCGCCGGATCGTCTGCGTTGGAGAGAGTTTGCAGTCGATGGCGAAGCGCTCCCAGTGGTTGCGTCCGAGCTGGTCAGCCTGCTTCTGCCCGCCGATCTTCTGCGCCATGTTGCGGGTGATCTTCGGATATGGTGCCGACCAGACGATGTCGTAGCCAGGCGCCATGGCGGCGCCGCGCGCCGATAGCATCAGCGAGTAATTTTTGGCGTGCGGAAGCGGGCGGTGTCCTGTGCTGTCATGTGGCGCTGGGTCACGCCGATCATGTCGGCAAATGATGGTCCTTTTAGGCCTCTATCGTTGTTCTGGTACTTGGCAGCTGGCGGCCGGCCGAGGGCTTGGCAGAAGTCCTCCTGATGCAGCCGCCGCCACCTCTTACCGTCACGACGACGGTCATAGCGCTCAGCCGGCAGGTAGCTACATTCGCCTGCCGTCCCGGTCGTCACCGTCGGCATGGGTGTTTAGACCGGACAGATCACTGACGGGTGTTCGGAGACATAGCTGACACATTCGGCAAGCGACATCGAAAGCCGTCCTCGCCGACGAGGAAGGGCTTGTGGGGTAGCTCACTGAGATGCGCTCGAGCGAGGCCTTGTCGGGGATCTCTCGCGATTTGCCGGCGATGAGACCAGTGCCAGGTTGTCCGACGGAGAGCGCGCCGGCGGTGTCGCGGCCCATCTCGGGCAAGAAGACCGATGACGTCGGCCGGCGACTTGCCGAGCATATGACCCACGGTCCCCAGAATTGCGTTCTCCGGCAGCAGATTTGCCGCCCATGGCAGAAGTCCCGAGGCATCGTGCGACGCCCGCGAGAGCGGTATGGTGAGCGACATAGGGAAGGCGCCGGTCAGTCGGCGCCAGGATTCGGCATAGGTGAAGCTGACGCTTCGTCAGCGGCCGTGATCCAGCCAACCCCTCGCGTCTCAAAGTAGACCGGAAGACGGTCCATGAGGCTCCTCCTCGTCGCTGTCGGGAATGTCCGGTGGCTCGGAAGTGTTCGCGCGGCTGGCTTGGGCCTCCTTGAGAACATCCTCGATGCGCAGCCCGAGCACGTTTGCCGCGTGCAGGCTGCGCCCGAGCTGACAGGTGCTTTTTCCGGCCTCCAGGTCGACGATGAAGCGCTTTCCTGTCCCGCTCACCATGGCGAGCTGGTCCTGCCGGAGGCGCTGGCGTTTGCGTTCATTCTGGATGAGGCGACCGAATGCTGCAGCGAACTCGGCGGCTTGGCGCTCAACACCGGTCTCGCCAGGGGCTTCGTTTCCGCCCGAGGGCGGAGTGCCCTTTGAAGGCGTGTTCATAGCTCTCTCATCCTATAGTTGCCGAGCGGGATCTTTATGAGGCGAAACAGCAAAGGTCCAGTGAAAGTTACCGCTCGGGAACTTTTTTGTGATTCCGATCAAAGGAGGTGAAAAAGTTACCGAGCGGGAATATTTCTCATAAGCGAGCCTGAGGGCCAAGAAAAGTTACCGATCCGGAAACCTGCTCCCAATATCAACTGGGTTCATTGAAGAGGAGATCGACGACGATCGGCAGGGAAATCCCCCTAATGCCCCTCGAGCGAAGCAGATCCTTAGCGTCCGCTCGACGTCGAGCGGACGCTGCGGCCTCAGAACGATCCCGGCGATCCTGTGCGGCTCGCGAACCGGCAGCGGATGGGCGACATACGGGACGATCTCGCTGCGGCGAGCCGCGTCAAAACATGAGGCGCTAGGTGATCGGGCGTGTCCCTGATTGCCAGCTGAACCAAATCGCGGAGCCTTCCTCCTTGTGCGCGCGCGAGTTCGACAGCAGCATCGACAGCGCAGCTGCGGCCAACAACTCCTTCCAATGATAGTCCACTTGGTCCTCGAGACCGGCGTAGCAATCAGACGCCTTGAAGTCGACGCAGCAAAAGGACTATGTTAGACAAATTCAATTTTTGTTCAACAAACGGGTAAAGTTCTATGGCAAAAAGATCGGCTCGCAAGTCCACGCCCCTCCGGGCGAAGCGGAGAAGAGCTGCATCCAAGGGTGGCTCAGTACTGATACAAATCTTTAAGCGTGAGCTGGCGACCAGCGGGCTTGTCGCGAGCAAGGCACGATTTGAAGCGGTCATGCTGGCGGCGGAACGATCTGGCCTTTTGAGTGAAAAAGTCAGCCGCATCGGTGGCCGGGTGAGTCCTGCCTTGGTCCGGCAGGCCAAGCACCAGACGGGAATCGAGGCGGATACGGAGTTGATCGAGTTTGCGTTGGCGACGGTCGCACTCGAGGACAACTTCGCAGAAGCGTTCAAGAAGTCTCGGGGCAAGGTTGACCCAGCGTTAAAGCTCGGTTTCTAACGTGGCGGAATTCGACTTTGATGCGGCGCGACGTTGGGCGCGGTTCAATCCGGAAAACACGCTGGCACGGCGCAGCGACGATGAACTTCCGTTCGTCAGCGTCGGCCTGACCGCCGGACAGGGGCTACTGCTCGATACCTGCGTCTATATTGATCAAATGCAAGATCGTTCGCCTCCGATCCTGGACGACCTGATCACGCAGCGACAAGTCAATCATTCGACTGTCGCGATCCAGGAGTTGATGCACACGGTCGGCGCGCTCAATCCTTCCGACGCGCGAACCGCTTCTGTCGTCGATGTGATCGGGAAGCAGATCAAAGCGATGCCGCCGCATCGGATCTTTGCGCCGGACATAGACGTGCTGGGACGAGCCGCGCTGCTATCAGGGATCCTCTGCCGCCTCCAGGGATATGAAAAGGACGGCAAGTTGCGCGCGCTTCAGGATTGCGTGCTGTTCCTGCAGGGGCAAAAGCTCGGCCTGGTCATCCTGACTGCGAATGTCGGCGACTATGATATTCTACTTCAGCTGATACCAGCTGGACGCGTGCTGTTCTATCGTTCGAAATGATCTTCATTTATGTTTGAGAAAGATTTTGATGACCTTAGCTTTCCGACCGCCAGGCTTTGGTTGACCGAGGGTTCAGCATGAACTTTCCGAATCAGTGGTGTCCCTGGCTGGACCGGCCCGTCGTTGACGATTTCGCATGCACGGCTGCGCCAGCCGCGATCGATGCGCAGAGAACCCTCCGGCATTTGGGGTAGCAGCACCGCGGTCTCGACGGGTTCGGACAGCCTATTGTGTTCAGCCGGATGAGTATGGACCTCCATTTCGGGACCTCATCAACAAGCTGGACAAGGAACTGGTGAGATCCTTACCTAAAGACTCTCCGTCTGCGCTGAGTTGCCCGCGAAAAGAAGGAACGCGGAATCGCCTTGATGCCAGCCGATCGCGTTGCAGAGGTAAAGGTACGTTGCGCCGAGATTGGGCCGGAACATGGCTTGCGCGAGGAATTCAGCGAAGATCTCTGTGCGCTAACGCCTTCGAGCTCGAAGCGATGATCATAGACACGAAGGCTGGTCTCGTGAGGGTCCGCATCTACACGCTCTGTCCAGCGAGAGGCTGTCACCATCATGCGATCTCAAAGCATCTTGAGTTCTACAGCTCGGCGCGCCGCGATCGCGTTCTTCTTCACCTACTCGACGCCATTCTCCCTCTTCCCCTTCGTGCGCCCCGCTACTGCGCGGAGGTGCAAGACGGAAGCCCCAGTGCTTCGCGAAGGCGATGAGCTCGTCTTAAACTGAACCGACCGGCCCACCGCGTCATCGGGCACCACGAGCGCGCCTGGATTGTCCATCAGCACTTCCTCCGGTACGCTGCCGAATGTCCGCAACGCTGCCGGCCAGTGGTCTGAACCAATTGAGGACAATAGTAGCTCCGACGGGCAGATGCAACAATTGGCCGTTTCTTTCAGCCAGGAGCGAAGCCCGTCAGCTTCTCGCAAAAGGTTGCCGGAGTAGCGGTGCCGTCCTGGTCTGCCTTCGAGCGCAGACAGGAATTGCCGCCCCTCTTGCGTATTTCCCGGCCAAGAGCATCGCCAAACACAAAGTCCGCCGGGATCCGGCCCCTGTTCCGCCAACCGCTTCATGGGCTCGAGGCGTGCGCGACTTCTTCCCGACTGTTCACGAGCGTACGGCTCGAGGTGGCTAGCTGGCCGAAATACGTTGCCACAGCGGCACTGCGACCTGGCTGGTAGAGCTGTGACTCTGGCTGCAGCGATTGGTCGATGGTCCCAGAAGATCGAAGCTCTCAAGCGGTTTACGCGACGGCCACATGCGTAGAAGAGACGGTCGAAAGGCCGAACGCCCGGCGCGCCGTGACAGGCATCGCCGGACAGGTGCGAGAACACGCTTTGTAGAGCAGTGTCCGGAGGCGGGTCGGATCAGCCAACCCGGAGATCCTCAGCTGAGGTCTTACCCGAACGCCCGGCCTTGAGCTCATAACTTACCCGGGCCCCCTCTTCGAGGGTGGTGTAACCGGCCTTTTCGACGGCACTGATGTGCACGAAGACATCGGGACTTCCGTCCTCAGGCCTGATGAATCCATAACCTTTGGTCGGGTTGAACCACTTCACAATACCCATTGCCACGGCGGCATCTCCATAGTGAACCATTGTGATCTAGCGAAGAGTCTCCCCGTCATCAAGACGGTCGGCAAGAGATGCCCAAAATCGCTCCGCTGATCACGTGCTTGTTTTCTGTATGGCGTGGTCTAGCTGCGGCCGCATCGTGCAAGCGACAAAAATCCTGACGTCGACGACAGTTTCGCCAAGGCTTCAGCCCAGATGACATTTTGATATTCGCTTCACTCATCGCGCACCACCGGCTTACAGAACAGTTGCGTAGCCTCGAACATGCCGCGCTCATCCAGAGCCGGCGGATGGTTTTCATCGACCTTGAACGACAGGCCGGCCGCGAACTCCTTGCGCAGCCTGGAGCAGGAATGTCAATCCGAGCATGCCTGCATGAAGATGCCTGAAATGTTTTCTCAAGCACGAAGACGCTCACACGGCTGCGCTTTGGCTGTTCGTCTTCGGAGGTCGCCCGCACGTCGCGCCCTGTCGAACGAACAGGGCCTGCCGAGCTCAAGGAAGCGCATTTGGCAAGCTATCCGCTCGTCCTGTTGTATTCGGGCGAATCGGCAAACCCGCTCGACAACGGCGGAGCCTGTCAAACCGGTAACTTGCGCATCTGACGAACTTCGTCGCGCCGCCGGCGGCTCACCAGCCTCTCGCCCGGGTCCGATGAATTCACCGGAGCAACGTGAAGGCCTTGAGATAACCGTCTCGATCTGATCTGCTTCGATCAGCCCGTTGACGGAAGTTTACTCAGAACAAAGCCGCCTCCATGCATAGGTGTATTCAAGCGCCAGTTGACGCGCGTGTTCCGTGAGATTGGCCGCGGCGCTGTGTCCCCCGTCGATGTTCTCGTAATACAGGTAAGGTTGGCCCAGCGCGGCGAGCTTCGCGGCAGCCTTGCGGCCGTGTGCTGGATGCACGTGGTCGTCCTTGGTGGAGGTAAGAATTAAGGGAACGGGATAGGTTTTTCCCGCCACCAGCTTCTGGTAGGGCGAGTAGCTTTCGATCCAAGCACGCTGCTCGGCAATGGCGGGGTCACCGTACTCGCCGATCCAGGAGGCGCCCGCGCCCAGCTTAGTGTATCGAAGCATGTCAAGCAGCGGCACCTCGATGATCGCCGCGTTGAATAACTCGGGACGTTGGGTGATTGCCGCGCCAACGAGGAGGCCACCCTGGCTGCCGCCAATTACTCCAAGCCGGCGTGGACTCGTGATCTTGCGGCGGATCAGGTTCTCGGCAACGGCAAGGAAATCATCCCATGTCGTCTGCTTCGTTGCCCCCTGGGCGGCTTGATGCCATTGTGGGCCAAACTCGCCGCCCCCGCGCAGGTTCGCAACGACATAGGCATTGCCCTGTTCGAGCCAGAGCCGCCCCCCCGGCCCCAGATCAGAGGGCAGAAGCCGAACCTGGAAACCGCCATAGCCATGGAGAAGTGTCGGAATTGCGCCGTCAAACCTTGCGTTCTTAGGCCGCACCAGAAAATAGGGAATTGACGTGCCATCAGGCGAAGTGGCTTCGAGCTGCTCCACGACGTGCTTGGACACATCTAAGGCAGACGGTGTCCTCTTCAATTCCTCAAGTCTTTTGCTTTCCGCATCAAAATACCAGACTGACGTTGGTCCGAGATAGCTCGAGACGGCAAACTTGACCCGGTCCGCTTCATCGTAGGTAACTGACAGGCTGACACCTGTATGTTCCGGCAGCGGTATGGGCGTCGCGGACCAAGCTCCCTGAGCGTACTTATAGACGAACGCTTTGCTCTGAACGTTCTCAAGGATCGTCAGGATCAAGAATTTCTTTGTGGCCGTTAACTCGCTCACGGCCTGGCGGGGTCCAGGTTGAAAGACAAGCGAGGCTTTGGCGCGCAACGGATCCTGCTTCCATTCGTCGAGGTCATACGAGATCACCGAGCCCGCCGTGAAGCGGTTGTCCTCGGACGGCATCCAGTCCTCGTCAAGTTTCACAAGCAGGCGGCCGCACGCGAGCGCGACGATCTCGGCCTTCTTCGGCAGATTGAGCTTGACGGGCCCATCGGGGCGGAAGACCACATATTCGGACTCGAAAGAGCTGATTGCGCGGACCGCGCCGGTCGCATGAATATGACGCTCGCTGTCACGAAGCACGAAGGACTGCGTCTCACTGTCGGTGGGCTCGCCACGATAGATCTCGCGAGCCTCACTGAGCGACTGAGCGCGTTTGAGCTCCTTCACCACAAAGGGGTAGCCGGCTTGCGTCAAAGTCCCCTCGCCCCAGTCCCGTGCAACAAGCAGTGTGTCACGATCGACCCAGCTGACGTCCTGCTTGCCCTCCGGGAGACTAAAGCCGTCCGCAACGAAGGTCTTCGCGGTGCGATCGAACTCCCGCATGGACACGGCCTCCTTGCCGCCATCGGAAAGACTAATTAGGCAGAGGCGCTCTTCAGGCGGAAGGCAGCTGGCACCTCGAAAGACCCAATTTCTATTCTCGGCGACGGCCAAGGCGTCCACGTCGAGGATGGCTTCCCACTTTGGGTCCTGGCCACGATCGCTCTCACGCGTGGTGCGCCGCCAGACGCCGCGCACCTGGTTCTCGTCTTGCCAGAAATGCTCCAAACCGCGCCCTTCCAATTGAATATCTGCGATTCGATCCTTCTGCAGGATGGAGACCGCCTGTTCGTAGAAGTGCCGATAGCGAGGATCCGACTGAAGCACCCCGAGCGTCTTCTCGTTCTCGGCGCGAACCCAGGCCACTGCGGCTGGCCCTTCGATCTCCTCGAGCCAACGGAATGGATCATCAGTCAGTGCCGCATCGGTTCGCTCCTGTGAAAGCGTCGTGGAGATCAAGCAGGCAATCGACATCAGCGTGGCGAACAGGAGTGATGACTTCATGGTTGCTCCGGCTAACGTCCAGCGGCCAGGCTCGCCCCGAGTCAATCAGAAGCGGCGGAAAGCACGCAAGCGCGTGACACAGCGCGGCTTGCGCTACCCCCTCACTGCAAGCTGCGTGCCGACTAAAGAGTCGCAAGTTTCAACGCTCCGGTTGCAGCACGATGTCCGCTTCCCTTCACTGGTTGCCAAGCAGACACCGACAACGTGTCAGCCGGACAGTCCGTCAGATGGCACCGGTCTTTTCGGATTCAGCGACCAAGAACGGATGCTCCGCCTGTGTAGATCCCTTCGAGCGAGTTTATTTGGCAGACTTGTCGACGGGGGGTATCATGACAAAGAGAAGCGACTTTCCCAGGGGATTGCACTCAAGACGATGAGGGCAGAAGCAAGGACTACGGCTCTTAGTAGCAATCCGTCTTGAGGTCGAGGCTCTAACCAGACGGGTTCAAGCGCCGGGTCAGGTTCTATCTTTCGATAAGTTGACGAAACGAAGCTGTCATCAGGAGTTCTTTTGTCGCTAGGGTCAGGCTCAAACAGTCCTGACCCTACCGGCGGCAATCGGGCGCACGAGCCCGTGGTCCTTCAAAGGCGTACCACGCTAAGGACGAAGGGGCGAGATGTCGATCGAGAATGTCCGCTGCGGCGGAGCAGCTTGGCGGGGGCGAGGCGAGTGCGGGCCACCCTGTGCTAACGGGACTTGCGGCCTCCATTGCAATGGGCAGCCTTTCCGTCGCGGAACGACCAAAAGCTCGCTGATGCCGACGCCACTTGCATAAGCGTCGTTTACGGGTACGGAACAACGCTGCACACCGCCCCGTCCATTATGGATCACTCCCTTGATACCTTGATGCAGCTCGTTCAATCTTTTCCGGTCATCACCCAGGCTTGCGCAACCTGCAAGAACCGCGTCGGCGTTAATTCTATTCGTTCCTCTGTGCTGCTGCAGAACAGCGTAATCTGCCGTGCTGTGCTCCTCGCCTGCTCAATCCTACCCGACACCGGGCTCTTGTTCGGGACGACCGCTGAGCGAAGCTGTGGCTATCGGCAGCTCCCAGAGTCTGTGCTGAGAGTGCATCAGTCGGGCCTCTAGCGCTTCATAGGCCTTCTTCGCGTCTGCACGCGCGGCCTCCTTCAGGGCGACATCCGCGGGGTCGATCTCGTTGTAGGTGGCCAGCGCCTCGGCATGGTTCCGGTACAGCGGCATCTGAGCCACGTTGGTCCAGCCGCGACCGATAATAAGGCACTGATCAGCCGGAACGGTTTGTCCAGCTCCCGGACGTAGTCTGCCGACCAGTCGTGGATGGTATAGGATTCAATCTTATCCATCATCGACCGCCAGCGCTTGACACGCTCCTCAAGCGGCATGTTTGCCGCTCTTGATATAGCATCTGCGACTTCTTTGGGATCGTTTGGATCCACCAGCAGCGCCTCGTCCTCGTTGAAGTCTTCAGCCGCCCCTGCAAACTTCGATAGGACCAGAACGCCGGGATCCTCCGGGACTTGGGCAGCAACATATTCTTTCGCTACCAGATTCATGCCGTCCCGCAGTGGCGTGACCACACCTACATGTGCCGCGCGGTAGAGACGCGCGAGTGCAGCCTGGTTAAACGAGTCATTCGTGTAGTGGATCGGCCTCCACTCGTCGGTGCCATGATCGTCATTGACGTGGTTGATCGCATTCTCCACGTCCTCTTTGTACTTCTGATACTCCTCGACGTCGGCGCGCGAGGACGGCGCGATCTGTAACAGCGAGATGCTCTGCGGCTCCTTCTTCAAAAGCTCATTGAAGGCTTCGACCCGTTTATCGATGCCTTTGGTGTAGTCGAGCCGGTCTACGCCGATAGCAAACTTGGCGCCTTGAAATTCTTGCAATAACGACGAGACTTTTTCTTGCTCAGCGGGAGAGAGGTCTGCCGCAAGATACGCCGCGAACTGCTCGGGATCGATACCGATTGGGAACTTTTGAAGTCGTGTCTGCCCACTTTCCGTGGTCACAATGCCATCCTTGCTCTCGAGCCCGAAATGGGTCCGCAGGCAGGCCAGGAAATTGTTTAGATCCCGGTTCGTCTGAAAGCCGAGCAGATCGTACTTCAGCATCGATTTCATCAGTTCGCGATGGTTGGGTACGCACTCTATCATGTCAGGCGTGGGCCATGGCGTATGGAGGAAAAAGCCGGTTGGCCGCTCAACGCCCAGGTCTTTCAGCTCGGCCCCAAGCGGGAGCAGATGATAATCATGAACCCAGAATGCGTCCCTATCTCGTACGTCGAAAGCCGCGCGAGCGATGAAGTCGTTGATCCTTCGATAGCTGCCATAATCCTCTTGCGAGGCCGACATCCGGTCCGGCAAAGAGTGCAATGCTGGCCACAAGGTTGAATTCGAATAACCTCGATAGTAGCCAGCATGGTCCGCGGCCGGCAGATCGAGCCTGGCGACGTGGCCTGCACCAGTCGGCACCAGTGGCAGGGGCCGCTCGATCCCGTCGCCACGGGTCTCCGAAGAGCCTATCCAAACCGCGCCCGAACGTTCCACCACCGGCTCGAGACCCGCGGCAAGCCCCCCAGTCTGGGGTTTATTGGGGTCGAACGGCGCAATGCGGTTCGAAATGACGACAAGATTCAAATCGGGTTGCTGGTTGACAGCATCAAGGCGATCCTCCACCTCGTCCGATACACTGGGATCGGAAGGACCTGCACTAGCTTGTTGCTCTTGCGGTCTCTCGTCCAGGTGCTGATCAAAGGCCAGCTTGACCTATGGTTTCATCTTGCTCGGTGGCGGCTGATGTGCTGGCGGGGTCCAACGTTGCCGTATCGAGCGTGTCTTGGATTCGAACCATCTCGCAACTCCGCTTGACGATGTTTACGTTTGTTGCAGTCGCAGATCAGCCCCGAGATACCTCCACTTCGCCAGGATGGTAGGTCTAGCTTTCGCGAAGCTGACCGGTCGGGCAAAATAGTCGGATTGCTGCATCCATCCAGGACTTCGAGGCGGTGGCGGCGGAGGAGGCGACGAGATGTCGGATTAAGGCAGGTCGACGTTTGGCTTCATTGACTTGATGAGTACACGCAGGGCGTTGTCGTCATAGGCGACGACGCACAGTGCGCCTCGACGCTAGGAAGACTCGGGCGCTGTGGCGAGGTCACCGTCCTGATCGGCACCATTTGAATGGCGCTAGTGCGCATTGACGACTATATGGAGTACTCAACCCTCTGAATGTGGCAGATCTTGCTTGCCAAGATCGGTCGCCCGCTCCGGCCTTCCGACAGTACGATATAGACGGACATCATAGGGGTCCTGGCGTCGCCCGCGCCCGACGTATCGGCGCGCATCCGAATAAGAGGTAGTAACCTGCAGCGAAGCTTCTCCTCTCAAACTGCCGCGGCTCACAATCTTGGCTGTCTCAGGGTCTCGCCCTGCGCGCTGATACGGTCCGTTCCGTGACATGCGCCTGTTGATACCGTGAGGAGGATACCCCGATGTGGTGGGCTTAATGCTCTGCCCGCGGCACTAACAATGCAGGCGACTACCGACTACCCGCCAACGAACGAAATTGGTTCGGCCAGTTTGCTTGGGACGTGCGTCCGTAATGACTCTTACGGAACGGTACCCACCTTCCGGAGAATATAAGCTGTACATTACGCACCGTGCGTCGACAGCAACATCACCGCACGAAAATGGGCCGAGGACAGCGCTTCTTCGCCTCTCCAGCAAGATGGGGTTGCGAGCAGGCTACAGCCTGTGCCGATCGCGGCTGTCTCGCGCAAACGAGTCGCGCACGAAGGCCCCTTGCGATCCGGGTTGTACCGGAGCGGCCGCCACCATCGCAGTCATGATTTCATGTTGCGGCTGTTATCGAGCTGGGAGACGAAGTCGCCCCAAAGGTTCGCCTCTCAGAGGCAAAACGGCGCCATGGCGCGCGCTCGTCAGGGGCGAGTAGCTCGCTGGCCTCAATCAAGATGCAGTTTACGCCGCAGGGCCCTATTGCGCTTGGGTTTCGCTTTGGTTCACATCTTTATCAAAAACGAAGGCCCGGATCTCTCTCCGAAAGGCCGGCTTTGCGGCTTCGCTGCTGCCGCGCCGCAGATGCCAAGGACAACGCCCCCTCATCCCTACTTTGATCAAGTAGGGCCTTTGTCACGGAAGATTTCGTCGTATTTTTACCCTCGGCGATTTCCTGCGCGGAGCCGTCGTCTCGCGGCGGAATTCGTCTCAGGCTGGAGTTGATTATGCAGTACGATCGGATAGATGCCCGGATCCTCGAGATCGTGCAAAAGAATAACCGTCTGACTTCCGACGTGATTGGCGAGATGGCCGGGCTTTCTGCTACCGCGTGCCAACGACGGTTGAAGAGGCTTCGCTCGGAGGGCATCATCCAGGCTGACGTGTCGGTCGTATCGCCAAGGGCGGTCGGACGACCTATTCAAGTGCTTGCACTGGTGACCTTGGAGCGGGAAAGCGCTGATATCATCGACAGATTCAAGAAGGCCATCAAATCATCCATTGACGTCGTCAACGGCTTTTACGTCACAGGCGATGCCGACTTCGTCCTGTACATTACCGCGCGGTCCATGGAGGAGTACGAGGAGTTCACGCGGCGCTTCTTCTACGAAAATCGCGACATCAAGGGCTTCAAGAGCATGGTCATATTGGATCGCGTAAAGGTTGGATTTGCTGTTCCGGTTGAGCTTCCCCCAGACGATTGATTGCACCGATCCGGGTGAGACTCTCGCGCCCGCTATCGAGCTTGTTGCCATTGTGGCCGACGGATCACGCTGCAATGTCGTGGGCGCAAGCATCGTACCGCTAAGACAAGGTGCAAAAGCAAGAACGCGGTACGTGGCGCGAACGCCTCTATTCGCTTGGTCGAAATTCATCGAAGACAGGCCTCTCAACGCTGGACTTGGGCACCGTTGAGTTACTCGTTGCATCAATCAAGATGAAGATGCTGTTATAACTCGTAATCACGTTCCCTTTACGGCGCAAAGGCCGCTGCCGGGCCATGACCGATCGCGTGCCCGCCGTCCTCGAAGTGCTTGACTGCTCTGTATAGTGCTATCAGGCAGCTGCCTGGCACACGACCGGAGCCTGTGCGTTCTCTTCCGGTGCGTCCTGCGAAACGGCACTTTGTGAAGAATGTAATCTTGGCGCGTTTTTCGCTCCAACAGCTTACGGCAATGGGGAGTGCCTCGAGCCGGTCGTCTTGAAAGAACGGATGGTTCTGCAAGAGCCAAAAAGGCCCGACGAGCACGTCTAAGCGGCCTCGTGTCGCTCAGAGTTGTTGCCGCGGGCAGTATTCTCGGTAGGCCATCGCGGGGGGCGGCACTTCTTTCTTGTGGAGAGGACATCTTTCAAGGATCAATCCGTCGTCGTCTTCCCCCGGGAGCGCGCACAGAATTCGCGCCGAGGATCTTCGTCGGATCATGAAAGCGCATCCCGAGATCAGAGACAATCTGTTCGAGTACGTGCAAGCGCTGACATTTCAGTGCGTCCAGACAGGATTATGCGGGTACGGCACCATCGTGAACAGCGCCTCGCGAGCTGGATTTGCGTTGCTGGTGACGCTATTGACTCCGCGTGCTGCCAGTAACCCACGATTACCTGTCCTTGGTACGCAGGGACTCCGCCGCGCCGAGGTGACCGAAACCCTGATCCGCTTCGAGGAGCAAAGTTTCAACTATGCGGCCGAAGGTGAACATCTTCCCTGCCGAAATCAATGAAGACCTGCAAACAGCCGGAGTGATGAGGGCGTGTAAAAGCTCTCATGCATCGACCGCATCGTCGGGCCCCACATCAAGAGCGACACCCGCGAGCACAAACACGGTACTTTTTCCCCGTTGGCACGCGCCGACAGCGCATCCTCGCGGAACCCTCTTCTCTTCTCAGAACTGATAGGAGAACTCCGTTTCCGTTTGCGCTATTCCTTCCAGGTCGAGCCGCCAGCCAAGGCCACAGCCGATTGGCGGCGAATAGCCGAACTTTTGAAGTCGCTGATGCTGATTTCGAATGCTGCGGTGTGAGTAGCACGATGAGTCGACAGTCGCATTATGATCGCGAGCCGGAGCACCTCCGCTATGCTTGTTCCACACGAATGTGAGCTGTCATCCCACCCAGCGGGCATGGTGATTGAGGTTCTCGATTCCGATTCAAGTGCATGCGCTCCGCCGATTGTTTTTGTCGGCAGAAATCGGGCTGGCAACTGGGTTGCCCGCGAAAAAGGGGGTGCGTTTGGCGGGCTTTTTATCAACCGCGCTGAAGCTCTGAAATACGCCCTCTTCAAGAACGGACGCCATCCAGAGAGCATCATCGAAGTGGCGCGTGAGATCGAGCTCGAGATTCCAAGCCCGTGAACTACAGAACACGAACGATTGACCATCCTTCTGCATCCGCCAACCCGTCGCAGCCGGGCACTCCCTAACCGATGTTCTTGAGCGTGCGCACTTCAACCTTCAATTTGGCAGCCTACAGCCTTTCCGCTGCAGCTTCTGTCGGTCGACAGTCACCTGCCAATCATTGCTTCGCTTCGCATTCCGCCGGAGCAACCCACAGTCGGCCCTTACATTTCGCTAGATCTGCATCAGCGGCAACGGAACGGCGGCAGTTACTCAATAAGACGCAGACGCCGCGCCTTGATGACGCATTGGATACGGGTGGTCGTTTCCAGCTTTCGCATTGCATTTTTCACATGAAAGTTGACGGTGTTCTCGCTCACTTTCAGGATGACTCCGATGGCCCAGGATGACTTCCCCTCCTCGACCCATCGTAAGCACTGTCTTTCCCGTGTCGACAAAACAACCTCCGCCATGAGTTTCTCCTGGAGCCGAGAGGACGTGGAATGAGATCAGCAAATGCCATACCAGTCAGTGGCACCGCAAAGTCTCGCGGCAGCGACAAGATTTTGGGAGATTGCAGGTTTACTTCTCCGGAGACTGCCACGCAACTGCAGCCCCATTGACGGGATGCGAACATATGTCGAAAATGCAACAGCAGTAACTACGACAACCGTCGATATTTGCTCCGCATTTGTGTGAGCTGGATATCACCGTTTGGCCAGGCGTCCTCCCGCAAGGGGTGAATGCTCTGTGAAGGGGCCGTAGCACCCGGCTTGCGAGCCGAGATCCTTCATTTGATCCAAAGCTTTCCTTTCCAGCGTGTCGGCTCGGATCCACCCATCACAACAGGCCCGCGTTCGGCACCGTCCATCATGCAAGGTTTTCCGTCCCAATCACCTACCAGCGCTGGTCATTGATCGGCATCACAACAAAACGGTATGAGCAGTGCTGTTTGCGCCAATCGACGGCCGGCCTCCAGGATTTCTGTATGAAGGATCAACCACAATTCGCTCGGCCCAACGCAGGTCATCAATGCACTCGGCCGTCGCCTGTCGAAATGCTTCGTGCCCAGGTCTGCTCGAATGGCGAGCTCTCGTTTCTGATGGAGGCGCATGACGGCCTATCCGCTACAATCGCCCAGCGCTCAGGATTCAAGGGGCTCTGGGCGTCCGGTCTGTCGATTGCCTGTTCTCTAGGTTACCGCGACGCGAACGAAGCAGCGTGGAGCCAGCTTGTCGACGCCGTTGAGCGGATCGTGGATTCGAGCCAACTTCCTGTCCTGGTTGACGGCGACGGCGGCTTCGGGAATTTCAACAATGCTCGCCTGCTGGCGCGCAAGCTCCTCCAGCGCGGCGCTGCCGGTGTTGCACTGGAGGACAGCTGTTTTCCGAAGATGAACTCCTTTGTTGGGGATCGGCACCCCCTCGCCGTTATCGACGAATTCTCGGGCCGCCTCCGGGCAGTGAAGGATACGGTCGCAGACGACTTGGTTCTGGTAGCAAGGATCGAGGCGTTGATCGCTGGATATGAGATCGACGAAGCACTTTTGCGCGCTCACGCCTACGCCGACGCGGGAGCCGATGCGATCCTCATTCATTCGCGAAGGAGCACCGCGGACGAAATCCTTTCGTTCGCGCGCGCTTGGCAGAACAGATTGCCCGTCGTGATCGTTCCGACGAAATACTACCGAACGCCGATCTCTGTATACCGTAAAGCCCGCATCTCCACCGTGATCTGGGCCAACCACTCTATGCGAGCGGCAGTAGCGGCAATGCGGCAAGCCTGCAGTCGCATCATCGCTGAGGAAAACACCGCGAGCGTTGAGCCGAATATCGCTACTCTCGACGAAGTCTTCGAACTTTTGAAGTACGACGAACTCGCCCGTGCGGAAGCCTTGTATCTGCGGCCCGACGCTGAATTGCGCAAATAGGGTTTCGTCGATACAGGAGCATATTTGTTGCCGAACACCTACCGTCCTGGACTTCCTGCTAGCTGGCCAGGTGCGACTTCAATCTCAAATGGCCTTCGTTGTACATGTCCTTAGATCGCGTAGCACGCCTCACTCGGCCGAAATACGCGTTTTGCTATCTCGGCAGCAGTTCGAGAGCTCCGGCAGACTTGATTTCGCTTCGGCAAGCATAAGTTGCGGGCGAAGACACTCGTCGGTGTTTCACCTTAGCGGGAGCCACGAAAAGGAACTAGATGATGACTGATGCTCCCAAGAACGCCGTTATTCTCGCCGCTGGCTGCGGCTCTCGCCTGCGTCCTCTGACAGATCTGAGGCCGAAGCCGCTCATCGAGGTCAATGGCACTTCGATTCTTCACAACGCGCTGCGCAATCTGGAAACTGTCGGCGTGGAAGAGGTGACGATCGTCGTGGGTTACCGCAAAGACGCCATTCAGTATGCCTGCGGCAGCCGCTTTGGCAAGCTCACACTCAAATATGTCGAGTCGACTGTTTTTGACCGCACCGGAAGCGCCTATTCTTTGTGGCTGGCGCGCGACGCTCTTCTCTCCGGCGACTGCTTTCTTCTCGAGGGCGACGTCTTTTTCGAAGAGGATGCGTTGCGATATTTGATTATCTGTCGGGGGACTGACGTGGCTGCAGTCGTTCCCTTCGATGGTTCCATGGAAGGATCAGCCGTCTTGTTGTCGCAGAACGGCTTCATCTCAGGTTTTCGAATGAAGCAAACGGCGTCAAATCTTGTTGCGGATGGCCCAAAGCTATTCAAGACGATGAACCTATTACGTCTCTCGGCGCCGACGCTCAAGGCAACGATCGTTCCGACGCTGGACGATATCGTCGCTGCCGGAGCTAGGCAGACCTACACCGAAGAACTTTTGGGTTATCTGATAGAAAGACGAGGTTTGCAGCTCGCAGCTGCGCGATGCGATGGCCTCAGCTGGTACGAAATTGATAATGCTGAGGATTTGCAAATTGCCAAGCGCATTTTCAGGAATCGAACGAACGCCTACACGCCGAGACGTGATTTGCAGACTAGGTGAGAGCCCAATGCTAAAATACCTTTGGGATCCAGCGAACGCCATAACAATCACGGGTCTCCTCTTTTCCTCCACCAGCCTATTTCTTGCTCTCTCTGAGCGCCTCGAGCTATCTGTGGCAGTAGCGCTTTGGGCTGTTCTGTCGGACCACCTGGATGGGTTTGTGGCAGGTCGTACGAAGGGTCGCGATCCAGATGTTGCAAAGATGGGAGCGAGCCTCGACGGGTTTGCCGATATTGTCTATGGAGCCGTTCTGCCTGCGGTAATTGTGGTACAAGTCAGCCAATCCTCGGCGCTCGCCGTTGCGACCGCAACCACGCTACTGGTCGCTGGTGCAATAAGGCTTAGCTACTTTGCGAACTTTGGCCGGTCGTGCGATGGATGCTTCTTAGGCGTTCCCTTGTCTTACGACGTGCCGCTCCTGGCGCTCTTATTCCTTCTCAAGCCTCTCATTCCTGCTGAAGCATTTGCTGACATCGTGAGCATTGGCTTCTTGGTGCTCGCCATGGCGCATGTCGCGCCTGTTCGTGTGCCACCACTCAGTGCAATAATGTATGCGGCAATAAGCATCTTCGCAGTCGCATCATCGGTGGCTTTGGTTAGTCGCTCCCTTTGATTGCGGATGGAAGTATGATCCAACGAAGTGGGCGGCTGCGTGTTGCAGGCTTTCCCTACCATGCAGGTCGCGTGATGACGTGTAGTCTCGCCAATCGCAATGTGCGCGCACCAGTCCTATTGCCGGGCCACTTTTCACGCCAATCGGCGCTGCCGATGGCTGTTCGCCGTGAGCTAGTCGAGAGAACGCGACCATTCCAGAATTTTCGTCGGCCCTGAAACGTTTCAGTAGTCTCCCTCATGAACAGCACTGCACAAACAAACCTACCGCTTAGGTCGGATGACGTCTCTGACCTCGTCAACCGATTCCCCGGCGGCTATTGGAAGTATGACATCAAGGACTTCGTCCTTCTGGTGAATCCATATTTTCCGCCGCAAGCGTTCCTTGACGAACTTAAGGACGCTCTACCGCGGCTTATCACCTGCTATCCCTCTCCTAATGTGCAGATGCTTCAGCTTCTTGCGGATGCGGTGAAGATTCCGGCGCATAATCTTGTCATTTGCAATGGCGTGGCTGAACTGATTCCCATCCTTCTTGGTCGACTGGGTATGAGGATTGCGGTCCCGGTCCCAACCTTCAATCCTTATGAAACCACCGCCTTGCCCGGGCGGTTGTCTCGTTTCGTCCTGCCACCGCCAGATTTTGAACTCGATGTGCAGGGCTATGCGGCGTTTGCGCGTGCAAATGGTGTCGACGGCGCGATCGTGATATCGCCGAATAATCCAACTTCGCGCGCCGTTCCCTATGCGGATTTGCTATATCTCGCTTCCGCGCTTCGAGATCAGCAGCAACTCCTATTGATCGATGAGTCATTCATCGAATTTAGTGAAGTCGGACGAAGTGCGAGCCTGGAAAATCACTTGCTCGAATTTCCCAATGTGATCGTTCTCAAAAGCCTGGGAAAGATTTACGGGACATGCGGTTTGCGGATGGGGTATGCGGCATCGGCAAATGCACAGACGATGAACGAAATTAGGGCTGCCCTGCCCGCGTGGAATGTCAACACGTTTGCGGAGTTTTTTCTAAGCAAGCTTCCTCACCTGGCGCACGCGGCGAACCTGAGTTGGATGCGGGTGGGCAGCGACAGGGACAAATTGTACGCAGACCTACGAAGCATCGCTGGAATGAGAGTTCTGAAGCCAGATGCAAATTTCGTGTTCTGCGAACTCCCGCCCCATTTTCCGGATGGGGACGTGATCGCCTCAAAACTTTTGAAAGATAGACGGATACTGATCAGGCACAATGGCGGCAAGACGCTTCAGAATGGCAAACGATTCTTGCGTATCGCAAGCCGCACTGAAGACGACAATAGGCTTTTGGTGGAAGCACTGAAAGTCATTTCTGATTAGCGTAACCTCCCCTCGGTACCGAGCCTTCGAATTCGCCGGGACAGCCAGACTTTCTTTGGCACCGCGCGAAAGGCACAGGCCGCGCGGAGCGGGCTAACCAAATTCCATTACGCTGATCTTCTATTTGGCCGGTGGGGCGAAATCAAAGAAGGTCAAGGCGCTGCGCAATCACATCGCGGCTCGACGCACGGTCGGCGACCCCAATCCTCGGGCGCGGATCGACTGTGTACCGTAAGACCGTATGTCCTTTCTGGATGGCGGCGGTGAGGTGGTTCGCCCTACACTGGCGGTGTTGAACGAGGGTTGCTCAAGGAGCCTATCCTCACGCCAGGAGGACGAACCGTGGAAGATAATAACGCCCTTTTCGTAGGTTTGGATGTTTCCAAAGATCGACATGCAGTTGCGGTTGCCGAGAGCGGGCGCAACGGTGAAGTTCGCTATCTGGGTGAAATACCCTCTGACAACGCGTCGGTAGGACGGCTCGTCCGCAAGCTCGCGCGGCCAGGTTTACGTTTGAGATTTTGCTATGAGGCTGGGCCGACGGGATATGGGCTGAAGCGAGAGATCGAAGCGCTTGGCCATGAATGTGCTGTTATTGCCCCGTCCCTTATTCCACGCAAGCCCGGCGATCGGATCAAAACAAACCGCCGGGATGCTGAGAAGCTTGCCCGGTTGTACCGCGCCGGCGAACTGACGGAGATCTGGACCCCGGATGCAGCGCATGAGGCTATGCGTGACTTGATCCGTGCGCGGGAGGCAGCGGTGAAGGATCGGACCCGCAAACGACAGGAGATCCGATCCTTCCTGTTGCGACATGGCAAGATTTTTCCCGGCTTGAAAGCCTGGGGAACGAAGTACTTTAAGTGGATGCACGGGCTCCGCTTTGCGTATTCGGGCCAGCAAACTGTCCTGCAGGAGTTGATCGTCGCGGAGGCGCAGTGCCGGGAAAGAGTATTGCGTTTGGAAAAGGCGATCGAAGACAGCATGCTCGACTGGCCGCTTGCACCGGTGGTCGAACGTTTACAGGCTTTGCGCGGGGTCCGACTCATTTGCGCAGCGACTTTCATGGTTGAGGTCGGTGATGTCCGCCGCTTTACGAACCCGCGGCAGTTAATGGCCTATCTCGGCCTTGTACCTTCGGAACGCTCGACCGGTGACGCCGTACGCCGTGGTGGCATCACCAAGACCGGAAATGCCCGAGTGCGCCGGGTTTTGGCTGAGACCGCCTGGACTTACCGCTATCCGGCTAAGTTGGGAAAACGAAAGCATTTCGCAAGTCGCCACATGCCTGAGGTCGTGCGAGAGATCGCATGGAAGGCTCAGGCGCGTTTGACCAAGCGTTACCGAGCCCTCGTTGCTCGCGGCAAGCGCAGCACGGTGGCGGTGACCGCGGTCGCTCGCGAGCTTGCTGCCTTCATGTGGGCCATCGCGAGAATAGACGATCAGCCGGCGACGACCTAACCTACGGCTCACCCGGTATCGTTATCGCGTCTATCGGTGGGGACGTGGCGTTGAATGGGGAATTCCCGGCAACACTTTGTGGCCGGCAATGCCGACGCCCGTTGTAAGAGAGGACCAGCCCCGGACGAATACATGGACATGCGGTAACCAACCCGCGCATCAGAGCTTGTTCACCTACGTCCCAGGCCACGTCTCCTCCGATAGGCACTTCAGTGATGAGAACCGACCGAGAAATCGGCGCGGGTAAATTGATGCGCGATTAGGTCTTGCAAAAGGACATCAGAGCGTTACCGAGCCCTCGTTGCTCGCGGCAAGCGCAGCACGGTGGCGGTGACCGCGGTCGCTCGCGAGCTTGCTGCCTTCATGTGGGCCATCGCGAGAATAGACGATCAGCCGGCGACGACCTAACCTACGGCTCACCCGGTATCGTTATCGCGTCTATCGGTGGGGACGTGGCGTTGAATGGGGAATTCCCGGCAACACTTTGTGGCCGGCAATGCCGACGCCCGTTGTAAGAGAGGACCAGCCCCGGACGAATACATGGACATGCGGTAACCAACCCGCGCATCAGAGCTTGTTCACCTACGTCCCAGGCCACGTCTCCTCCGATAGGCACTTCAGTGATGAGAACCGACCGAGAAATCGGCGCGGGTAAATTGATGCGCGATTAGGTCTTGCAAAAGGACATCAGAGCGGTACGACAGAGACCTCTTATCGTGTTTCGATAACGCTGCTGCATCGCTAAAGACGGCGGGCGCTTCTAGTGAGCCGAAACAGCGAATACCAAGAAAATCGTTACGAACTTCGGTCCGATCGATTTCAAGATAATCGATCCGCATGCACCGCAAACCGCTGCCAGCCCCTTCCGGAGATCATGCCGTTGAACACCGGCATAGCCACGCCCGGCATCCAGCACGAGTACCAACTTGGGAGCGAGCGATGAAATTGTGATTGACCGGACGGCAACCCAAGGCTGCGGCACGCTACAAGGAGGATGGCTAAGCATGAGACGAAGGTAACTTCCTATGGGAGCGTTGGATATCTAATGTTTAAAAGGCATATACGAAGGTTTGTAATGCCTTGTTTCGACTGTGCTTATTTCAGCGGCCGACGTAGAAAGCACTTAGGAACACCTGTCCGGGTCGGATAAATTACTGTATTTTTGTCTGATCATTAATCTATCCCGCCAGAAGGGCCGGACGGCTACAAACATGTTTAACCAGCTTACCACGTTGGAACGTTCAGGAACGCAGTTTATCTTGGGTAGCATTACTCTAGCGGCGGTGACGCTGGCTTCTTTGTATATTCACAGCCCTTTCGCGGCCACGGCATTCGCTTATCTGGTGGTGATCTTGCTGTTTGCGCTGATGGGCAGCTTCATCGCATCGCTGGTCCTTTCCATCGTCTCCGTCGCTACCTTAGCCTACGTGTTCACGCCCACGTTCAGTCCTCGGATCGACGATCCCCAGGACCTTTTGGTGGTTGTCGCTTTCCTTACTGCGTCAATCGTCGGAACGCACCTGATAGGAAAACTTCGTCACGAAGGGGAATTTGCGCGTGAGGCCGCAGCCAAGCTACGGCACAGTGCGGCCGATCTGCATACTCGCGAGAAACTGTGGCGGGCAATCTTTGAGCATAACCCGGCCATGTACTTCATGGTTGATGAAGCCGGGACGGTCCTGAACGTCAATACTTTCGGAGCGACCCAACTCGGTTATACGCCAGTCGAACTAATCGGCCTATCCGTACTGCAGGTCTTTCCGAAAAACGATCATGAGCTCGTTAGCAAATGCATCGGGAGTTGTCTTACAGATATCGGCCAGGCGCGCACCTGGGACATCCAAAAAATCAGAAAGGATGGCTCGGTGCTGTGGGTACGCGAAAACGCCAAAGCCATGCTGTGGGCCGAAGACAAGCCCATCGTCCTCATTGCCTGCGAAGATATCACTGAGCAAAAGCGGACAGAACTTGCGCTGCAGCGAAGCGAAGCCCATTTGGCACAGGCGCAGGAATTGAGTCACACCGGCAGCTTCGGCTGGAACGCCGCCGGCGAGGTCTTTTGGTCGAAGGAGAATTTCCGGCTTTTCGGATACGATCCAGACGTCAAACCGACACCGCAACACGTCCTTGACCGCACCCACCCAGAGGATAAGGCTTCCGTCCAGGAGACGTTGGATCGAGCATCGCGAGGCGAGGACTTCGAGCACGAATACCGACTGCTGATGCCCGACGGATCAATAAAGCACATTCATGCACTAGCACGGGCCACGAGAACAGCATCTGGCGATGTCGAGTTTGTCGGGGCGGCGATCGACATCACAGCAGCGAAGCAGACGGAACGGCGACTACTCCGTAGCGAGGCCTATCTCGCCGACGCGCAGCAGCTCAGTCGCACAGGCACTTGGGCCTGGGACTGCCACCGTCGCTGTTTTGCATATCGCTCCGTCGAAGTCAGTCGTTTGTTTGGCTTCGATCAGGAAGAGCCCGTGACGCTTGAGGCCATCCGTTCCCGTATTCATCCAGATGATTTGCCGCTGCAGCAGGAAGTGCAACGTCGGGCTATTGAACAGAAATCAGGGAACTTCGAATATGATTTTCGGATCTGTCTTCCCGATGGCGCGATACGGCACATACATGCCATTGCGCACGCCGTGTTGGGAAGCGATGGCTCGACCGTCGAGCTCATCGGAACGCATATGGATATCACTGAGCAACACGCATCCAGGGAAAGGTTAGAAAACACCCTTGCTGCGCTACGTGAGAGCGAGCAACGTTTCCGTGACTACGCGGAAACTGCTTCCGATTGGCTATGGGAGACCGGGCAAGACCACCGGCTCACCTTATCGGAGCACACGAGCGCTACGGGCCTCTTGGCCACAGGGGCCATTGGCCTGCCTCGCTGGGAAATTGCGTGCGACGTTGAAGAAGAACCGGAGAAGTGGCGGCAGCATCAGGCGACACTCAACGCACATCTCCCATTTCGCGATCTGATCTATCGCACCATCAGCGCGACTGGGACGGCAATTTACTTCCGGACCAGTGGCAAGCCTTTTTTTGATGAAAGTGGCAACTTTCGCGGCTACCGTGGCGTCGCCACCGACATCACGGCAAAAATTCGCGCAGATCAGGCAGAACAAGAGCTGCGGAAGGCACAGGCAGATCTTGCGCATGTTACGCGCGTGACCACGCTGGGGGAACTAACAGCCTCAATCGCCCACGAGGTAAACCAGCCGCTTGCGGCCATTATCAGCAACGCCGATGCGTGCCTCGGCTGGATAGGCCGCGAAACTCCGGATGTTGCCGGCGCGCGCCGATCAGTAGAGTGGATCATCGACGATGCGATGCGGGCCAGTGAGGTCATCCGCAGGGTCCGCACGCTTGCGAAGAAAGGTGATATCGAGAGGGTAGCGCTCGACATCAATGAGGTCGTGAACGAGGCCATCGCGCTGGTGACACGTGAGCTGGTTAATCACCAAGTGACCCTGCGAACTGAGCTGGCGCCAACACTTCCCACGATCCTCGGTGACCGGGTTCAGCTGCAACAGGTGATCATCAATCTGGTGATGAACGGAATCGAGGCGATGCAAGCAGTTGACGACCGTACGCGCGAACTGGTGGTTCAATCATCAAAGGACAATAACGGCCGCGTGCAGCTCTCTGTGAGTGATTGCGGGGGCGGAATCGCTGAGGATGATAGGGTCCGCATCTTAGATCCGTTTTTCACCACCAAATCAACTGGCCTTGGAATGGGTCTGTCGATCTGTCGTTCGATCATAGAAGCTCATGGAGGCCGCCTATCGATCGTCCGCAAGCAAGAGCCGGGCGCGACCTTTCGATTTGCCTTGCCGGTCGCGCCCTGATTGGGAGCTTTGAGTATCGGCGCGATCGCAAAAAGCTGATGGCCCGACAGGTTTATGTCTTTATGCTTCAAGCGAACGCATCGATGCATCGAAGCGAATCTTTTGCAGTGGGAGGTTCAGATGCCGTCCAATTCGGATCGGCCCATAATGCCGCTCAGCGACCGGATAGGCACGCACGCAGGCCGACGGATTGATCGTCTTCTGTGCAGGCATGTAGGAGCAGCGGCCGGCCGAATTGAAGACCAGCCCGTGATAGCCGCACATAACGTCATCGCCCTTGAGATGCCCCAGCGACAACGGCAGCAGCCGGTGCCAACACGCATCCTCAAGCGCCGCGATGGCGCCGTCCGTGCGGCGATAGAGCACGATGTTCTTGCCGCAGATGGTGCGAGCGGAAAGCTCGCGGGCGATCTCGTGGGACCATGCAGCCGCGTACCAGGCATTGAGCGGAAAGGGTTTTGGTGCGTTCACGGTGCAGCTATCTCCATGATTTAGTCGATGGTCGCGGGCTTGCCGTCTTAACTCCCATTTTCGAGCAGATTGCGTTGGCAATAGCCATCGGACAATCGGACAGAGTTGATATCCCTTATCTACTCTTTCGATATGGCGGCTTGGGCCACGCGAGGAGGATATTTAAGGAGATGGCAAAAGATTGGGATCCATTCGCGATTGATTTTGCCGCGATCCGTACCTTGCGCTTGGTGTCGGAACTGGGTTCGTTTTCGAAAGCCGCCGAAGTGCTCGGTACGAACCAATCGACGATCAGCTACACGATGGACCGGCTACGCGCGGCGTTCCACGACAAGCTGTTCGTGCGCCAGCGCGGCGGTATCGCGCCAACGCCCCGCTGCGTCGAGATCGTCGAGTGTGCCAGCCGCCTGCTTGAGGGCTTTGAGGGCCTCATGCAGCCGACGGATTTTGATCCCGCCAGAGCGTCCGGGCGGGTCACGATCGCCTGCAACTATTACGAACGCTCGATGATTCTGCCGGGTACAATCGCCGAGATTAGGCGCCTAGCGCCGCGCCTGGTGCTGGAGATCAAGGCGGCACGCGCCAAAGGCATCGCGTATCTCAAACGCGGCGAAGCCGATCTTCTCCTCGGCCCCTACGACGTGCAGGAGGACGGCCTCTATCATCGCAATCTGCTGGATGACCACTATGTGTGCGTCATGCACCGCGGCCATCCGCTCGCCGGCAGGAGGCTGCGCGTCGACGACTATGTCAAGGCGAGCCATGCCGTCGTCACCTATGGCGGCACCTGGCGCTCAGGCTACCTCAGAGAGCTCGATGAACGCGGTCTGTCGCTCAACCGGGTAGTCACGGTACCGAGCATCTCAGATCTCACCCACATTCTCCCCGGCACGGATCTGATCTCGACGGTGCCAAGCCGCATCGCTTCGAACATCGCCAAATCCGTCATAGCAACGTCATGTCCTTTCCCCGAACCGTTTCAGATCGGGATGACCTGGACGTCCCGGACGCATCATTCCGCCGCCCACCGGTGGCTGCGGCAACTCATGGCCCGAATTGCCGGCGCTCTGCCGTACAAGGCGCTCTCGCCGCGCCGTCTGGGCGCACCCGCGGCGGTGCCAATTCCAGAGCTTGAATTGGCTGCCTGCCGGCACGTGGGTCTCTCCGCTCCTTTCGAATTTGACGACCCCTCCTCTATTCTCACTAAGCCGCCGACTTGCCGATGGCCCTGCACGACTAAGTCGGTTTCCGACATTCCGATCAGATGAGGCGGCTTCGTTAAGTTCAAATCGGACGAGCTCTGGCCGTCCCGCCACGCGGATCGGAACGAGAAAACCGAGGTTGCCGGTGCCATGCTGTCGGCTTCAAAGAGTGTTGCTTCCGCGCGGATCGAGCGCGCGCACCAAGCTTACTCCTTGTCTTGCCCGGCGACGACGAAACGAGCCTGTGGCCTTCGCCGTCTTCGTCATCGAACATATTCAAGTCATTGAAAGAGCAAGTTGCGCGAATCTATCAAGTATGATGTTTTTGGTAGATTTGACATGAGGCTTTCCTGCGCGTAAGCACCGAAAATGTTTTTTGACAGTGGGCCAGCAGATGGGTTTGGCAGACGATGAATCGTGCCGTGGCCGCGGACACAGCCAGCAAGGCGAGTGCGGCATGAACTCCTCTTTCCATCGGCTGCTCGCGGATTACGTGGAGTATCATCGCGCCCCCTGGAATTGCGCGATGCACGTCTTCGGCATCCTGTTCTTGTTTCTCGCTGTCAGTCTTCCGCTCAGCCGTTGGGTCATCACACTGTTCGGGATCCACATCAGCGTGGCGGCCATCGCGCTCGCGCCTGTGCTCATCCTTTGGTTCGTGCTCGACTTCGAGCTTGGCGCCGCGATCCTTGGCGCTGTGATCGCATTGCTTGGAGCTGCGGCCGTGATCCTCAAGCATGTGACGACCGTCGGGATGTGGTCGCTTACTGCCGCCCTGATTGTGCTCGGCGTTGCATCGCTGATCATTGGGCACTCGGTGTTCGAGCGCCGGCGGCCGGCAATGGTCGACAATCCTAGCCATCTATTGGTCGGACCCATGTTTGTCATGGCGAAGTTGGTTGTCGCGCTCGGCTTTCGGCACGATCTCGGCGTCATCGTCGGGAAGCGTCGCCAGGCGCCTTTCCGGTGACCATATTTTCTCGCTACCGTCGCTTCGCGAGGGTCAATTTAAATGTTTTGTATTTTGTGCGCAGCTCGATGAAGGTGGGGATGCCGGCCTCTAGACTGCCAGACGGACGCCTGCGTACCTCGTTGAATCTATTTTGATGAGTTCAGCCAACCAGGGCTCCAACCACGACTCGACCTGATCTATCCATGACGCAAGAGGTCGGCATAGAGTCGGCGATGCGTGCGTACCCGCCTCATCGATCTGGGCATAGATCTCGATGTCGTCGAGCCGGTGCGCCACCAGGAAGGCGGTTCGCACCTCGAGGCCGACCGCGAGCGTCTGGCGATATGATGGTCTGGCCGGTGAGTGAGCTTGCGCTTTGATCTTGGGTATCGTGGTATATTCAAGACACATCGTGGCGCGCAGCATTAAGCTTCGAAGTGATCATCGTCCATGGCAGCAGCATCCTCATCGCGCCAGCGATCGATCCTGGTCAGGGCGAGGACCGCGCATGGTCGAGCGGAGCGATGGCACGAGCCAACCGGAGCCTTGTTGGCCTTCGCCCCATTGATTTTCGCGTTGAAGATCTTCAGGGTGCCGGCAGCTGCTTAAGGATCAACTTACACAGCATGGTTCCGATCGAACGAGCTGACCAAAATCAGGAGAACAGGCCGACCGGAATAGGTCGCGCGCACTTCGGCTCCTGCGGCCACTTTTCCTTCCACAGCACGAGTTCGTTGTTACGATGGACGCTAAGATGCTCCCCCGGAAGACACACTCGTCTCCCATCGCGGAGGCAGCGAAGTCGGTGTCGCTATTCGCTGCAACATAATTCTCCCATCTCGCTTTTCTGCCTGTCGGCTCAGAACAATGTCGCCCCGCCCGAGTAGATCGGCCGGGGCGTTCTCGGCGCGAGGCCTACTCGCCGGTCTTGCGCGGGCGCGACCAGAGGAGGGTGTAGCTTTCGCCGGCTTCGTCGTCGAACAGATTCGCGTAGATCGGCGCGTTGAACGAGGGGTCATCGAGCTTGAGCGAGAGGTAATCGCGACCTTCCTCGGACCGCTTGGACCAGGCCGCCCCGATCTCAACTTTATGCGGTGCACCGCATAAGGCGAAGATCGGGGCCGCCTGATTCAAACGCTCCAAGGAGGCCCGCGATTATCTCGGTCTGAAGCCTCGACGATCCGAGCTCCACCGCTCCGATCTTCGCCAACCTCTTCGCCGACGAGGAAGATGAGGGCTTCAGCCTGATCTGGTCCCGTCCCAGCCGTCGCAACGGCGACTGACCCGATCCACAATGCCTCGCCCGGCTCGTCCGGGCGGGGCATTACCTTGCGCAGGAGCCGGCCGCGATCTTGCGGCAGCGTCGCACTCCGACTATGCGAGCTTCGCAGGACGGACGCACCGATTCCCTCAAGGAGTTTTAGTCGCAAGTAACCGAGGGCGCGTCATCGTGCTTGAGGTGTCGCTTTCGGACATTGTAACTCACCAGCCAGATCACGCCGACCGCGATCGGCACGAAGGCTGCGGTCAGGAACGAGGGCTCTACTCGCAGTCCGACATCATGCGCGCCCTTGGCAAGATAACTAAACAGGCTGACCACATAATATCCGATCGCCCCAACCGACAATCCTTCGACCGTGCACTGCAGCCGAAGTTGCTGTCTCGCGCGCTCGTTGATAGCCTGCAACAGGTCACGATTCTGTCGTTCGATTTCGACGTCGACCCGGGTTCGCAACAAATCGGCGGCGCGCGCGAGCTTGACCGACAAAGTTGCCTGGCGATCCTCCACAGTTGCGCAGGTTCGCATCGCCGGCGCCATCCGGCGTGCCAGAAACGACGACCAGGTTGGATAGCCCGAGACATCGTTGCCTTCGATGATGGATAGTCGCGATTGGACCAGCTCGTTATAGGCCCTGCTGGCGCCGAATCGAAACAGGCTGCCAGTCGCCCCTCTTTCGAAGGAGGCGGCCAGAGCCGTCAGCTCGGCAAGCAGATGGTTGTTGAACTGCAGCCCCTCACCGGTTTGCATTTTCTCGAGCGCCTCTACAAGACGGCGGTCGATGCGATCAACAGATGGTGCAAGCTCAAGGGCCGCCGACAGGCCAAGCAGCGCCAATGGACGGTAGGTCTCGATTTCCAGAAGCCGTTGCACCAGCGCTCCGAGATCGTGCGACGTCAACCCGAGGTCGCAGACGAGGATTTTCGTGAAGCCTTTTTCGTCTACGCGGAAGTCTGAAGCGGCAACTGCTGCGCCGCTCTTTGTGGCGACCATGGCCAGGCTGTTCTTGTCAAAAATCTGTTCGGCCCTCCTGGTCGGCGAGGCGTCCCGCTCCACTTCTAGCCTGATCGCGACCAGCAACTGTCCGGTCTGACGTAACGCGCGGATCAGCGATCGGACGGTGCCATCAACTTTGTTAAAATGGTCTGCGGCAGAACAATTTGCGTTAGTCCAGATCCACGTGAATGTTGTAAATTCCGAATGCTGCTCCCAGCGTAGCGTAGCGGGCCCGATGACAATCTGATGAAGTTTCGCCGATTGCTCAGGCGGCGTAAGATTGCGCTCCAGGCAAAAATCGATAAAACGGCAGCGATCGCTTGTGGCCGCCTCGCCCTGTGCAAGAAAAGCGAAGTGGATCACGCTGAAGGGCGAAACAAGGCGCGTGAAGGGGCGCGCGTGCACTTCGCCGAGCACAGCGTCGCGTTGCGGATGTGGCGTGAAGGTTCGCAGATCCAGTTCATCGATCATGTATTGACGCCTCGCTTCAGAGTGAGCAGGCAACCGTCAGCCTTGACGCGGGAGGCAATGGCGGTGCTGGGAAACGGTTGCGCGCGGCTAGCTTGCTGATCGAGTCATGTCGATGATCACTACCGAGGCCGCCCTGAACTCGGGAAGAGGTCTTGCGGGAGGAAGGTCAGGCCAGGCAGATTGAGATGGTGCCGCCTCATCCAGCTTTCGAATGACGCCAGGCGCTCTTCTGAAAGCAGTTGTCCGGTGGGATGACCGATGCCGCGCGAGGCCGTGGCAAGCAGGAACGTCTTCCGTTCTCCCAGCGTGGTACAGATAAACGACTTCCGGTGCGGCAACCGCATTGTCGATTGACGGATCGAGGCCCAAACTCGGCTCCCATCTTTTGCCGGCGCCACGCCTCCTGGCGCCGAGAGCCGGTGCAGGATTTGGGCCAGCACGATAGAAGGGGCGCTCTCGCGTCTTTTTTGCGCAATGTGGCTTTCGAAGACAGGCGGAGGCGGTTCAGACATGAGGACGCTTGTATTCTCACAGAACGCGCACGTGGCACAGGCCACAGCGAAGGCTGTTTTCGGCAAGGTGATCGCTCACCCGGCCGCTGCCATTGTTTGAGCGGCCACGCTCTGGTTGGATTTGTCGATGCAGAGCCATGCGAGTGACCCCGCGCGCCCACCGGGCAAGGCTCGGCGATGGCTGATAACGTCACGTCGCGTGAGGTTGACTGGATCAAGCATAGAGCCTCTCCTCGCCTTTGAAGCGTCACTGAGAGCAGCGCAAGCGTTGCGGCTCGACCGGTTGTCGCAGCGAGGCAGACCCTATTCCGTTCATGCCGTGTTCGGACCCGTGCGGACAGCGGCATCAAATGTGACTTGGCCAAAGAACGCAGGTTAGCTTGAGTCCATTCGTTGCTCGGTCCCGCACACGGACGGGCGCACTTCGTCCATCCAGACCCGGCGGGGTCGTCTCGGCAACCGCGCAATGCACTCGCGCTGCATCATCTGCCGACTCTTGCTCGCAAAATTCGAAAATACCAGGTCGCCGCTATCTGGCCTGCTTAGAGCCCGTAAAGACCCGCTTTGGTGGCTTGCCGTGGCGCTTTTCGCACACTGTCGTCGCATCTTGAACACCGTGTGAGGGCCTGAACGACGCACAAGACGCACTGAGTGGCTAGAATGCCTCGTCTTCCAATTCTCCTCGCTCCAGAAATGCCAGCCTGTATACTCAGAGCACTGGTACAACGCTTGCTAAGGATGAACCGAAGTTTCGCCTTCATAGGCAGATTTGCCATGCGAGGCGGCCCGCCAGATCGGCTCCTTAACAAGTAGGTGACTTATATGTCCGGTGTCGCCGGTGCATTTCTCTGCGCTTCAAGCGAACCATCGCCGCGCGTTGTTGATCAGCTAAAGAAAATGATTCCGACACTTGCGCTCCGTGGGCAAGCAGGTGTCGTGGTCTCCGCCTTCATGCAAGAGCGTGGGATCCGATGCGGAAGGGCGTTTCAATCGAACGACAATTCAGTGCGCATTGACTGCATCGAACAGGAGCCGCGCCTTCGGCCTCATGTCGCAATCGCGCAGATCCGTAGCAGATCCCATGGAACTGGGGGTGACGGCGATGTGCCGTCAATTCCTAGTCGCCATTTTGCAATTTCTCTGGATGGCGCCTTGGTGAACGCCCGTGAACTCAGGAGCGAATTACGGGCTCAGGGCCAACTGATAGCTCCCAACACAGACACCGAGCTCTTGCTGAGGTGGATTGAACGATCTTGCGAACATGAATATTGGCGTCACGGCTTGCCCGCAGACTACGAAGCTATCTTTCGCGAGCTTGATGATCGTATCGATGGTGCCATTACCGCGCTTTTGCTAGATAAGAACGGAGATCTTGTTGCATACCGCAATCGAAGCGGCTTGCGACCATTGGAGACTATGCGGACAAACGATGGATTGTTGCTCTTTGCTTCTGAAACTTGTGCCTTCGCTGGCTTGGAAGGTAAGATCCAGCAGCTCTCGCCTGGGAGCATACAGCGCGTGGATGCTAAGACGGGCGGCAGCGTTGACCACCCCCTGAACAGCCGAGGATGTAAGGCCAAACTCTGCGCCTACGAGACTCTCTATTTGGGAAGTCCGAACACATCGGTCGAAGGCCATTCACATCGCCAGACCCGTTACAACATCGGGCTCGCCTTGGGGAGATTTGTTGCGGAGCGAGTTCAAGCAGAGCCATTCTTGATGCCGCCAATCGTGTCCTCCATGCCAAATACTGGGGGGCCGTACGCCGACGGTCTGTTTGACTCTCTCGCCGAACAGGGCGTGCTAGCCGAGCGTCGTGACGCAGTGGCAACGCAATTTCCTGAGCGAACGCTCCTGGGCAAACCCAGGGCCCGGCAATCTCGCATTGCTCAGAAGTATCGAGTGTCGGAACCTGCCGTCGCTAAGCGGACGATAATAGTTGTCGACGAGGCCCTCATTCGAGGCGATACCAGCCAAGCCGTCACAACGATGCTCCTTGCTGCTGGAGCCAAGGCCGTACATTGGGCGATTGGTTCGCCGCCTATAGTTGCTCCAAACTACTACGGCATGGGTATTGATACGCTAGATGAGCTCGCATTCTGGCAGGCATTGAAGCGGTTGCCGCCCGAACTGCGCGCCCAGTGCCTTCGCTTTCACAGGATGGACCCGCCAGCCCTCAGACTCATTGAAAGCAACATTGCGACGGCGATCCAAGCAGCAACAATAACTTATCTGCCTTTCCGCGCCCTAGTATCCATATTGGCCAACAGGCTAGAGGGCATCGATTTGTCCCCCTTCACGTTGGAGATGCCCACCCCCGCTGGACGGCAGCGCGCGGCCAGAAACTTGGCAGCGTTGCTGGCGGCTCTTCCCGTCAATCCCCGTCTGAGGTCAGGATCATGAAGCCCGCGCTCGTATTTGACTGGAACGGAACACTGCTCGATGACACGTACGCGCTGCTCGAAACGACCAATGTCATTCTGGACCGCTTTGGTCGTCCGAGCATCGATATAAAGACCTTTCGAGATCGTTGTGATGTTCCCCTCTCTCGTCTCTACCTTAGCCTTGGAATGTCGCGCGAAGAGATTGGGGCAGTGGAGCGTGACGATGGCGCACTGTTTCACGACTTATACGAGCCTCTTGCGGACAAGGCCGATCTACGTGAGGGGGCGCGCAGAGTGCTCGAGATAGCGCGACGACAATCCGCTCTACTCATCATCCTCAGCAACCACATAGTCGCGCCTCTACAGTCCCAGCTGAGGAGGCTTGGAGTAGATCACTACATCACCGATGTGCTCGCTTTTGAAAGCCGCGCCACGCAATACAAATCGATGAGCAAAGGAGAGCGACTTCGGCTTTATATGCAAAGCTACGACCTGAAGCCCGCATCAACCTTCATCATCGGCGATATGCCCGTGGAGACTGATATTGCACGTAATCTCGGTCTGACAAGCATATCCATTACCGGAGGATTTGTTTCGACCTCGCGCCTGCAAGCCGCGCGTCCAGATTACACGATCAACAACCATCACGAGCTGCTGCCCATCCTGCAAAGCCGTGGCTACTTTTCGGAATGCTAAGTCATGAGCAAGGGACCATCAGCAAGCGCGGCTCCCAGACTGATCAAGCAGAGCGTAGGGCTTATCGGAGCGGGGCGCATGGGAACAGGTATAGGCATCAGCCTGCTGCGTCAGCAACGCGAACTCCACATCAAAGTCAACAAGAACCGCTTCGGTGCTGATCGCCTGACAGGTGCAGGGGCCCGCGAGCATACGTCGATCGCTGAGTTGGCGCAGCATGTAAGTGTGGTGGTGTTGTCCTTACCGTCCAGCCGCGAAGTTGAGACGGTGTGCCTCGATCACGACGGACTGTTTGATCACATGTGCCGAGGAGGTTTGATAATTGATTGTACGACCTCGTATCCCGCATCGACCATTGCGTTGGCGAAAACGGCGCAAAGACGAGGTCTAAGCTTTATTGATGCTCCAGTAACACGAAGCCCCGAGCAAGCAGAGCTCGGCCTTCTCAATGCGATGGTTGGATCGGATGCAA
Organism: Bradyrhizobium sp. CB1717; assembly: GCF_029714325.1. Taxonomy (NCBI): domain Bacteria; kingdom Pseudomonadati; phylum Pseudomonadota; class Alphaproteobacteria; order Hyphomicrobiales; family Nitrobacteraceae; genus Bradyrhizobium; species Bradyrhizobium sp. CB1717. The sequence goes on from NZ_CP121666.1 coordinate 7,772,747, forward strand.
CACTCTTTCCAGTCGCCGAACGCATTCTTGCTGCGTTTTGCGAGACGATTATGCATGTTGGAGATGTCGGACACGGCCACAAGCTCAAGCTTGTTTACAACAGCATGACTATGGGCATAGCTGCGGTCGCCGCCGAGGTCTGCCAATTCGCGGATGGTCTTCAGATAGATCTTGTAACGCTACGCTCTTTGGTCAGTCGGGGCTCTACGAACAGCGGAATATTCCAAGCCTTCGCCGCCTTTTTGCTGGGAGAGAAACCAGATGCACTGGCAATCTCGATTGCAAATGCTGCAAAGGACATCGAATGTGCTGTGCGCCTAGCGCGCGAGAGTGCCGTTTCCGTGCCGGTCCTGGATGCTGCCGCCCATGAATTCAAGCTCTCGGTTGTCGCAGGCAAAGGTGAACTGACCCTACCACATTTGGCCCGGCCATAAACGCTTCGTATGACTCCATGCGGGCCATTTTTTCCACCACCCCGTGGTGTCCCCTCGAATCCCTCGGCATCGAGACCGATGATCACGGCGAGATGGTCCGCATCTTCAAAGAAGACAGCGGCGTTTCTTATAACGATGGGATGGAGTTCGATCCAAACAGCGTCAAGGTCAATCGCATTCGCGAGAAATCCGAGTATGGCGGCCTGCGGATCAGCGCCGACGCATTGGTCGATACCGCTAAGGCCCGTATCGTTATCGATATGGCCTTTGGTGATGCGGTCGAACCGGGTCTACTGGAAATGGACCTGTCGGTTCTCCACGATCTTCCTGCTCCGCATCTGTGCGCTTATGCGCGCGAGATGGGTCCTCGCCGGGAACTTCCAGGCGTGGTCATGCTGGGCCGCCCCAATATTCGTGGTGCTCGCGGGCTATCATTGGCGCGGAGGTTTGAGGGCTTTGGCACACACAGCTGTTATCCGTCCGCGCTGATTTGCCGGCCAAAGTATCTTACTTCTGCTCCCGCCTGAATGAACAATAAGGTGTCAGTCCAGCAAAGAAAAAGAACCGCTGCCGGGTTGCACCGACAGCGGCTGAAGTCTGGGGAGAAGGCAGACATACCGGTCTGCCAGCGGAGAAGAGCGGCGCGCTTGAGGCAATCCGGCCGCACTAACGAGGTCGTTCTGCTCCGGTTTGGAATTTGGATTCCGAGTCTAGCTCGCTTGGCTCACAAATTTGGTGTTCAGATAGCTCTCGATTGCCTCGAGGCCACCTTCTGAACCGAAGCCGGATTCCTTCGTTCCTCCGAAGGGCACTTCGGGAAGCCCAAGCCCATGATGATTGATCGACACCATGCCGCATTGAAGATCGGCCCCGATCGCGGCCATCGTTGCGGCGGATCGCGTGTAGGCGTAGGCGGCGAGCCCGTAAGGCAGTCGATTGGCCTCCGTGACGACCTCGTCATAGGTTTCAAACCGCGCAATCGGGGCGACGGGGCCGAACGGCTCTTCATTCATGATGCGAGCTTGAGGTGGAACATCGGTCAGGACGGTCGGCTCAAAGAAGTATCCCGCATCGCCGATACGCTTGCCGCCGGTGCACAACTGGGCGCCGCAATCGAGAGCGTCCGCGACAAAGCTCTCCATTGCGTCGACCCGCCGCGAATTGGCGAGCGGCCCCATCCGGCTGTCTCTTTCAAGGCCATTGCCAACCTTGATCGCGCTGGCCTCGGCAACGAACCTCTTGACGAAATCTTCATAGATACTCTCATGCACCAGAAACCGCGTCGGCGAGACGCAGACTTGGCCCGCATTGCGGAACTTGTTCGCCGATAAGATTCTTGCGGCTTTCTCGATGTCGGCATCCGGGAAAACGATGGCAGGCGCATGCCCGCCGAGCTCCATGGTGGCGCGCTTCATATGGGCGCCGGCAAGGGCTGCGAGATGCTTTCCGACCACGGTCGAACCGGTGAAGGAGACTTTCCGGACGATAGGATGGCGTATGAGATAATCTGAGACTTCGGATGGCACCCCGAAGACGAGATTGATCACACCCGCCGGCAAGCCCGCATCCACGAAACTACGCACCAGCTCCATGCAGCTCGCTGGCGTTTCTTCAGGTCCCTTGACGATGATGGAGCAGCCCGCTGCAAGGCTGGCGGAGATCTTCCGTACGGCCTGGTTGATCGGAAAATTCCACGGCGTAAATGCCGCAACCGGCCCGACCGGCTCCTTGGTCACGAGCTGGGCGATATTGGCAAAGCGCGCCGGCACGATCCGCCCATAAGCGCGCCGCCCTTCCTCGGCCAGCCAGTCGATGATATCGGCAGCAAGGAGCGCTTCAGCACTCGACTCGCTGAGCGGCTTACCCTGTTCGAGCGTCATGATCGATGCGATGTCGGTTGCGCGCGAGCGTATGAGATCGGCGGCCTTGCGCATCGTCCTGTATCGGTCAAAGGCCGGAACCTTTCGCCAAATCTCGAAGCCCTCCTTAGCGGCCATGATCGCACGATCGAGATCGCCGTGTGACGCATAAGGAGTTTCGCCAATTGGCTGTCCGGTCGCGGGGTTGAGGATCTTTTCGGAGCGATCTGCCTCCCCTTCTGTCCATTCGCCGGCAATGAACATCCTAATCTTGGGGTAAACAGGTTCTGCCTGGGTCGCTTGCTCCTTGCGCTTCATGCCCTCACCTCAATGTGCCCAGCGAAGAGCCAGCGGATTGAGCTCACGCGCAAGCTCGATCAGTCCGGCTCTCGTCGCGGGATGGATCTGCTCGAGCGGATGCCGCACGGTTTCGCATTTGATCACGCCACCTTCAGCCATCACGCTCTTGGCCGCGCGCAGACCGCACTGGCGGTTTTCGAAATTGATGAGCGGCAGCACCCTTGCATACGCAAGAGCGGCTTCCTGCCTGCAGCCCGCTTTATGATGATCGAGCACTGGGCGGAGCAGATCGGGCAATAGCGCGCTTGACATTGTTCCGATCGCACCGGCATCGAGGTCTGCCATCATGGTGATGGCTTCCTCCCCGTCAAAAGGACCAATGATGACCTCACCGCCGAGCTCGATCAGACTGCGCAGCTTGGCAGCCGCAAACGGCACCTCGATCTTGAAATATCTGGCGAGCGGCACCTCGCAAGCGAGCCGGACGAGAAACGGGACCGTCAATGTCACGCCGGAGAGCGGCGCGTCCTGGACCATGATTGGGATCCCGGCTGCGTCTGCGACTCGGCCGAAATGGTCGATCATAGCGCCTTCATCCGCCTTGAGGCTTGCACCATGATAAGGCGGCATCAGCATGAGGAGGCTTGCCCCACGTTCAGCCGCATAGCGGGCGCGTTGCACTGCAATCTGGGTGCTGAAATGGCTGCAGGTCACCATGACTGGCTTGCGGCCCGCGACATGGGAAAGACAGAGTTCGACCAGAATGTCACGTTCCTGATCGGACAGCAGGAACTGCTCGGAATAGTTCGCCAGAATGCAGATCCCGTCCACACCTTGATCAATCATGCAATCGAGAACGCGTCGCTGCCCTTCGAGATCGAGATCTCCAGAGTCCGTAAACGGCGTCGGAGCGACCGGGAACAAGCCGCGATAGATGGGAGTTTTCGCATTTCTCATGTAGAGGTTTCCAGACAGGAGGCAGTCAGTTGCTGTCGAACTCGATCAGCCCATCGCGAACATCCAAGGAGGAGCCGATGCCGTCGCACTTTTTGGACAGATTGACTGGCCTGGCGTCACAAACAGATTGGTTTGAGGCTTGCTCGCGTTGGAAGCCTTTAGCGCCTCCTCATTAGATCCAGCCAGGCGGCACCAGATCCGTCAGGATGGCAAGGCATTCAAACAGGAAGTAGCTTCCGAAGATCAGCTCGACGTTCTGGGCCGCATCGATATCGCGCACGATCGCCTTTCGGGTGAAGCAGCCGCCGGTGAGCATTCCAGGCGGGCGCGGATCATCGGGAGCAGTCGGTGTCAGAAATTTCGAGATCAGCTGAGTAACTGTGCGCTCTGCAAATGCCCGATATTTGGCGCCGCGCTCAGGACGAAGTGCGGATGCGAGGCGCAGCGCTGCGGCAGCAGCGATAGAAGTGGCCGCAGTATCCCTGCTGGTGTTGGGGATCGCCGGATCGTCGAAATCCCAGAAGGCAATGAGATCCGCAGGGACATGGTCGATCCACCAGTCGAGAAGGCGTACGGCATAGTCGCGCCACAGCGGTTCCTCCGGACGGACCATGGCGGCGTGAGCGGTGTAGAGCATCGCCCATCCCTGCGCCCGGCCCCAGGTGCTGATATCGCTATATCCCTTGTGCGTGTGCGTTCTGAGCACCTGGCCGGTGCGTGGATCAAGGGTGGAAGACTGGATGACTGAATTGTCCTGCCGTACGTGGATCTCGAGGACACGCCGCATATGTGCATTGGCGACCTCCTCCATCCGAGCATCGGAAAGCTCCTCCGCGGCCCAATAGAGCAGGCCTGTCGCCTGGAGCGAGTCGATGCTGCTCTCGGCGGCTCCGACTGCGTTCGCCTCCTCGGCATCGCTGCCCAACGGTATCAGTCCGAGGTGCGGATCGAACATATCACGAAGCGACCTAGCAGCTGTCAGAGCCACCGCGCGCGCGTTTTCTTCCTTGAACAGGATGCTGGCCAGGGCCCCAGCATGATAGAAGCCGAAACCCTTGAAGGCCGTCAGGCGCTCGGCACGCGGCAACATTCGGTCTAGCGCAGCACGCGCGTCTTCGATTGGGAACTGCCTGGGATCAGCGAGATGCGCGAGCCAAAGCTCACCGACAAATGCCCCGCCGGTCCAATCACCATCGGGCGTAAACGTCCATTTTCCGTCGGCAGCACTGGCCCAATGCGGCAAGCCCGAGCGTGCAGCGTCCCTGGTCTCTGCAATGCGCTTCAGCATACGCTCGCGCGCGGGCAGATATTGGTTTTCCGACATGGCTTCTGGTCCAACATAAAACTCGCCGCGCGGCTTTGGCCTGGCGGCAACTTGAAGTTCTCTACGAACAGTCCTGGGCTGGCGTGAACGGTCAGTGTTCACGAGACTTCCAAGCCTGCTTGGTTGCATCGCTGCCGAGGAGCACGTCTCATCAGCAGCACCGAAAGGAGAGCCGCGCGCAAGTTTATGCCGATCACCATGCCCCTCCTGACGTAAGCGTGTTACTTTCGAAAGGTCTCTTTGTTCGTTTATTGATGCGAGACCGCAGCGCCGATGGCGCCAATATCGTAAAGATGCTTCAATTTCCTGGCGTCATAGCCCAGCTCCTTCAGAATCTCTTCCGTTTGAGCACCGAGCTTTTGCGGCGGCAAACGCACGTCCGGCTGCTCGCCGTCGTAGCGGACGGGATGGCTGACAAGGGTGATGGGAGTTCCGGTCGCGCCGGTCACGACCTGGAAATTTTTGTTGTGCGCGATCTGCGGATCCGCAACGACGTCGGCATAATCGTTCACCGCAGCGTGCCAAATTCCACGCGCCTCGAACAGGACGATGCATTCCGTGGTTGAGCGTTTAGCGACGTTGGCGGCAATCATGGCTGAGGCCTCGTCCCGCCGGCGATACGCCTCCTCGTCAGGAATTCGCTGATCGGCCGGAAGGCCAAGCGCGTCTGAGAGCGCCTCCAGCGATCCCAAAGAGATCGCAATGTGTCCATCGCGCGTCGCATAGATGCCGTAAGGCGCGCCGTAGTACCAGCCGGCCACGGGGCCCGGCTGACGGACGTCGTCAGGCCTTTGGCCGTTCAGGTAGCAGGTAAAAGATTCCATCTGCAGGTCGAGCGCAGCCGACAGCAGGCTAACATCGACGCGGCAGCCCTGCCCCGTCCGCGCCTTCCTCACCAGGGCAGCCAGGATCCCCGCCGCAAACAAGGCGGCGCCGTGATGATCGATGGCGGAAACGCCGACAGCCCGCGGCCCCTGCTCGCGGCTTCCTGTGATCATCGCAAGTCCTGATAACGCCTGGATCAAGAGATCCTGGCCTGGGCGATCGACGTAGGGCCCGTCAGGACCGTAGCCGGAGGCAGCGGCATAGATGATCTGCGGATTGATCTTCCTTGCATCATCGTACCCGAGACCAAGCTTGTCGAGCACACCCGGGCGGAAGTTCTCTGCGATCACATCCGATTGCGCGATCAGTTGCTTGGCGATGGCCACGGCTTCGGGTTTTTTCAGATCGAGCGTGAGGCTGCGCTTGTTGCGGTTTCCCGTCAGAAGCAACATCGACTGGCCATCAACCCGCTTGTCCGCCCCTCCCCATTTCCTCTGAAAGGCCCCTCCGGGCGGTTCCACGGCGATCACGTCCGCACCGAGGTCGGCAAGAAACTGCACGCCGACCGGACCCATCAGAAAGTGATTGAGGCTGAGGACACGAATGCCCTTCAAGAGATCGACCATACATTCCTGCTTTCGGTTTACCTGAGATCGAGCTGCTTTGCTCTCGATTTCTGAAATCGATTTCAGGGTTAGGCTGACCAAGAACCAGAGTCAAGCGAATCAACCCCTTTCGAATGAGATTCGCTTCGTCCCGCTCCATCTGCGCATGAGAGGGCGAGAAATAGCCCCGATGGCCCGCATACAGGGCTTGAGAAGGTGGCGCTCGTGATGGTTTAACCCTTTTGAGGGGAGACCCTCTCCTTCTCCTGGTAGCTAACGCAAATGGACAAGAAACCTGTAATCGCGCCAAAAGGCCGCCAGCAGCCGCGCGTGAAGATCGAGGACGTTGCCCGGAAGGCGAATGTATCGCCTGCGACGGTGTCGCGCGTGCTTAATCATCCCGATATCGTCCGGCCGGAGCTTCGCGACAGGGTCATGCGGCATATCAATGACCTGGCCTACACGCGCGATAGCGCAGCCAGAGCATTGAAATCGGGACGTATGCGGACCGTCGGCGTCATCGTTCCGACGCTGGCGCTCGGTATCTTTGCAGAAGGCGTGGAAGCGCTCCAGAACCGCCTTAGCGAAAGCGGCTACACGCTGTTCATTGCGAATTCGCAATATGACCAGCGGCGTGAATTTCAGGAACTGCAAAGTCTCATTGAACGCGGCATCGATGGAATCGTGCTGGTCGGAGCTTCCCACGGACGGGAGCTGAGGAGCCTGATCGAACAGGCAGGCGTACCCGTCATCACCACCTACGTTGCCAAGGCCGGCGGCGGTATCCCCGCGATCGGGATCGACAATGAAAGCGCCACCCGCGAGATGACGGAGTATCTGCTAAGGCTTGGACACGTCCGTTTTGGCGCGATTGCCAACGTTGTTGCTGCGTCAAATGACCGATCCCGCGCCAGGCTCGAGGGAATTCAGCGCGCGCTCTCGGACGCCGGTCTCCCGCTCAAGCCAACCCAGACCGTCAAGGCCGATTATTCGCTGGCTCAGGGCCGTAGTGCCCTTCGTCAACTCCTCACCGATCATCCGGACACGACCGCAGTAATCTGCACCACCGACACGCTTGCCATCGGTGCAATGGCAGAGGCTCGCAAAATGGGGCTGGCCGTACCGGCCACGCTTTCCATCACAGGATTTGACGACGTGGAGCTGGCGGCGCAAATGGACCCGCCGCTCACGACAGTCAGTGTTCCGGCAGCAGAAATCGGCCGGGGAGCCGCCGATTATCTCATCAATGCCATTGCCGGAAGTCCTGTCCCGAGAAGCGTCGTGTTGCCCTACCGGCTGGTCATGCGGTCATCGAGCGCCCCGCCGCGGCCCAGCGTCCGTCCCGCCCGCCGCGGGCGCAGTCGAGATCATTGATCGGGCCGCGGGTGATAACTATTTCAGGACCGTATCCTGGCCTTCCCATCCGAGGACCCGGTGACGCAAGCTGCTCGTCCCATTTCACTAATCAAACGTAAGTAGAGTTGGCTGACCATACGACGCGCCCCCTGCCGACCGTCGGTGCACAAGAGGCTTCTCAATGCTCGCGTTCAACGTGGACGGAGTGAACGGGCGCGTGGTGGTGGCTGGCGCCCAGTTCGTGCAGTCTATGATGCAAGCGATGATGCGCAAGTTCCAGGGCAGCTCGCAGCCGCGAGTGTCGGGCTTCGTCGGACTTGGGAGCGAGCGTGTCCATATAGGCGATCGATCCCTCGATTTGCGCAAGGACAGACACTGCATCCGCGGTGGCAAAGATGGGCATACCGCCTACTTTGACATATACCGCACTGGTGTGCGCCGCAATGTCGGCCTCGCGGCCGGCGACACTGCCCCGAACCCGCACTGCGATCCAACATGACTCGCTGATGGACAGGGAGAGCTGCCCCTTGCACGACAAGCCCCCGCATCGAACCTCCTCGAGGACCGTGCCGTTACATATGAGTTCCACCCGCGCCGGCGGAACGCTGACCGATTCGATCCGCCAGTCGATCGTGAGGGTGCCGCCTGAACGGGGAAGGGCGACCGTGCCTCCAGGGCGACGTCCTTCAACGGTCATCTCAACCAGAGGTCCGACCGTGATGAACGTGTCCCCGCTGCGTACGGCATCCATCCAGTTGCGATACGTGAAGTCGCGTTCGCCCAGCCGCACATAGGTCCGCGAGCCCCCGAGGAGTGCGGCCGCGTCCATCTTGTCGGAGCCGGCTACCAGCGGCAGATGGTATCCGATGTTGAGGTAGCGATACCAGTCGGCAAGACCAAATGCGCTGATCTGCGCCGTCCGCGGGTTGAACGACATCATTTCGATGGCGTCGACAAGGCCGAGCACAATGTCGGCCGCACGTTCCGCCTGCGGGTTCGGCGCATGCGGCATTACGACCAGTCCCCCTTGCTGACGGCAGCGCTCCGCCCAGTCGGCCATGGTCGCTTCCAGAACATGGCCGATCGCAGCTTCGTTGGATCCGCCGCAAGAGAGCGGATTGATCATCTCACCTTCGTAACCGAGCAGCGATATGTGCCCCAGAACCTGCATCCGGTTCTCCGTGCCGACCCGAACCAGGAATTCTCCGTCCCCGCCGAAATCCTTTGCCCCGATCGTCGTGCGTCCGTCGAAATCGGCGACGTTGGTGAATAGCTCGCCCCACTGTGCAGCGAGCAAGTTGACGACGTTGACACCCTCCGCTTTGCCCTCAAGCAGCGCCGTCTGCGGGCTCAGGAAATGGACGTGCGTATCAGAGCTGACCCACCCCTGTTCGCGCCAGCGCAGTACACGATCTAGCTCAAAGGTGAGATTGTCCGTCGTTGCAGTGATTTCGACGATGGTGCGCAGCGGGCGCACCTCAAAACCCCTGCAGATCTCTACGAACACGGGCCCGAGCGGCAAGTCCGCCTCGCAACTGCCGTCCACGTAGGCGTACTGGTTCAGCCCATTGGCAAATTCGCCCGAGAAGTCCTCGAACCTGCCGGTATTGACCTTGCGGTGATGTCCCTTGGGTGGCAGATACTCTCCGTGCGCACCGTGGACATGCAGCCGCGCGGCAACGCGCACGCCGCTGCCCTTCTCCACGATGCGAATCTTGACCGGCCTTGTGGCCGGTTCGACTGTCGCCACGGTGAGCGAGGCGCCGCCTGCGTTACCGCCATCTTCCAACGATCGAAGATCGTACATGTGCAAGCGGCCATCCTCGGAGCGCAGATAGAGCCTTGCGTCCGGATGCGCGGAGTACTCGACGATGACTTCGCTGGCGGAGCGCACGGGCTGCACATCACCTTTGGCGCCCAGCCAATCCGCCCTGGAGTACTCGAGCACTGCGCGGGCCGAGATGACCGTGCCGAGGTCCATGCCGATCTGCTCGCCTCGATCGTCGACATCGAGCTCGCCAAGCTTGTTGAGATGAACCCCGGGCGGCAGCCTCACCTTCAGCTTGCAACGGCCCTGGAGGCGCAGCGGGTGCTGGGTGAGCTTTGTCGTGGTCACCGCGAACACGAGCGAGATTTCCTGTTCCGCGCGCAAGGTTAGCGCCGAAAGCTCCTTGTCCGGATAGGGATTCGGGAGCGCGTAAAGCCACAGGTTCTCACCCTGTCGATCCATGCGTCCCGATTGGGTGCGGGCCTCGCCCTGAAAGAAGCTCGCCCCCGGCGCTCTGCCGAGTACAAAGTCTTCGCCGGTGCTTGCATGCACGATGGGCGCGCGTAGCGGCAGGGCGGCGAACGCACTCGCACTCCAGGAGATGTGGTTCTGCTGGATCGCGAAGCGGCGCAGCACCGGCACTTCGGTCTCGGTCCCGTCGGCGTAGCGGAGCCCGTATGTCGCGATCCGGTCGCCAAGTAGATTGCCTTCCACAGGCAGCGTAGCCGGGCCGATCTCTCCAAAACCCTCGGGGCTTGTACCGGGGCGGTCTGCCGCCACTTGCACGAACAGCACATAGCTCGCCATTGCCCGCGGCAACGCAATTACGGCAGGAGGGGCCCCGGGGCGCAGCTCCAGCACATCCGGCCCCGTTTCGCTGGCGAAGAGAAAGGGCATGCCACGATGGGTCTGGAGCCCGCGAAGCGAATCGATCCAGCCAGTGTCACCCGGGCGAGCGCCGAACCCTTCGGCTTTTGCGCGGCTGGCGTTGAAATGTCGGTTCAAGTCCACAGGCGTGAAGTGCGGCGATGAAGGTGTTTTCATGCTTCGGACTCCAGTTTCAGCAACTCAGTGCCGCGTAAGCAGTCTTTGTGTTTTGAATGACTGCTCTCGCAAGGACGCTTGCGCCGACCCCATGCTCAAAGGGATACGCGCGAGCGCTCTTATGTTTTGCACCTGACGTGGACACTTTGCGTCTGCCGCGGGTACGGCGAAGCGCAGGGGCAGAGCGTGTTCATTCACCGATGTAGAGGCGCCCGCGCTTCTTGGCGATCTGGTAGACCAGCACGCTGAGGAGCGCGATCAACGATCCGTAGACGGGAAACATCCAGGCGATGTGCTCGCGTTGCAACCAGACCAGCAGATAGGGTGACGTCCCGCCAAACAAAGAGACGCCGAGCGCATAGCCGAGAGCCACTCCGGTGGTCCGCACGGCGCGCGGCATCAGCGTGGTGGCGATGAAGTTATAGAGGGCCATGTTGAAGCCGACGATCGCGCCGCCGAACACCGTGACAAAGAAGAACGTGACGATGCCTTTTTCCGAATAGAGCAGTGTCAGGAAGAAGCATGGGATGAGCAAAAGGCGCAGCATCGTGAACGCACGCGAGGGTCGCACCTTGTCCGCGAAAGCGCCGATAAGAGGCGCCGTTACCATCCAGATCAGGACCATCAGCGTCATGATCCCGTACACATACGTGCTGTTCTCCTTGAAGACTGTGTTTGCCATGTTCGGCAGACCGGTGTTCCAGGCATAGTTGGCGATCTGCACCGACCCGATCACCAGGATGACGGCGAGCAGCGAAAGGCGGACGCTCCATAGCGTTTTCCACACACCGCCAGTCGTTTCCTGAATGCGCGAAGACTCGTCTTGACGATGCATGGCTCGATTGATCAAGGTTTCCGGCACCGTCGTGCGCAGATAGATGATCAAAAGGCCGAGCACGCCACCGACCGCAAAGGGTATGCGCCAGGCCCACTCGCGCATGGCTTCAGGTGCGACGGAGGCGCTCACCAGGAAGGCAACCAGGCTGGATCCAAGGTTTCCTAACTGGATGAACGTGCCACCAATCAGACCGAGGTAGTGTCCCTCCTTTCCAGGTGGCGCCAATTCAATTGCAATGGCGTTGGCGACACCAGCCTCAGCGCCTGTGGCAAGCCCCTGAATTAGACGCATGATCAGCAGCGCTATGGCCGCCGTGACGCCGAGGTCCTTGTAAGTGGGCAGCAAGGATATCAAAAGCGAGCAAACCGCCATGGCCGTGACCGAGATCAGCATCACGCGCTTGTGGCTGATGCGATCTGCGACCGGCCCCAGCAAAACCGCGCCGAGCGGTCGTGCGCAAAAGCCCGCCCCATACACGGCCAGCCCCGCCAGCAGCGAGGTGGTGGGATCATCGGAAGGGAAGAAGTGCGGCGAGAGAAACGCTGCCATTACGCCGTAGACATTCCAGTCGTACCACTCCAGCGCCACCCCTCCTCCAAGGCCGGCGGTCATCCGCTTGTTGGCAGTTTGCTTGTCAAGCTGGATGGGTCCAGCGCTGGGCTGAGCAATGATGTTCATGGGTCCTCGGGCTTTGTTGATGACGTTAATGATGTTGCGGGTCGCGCGAGAACGAGCAGCCGCTCGTCGGCTCAACTGCGCCCGCCGCGATGGGGTCTACGAGAGCGGCGGCCTTGAGCAGGCCGGACCCGCGGAAGCCAGGAGAAAAAGGTGCCCGGGATGCCGACGGAAAGCCCGCCTGGCTTCATGTATTTGCGGGCCTCGCCTCACGAGTGGCCGTTGCACGACAATCGCGCAGGACGCCTCCATCGTTGCTTCCGACTTGCGCGGCGGCTCGCATAAAGCGCGCGCGACATTCCGTGCCATTCCCATGGCTAACCCTCCTCCTGTTGCTCTAAGCGCGCTTCTGAAGAAGCTGATGTTCTTGTTGGACAGCGCGGCGTCGCAAGACCGCCGCAGCGTCAATGAGATCCTTCAGATGCGACCCACCGGCCGCACGCTTCCGGTTTCCCGCATTCATCGGGCATTTTGACACCAATCTTTGAAATCGATTTCACGATCAATAGGAATTCGGAACCGTGGAGTCAAGCCGCTTTTCAAGGCTGAGGTCCGCCTTATGGGGCCCATCTTCAGCCCGCCTAGAGCTTGTGGCGTCAGCGCCGCGTGCGGCTGATACCGTGAAAATAGCCCTCAAAGAGCGTCGTTGCTAAGAAATCGATTTCAGTTTAAGGGCCTGACTCCCATATTCCTTCAGGAGAACCGCTCCATGACGAAGACGTCCGATCTCATCCTGTCGACATCTGTCGCGCCCCACGTGCGCCTTTTGACGCTGAACAGGAAATCGAAACGAAACGCCTTAAGCAACGACATGATCGTGGATCTAGGCGCCACCTTGCGCGATGCCGCAATCGACGAAGATGTCCGCTGTGTCGTGCTTTGTGGCAGTGATGCGTTCTTCTCTGCCGGCGCGGACATCAAGGAGATGCGAGAGCGCGGCTTTGAGGCAATCGACAATTCCGCGCGACGTTCTGCCTGGAGGGATGTCGTCAATTTCCCCAAGCCTCTCATTGCCGCAGTCGAGGGCATATGCTTCGGCGGCGGCCACGAATTGGCACTGCTCGCGGATATCGTGATAGCAGGCGAAGGGGCGGTATTTGGGCAGCCTGAGATCAACATCGGGATATTGCCGGGCGACGGCGCTACGCAAAGGCTGACACGCGTGGCTGGCAAGTCGCTGGCCATGCTGATGATCCTGAGCGGCCAATCCATCACGGCGCGGATCGCGATGCAGGCCGGCCTTGTGGCGGAAGTTGTCGAAAGCGGCAGGGCGCAGATTCGTGCGCTCGAACTAGCCGATCTGATTGCGCAAAAGCCTCCCCGTTCGGCTGAACTTGCCAAAGCCGCCGTTCTCGCCGCGTTTCAGACCACGCTGGACGCCGGGCTCGAGTTTGAGCGCCAAGCGATCCGGTTTGCCTTCAGCACAGCTGACCAACAGGAAGGCATGAACGCCTTCTTCGAGAAGAGGCCGCCGAACTATCGCGGGAACTAGGTATCGCGATCTGCCCGCATGCGGCCCCAGCGAAGCCGGCCCGTGCAACATGGGGCATTCAACACTCCTTCGGGTCGACCAGGCCGGCGCTACGGGCGACGATCTCGTATTGGCCGGCCCTTGCCACACCAACATACATGTTCATCCTGCAGTGGCGCCTGCCCGGCACCATCTCCGCCGGCCCGCCAGGCCCTTGCGCAAGCTTTGCGTGGTCGAGCGCGGCGGCGACCGCGTCGCGGTCAATTGTACCGGCTTCCTTGACTGCGGCTTCCCACAGCTTCAACCCTCGATAAGTGCCGGTCGCGGCGCTGCCTGCTGAGAACCGGAACTTGCCAGGAAACTGCTTTTCGTAAGTCGACTGAATTTTGGCGCTCACCGGATCTTCCACCGCGAACGCCCTGTAATAGTCCAGGCTGCTGGCGAGGCCTTCGATCTCGTGAGCCTGATTCATTTCGAGCGTGTTCTCGTCGTAGTAGACGCAGCCCAGCTGCCCCCCATTCCTCGAAAAGCCCGCTTCATAAAGCTGTTTGAAGAAGGAGCCTACGCCCGGGGGGATGACGCTGTTGAATACCACGTCTACTTTGTTGGACGTGATGCGGCTCACGGTCGATGAAAAATCGATCTGGTCGAGGGGATAGTACTCCTCGAACACCACCTCCCCGCCGCTACTCTCGATCACCTTGCGCGCATAGGCGTTGATTGTTTGTGGCCAGACGTAGTTGGAGCCAGGCAACGCGAAGCGTGTGCCACCATTCTTGATCAGCCAGGGGATGAACCGGTCGCAATTCTGCGCCGGTGCCGGGCCGGTGCAGAACAGATAGGGCGTGCACTCCCTGCCTTCGTAGGCCTGCGGATAGATGTAGAGCGTCTTGCCACGAGAGATGATGATGTCCTTGATGGCGTTGCGCATCGAGCTCGCAATGCCACCGAGCACCAGGTCGACCTTGTCTCGCTGAATCAGCTTGCGGACATTGCCAACAGCGATGGACTCGTTGGACGCAGTGTCCTCGATCAGGAGCTCGATGGGGCGCCCCAGCAGACCACCAGTCTCGTTGATCTCATTGACCACCATGCGAGCGACATTGGCGTCGGTATTCCCGGCAAAGCCGAGTGCCCCCGTAAGGTCGGTGGCAATGCCTATCCTGATCGGGCCTTCGGCGGCGTTGGCCCAGTCAGGACGGATCACCCAGCTGCCCGGCCCGGCCGCAATGGCCGCAGACGCAAAGGCGAAATTGCGGAGAAAGCGGCGGCGGCTGAGTTGTCGGTGATCATTCAACATTGGAACTGACCTCCCTTTAGCTCATGGCCCTGAAATCCACGTGCCCTGCTCTTTCCGGCGGGCCGCGGCAGCCTGAAAGCTATCCCTCGTTTTGAGTTTCAATCAGCCTCTTCAGCTCATGTTTGGGTAAGATCGCGTAACGAAGGCAGCATTCAGGACAGTCTGAAAAACTCCTTCGCGTTCTCGCCAAGGATTCTGATTGCCAAGCGCTCTGCGTCTCGCGACCGGAAGTAACCGTTCGCGACTTTTTCGTTCAGAACCTCGCCGATCAACCGGCGCGCGCCCTGTATCGCGGCAAACGTCTCCTCAACGTGAAGACAATCTCCTCCAATCATCATTCGCGATTCATCTGGCAAGACTTCAATGGCTTCTTTGAGGGCGAGCTTGAAATGTGACGGGCTCAACAGAAAAGACCAGCACAAATCAAGCCAGACATTTCGGTACACAAAGGCCATTCCCAACAGGTCCCGGCTCCATGGATAGGCCAAATGCATCAGCAGAAAGCGGGTCCGAGGATGACGCTCAATCAACCCGGTCATGCGCAGGGGGTGGGAGCCGCTTATGATTGCCGTTCCAAGATGAGTTTGGACTGGCAGGTCGGCCTCGCCTGCGAGTTGGCAAAACAAGTCGACGACAAAGTCGCAGAACGCCTTGCGCGCCGCAGGGGATGGAGATCTTTGTCCCCAAGCCTGCCGAGCCAGTTCCTCATCCGGTTCGTCAAAGCTTAGATTCCGGTCATAGGCGAGTGCGTTTTTGAGCGCAACGTGATTGCGCCGGGCGCAGCCGGCTACGAGCTCACGGATTGCGTCGCAATAATCATCGAAGGTTTTCACCTCCAGGCCGAGGCGCCGCAGCAACGTATGCCCACAATTTCCATTATGATCGCGAGATTCGGGATGCCAGCCGAGGGCGAATGCGTTAATGCGCAGGACCGCATCGTAACTTTGCCCAAGGACCGGCCGCGGATCCATCAACGGATCGAGAAACGGGTCCGTTACGATCCTTCCGATGCCGGCCCGCCCAATCACTTCACTTGGCCATGTCGCCTCCTTGTGACGCAAGCGCACTGACTCGTCTACCGCCTCCCAGTTGTCGCGCGTGATTCCAGTGTCGGCGACGCCGTAAAGCTCGGCGACTCCGCGGACGAGGTTACGGACGAATGCGTTCGATCCGCTCCTCTCGAGGAACGGAGCAAGGGCCTCCCAGTTGGTCGGCTCGGTAGGGCTAGATATCACTTCGATCGTTGCCTTGGGCTCGGATGGCAGCACGTGGCTCGTCCAAGCCGCATAGCTCTGTTGGAGCAGTTTCAACAGATTTACGTCCGGGCTGTGTGCGACCTCGGGCATGTGATGTTCATGGACATCGACGACTTGGCACGCATTGACAAAATCGCTGATGGTTTCGGACATGGACCCTCTCTGCTCAGCCATCTCAAGGAACTCGAATGCGCCACCTTCCACCAGGGAGTGGCCGCCGGCGAACGCCTCTACGGCGCCAGATACGTCAACAGCCGCGGGTCGTTGCGCAGTTGTTGCGCCGGGCCCGAAAGCGCGACACGGCCGCGATCGAGCACATAGGCCTGCTCCGCTACACGCATTGCGAGGTCGAGATGTTGCTCGACGATGATGATGGCGATCTCTCCGGCTAGCTCGACCAAGCGCTCGGTGATCTCCTCGATGACGCCGATCCAGACACCCTCGGTCGGCTCATCCAGCAGGAGGAGTTTCGGGTTTCCGAGGATCGCGCGCCCGATTGCGAGCATCTTGCGCTCGCCACCGGACAGCGTTCCGGCCGGCTGATCGAGGCGCTGGCCGAGTTTCGGAAACATCCTCATCACCCGGTCCACTGCCGATCCATCGCGGTGCAAAAGCGATCCGACGGCGAGATTGTCACGCACGGAGAGGCGCGCGAACACTGAATGCTCTTGCGGCACATATCCAATGCCGGCCCGCACCCGCACTTCGGTCCGCCGGCCATCGATGTCTTGGCCGTTGAACTGCAGGCAGCCCTTCCATGCCGGCAGTTCGCCCACAATCGCTTTCATGAGCGTGCTCTTTCCGGCGCCGTTGCGGCCGAGGACGGCCACCCCGCCACGCCGCGGGATGGCCATATTGACTCCGAACAAGACTTGGCTACGTCCATAGCCGGCATCGAGATGCTTGATATTGAGGAATTCAGGCACGGCGCAAATAAATCTCCTGGACGCTTCTGTTGGCTTGGATCTCGGCAACCGTTCCTGACGCCAGCACCTTGCCCTGATCGAGCACGGTCAGGCGGTCACAGATGTCGCGGATGAAATCCAGGTCGTGCTCCACGATGACGATCGAGCAATGCGGTTTGACCGGCTGCAGCAATTCGCCGGTGACGCGGCGCTCCTCCAGGCTCATGCCGCCGGTGGGCTCGTCCAACAGCAGCAGACGCGGTCGGCATGCGAGCGCCATCGCGATCTCCAACCATTGCTGCTGCCCGTGAGATAGGGTCGCCGCAGCATCAAAGGCGCGATCGGCGAGCCGGAACTGGAGGAGCAGCGTCATGACCTCCTCGTGCAGTCGTCCCCGAGTGCGCGAGAACGCCAGGTCAAGCAGTGACGACCGGGCCTGCAGTGCGAGCAGAATGTTGTCGTAAAGCGTGAGGGTCGGTAGCACGGCGGTGATCTGGAATTTCAGGCTCATGCCGGCTCGCGCACGCTCTGGCGGCGTAAACGAGGTGACGTCAGTGTTGATGAACGTCACCTTACCTCGGGTCGGCACGAGCGCACCTGCAAGACACTTCATCAGCGTGCTCTTGCCCGAGCCGTTCGGCCCGATGAGGCCATGAAACTCACTCTCGCCGACGGTGAGCGCCGCTCCGTCCAGAGCGGTGAGCTTGCCAAAGACCTTGGAGATGCCGGCGGCTTCAAGGAGCGGCATTGCGCTTCTCCTTGAGGCTCGGGCCGAAATGACCTACACGTTCCCGCTCGCCCAACACGAGGCTGATCAAGCCGAGGGGCCGGAACAGAATGACGAGCAACAGCAGAACGCCGAGAATGATCGGCCAAATATCGCGATAGTTGTCGGACAGCCAGAAGCTGAGTCCCTCGACAATCGCCGTGCCGATGACCGCACCGATCAATGTCCCGGAGCCGCCGAACAAGACGTAGAGCACGACCTGAGTCGACATGACCACGCCCAGCATGTTCGTCCAGACGAACCCCTCGTGAAACGCATAAAGGCTACCGGCAGTACCTGCAATCGCGCCGCTGATTGCGAATATGATCGCCTTCAAATGTTGCACTTTGTACCCGAAGAAGGCGATCCGCTGTTCGTTCTCTCGCAATCCCGCCAGCGCGAGGCCGAACTGGGATCGCAACAGAAAGCGCGACAGAAGGTAGATTAAAACTAGAATGGCGAGCACCAGGTAGTAGAAACCTGGGCCCTCGCTCAATTCGTGCGAGCCGATTGTCATCGGTTGGATCGACGGAATACCGTTCTGACCGCCAAGATAATGTGAACCTCTCGCCAGGCGGTCAGCTGCGTAAGCTCCGGTCATAGTGCCAAGCGAAACGAAGACCACACTGGAGGGGTGACGGCCGAGCAGCAGGAAGCCCGCCAGCAACAATGCGGCCACAAAGCCTATCAGGGTTCCGGCCGGAAGAACGGCAAAGATCGATCCAACCCCGAAATCGCGAGAAAGCAGCGCCACACCGTAGCCGGCCATGCCGAAGAACAGCGACTGACCCAAGCTCAAGATACCCGCATAGCCCCACACCAGATCGAACGATAACGCGAAGAGGCACAGAATGAGCACTCGTGTCGCATAGACAGTGATGTAATCCCGCAAGACGAGAGGTGCGATGGAAGCGGCAATCAGCAACGCTAGTTCGAGAATCGGAAGCACCTTCTTTCGCCCTGCGAAGGCAGATGCCATGAGGGGCGAACGAGCAGCTTCAATGACGCGTGGCGGGGGCTGTATGCCAGTGCCGGTCGATGACATCAGCACTCCTTCGGATCGACCAGGCCGGCGCTGCGCGCGACGATCTCGTACTGGCCGCCCTTCGCCACTCCGATGTACATCTTCATCCTGCAGTGCCGCTTGCCGGGCGCCATCTCGGCAGGCCCGCCCGGCCCTTCCGCAATTTTCGCGTGGTCGAGGGCGGCGGCTACCGCGTCGCGGTCAATTGTACCGGCCTCCTTCACTGCAGCTTCCCACAGCTTCAGTCCTCGATAGGTGCCGGTAGCGGCGCTGCCTGCCGAGAACCGGAACTTGGCAGGGAATTGTTTGTCGTAAGCCGATTGAATCCTGGCGCTCACTGGATCCTCCGCCGCGAGCACCTTGTAGTAGTCGAGGCTGCTCGCAAGCCCTTCAATCTCATGGGCCTGGTTCATTTCCAGGAAGTTTTCGTCGTAATAGACGCAGCCCAGCCGCCCGCCGTTTTTGGAGAATCCGGCTTGGTAGAGCTGTTTGAAAAACGGGCTAACGCCGGGCGGGACAATGGCGTTGAAAACCACGTCTACTTTGTTGGATATGATGCGGTTAACCGTAGAGGAAAAGTCGATCTGATCGAGCGGGTAGTATTCTTCAAAGACGACTTCGCCACCACTGCTCTGGATCACCTTGCGCGCATAGGCGTTAATTGTTTGCGGCCAAACATAATTGGAGCCAGGTAGGGCAAAGCGTTTGCCACCATTTTTGATCAACCAGGGAATGAACTGGTCGCAATTTTGAGCCGGTACCGGCCCGGTGCAGAACAGAGAGGGCGTGCACTCTTTGCCTTCGTAACCTTCCGGATAGATATAGAGCGTTTTGCCGCGAGAGATAATGACGTCCTTGATCGCATTGCGCATCGAACTCGAGATACCGCCGATCACCAAGTCGACCTTGTCTCGCTGAATCAGCTTGCGCACATTTCCCACGGCGACGGATTCGTCGGAGGCAGTATCCTCAATCAGGAGTTCGATCGGGCGTCCCAACAGGCCGCCGGAGTCGTTGATCTCCTTGACCAGCATGCGAGCGACATTGGCGTCGGTGTTGCCGGCAAAGCCGAGTGACCCCGTAAGATCGGTCGCAATGCCGAGCCTAATCGGACCTTCCGCAGCGTTCGCCCAGTCCGGGCGAATCACCCAGCTCCCGGGGCCCGCGGCGATGGCCGCAGAAGCGAAGGCAAAATTGCCGAGAAAGCGGCGGCGGCTCAGTTGACGGTTGGCGTTGATCATCGGTTGACCCCTCTTCCCGAAATTAGGCCTTGCGGCCGGAACTTGATGAAAATGATGGCGAGCACGAACACCAGAACGTCGGCGATGACCGGCGACATCAGCCAAGGCAACCAGGCACTGAACGTGCCGATGACGCTGGCGCCCGCGACCGGGCCCGCGAAGGACCCGACGCCGCCGACCATCACGGCAACAAAACTCTGGATAAGAAATCGGATGCCGAGATCGGCGAACAGCGAAAAGACCGGCACGATCAGCGCGCCGGCGAGGCCCGCGAGCGCCGCGCCAAACGCAAAGGTGACGCTGTAGATCATGCCCGTGGAGATGCCCGAGGCACGCGCTAGCTGTGGGTTCTCCAGCGAGGCGCGGACTCGCAGGCCGAACGAGGTATGGGCAAGCAGTGCATGGCTCGCGGCCATCACCAGCAAAGTGATTATGACGATGACGCTCCGCCAGGCGGCGAAATGCAGGCCACCGATCATGATAGAGCCACTGATTGGCTCCGGCACGGAGAGATAGAGTCCGCCGGTCAGGCCGCGCACGGCTTCACGAATGATCAGCCCGAGCGCATAGGTGCCAAGCATGGCGACGATTGGAGCGGCGTAGAACCGTCGCACCACGACTTTTTCCAGCACGAAACCAAGCGCGCCGACCGCGACGGGCGCAACAAGCATGCCGAGCGGGACCGGCAAACCGAGGCTGTGCACGAGATAAGTGACGTAGGCGCCCAGCAGGACGAACTCGCCCTGGGCGAAGTTGAAGATACCCATCATGCTGGCAATGATTCCGAGGCCGAGCACGACCAGGACAACGATCGCGCCGAAGCTCAAGATTTCGAACATGGCGATAAGTAGCGTATCCATGCCGCTGCCTCAGATTCCTTGAGATTGCGAGCACATCTTCTTCACCCCGATCGTTTGAAGGGGTGAGCTACTCGTTGGAAACGAAGGGCTGCTGGCACGAGAGTGCTCCTAGAAGGTCATCCCGGCAATGGGAGTTGCAGGCGATGGTGGGCTTCTCGGTCGGCCCGCCTATCGGCGCTTCATTCACGACATGCTGCGCGAGATTGCCTAGAGAAACGTAGGGAGGTCTGAGTAATGTTGGGTAATGTTCGCCGGGCAACCGACATTGCGCCCGCGTAAAGAGAGCCGCCGGCGGGCCGCGAACGTTCTCGCCAGGCCAATTTCAATTCAGCCAAAACGATAGGAGAGCTACCCGCATGTCCTAACCGAGTCGCAGGGGGCGCAAATGCGTTCCGCCGCGAACGATGTCGAACCATTGGAAGAAATCAGGTGAAATGACGCACCACTTGACTATGCCGCAGGCTGTTTGTTCAGTACTGAAAAGCTCATTGCGGCCGAAGCCTGCCTTGCCAACCAGCGGAAATGTAGATTCAATTCGCCCCGCAAACCTGTTTTACAAGGTTTGAAGCAACTTGTCGGACGCCGGAGGCGTGTCATTATACTCTTCTAGCCGCCTGACGACGGCGCATGACAACCCGCTTCGGTCGGCGAACTCTTTCACCGACCAGTTCAGCATTACCGGGGCCTCGCAACTGCCTCCCGGTGAGCGTTCATACGGGCCGACGGTTGCGACGATCTTGGCGTGGCGTGAGCGGCGCATCGTGCCCCTCCAGTTCATGAGATCATAGTTGCATGAAGCCCGGCAGGGCTCATAACGTGTTTATAGCGGTGCTGGTTGGCCATGCGCACTCTCGCTTTACTTCTGGTCCGTCGTCGCGGGGGAACAGGAGAGAACATTCGGCTTACGCTCATGATGCCGCCGCGGGCTGCTCCTGTCGCGCCGACCGCACGATGCTGTGGACCGCGCGGTAGGCGAACACGATCGCCGGCCCGATTGTAATGCCTGCCCCAGGATAGATTCCACGCATCGGCGAGGTCATGTCATTGCCGCAGGCATAAAGTCCTGCGATCGGCGCCCCATTTCCATTCAGGACCTGTCCCTCTGCATCTGTTGAGAGGCCGGTCGCCGTCCCAAGGGTTGCCGGGACAATTGGGAGTGCGATGAATGGGCCGCTCTTGATAGGCCCAAGGTTCGGGTTTTTCTTTCCGACCGCCGGATCTCCCAGCGTGCGGTTGAAAGCCGATTCCCCCCGGTTGAAGAGCGGATCGCGTCCTTCAGCTGCGTGGGCATTGTGTTCTTCAACGGTCTTTTGGAGCTCGTCGGGGTCGAGCCCCAATTCCGCTGCAAGCTCCGCAATAGTCCGGCCGATCTCGATGTAGCCCAACCGGGCATACTTGTTGATACTCAATGTCCATGGCCAGGGGAGCAGATGTCCCATGCCCCTGAGGCGAACGAATTCCTTGTCGCAGATGAAATAGAACCGCTTGTCCGCCGGATAACCGTTGTTGAACATGGCAAGGCAGATATCATGATACGAATTGGATTCATTGACGAAGCGCTTGGCATTTGGCCCCACCGCGATGACGCCTGGACGGCCACGATCGAGCCAGCCGTACGGGACCACTTGCAAGGAGCGGCCGTTCCTGAGGATCGAGACGGGCGTCCAGAAGCCGCTCGATGCAACGTCATTATCGATCGCAGCTCCGAGCTTGCCTGCGAGCGCAATACCATCGCCGGTGACATCGCTGTGGGCGAGCGTATCATTGTGCTGGTGGGCTCCGCTGAGCTGGGCGCGTAATTTCCCGTTCCGCGCAAAGCCACCGGTTGCCAGGATCACTCCGTGCGAGGCGCGGACGCGGAGATCTCTGCCATCCCGCTTGAGGAGTGCGCCAGTAACTCTCCCTCCCTCCCTCGTCAGATCTACCGCCGGGCAGCGTGGCCGGATTTCAACGCCATATCTACGAAGGCTTACCAATAACCGCGCAATCAGCGCATTCCCGCCACTGAGTTCAGTGCCCCTCCTGTAGCGCAGCCGGTCGCCTGCGTAGCGGCTGACCCGGCGCAGGACGTGTTTGAGCGAGGCAGCCGACTGGAAGGGGTTGAGGAAACTTCTGACCTCGCCGGACGAAATCATCATGCCGCCGAGCACGACGCGAATCGGATCACCTATCAGGTCGAAATCCTTGCCGAGAAGCCGTCCGTCGTAAGGTGCTGGGCTCAGCGCCCGCCCCTTGTCGACCCCGCCGATTTGGCTGGAATGATAATCTGGAGCGGAGGCCAGTGTGAACTTCACTTCGCTCCCATTCTCCAAGCTGGCGAGCGCCGTTGGGCCGTCTTCAAGATAAGCGTCCACGAACTCGGGGCGATAGTAATTGCCAAGTTCGTGTTGCAGATAGGTCTTCACTTTCGCAATCGAATCATCGATTTTCGCGGCTCGGGCCTGTATTGAGCATGGAACCCAGATCATGCCGTTCGACAGGGCGGTCGTGCCACCGAGCCGGTCAGACTTCTCGCACACCGTCACGCGAAGCCCGGCCTTTGCCGCATAGAGCGCTGCGGACAGTCCGGCCGCGCCGCTACCGATCACGAGCACGTCCGTCTCCAAATCGTGCGTTGGCTTGCTTGCTTTGGAGAAGGAAGCGGCATTGGGTTTCAATTCGGCGACTGGGCTATTCATTCGTGCCTCGGTGCAGATTCTGCAGTGGATGCTGACGCTCTCGCGTGAGCGGAACGGCTTTGAATTCAGCGGCAGCAGCCTTCACCGCCCGCTCGATCGGGATCCGTTCGATGGAGGAGGCGCCAACGAATCCGACACATCCGGTCGATCGGTAGACTTCCGAGGTATCCTGGGGCTCAGCGATTGCCCCCCCATGGCAGAGAAGGGTGACGTCCGGGCGGACAGCTTGAGCTGCAGCATTGATGTCGTTGATGCGCCTGATGGCCTCTTCAATCGACTGTCCCTCCTCATGCCCCACAAGCCCGCCGCGCGTTGCGCCGACATGTGGGACGATGCAGTCGGCTCCCGCCGTTGCCATCGCTTTGGCGTCGTGCGGGCTTGCGACGTAGGCGAGCGAGAAGATGTTCTTCTTGCGAGCGGCCGCGATCATCTCAACTTCACGCTCAAAGCCGAGCCCGACGCGGCCTCGACGCTCACGCCATTTCTCACCCATCGTTGAAATGGTCGGGTAGTTGATCACGCCGGAGAAGCCGGCAGCCCAGAACTTGTCCAGAAGATCATCGAGGTCGAGCCGGAGGGGATCCCACGCCTCGACACCGCCTATAACAGGAACGGAGGAGACGACATTGCGGATCTCCGCCGCCAGCTCAAGCGTTCGCGCATTGGAATCGCCGATCCGGCTCGTCGGCAGCCCCATCAACCGCGATAACCCAGTACTGTAGACCACGAGCATGTCAGCCCCGCCCAGAGCTGCGCATTTTGCGACGAGCCCGCAACTGCTCGCCGCGGCAAGCACTGCCTTTCCCGCCTCAACTTGAGCTGTGATCTTTGCGAGTATTTCGGGCCGATCAAACATCCGCACGGGAGGACCCTCCTGGTGTCAGTCGTTCAACGATCCACGATGCGGCCGCGTCCGCAAATTCCGGATCGTTGATGTGACAATCCAGCTCGCGAGCGATGATCGAGGGCGGGAGGTTTTGCCTGACAGCATCGAACCAGGCTCTATCGGCTTCAGGATTTCGAAAGATTCCACCGTCCCGGTCATAGTCAGACACCCCCTTGGCCGGCCACAACACGAGGGCGGGCGCCTTTGCTTGCGAGAGGCGCTCTGCTGTGAGCGTGCCTATGCGCTCGTTCTCCGAGGCGGTCGTGCGCATGAGCGTCGTGAAGGGGGTATGCGAATAGAATTGGCGCCCCTTGAACTCGGCAGGCACGCTCGAGGGAGGGCCAAAGTTCACCATGTCGACAGCTCCCGGTGCGATAAGCTGAGGAATCATGCGGTGAGAAGCTGCTTTGAGCCGATCCGGACCTGCACTGGCCGTGCCGCCGACCAGCTCGTCAGCGAGCTCGGTTGTGGTCAAATCGATCACCGCATCGAACTCACCGGCGGACACGAGCTGCTCCATCTTGCGGCCCCCAGCGCCATTGGCCGGAAAGACAACCGCGTCGACGCCTGCCTCTGCCAGCCGCGCTACACAGCGATTTGCCGCCGGCGTCGTGACCCCAAAGGCAGTGATCGCAACAGTCTTTCTCTTCCGCCGCTCTCGAGCAGGCACATAGCGCATCGCCGCAATGGCGCGCCCTGCATTGTCCAGAACGCGTTCGGTGAACGCGTTGATTCCGAACAGATCGATCAGGGTCGGATAGAGGATGATGTCATGGTGGAGGGCGAGTTCGGCCAGGAGGGCTGGCCTCGCGCTGCTCACCAGCAGCTTTGGGAATCCATACGGCAAATCCGATACAACTTCACCGAAGACTGCGCTACCTTTGCCGCCCGCCACTCCGACGGCGGCGTCGATCGCACCTGATCGGAGGAGCTTCTTGACTTCTTCACGCGCGCCCGCGGCTATTTCCCGTAAGAGCTCAGCGGGTGCAGCCACCCGTTCAGCGCTGCTATCCGCCTCGCTTCTGCACCTCCTGTTTGATGTGCCTACATCAATCGTAAGAGTCTTGCGGCCCCACTGTTCGATGACGCGCGCGAGATAAGCGCTTTCGCGGCCCTTTGTGTCCAAGGTTGCGATAATCGCGACCTTGCCCGCAAGATCGGAGGCGTGACCATCCCGGACCGACCTCAGGTCGCCCTCGCAATGGTGAGACACGATCTTCCTCCTAGACGTTTCTGGACATTTGGAGGTCTAGATCGAAGTAAAATGGCTCATAAGCCCGGATACGAGCGCACCTGGGTAAAGTTGGGTAGGTGCCAAGCAGCCATATGAGCAGCAGCCGCTTCGCGGAGAACTCGAAATCCCAAACAATTAGATTCTGAGACTGTCAGGGCTCGTCCAAGGCGATCAAAGTAACCCATTGAAACGGTCCCTTAATTGACGCCGCCTCCAGGCTCGTCTTAAACAGAACAGGAACGATCAAGCCAATCTTGGTGCAAAAATTTCCCGCGGGAGACCGCGCGCCGAACCCCGGAGCCGGAATCCCATGTCCCGCTTCACCGCACGATTGTCGCCCCAAGGGACTGAACGCTTCGAGGTCAAGGCCGACGCCTGCAAGGGGCTAGCGATCCGAGTAACGGCTTCGGCAGGAAGAGCAGGCCGCGCGCAACCGCTTCGAGGAAGTGAAGGCCCGTGCCGATGCTACGGCAGCGGGCCAATTGACGGCAGCTTTGCCAGAGTTTTTCGCGCTAGGAAACGGCACGGCTCGTGGAATATTGCTGGAAAGGATGATCGGTTGCAGCGGCTGTCCTCCGATATGCTTCTTCAGTTGAAGGCCAGCAGTCCCAGCTTTGATGATAGTCAAGTTGACGTCAGTCACAAGGTCCAAGTCTACGCGGCGGCACTCGACAAAAGGCTGAAGTACTATCGCGCTGCCGGCTGCCGTGTTTTGCATAACAGTCGATGCCGAGACGTTAAGAACGGACGTGGCGCTGCCGTTGAGGCCAACGCTTGTCCCAACGCCACCGCCCACGAACGCCGTATTGAAATGCACATGGGCCTGCGCTTTGGCCGATACGTTTATTGGAACCGAAGCATTCGGCCTTCTTGCCAGCCGACTGAGGCATCTCCGACAGTTATATCCGCGCTCGCGAATTCGGCGTTGTCGGGCGATATGTCCAGCGAAATGTCGCCCAAAAGGTCATCTCGCATGAGGCCAACTTTGTCGATCTCGCCATTCGCGTTCTTCGCGCGTACCGTGATGACGCGTGCGGACGCTTTCGCGTGGTAGCACATCCGCGAGAGCCGATCGCAACGCTTCACCGGAGAGTGCCACGTACAGGTTGTCTCCCGTGCGGTGCCAATTGCGGATCTTCGTGTCTACCGAAGCTTGCAGATGCGTCAGATTGGTTGCCGATCCGGACCGTGTTTCCGAACTTTGTTGGTCAGTCGCTGGGTTCGGCGGCGAGCCTCCCAGGATCCGGACACCGTCTTCCGTGGGAAACGCGACCGTGAATGGAAATGGCTCATGGACGGCTACGCCGTGATAATCCGTCACAATTTGCGTGGATTCACCGCCTTGAAGGTCTGATTTTGACTTGATGCGATTTTGGTCGAGAAGGAGACGTCAGCCGGAAGGTCCACAGGGATGATAAGTTGATCTGCGAAAGACGAAAGGATACGCGCTGCGACTGCGTTTTCGAACAGGTGCCGCAAGCTCAGTTGTAGACTCCCGAATTTAATCTGCGGCGTTATGCGAATTGTAATTACCTGCAGGGCGACGAACCTATGTGCTGTTGCGGGATCGGACGATTGAGGGATCAGCAGAGCGGAGACGTCGAGCTTTAGGGTCGCCTTAGACCAACTGGGCGCAACCCTGTCCGCTTCAGCAGCGCAAGTCGCGAGCAGGTTGAGCGCGGGATCAGATGTGCTTTGTCCGGATGCTAACCGGATATCGCCCACGGGATTATGCTCGTGCTTCGTTTCCGAGGGCTAGCAAATGAGTTGAATACCGCCTGCTCGGTTATTATCCGCGAAGCAGGAACGCGTACTCAAAGGCATCGAGAGGTCTTGCGTCGCGTCTGACTGGAAAGCCGACGCAGCCTGCATCTTCCCTCGTCCGTCGCGTTTTGGTTGATTCGAGGCTTTTGAATAGGCGTGTGGCTATCTCGTATGGCAATGGAAAGGCAGCGATCTGAACGACGCGCATTCGGCAGCCTGGCTGCCTATGCCGATGTCACCTAAACCTATGTGGCGTTTCGAGCAGCAGAAGCAAGCTACCGATCCTGGCGCAGTTGGTCCGACGCGTCGAAAAAGCTGGCCGCTATTCAGATATCATCCGGCATCTGCGGCGTTCCTCCGGCCACGCTCAGGACTAGCGACCTAGATGTCTCGTCCACTGTCGGTTGGCGCCTTCTGGCGGCCGCCTGATGAGCGCGCGATCATCGCGCTTCGGCAGATTTCCCGTTCGCTTTAACGCGGACGGGTCGTTGGCAGCTCTTCGGCGTCGTCGGTTGCGATCGTCGGATCCGCCAAATCGTAACCGAAGCCTTCGTAAACGAACGCGCTACGGATCAATTCGCAGTCACGCTCGCTGACGCCAACCTGTCGGCAGACCCTATACCAGGACTCCCCAATGATCGCTTTCATGCCGTCGACGATTGCCGTTGCCTCTTCTTTTGATAAGAGGAAACGTTCACTCTGCGAGAGCAAATTGAGCCGGTTGGCGTAACGCCCCCAGTTGCCGAACGCCATCGCCAGGTCCCGGCGCTCCAAGGCAATCATCGGGTTCGGGGTGAGGTCGTATGCCGGTGACAGAGACCACGCTTGGTCCTTTGCCAAGATGGCATGGTTACGTGGATGATCGTCGGTATTGGAGATGAGAGCGTTGAAGCACACCCGCCGAAACAGCTCTGGCAGATCTTTCGACTGACTTCCGGATGCGGCTCGCCGAATTTCGTCAGCCAGCAGGAGATATGACCATTTTTGACGCTTATCGGCAGCATCAGGCGTGTCATCGGCATCGAGCAGCGTCAAGGCGCTCACCATCCTGCTGCGGTGGTAACCCTTCTCCGTCTTATTCCGATCGAACCGTTTAATCAGGACGACATCTTTATCGCCGATCGTGGTCATCTGGCTCTCTGCGCACGAGATCCCGCACCCGCGAGCAAGGGTCAGTATGGCGTGCTCGACCCGAGGGTTATTCCATCGATCGTCGCGGTGGGGGAATTTCGCGAGCCAAAGCGCACCCTCGTCCTCGACAGTGGCCTTCGGCCGCGCGCCCCCCATCGAAGTGCCCGCGCGCATCAACGCCTCTGCCTGTTCAGCGTCAGCACCTGCTGGTGCTGCTGCTGCTGGATCCTTCTCGGCGGCAACGATCTGGTCGGCTACTTCGATTAAACGCGCCAAGTCCAGCGTCTTGTTGAACGTACGAACAGGTGCCGGCGGTTGCACGTTGAGACCAAAGCCCAAGGCGCCGGCGCGATCGTCGGGTGAATTGAGCAGATATTGAATTTCGCTCGGCGACGGATTGCCCAGACGAGTTTCCATCAGCTTGCGTCCCCAGGCGTCCGGAGAGCTGTCGCGCAACGCGCCAAAATTGCCCCGCAGCTTCGTTGTTCGGAATGGCGGAACTTGAATCTTGAGCTCGACCGGATCGAACTCGACGCGATCCTTTCGCTCGAGGTAGCTGCGGCCATAGACGAATTGTCCAACGGCGGCACCTTGGCGTGTCGTGTCGAGCTGATACCGCCCGGCCGTAACCGGTTCTGTCTGGCCTGGCAGCGTGATATAGACGAAACATTCCTCAGAAGGCATTGCTTGGTCCCCCCCCCTGTCGCGCACGCTCGCGCTCATCGAGGCCGCTTA
Organism: Bradyrhizobium sp. CB1717; assembly: GCF_029714325.1. Taxonomy (NCBI): domain Bacteria; kingdom Pseudomonadati; phylum Pseudomonadota; class Alphaproteobacteria; order Hyphomicrobiales; family Nitrobacteraceae; genus Bradyrhizobium; species Bradyrhizobium sp. CB1717. Next base: position 7,801,983 of record NZ_CP121666.1, read on the forward strand.
GAGCGAGCCCCTCCTCATCGTTCTTCGGGTTGGCAACGTCGGCAAGAGACGGGAGAAGATTCATTGCCCACAGCATGCCGAGATACACGCCGGCACTGGTGCTCAATTTCCCGTTCTCAGCATCGGCGATGACGTGCCGATCTACGCCCAGCTTAGTTGCCAGCTCTGTATGGCTCAGGTTGCGGCGCAGGCGCGCGGTCCGGAGGTTGTTGCCCAAGCGCTTGGTCGCCTCCTGAACGGCAGAGGGTGGTGCGCTGATAAACTTACTGCGAGGAGGCATGGCGTCTTAAGGCTCCCTTAAAAGGCTTATTGGCGCCTTATGGCACCGAGGGATATAGCACCGTTCGCTGGCGATGTCAACTACTTGGCGCCTTAAGCTACCGCAAAGCCACATATTGGCGCCTTAACACGCCAATAATTCCCTAAAGGCTGAGAATTTACCGTGCGCACTTGTGCCTCAACATGGGCCCGCTGACCCCCGATCCCGACATGCATCAGATGGGAAACAAATTGACGGCGGCCTCGCGAGTACATAACAGGAACATCGAAGACTGCCCTTTCAATCTCCCTCAATGCGGCAAAGCCAGTTCTTTGCCAAAGAGCGGGCGATTTCTGCCCGGCTCAAAAGTGCGGATTGCGTGGAAAAGGGCGGCGACCGGCGAACAGCATGTAGACATCGCCGCCGCAGACGGCCCAATCGCACTTGGATCGATTTTCAATCCAGACCGGTCGGAATGGGGAAGTTCATGAACTTTAAAGCAATCGCAGCCGGCGCTTCAACTGAACCGACCCTGCAATGCCCCAACTGCAATCACGAGATCCACCTGACGGAATCATTGGCTGCTCCGCTGCTCGCGGAAACGCGTCAGCGCTTTCAGGAACAGCTGGCGAGCAAGGACGCCGAGTTGGCTCGAAAAGTCGAGGCGCTGCGGCTGGAACGCGAGCAACTTACGAGGGAACGCGAGCAACTTGAAGATCGGGTCGCACAACGATTGGCGATAGAGAGGGCGCAACTTGCCGCTAGCGAGGGAAGGAAGGCGCGCGAGGCGGCTGCCGCTGAGCTACAAGCGAAGGAAGCGGAGGCTGCAGAGCTAAGGGCCAGCTTGGCCAACAACAACCTCAAGCTGGCCGAGGCCCAGAAGCAACAAGCCGAGTTGATGCGACAGCAACGAGCGCTCGAAGAGGAAAAGCGGGAGCTCGACTTAACCATAGAAAAACGCGTGCACGCATCCATCGGGGGAATCCAGACTAAGGCAAGGCAGGATGCCGACGAAGCCGCGCGCTTGCGCGTTGCGGAAAAGGACCAAACAATCGAATCCATGGCCCGCACGATCGAAGAGTTGAAGCGCAAGGCCGAGAGGACAGCAGACCAAGATGGAGCAGGTCTACCAATACCTGACCGGCACAAAATTCCGCCAGCGGGTGGATGCCGTGGTCGAGAAGTTTAACGATATGCGCGAGGATTTGGATAAGGAGCGCAAATTCTTGGGAAGGCAGTGGGCCAAGCGCGAAACGCAAATATTGGCCGTGATCGAATCGACCGTCGGCATGGTTGGTGACCTGCAAGCGATTGCCGGCAAGGCGATGCCGGAGATTCCCAGTCTAGAGGTCCCAATGTTGGAAGCCGCAGGCGAACCTGACTGGAAAGTAGGATAAGCATATCTATCCCCGCCATTCGCCTTAGTCGAACGGAGAGTTGGGCGTGCCCCAAAACAACCGCATGAACAGGTACCACATTGCTTTAACACCCGAAGAACAAGAGCTTTGATTGATCTTCGGGATGACTTGCTCGTTGCGATCGATCCACACGCAGTCTACCAAAGCAATCGCGTACCGATTTTGGCGCTGATGAAATCTCTCATCGATCGTGGGGCGATACCTCAGCATCGCGTCAGTTTTTTCACGGATCCCAAGTACAAGCCAGGTCGCCTGAAGGGGTCTCGGCAAAGCCTCTTCGAAAGAAACGGCACCAGAGCTGAAGAGATCTTCGAGCACCCTCGCTTCAAGCCGTATCTTAGATATTTCTGCACGGATGCGAATTACCGACCGGGGCAATTTCCGAATTCGAACGGGAAGTCGACAACCCCGAGTGGGTCAGCGGGAGCGATGGGATCGATCTTGCGAAGAAGGCCATCGCAATTTGCCGACGGCACCGCATTCCCGAGCACGAAGTCGTCGAACAATTTTTCAAGCTCACGCTGGATATGGGAATAAGTTTCTCTCAGGCGAACACGATACTTGTCGGTTGCGCAAGGATTCGATTGCACGGCGAAGGTCGGTTAACCCATTGAACTTACACACATGGTAGGCTCATTGGGGGATATTAGCGTCCGAGGTCCTTAGCCAGCCAAGAGCGTGCCGGGGCCTGCCGCATCATCGAAAGAATCGCTCGCGATGGAGCGACCTGACGGGGCCCTCTGCGTTTCGATGAAGGCGCCCGATGAGGTACAGCAGTTCCGAAACAAGGTGATTGAGCGCCACCGTGTGGATTGGAAGCCGCCTCCCATGAACCGACCGGGGCAAGCGTGGCTGGCGGATATTTGATGAATGTAGGCTCCGGCATGGTCGCGAGCCGTCCAATTCCGCGACACCAGTTTTCTCGCGCGGCGAGGCGCGGTCCGAGTCAAAAAGATGCCGCTGCCGGAGTTTCCAGCAGCGGCGCCAGTCAGGGAGGAAGCAGACGAGCCGGTCTGCTAGCGGATCCGTAGGGCGCAGATAGCTCGCCCGAATTTTTTACCCGAGACGCTTCACGGCCGTCTTTCACCGCGAGCCGAGCTCGCTCAGTACCCTGCAGCAAATCGCATCCGGCACTCAGGATGGCGCGGAGAGCCCAGTTAAGCAGCCAGGAGGAACGGCGCCGACCATTCCTTCCGATAACGATCGACGTCGTGGTCTAGACCTGGATGAAGCGGCGTGTAAGATCGGCGGAAGCATCAATTGGGTAGGGTTGGGTAGAAACCGTGAGAGCCAATGTTTTGGGTCGCCTTGCCGCAAGTCTCTCCTCGTCTCGCGGTGATCAGATGACGATCTATGCGCCGTCACTGCGGACCCTTCCACAGAACGCCATGCTAGTCATGGCCACGCTTCCCGTCATCGACTGGAACGACTGTCTCCTGCGGGACCTGCAAGCGGGACTCAAAGTGCCCCCTTCCTGCTATGCAGCGATCGTCATGATCGACCCGTTTGCATGCTGGGAAGATCTTGGTGATTTGTTGAAAGATGCAAGGATGACCGGAGTGACGAACTTTCCGCCGGCCTCCATGATTGAACGGACACCGGCAGGAGTGCCGCTAGATCGCGGTCAGGAACTTGAATTTCGCCGTATGGAGTGGTTTGCAAGCCGAGGGTTCAAAGTCCTGTTTGTCGCGGCGGACGAGGCAAAGATGACAGCAGCGGAGCAACGGCTAGGTTCGCAGCTGGATGGGTCCGTCTATCTGCGACCCGAGGCGCTTGCACTGCCGATTGGATCGGACATCGGGCTCGTAAGCCTTGGCTCTCATGGATCGTCGTCGGTACCGAAGTTCTCCCTGGAGCAGGCCGCCACGGCCAAGCAGCCGCTCCGACGGGCATGAGGCCTTATTCGAGGATCCGCAGTTTCTTGATTTTGTTGTAGAGGGTTTTGCGCGAAAGCCCGAGAGAGCGAGCAGTCTTGCCGCGGTGAAGCCGGTTTCTCTTCAGGCCCTCGATAATCCAGTCTCGCTCGGACAGCGTGGCCGCGGGCCGTGCGCCCGAAGGTGGCTCCAACAACGGCTTTAGCACCATTCCCGTGATGTGACTTGATGGCAGGGTCACGAGCTGGTTCACGATCTGCCGCAACTCGCGCAAATTGCCTGGCCAATCGTGCCCGGCGAGCGCAAGGAATGCAGAGTTTTCTATCGTGAGCGTCTGGGCGCTGGAATCTCCTTTGGCTTCGACGGTGAAGTGTTGAACGAGTTGCGGCAGATCTTCAAGCCTGTCGGGTAGCGAAGGTAACTGGACATCCAGCCCGGTAAAAAGGTCGAGAAGCCGCGCGCCCAGAACCGTTTCAAGCCCAGCGCCTCGGGCCACCGTCGCGGTCGCAATGATCCGGGCGTGGGAACGCATGACAGTGACCCCGTTCAGAGGGGTAAACCCGCCTGTCTCCAGGTAATCGGCGAGGCGTTCCTGGCCTTCGCGCGAAAGCTGGTCAACATGCAGCAGCAAGACGGCGCCGTCGCTCGACGCCTCCAGGAGCGACAATTGGCGTCTGCCACTCTCAAGGCGCTCGGCGCCGAAAAACGGGCCGAGTGTATCCATCGCCGGACCTGGTCGGCAATGAAACAGCGTTGCCTTGGCGTGCCTGCGGTCGCTGAACGCGTGAATAAGGTTTGCTATTCTACGCTTGCCGGAGCCGGCCTCTCCCCAGATGAGGACTGGGCTTGGGGTTGCGGCAAGGCGTTTGGTCATCTCCAGGACGCGCTTCATTGCCGAGGACTGCGCGATCACGCCGTGCCTGAAGCCACTCAACTGCAGCTTCCTTTCGAGCAGATCCACCTTCTCGCGCAACAGGTAGATGGTCTTGAAGCCCGACGTCACCTCGAGGACCGACATCTCCAGAGGCACGCGGTCTAGCGAAGAGCCTCCGATGAACCCCTGGATTCCGGTTTCGCGGCAGATGTCCAAGAGCTCGTCTGGCTTTGTGATCGGGCCGCCCCCAAGCAAGCAGATGGTGCTCTTGTTGACGGATTGAGCTACGCGCGCAACGGCATTCGTACGCGCTGCAAGTTCAGACATGCTGATCGACGGATCGGGCCCGCTTTCAACCGCGCGATTTAGATTGAAGTTGATGCAAATGGCCTCGGCGCCGGCTTCGACCATTCGACGCGCTTCAGATTGACTGCGCGTATAGGCAATCGTCATCAGGCCGCGTTTTGCAGCCTTCACAAGGAGCTCGATCTCTCGGGAATAGCCAAGGCCCGACTTCTCGAGCAACGACCTGCGGTCATCATCGATGTGTATGACCGAAGGGAAGTTGGTCACGCCAGCAAATCCCCATTTGATGATCCGGTCGAGCCATCGATCCAGATCAAGCTCGGGGTCGAATGTACAGGTGCCGAAGAAGACCGGCAGCTTCGTATTTGGCAGGATCTCGGTCCGTCCGAACCCCGCTACGAACTCGTTACTATTGCGGATTGGAAGAATGGAGGCGGGCGAGGCCCCGCCCATGGCACGAAAACGGCCAGCATTGAGTGCGAGCACAAAATCGGCGCCCGCCCGCTCCGCGGCCCTGGCCGTCATGCCCGATCCGATGCCGGCACCAAGGACAAACGAGCGGGAATTCCGGAAGAACTGCCTGATTCCTGCTCCCTTCACCTCAGTGGTCCGCGTGTCGATCCTGAGCCGGCATCATCGCACGGCTCGACGTCAAGACTAGCTCCAAGTCGCAGGTGCTTGCAACCGCCGTACCGCCTTTCCGTTGCTCATGAACAAGTGGCAATCGGCTGGAGCGGCGGTCAGGCCGAGCTTTCCGGCGCTTTTGCGCGAGCCGGATTTTGGGGCCCTGGCGACGACCGTTTCGTCTCCAACGTTGCCGTAGATGTACGTGACGCTACCGAGATGCTCAACGAAATCCACGTCGAGTCCAATGGAGATCTCCTGCTGGTTGGGTGCCGGCGAGGAGAAGTCATCCGGGCGGATTCCGACAGTGACCGGCTTACCAACTAGCATTTGGTCCGGCTGGACCGGAACGGAGATCGTAGAACCGGCCTCCAGTCGGACGTCAAGGCCATGCTCGTGAGCTGCCTCGACCTTGCCGCCCAGGAAGTTCATCTTCGGCGAGCCGATGAATCCTGCCACAAAGCGCGAGGCGGGATTGTGATATAGATCGTGGGGGCTGCCGACCTGTTCGATGTTGCCGTCCTTGAGGACGACAATCTTGTCGGCCATGGTCATCGCCTCGACCTGATCATGCGTCACATAGATCATGGTATTTCCGAGTTGCTTGTGGAGCTTGGCGATTTGAACCCGCATTTGCACGCGCAACTCGGTGTCCAGGTTGGACAGGGGCTCATCGAACAGGAACACTTTTGGTTCTCGCATAATGGCGCGCCCGATTGCGACGCGCTGGCGTTGCCCGCCTGAAAGTTGTCGAGGCTTGCGATCCAATAGATGGTCGATCTGCAATAGCGACGCTGTTTTGGCTATCTTGGCGGCGATCTCGGCCTTCGAGGCTTTGGCCATGCGCAGGGGAAAGGCCAGGTTCTCTCTCACCGTCATATGCGGATAGAGAGCGTAACTCTGAAAGACCATGCCGAGGTTACGATCGGCCGCATCGATGTCGTTGACGAGCTCATTGTCGATGAGGAGCCTCCCACCGCTGATGGGCTCGAGCCCGCCAATCATGCGCAGAAGGGTGGATTTGCCTGACCCGGACGGACCAACGAAGACGACAAATTCGCCGTGATCGATGGTCAGGTCGACATTACGCAGGATCTCGATGGTCCCGTAGGCCTTCCAGAGGCCCTCCAGGCGAACGTTGGCCATTATGCCCTCCTCTGTCGCGCCTGAGCCGCGCGAGCAGCACTTACCTCAATTTCGCGCAAGCTCGATACGATGAAGTCGGGGGCCATCAAGAATGGATCCTGACGCATCGGCACGCCGGTTGTGACAAGCACCGTGGCAAGACCCGCCCTCTTTCCGGCTTGGATATCAGTAGGAACTTGGTCTCCGATCATAATGGTCGAAGCGCGGTTCGTGCCGAGGCGTGAGAGCGCTGTCTCGATCATCGGCACTTGCGGCTTTCCGGCGATCGAAGGCTGCACTTGCGTGGCGGCAGCCACAGCTGCAATCGTCGCGCCAGCCCCAGGTTCAAACCCGCTGGCCGTCGGCAGCAGAAGATCGGGATTGGTTCCGATGAAGACAGCGCCATTGAGGATCGCCTCAACGGCAATTCGCATCTTCTCGTGCGTGATATCCCGGTCAAGCCCCATCACAACGGCTTCGGGCGTTCGGTCAGTGACCTCCAGCCCAACATCGCGCATGGCCGTGACAAGCGAGGGAGCGCCGATGACATAGATTCGCGTCAACTGCGGATAATTCGCTCGAATGAGTTCTGCGGCGGTGATGGCGCTTGTAACGACCTCTGACGGTGCGATGGAAAGACCAAATCCTCTCAGCTTGCGGACGACGTCCTCCGGGGTATGCGTGGAATTGTTCGTCACAAAACAGAACGGCAGGCCGGCTTTCTGCCATCGCGTAAATGCTTCTATGGCATCCGCCATTGCGGTGCTGCCACGATAGACGACGCCATCCAGATCGGAGATGATCCCTTCTATCGGCGGCCAGTTGACGTTGGAGCCGGTGCTAACCATTCATCAGCATCCCGCCATTCACATGGACAATCTGTCCGGTCATGTAGGACGCAGCGGGGCTCGCCAGGAACACCGCGAGCCCTGCGATATCTTCAGGCAATCCGACCCGGCCCAGCGGAATTCGGCCACTGTGGCGCGCTTCGGTCTCCTCCCGCGGGCGCCCGTGCATGGGTGTATCGATAATCCCGGGTGCGATCGCGTTGACGTTGATCTTGAGCGGAGCACATTCATAAGCGAGCAGCTTTGTCACGTCGTGCACGATGGCCTTTGACAAGCAATAATCAGCGCCGCCCGCCTGGTAGTTGAAAACCGCGCCTTGAGATGACAACGAGGACCCGACATTGACGATGCGGCCGCCTTTGCTCTTCATGAAGCGCTCGATCGTTTGCTTGGCACAGCGAAGCACTGCGACGGAGTTGATCCGTATGGTTTTTTCGATTCTACCGGCATCGCCGGTTAGAAGCGGCTGAGCCGATTTTATTCCGGCGTTGTTGATCAGGACATCGAGCCTGCCGAAGCGCTTGGCGATCTCATCAAGCACCCTACCGACATCGTCTTCTCGAGACACGTCCATGCTCATGGGCAGGATGCCATTGCCGTGCGGCAAGCGCGTCAGAATGTCCCGGAGATTTTCCACATTTAGGTCGGTTGCCAGGACGTTCGCGCCGCCTTGACGAAAAGCATTGGCAATGGCTGAGCCAATGCCCCCACCCGCACCGGTCACGAGCACGGTCCTGTCTGCAACTGAGAACTTTTCGGTCATTCCAACTCCAAGATCGTTTGAGAATTCAGAAATTCGTCGACGGCCCAACCGCTGGGCATCGAGCTTTGGGCGCCGCGTCGCGTCACACATAACGCGGCAACCGCGAGCGCCTTTTTGATCGCTTCTCTTATCGGCAACCGATGGGCAAGAGAGGCTGCGAAGGCTCCATTAAAGGCGTCGCCCGCCGCGGTCGTATCAACGACCTTCACTGGAAATGCCCGTAGCGCAAAAGACGCGCTGGCATCAGCGTAGTAGGCCCCCTGCGCACCAAGCGTGATCAGGGCGGCTCTTGGCCCGAGATCGAGAAGCTTTCCGGCCGCATGAGCGGCGCTGTCGAAGTCGTGCACCTCGACACCGGTGAGCTCGAAAGCTTCCGTCTGGTTTGGAGTGACGAAATCAACACTCCTCCACGCCGCCGCGGACAGGCCCGCCCTCACGGGGGCCGGATTGAAAATGAGATCGAAACCTTTGACGCTCTTCATTGCAAAGAGATGATTGAGCGCGGGGATCGGCATGCCCATCTCGGCCACGACGATTGCGTCCCGCTGAATGAATTCAGCAGCCTTTTCGACCATGCTTGGTGTGACATTTGCATTGGCGCCCGGGTCTATGACGATCATGTTGGAGCCGTCGTCACCGACAAGGACGAGAGCAGAACCCGATATCTCCCCTGGGCACACCGCTATGGCATCGAGACGGACGCCTGCCTCACGCAGCGCTTGCAGCAATGATCGACCGGCGTCGTCATCGCCAAGTCGGGTGTAGAAGCTCGGCCGAAGGCCCAATCGAGCGGCGGCGACCGCCTGATTGGCGCCCTTGCCTCCCGCATTCCGCTTCAAGCTTCCCATCAAGCTTTCACCCGGCGTTGGAATCCGCTCGACGTTGAAGCAGAGGTCGAGATTTGTCGTGCCGAAGAACATCAATGGTCTGGGGCTCATTTCACTGCCCCGAAGGTAAGACCACGTTCGAGATGACGCTGGCCAAGGATGATCAGGACGACCGGCACAATCATGGTCACCACCAGACCCGCAGCCATCACCGGATAGAACTGAACGCCCGGATTGAGCAGCTTGAGCAGGGCGACGGTGACTGGTGCTTTCGTCGAACTGAGGATCAGGCCGAGCGCGAAGTTGTGCCACGCGAGCAGGAAGATAAGCAAAGAAGCGCCTATCAAGCCGGGCTTTAGAAGCGGAAGAACGATGTGCCAGACAACCCGGATTGGCTTTGCGCCATCCATGGCGGCCGCCTCCTCAATGTCCTTTGGGATGTCCTCGATATATGAACGGCTCAGCCAAATGATCATTGGCAGCGTGACGACTTGATAGACCCAGATCATACCGAAATAGGTGTCGTAAAGGCCGACTGCCTGAAACACGCTGAACAGAGGTATGACGACAAGTAGAGCCGGCGCGAAGCGGAAGCCCAGAATGAAGAATGCGATGTCCTCCTTCATTGGGATATCACGCCTCGCCAGGACGTAGCCTGCCGGTATCCCGGCAACGAGCGATACGAGCACCGCACCAAGCGAGATCACGACGCTATTAGTGACCGGGGTCAGGAAATCAACCTTGATGGTGCCGTAGCTTGTTGCCCCGGCCTGGGCGGCATCGAACAAAACGCGGAAGTTTTCAAATGTTGGAGTGAAGATAAAGCGCGGCGGCCAGGTCATGACCTCGGCCTGCTGCTTCAGCGACATCATCACGATCCAGACCAACGGAAATGTCAGGATCAGCGTACAAGCCACAACCAGCAGATTAAGGAACAAGCTTGCAGGCGTTGAGCGACTGAAACGCATGTCAGCCTCCTCTAGCTTACGCGGTGCCGGACCAACCGCCACAATCTCACCATGACAAAGGTCCCGAGAAGCACGATCATCCAATTGACAACCATGAGCGCGGCACCACGCCCGAAGGCGAGATTTTGAAAGGCCGTGATGTAGGCGCGAACCGAGAGCACGGAAGTACTGTCACCCGGCCCCCCCTGGGTTGTTCCGAAGATGATATCAAACTGATTGAGCGATTCGATCAGCCGAAATACCGCGGCGATCAGGATGTACGGTGCAATGAGCGGAAGCTCGATATGGAGGAACGTTGCCCAACCCCGCGCGCCATTGACCCGCGCGGCTTCTCTGACCTCATCGTTGATGCCCTGCAAGCCGGCGAAGATGATTAGCGCAAAAAATGGTGTGTAAGTCCATATGTCGATGAGAACCAGCGAGCACATCGCCGTGCTGGCATCCGAAATCCATGCGAACCGACCGATCCCAATGAGCGAAAGCAAATAGTTCAGGATCCCATTCTGCGGATCCATCATTGTGGTCCACATCAAAGCGACGCTCATTGGCGGCAGAACCAGGGGAAGGAGAATGACGGGCCGCATCAGCCGGGCAAGGAACACCCCACTTGCGAATAGTTTGGCGAGCGCAAGGCCAAAGAACGCTTCGGCGAGCACGGCGGAGCAGGCATACGCCATAGTTGCCCGCACGCTATTCCAGAAATCTTGGCTCTTGATTGCCACTTCATAGTTGGTGAATCCAATGAACCGAACCACGGGACGGCCAAACTTGAGATCGGTCAGTGATTGAAAGACCCCATAGAAAAACAGAAAAAGAAATCCAAGCAGGATGATGATTGCGGGGGCAATCGCAGCGAGGCTCAACCAGTCAAGAGCATTCTGCTCGGCCTTTTGCGCCTGCTCGTTTTTGGACGAGACCAGCTGGTCTGCCGATGATTGTAGCGTCACGATTGCGTCGATGCCTTGAAGGTCCATCGCTCACTTCTCAAAAGATACTCGGGCGTGGTTGGGGCGACAAACCCTTATGCCGCCCCCGACCGCCTTACATGGAGGAGCGGATCTCGGAGGCGAGGTCGGTCAACGTCGCCTTCACGTCCGCGCCGTTGACCATTTTCTGCATGGCAATTGCCCAGGCGTTCATTGCCTCGGCAAATCCTACGCGCGGCGTAAAGGCCAATGCAGCCCTGTCCTGCACGATTTTGAAGGTATCCACGAAGTTCGTGAATTCCGGTTTAGCCGCGTAGTCGAGCCAAACCTTGTCGCTCCAGGTGGAGGCGCGCGGAGAGTTGACGAGCTTCCCGGCGACGGCACCGTTGAGCTCGACCTGCTTTGACGTCGCCCACTGGATGAACAGCCAGGCTGCTCCCTTTTTCTGAGAGGCCGCATTCATGGCGAGGGACCAGATCCAGATGTTCGATTCGAAATTCTTGCCGTTTGGAGCGCGCAGAGGGGGAGCGAATGCAATCTTGCCCGAAGCGGGCTTGCCGGCGACATCGTTCCAGAACCCGAACATGTTGGAATCGATCGCCATCGCTGTCCGACCCGAATTGATGCCATCGACCACCTGATACCAGTTGTCGTTGGCAAAGGATGGAGCCGCGCACTTCTTGATCATCTCCACATAATCCTTGTGGAAGGCGACCGACTCAGGCGAATCGAGACCAGTTTCTAATTTGCCGTCCTTAACCACGAAGTCGTGCACACCGTAAGACTTTGCAATCGAGATTGCGGCCGTGTGGATGCTGCTCCAAAAGCGGACTCCCCGCACGCCCAGAGGTGTGATCGCCGGATCCGCAGATTTCAGCTTCTCGCAAGCCGCGGACATCTCCGACGGGGTTGTCGGAACCTTGATACCGTGCTTGTCCAGAATGTCCTTACGGTAGAATAATTGGATGTTTTCGAACCCGTGCGGGATAGCCCACACCTGACCCCGGCCCGCTTCGATTTGCCCGCCATTAACTTGCCACGTCAGCGCGTCACGCAACGCGGGGAAGAAGTCCTTGTAATCATAGCTTGCCGAGGTGAGCTTGGGGTTGTTCAGATAGCGGTCGAGCGGCTCGAGTAGTTGACTGGGCGCGAGATCCCAAGCCGGCTGAATCCCCGTGCCGACGACGTCCCACGAGGGCGACTTCGTGCTCAGCTGGATTGTCAGCTTATTCCAGTAGGCGTCGTCCGGATAAAGTTCGGGCGTCACTTTGATGCCTGTCAACTTCTCGAACTCAGGCAGCTGTGCTGCAACGGCGTCAGCATATGGATGGATGTCGTAAGCCCACACGAGCGAAGAGCCCTCGAACTGGCGCCAGTTGATATCCTCCGCTTTGGCCTGGACGAAAGATGCGGCCGCACCGGCCAAGAGCGTTGAGCAAATCAGAGCGGTTTTGACGAAATGAGCCGAATGGCCGCGCAAAGCGCCTGGCGTCCTTGGCATTAGTCCCTCCTCTGGGCTCTTTGACCCGCAATTCACGTGCCCCTTCTCTTCCAGGGCCGCGAGTGTTGGAAACGCTAACCGCCATTTTCCGCCCATATGCACCCATTCAGATCGAAGTTGGGTAACATTGGGTAAGTCAAGAAAAGCAGCATCACATGAGCGCCGTAGCGGGAGATAATCAATGCCGGCGCATGTTCAGGCCCCGCGAAGCCACCGTCCAAAGGAGTATCGATCCTGGCCAAGTGCTCGCGCTTTTGCATCAGTAACTGGTTCAAATGCTCTATTGATCCCGCCGCTCGTCATAGACGCGTCTTGAGTGGCAGCCTCAATAGAGACGACAACTCGCTGCAGAATAACGACAGATGGTCGCAACCTTTCGCAATCTCCCATCGCACCGACGATCTGGTCGCTCGATCGGCCGAACGGCGGTGCGATAAGCGCTGCGCCCGCAGCGTGGGGAAGTGTCTGATCTGCTTTCCTCGAAGCAACAGCTCAGCAGGACGGTGTGCAGATGGATTTTGCAAGCGTTCCAGCAGTCGCGCGGCGCAGGACGCCCTTTTCGAGCACCCCCGCCTTCAGCCATTTGTCAATCATCAGGTTTTCTGCCCAATCAGCGACAGCCCCTTCTTCGAATTTCTAACGGGGCGCGCGCACGCCCTGCACATTCATGCTGCGCTGCATGCGGCGTTTCGATGGGACAAGGTGCGGCGTTTCACCAGGGATGACTTGTATGACAACACAGGATCAAGAGGTTTCTCACCTTAACCAGCCATCTCTCTGTTAGCATCCTTGCGTGCTGCCAAGCAGCTGAATGACCATGCCGCACGCGTGAACATCACACCGTTTACCGCCCAGGAATCAAGGCAATGACCGCACGGTGCGATGCGCTCGAAGGGCGCTTCGGAAAAGAAATGCACAACGAATATGGCTGGGCCTAGGTTGCTCTCAAAAATACCAAGCCCAACTTCGCGCAGATTGAAAAAGCCGCGTCCCTTGACCATTGCGGGCACGGTAGCATAGCAAAAGACAACTATGCGCCTGGTGCGGCGCGGCGCCGCGCAATACGAGCATGGCTGGCGCGCGCAACCATCTGGATAGCGATAAGGATGGCCGCGTTCTCCATGCTCGAGATTGGATGAGCGTTGTTTTCACTATAAACGGCCAAGTCCACCTCGACGCCAAACCCAGGGACAGCAACCGTCTGACGCAACTTTCTGATGCCACTCACAGTTCGAGAGCAGATGAAGCACTCGCCGTCATATAAACTTCGGAATGGGATTCGTTGCTCGCGCATCATCACCGGCCTTGATGACTCATGGGAACTTTGGACGCCCGCGCTGCGTTCGCGCCTCGATATCATCGCTACACGCCGCGCGAAAACATCATCGCTCTCACGATATTAGCGCGATTCGCGCGCTATGATCGTTTGGTCAGCAGCTTCACATTGCAGGATTTCAGCAGATTAGCCTGTAGTTTTGTCCAATTCCGTCCCGTCCGGGGCTTTGTCGTGCAGTTAAAGCCGGCGAAGGACCTCCTCTCGCGAACTGGCGCACCGCTGAGTGCCGTCTAGCCGCGCTCGAGATCGCGCGCAACTACAAGCTGATCTAGCAGAAATACGCACGATCATGCCCCTCAAACGCCGCAGAACGTCCTGGTTGCAATGTTAGCATCCCTCGCCGATCGGCTGGGGAACAAGCATGCTTAAAGCATTTCGCAATACTGTCATGGCACTCACTTTTGTCACCGTCGCCGGCAGTAACATAATTTGGAGTTTGCTGGATGACTACGTCGCCTGCGGCCTAGCGGTAGCCGCTTCAGTCACCGCCGGCTTTTGCGCCGAGCGCGCCTTCGTCAAACGGTCCCATCGCGAAATGATCCGTCAACACGGCGCAGACTGGCAGCCTGGTAGCGAGCGCATAGAGTCTGGCGGACCAACTAGGACGGCGAAGGCAGAGAAATGACAATCGACCGGAACATCGAGAGCGGCACGAAGCGGGAGGCGCCCAAGCTGGAGGTGCTCGATTGCCAAACCCCGTCGCGACAGTTGCTAGCCCATGCATCGGCGATCGAGGCATTGCGCGCCTGGTACGCCATGCAGTCAACCGTCAATACCGTCGCGCTCTACGACGCCGCAGCAGCGCTGTTCAGCTCGGATTTCGACCGGGCCGAATACCACGAAGTCGAGTGAATATATCTGATCTCGACGCGCTTGCAGTTGGGAAAGCGCGGGCCGAAGTCCAGATTATCTTACGCCGACGGAACGGGTGAAAGCTTCTAGTTCGATTCCTTCCGTTACGTCGCGAGGCGGCCACCATAAGTCCCTGCCTCACAATAGAAGAGGCAGGCGATCAGCCTGAGATTATTTAATGGCGCCCTTAAGGGGAGGTTGCTCGATCGAGACAACACTCTATCTGCTCGACCGGCGGTTAGACAAAGATTCACGAGATCGTAGATCGCGCGGGCGCGTTCGCTAGGCCAAAGCGCTGAGATTTACGCGAACGCCTCAAGTAGTCGTAGGCCAGGACCTCGATGCCGTCTTCAAGCATGTCGGAATAAGGGTGAAAGATATCGACGGGCACCGGCCGCAAGAGGATGCGTTCGTCAGCCGTCAAACCAAGTTTGTTTCGCGTAAGTGGAGGGTCGTGAAACGGGCCCCTTGTAGCTGATCTTGCTTTCATGAGAGCTTGCGGCGGAAGAGTTCGAATTCTTGCTGATCCACCGGGACCACGATGCCGCTTTCGTCATAGACCCAGGCGCCACCTCGGCGAAACCCGCTTTAAGAATGCTTCGCCGAGGTGCGCTTCATTGCGCAACCTAAAATCCAGATCCTCGGAAAAGCGATAGGTTCCGACTAAGCATGTTTTCAGACAGGTACCGCCCTTGAAGACCTAGCCTTTCGGCGAGTTCCTCATGCGCGCAGACGCCGGCGATAAATCAGCCGAGAACGCAGTCTTTTCGACAACATGCGGAACGAGCGAGGTCTGTCCTGCGACAGCAAGAATTGCGCGCTTGCCGATCAATGTCTGCCTCCGCGAACCCAGGTCGACGGAATGAAGAGCCGCCATCTTGAGACGGGGCGCGAATAAATCCAGCGTGGGATCAAGCTTCGCATTTCCTCCGTGCGCCGTGTGCGGCACAGTTCGGCAAGTGATACGCCGTCCGAACGTCGCTACGCAAGAAAGCCAAGTTGCTTGAACACGACGCCGTTGCCGAGCCGCTCACCATGTTCATGAGCGCTTGATCATTGCGATCGATCCGCTTGAGATAGATACTCTCGCGGATCAGACACCCGCTGAATGCCGCCGCTCAGTGCGGCATATCGATGAGCGATCCGAAGACCCCCTTATGCCTTTGACTCAAATAGACTTTTCGCGACCATGTCCAGCGATTATTGTGGTCGTCCGATTTGAACAGATGGCCGTAGCGGTCCTTGACCTAATGACTGCTATGGCCGGCAAAGTTTTCAGCTGCTTTAGTTCAGGCCGGCCTCGATCCACAGGATACCGCGAAATGCCGCAAGGCGTGCCACTTAAAGCGTAATCCGGCATCTTGCGCGTTTTTCGACCGAAGTGTGGCGATCGGGCAGGCCTATTTTGCTCACCGAATTCTCTGAGTGCGTCAGCTTGTCGACAGCTGGTCCTAATAGAGCGAGAGCGACACCTCGAACCGGGGGCGGACATGGACCCATTTAACACCATCAACACATTCGCCCCAGAGTTCTCTGCTTACAGCGCCGGGGTGCCGCAGGCGCAACAGCAGCAAGCGGATTTTGAGCCGTACTTGGATGAAGTGCCGCAAGTTGGCACCTCTGCGATCGCAGAGGATCCTGTCTCTGCTGATCCCTACTATCCTCATCTGTCGGAAGAAGGCCTTAGACTCGCCGAGACCTTCGGACTTGAGTACCACAGGGCCGACGGTTCTCATCCCGAACATGCAGTCACCGGACGCGAGGACGCCGCTACCCTGATGGATGAGGACTACACCGGCCAGTTGAGGCCTGCGAAGAGGCAGCGGACACTAAGCCAGACGCAACGCGATGCCATTGAGCACCAGCCCAGCGAGCCTAGCAATTCAGCCGCTCGCGAGCCGATTGAAGAGGCCGGCACACCGTTTCGAGCCAGCGGTCCGTTGATCATTCCTGAGGACGACTGCGTTCAGGATCTGCTGTGGGCGATGCTGGAAAACGCCGGCTCATCGTCGTCTCTCGAGCCAACCGAGCGTCATGACCGCGCCGTGGATTCAGGAGCGGCCGTTCGTTCCTTTAACTCGTGGCAGGACGACCAGCGCACGTCAGGCGCGCATGAGGGTAGCAGCGTCCCGCCGAGCCAGGACACCCCACCCGCTCCTTTCATAGTTCATAACGACCGCTTCAGCTTCACGGCGCTGTTCGTGCCCGCGGCGGCGATGAGGGGCGGCTCTCCACTCAATTTGTCAGGCGCACCCATTCATTTCGGATCTCCACCGGATAGCGTTTCGCAGCCGAGCGCACAGCCGGCGAATCGGCCCTCGCCAGCACTGCTTGCGCAGACGATGGAGCAAGCCGCTCCGGCGTCCGCCAGAGCTGAGACGACGCCGCCGCCGGCCCGCGAGATTTACGCCGCATCATTCGCCGTTCCTGAGGGCTTTTCGCACGGCACACAACCCGCCCCAATCGCGATGATCTCGAGGCTCGGCCACTGGGGCCTCTTGCCGGACGCAGCGCAGCCGATGAAGCAATACGACATTCGCGGCGAGCGTTACACGGCCCTCTTGGGGCCGGGAGGACCGAACGACGTTCGGCTCATCCACCATCCACAGATGTAGACACCAGCGATAGTCGCTACGTCAGGGGCCGCTCCAGACAGCTCAGGTAGCGGACATGGTGATGGACCATAGCTTGCTTGAGCGACTCTTGCGAGCTTAGTGGGGCTCAGGGCGGTGCGGATAAGCACTGCCGGCCCCAACGAATTTGCGGGCGCCAACGCTTAGCGGCTCCTTGTTGAGCCGAACAGCCATGGCCCCTTCCTGTTTGTGAACAGCGTGATCACGTTGCGGCTGGTTGCGGCGAGTTGATAGTGCAGAAAAAATCGGAGGTGACTGCCGACCCCTCAGGGGCCGCTCGTCGCTATAATGTCTGCCGATGTATCCACTTTCTTTCTGGCAAGGCACCGGGACGAATGGGGATTGACGCATTCGGCCCCTGCTCTTGAAGGTCTTGATGAAGGTCTTGTCGGCGGCTTGCAGGGTCGCGAGAAAGTCCGGCGTGCCGCCGCGCTGAGAGTCCACAGGTCACGATCACTCGCCTCCTTGATCGGCGCGGATCTTTGCCCGGAATCCCACCGACCTGCAGCCCCTTCCAGCCTCACCCGATGCCGGTGCCGCGGAAGGCGATCCGGACCAAGCAGCCGAAACCAATCCAGAGGAACTCCAAATTGCGATGAAGGCGCGGATAGATGACCCTACCAATTCGTGCAGGAGATTTCGCAGCTCACGTCAGTTAGCTTGCTCGGTGTTAGTGACTGGGAGATTTCTTCGATGTTGATTGTTGAAACTATTTTGAAGCCAGACCAGTTTGGCGGTATTGGACTTTTCTCTGCGACTCGTTTGCCTAAAGGCGCGCTACTTTGGATTCACAACCCGATCGTTGACATTGCGGTGACGCGCGAACAATACGAAGCTCTCGCTCCAACATTTCAAGCTCTACTTGATAAGCATGCCTATCCGAGAGACCACAAGGTTAATGACGGCGTCGTAGAGTATAATGCTGACAACGCTCGCTTCATGAATCACAGCAGTCATCCAAACACATATCAAGACTATCATTGCAGAATTTTCACAGCCCGTGACGTACAACCTGGTGAAGAACTGACTTGCGATTACTTGTCTTTCGAGGGTGACTTATCGTGGAATAAGGAGCTATTGCCGATCTCCAGCTCCTGCTTTCCAAGCCTGGAGCCGGCTCGGACAGGTTGATCCTGCGCCGTACGCGTTGTTCTAGTGATTCAGTGAGCAGTTCTCGACAACCTAAAAATTCTCGCCATCCAATCGCACGGCGGAGCAGTGTCGCTTTTGGAGCGGACTCGCGACGTTCAGGACGTCAGACGCTGCAATCGCATGCAAAAGCAGGTCATAAAGCCGGGATTCTGCATATGAGAGTTGTATTTTGAGTGAATTCACCAGGGTGAGTGTGTGAAGCTGCTTTGCACCTAGGCAGCTTCGGCACCGGACGTGTCTGCAAAGAGGGTTGGCACAGAAGCGAGTTGGTGGGATTGCTTATTGACCCGAGATTCGACGCTTCGAAGTAGGCGCATGTAGTCCCCGCCAACTGCGCTCTGCTCGCCCGGAATAGTTTTAGGATGGAGGCTCCCTGAAATCTGATGCCGTCTAAGCTGTCAGGATTGAAAAGACGGCTCGGAAAGAGCCCTGTCGCGAGTCAGGATGTGCTCAGGCGATTCACGTGGGAGATCAGAGCCATTAATGTGTGTCTGGACGACCTTCGTTCTTTCCAGGCGCATGCGCTGGGCATTGCTGCACCACAAATGATGATCTTGATGGCGTTGATCGACTTGGAAAGGGACGGCGGAGTTCCGGTCAACGTGGTTGCAAAGTTGATGAAGGTTGAGTCCGCCTTCATTACGAGGCATTCGAAAGAGCTTGAGGATAAGCGATTTGTGCGACGTAAGCGCTGCGCGAACGATGCACGAATCGTCAACCTGTCGCTAACCGATAGCGCTCGCAGACAACTTGCGAGCATCGCGGCGCAGCAGGAAGAACTCGATGAGTTTGTTGCTGGTTATCTCGATATTACGGACTTTGCAAAGCTGGCTAGTTGCCTTAGCGGAGTCAGGCAACGGCTGGAAAAGGCTCGCCTGCACGCCGCGTTGAAGATGCAAGAACCTTCAAGAGAGCAGCAGCTGCGGGACGCTAGCCGGTCAACAACTTGAGCCCACGAACCGACTCGCCGCCAACGAGCACCCAAATCCTGGATCGGGAGCTTGGATTTACTATGTCGCTCTGCAACACAGCTCGGGCCGGTGCCCAGTGATCAAATTCGGTGCTCCAAGCTATGGCTGTGCGCATGCTGAAGGAGCCATGCGCCGACAGAAGCTCCAACGCAGCGATTACGTCTACTCTAGCAATGGTTTCTGCATCTTCTTCCGTCAGACGATGATAAGCGATAACTCTGCGGCATTTGGAGGCGCGGTGTTCTACGAGCGCGGCCCAGAGCGCTATCGGCTATCCTCAACAGCTCGTCGCGTCGTTCTCGGTTGAGTAAGAATGATTTCACCATCTAATTTGAGGACAACTGACCGAGATGCGTTCATTTTGCACGAGGCAGGACCCTACACCGTTGCTTGATACTTCTCTTCTGTTAAGAACGCATTATTTTGCAGCCAACCACGACGTGCCATCGAATTGCGGCGAGCACCATCGTCGATGTCTTACAGCAGAGAAGCAGGGATTCCTGGACAACTGCCCCTGCCGGCAGTCGGCTGGTTGAGAGCAGTGGCGCTACGTGATCAAGCGCGCCTGAGCGAGGGCGCATCCTGTGTTCTCGCGTCTTCATAGCAATTGTCACATGACTCCTATTGAAGCAATCAAACGTTGGTACGTGTCCCTGGACGACGAACTTCAATCAGACATCGCGTATATGTTCGTATCTCTTACGCTGGGAGACTGCCAGTTTTCGCCTGCTGCAGCCGTTCGAAGACTGCTGCAATGGTTCGACCTGCGCAGCGCAGGCACGGAATATGAGGATGCGCTAGCCGCGGTCGTGTTTCGCGCCTCGTTCGAATACATGTTTGCCGACCGCTTCACAGCCGCCGGGTGGACCTTTCCCGAACAATTGTTCAAAGACGTGATCCGCGAGGCTGCTGAAGGGAAGGAGGCAAGCAAGTTCGCAACGAGGGCATTTCGGTTGCTGCGTAACCTTCCGGACCGAAAAACGAAATGGAGAGAGGCAGGTGAGAATTGGAACGCCTTGGTCAACTCGGTACTCAACGACGATGCGCTGAAGCAATGGACCCACGACCAATTCCTGGCGAGCGACTTCGGGCCGGCGCAAGACTGAAAATACCCGCTAATATTGCGAGAGCGCCGATTCGGAATGAAATTGCGTGAGACTAGGCAGCGCGACGATTAGAACGGCAACTTCCAAAGAGAGTAGAAAAGGCACCCGAGAGCGCCCCAAAAGAGCACCGCCGCGACAGGGAAATATCGTGATCTAACCAATGGCCGGTTTCCCTTAGGAGGATGTTTGGCGATGTAGCATTGCAACAAGCAGGATAGCGGCGCTTGTAAAGGCTTCGGGGCCGTATTTCTGCTCGGAATTGGCGCTTAGTGGCCGAGTGCATCAATACTCGGGCAGCCAATCAGAGCAGTGGGGCCGCCCTGGCTCACCGCACAGGGCGACCCGTCGCCAATCTGCTGCGGCCGCCGGGCCAAATCGAGAACCGCAGCCGGCCCACTAATGTTAGGACAGATCGCCCGATAATTTTCGGCTTCTTGGAGGGCTGTCTTGATGAATGTCGGCTCAGGCACTGCCTCGAACGGCTGTTATACTCCTCATTTGTCTGTGGCGGAGAAGCACAGGGCTTTAGATATCCGCGGGCCTGGCCGGCATCGGAGAAAAGGCGAGCGCAGAAAAGGTGAGCGAACGAACGCAACAGGAGCCTGCCCGGGCAAATGTTTCAAATCCGCCGCTTGGCTTACCAGCAATTCTGCTTCACATCAGCGCGATTGTCTTCGTTGCTGCCCGAAAGCATAGGTCGGATTGATGCCGCAATAGGCGTATGTACCTGATGCAGTAGCCATGCACTGGTCGTAGGTCGAGAACTGGCAATTGCCCGGATATCCCCAACTGCGTCCCTGCAGACAATAGACGTCCTGGCGTACCGGTGGCGTGTACGAATGAGCCCGCGAACCAGCCGTCGAACGCGATCCTGAGCCGACGAGGATGGGAAGTGCGAGCACTCCGATAAGGAGAAGGTAGCGCATAAGACCTCTTGCCTCCGTTAAGTTCACCACGATACAGGATCTGAATTGCATCCTTTGATCTTAGTCAATGGCAGATTGCCGGGGTCACTCCGCGGGCTAGCGCCGGAAAGAGGATTCAGGGCGACTGGTGCCTGCGGGCGTGACCGAAGTTGAGCGGGACCGTGGGTACACAAAGGCGCAAACAATAAGACGACCCAACGGTACGGCCCCGCGGTCAGGGGGGCCTCGAACGTCGTCAAACCTAGGCGCAGCTTTCCTGCTACTTTCCCCGGCAGCGGGCCTCTTATACGCGCTTCGGCAGTGTTTGTGCGGACCCGCTAGGAGGCAAAATGTACGACCTATACATTCGTTAGCTCCCCGTGACGAACACCGTGCCCGGCCAACATCATGGACGTTCTGGGAGGCCTGCGTGATACTGAGGGGGTGCCGCTATCGAGGCATTGGAAAGCGCTTCGCGACCGATTTGTTTCAGCCGATCGGGCCTCGTCTCACCTGTGCTGGCACCTCCAGAATTTTCAAGGTGACATCAACGCGATCGCTCGTCTCGTACCGGGAGAGGCTCACGCAGACCTCATCGAGGACCAACCGTGATAGCGCAGCTGTAGCGGCGCTCAACATTTGGAGATCCCACAGTGCCGACAGGCGAGCCAGTGTAGGTGCGCAGCAACTCCATAGCGATCAAGCAGAACTCCCGCGAACTAGTCTGCCCTCGCCCAATCCTAGTGGAGTCAAGGTGTAATCCTCAACCCAGGCAATCGCGAGGCAACCCGGAGCAGAGCGCCGCAATGATGGAGGAAGAAGCTGCCTCTTCTACATTCTTGTGCGCGTATTTGTCCTAAAACTGCATTCTCGCGCAGCTCTTGAGCGTCGTCCGGCCGTTTGCCGCGGATTCTTTGCCGCAGGCTTGATTACGAAGCTGAACGAAGGCTCACATCGATTCTGTTGCAGCCCACCGCCTGCTAGCGCAGGTCGATCCCGGCGGGCTGATTGAGTAGAAACCAGTTCAGCGTATATAGCCTATGCTTGGGCAAACGGCCTTCACTCGTATCGTGCCACGCTGGTGCGCGGCACCAACGATACGACTTCTTCTTTTTATACAAGCTTGTTACAACACTCGCGGCCCCCCGCAGATTGCGCGCGACATTGAAAAACGATCGATTCAGTCATTATAATCTTTCAGTGATTCAGGGGTGCCGGATTATGTTTGTAAGTATCACCAGAGACCAACGATCTTGCCATAATGCGCTTAATGAGCTCGGCATATCGAGCCTGTCAATCCGATCGCGTCGCCCATCGGACAGCAGTTTGTATGTCCGTACCGTGTTGATCGCCAGCTGAGTGCATGCAAACCGTAACTCGGACGAGCATGAGGCGGCGCAGCAACGGCTATCGGACAGCCGTTCGGCGAGCACGCCGATATCGGAATGAATGAGCTCGTGGTTGCGCTCGACTCCCTTCAACTGATGGATGATCCGTATCCTAGATCCCCTTTCAGAACGTGTTCGCAATACTTGGCTCGCGTGCCCAAAGCCGTTGCCAATCGCTCGATAACAGTGTTCTCCAATCCCTCGTTTTGCGCGCGCGTGCGAATGTCCGGCACCAGGTCAGGGATCTGCCCGGCCATGGAGATCAGTGTAGCAATGAGCACGTCCGCATCAACACGCGTCTCGCGCGCAACTTTTTTTCCACTGACGCAAGCCAATTTGACCGAGCTTGTATTCACCCCCGACTTTCATGGCGAGTTTGATCTTGCGCTGATCGACGTGGTCATAGGGAAGAATGCTGGCGACGTCGTAGAGGGGGGCGAGACGCACGAGAGGACCGCTGGCCAGAAGCAATGAATAGTTTTTGGCGTGAGCATCAGAACCTCCGATGAGGCAGTTGAAGACCAAAGCGCTGACGAACGTCTCAAGGTCAGCCTCGCGGTCTGTCGAGTAGGTACGCAAGAGCTCGACCACATCGGCAGGCGTTGGTCCGCCCTCGTTCTGGTATTTCTTGGTCGGCGGGATGCCCATGGCCTGACAGATATCTTCCTGATGAACGCGGATGATGTCGTTCCCGCTGACCTGCCGATCGTAGCGTTCAATCACGATCGCGATTTCCTGTTCGAAGCGCATCACCTTGGTTTCAGCGGCTGGCAGCCCGAGTTCGCGTGCGAGCTGCAGGCAGATATGCTCATTCTCGGCGTGACCATCGAAATGGCCCGTCGGTGGTTTCAAAATGTGGGTGGTCGGTATACGCCCGGACGGAATGCCCCATTTGTTGTCTTTGAGGACAAGCGCGGTTTTCGGCTGGCCGCCTGCAAGACAGAATTGACCCGTGTCGCGGGGCAGACGCCAGGCAGCGTGATCCTCTCGCAAGACTCGAAGCCGGTTTGCAATTTCCGGCTTATCCAGCCATTCGATCTTGTCGTCTTTGCCTGTTTTCAGAGCCTGCAATCGTAAGCGGCGTGTTTCCCGCACCTTGTTGCTGTTGAGCAGATCGGCAATATGCGTTCCGTCTTGAAGAGGACGGTTTGTATAGATGATCGAGCGTGTTTTCGACGCATCGCAGCTACGGGTCCAGCGGCGCTGGAGCGACGAGGTCAAGAGACGGATTGTCTCGGAATCCTTTGTGCCGGGCGCGATCGTCTCGGACGTCGCGCGGCGCCATGATCTGTCGCCGCAGCATTTGTCGGCCTGGCGCAAGGCGGTGCGCGACGGGTTGTTGAAGATGCCGGAAGGCACAGAGCCGGTGGCGATGGAGCCGGCTGGATCGGTCGCGATCCAGGAAGCGAGTTCATCAAGCGGTGAGGCTGTTAGCTTGCTCGGCGCTCCACGCCCAGGGCATGAGTTCGTCCAGACGCGAGGCCGGCCAGAGGTTGACGAGTCTGGTGAGGACGTCGGTCAGATAGGCCTGCGGCTCGACGCCGCAGAGCTTGCAGGTCTCGATCAGCGAAGCGATGCAGGCCCAGTTCTCCGCGCCCTCATCATGCCCAGCGAACAGCGCATTCTTGCGATTAAGGACAAGAGGACGGATGCTCCGCTCGACAATATTTGTGTCGAGCTCGATGCGGCCGTCGTCGAGGAATCGCGTCAGGCCACCCCAGTGGTTCAAAGCGTAACGGATGTGCTCGGCGATTGTCGCTTTGCCCGAGACGCGGGTGAGTTGCTGCTCGAACCAGGCCTTGAGCGCCGCGACCTGCGGCTTGCTGCGCTCCTGGCGGACGGCACGGCGCTCATCGGCGCTGCGGCCCCTGATCGTCTTCTCGACGGCATAGAGAGCGGCGATACGCTCGAGAGCTTCACTGGCGATCGGGGCAGGACCGTCCTGGACAACGTCGAAGAAGCGCCGCCGCAGATGAGCCCAGCAGAAGGCGAGCGTGATCGCCGCGTCAGGCGCGGTGTTGGCAATGGTCTTGTAGACGGTATAGCCGTCGCATTGCACGATGCCGCGATAACCGTCGAGCAGCTTCAGCGCGTGGACGGCGCCGCGACCGGGCGCGTAAGTGTAGGCCACTGCCGGCGGATCGGCTCCGCCCCACGGCCGATCGTCGCGTGCGATGGCCCAGAAGAAGCCCTTCTTGGTGCGGCCGCGGCCGGGATCGAGCACTGGCGCTGTGGTCTCGTCGACCGCGATGTTGCGCGCGGTCAGAATGGTCTCGCGCAGCCTGAGCCAGAGCGGACGAAGCTCCGCGGCCGCATAGCCGACCCAGAACGCCAGAACCGAGCGCTTGATGTCGATGCCCTGCGCCAGCAGCATCTGAGCCTGCCGATAGAGCGGCAGGTGCCAGGCATATTTGGCGACCAGCACATGGGCGACCATCGCCTCGGTCGGCAAGCCGCCCTTGATCAGCCGCTCCGGCGCCGGCGCCTGAACCACGCCATCCGTGCAGGCCCGACAGGCGTATTTGGGACGGTGGGTGACGATCACGCGGAACTGCGCCGGGACGACGTCGAGCCGCCGTGAGGTCTCCTCACCGATCACATGCAGAGGCGCGCGGCAGCACGGGCAGCAGGTCACTTCCGGGGCAATCGTGACGTCGATATGCGGCAGATGGGCCGGAAGCGCACCACGGCTGGCGCGACGCCGTTCAGCGCGCTGGCGTGCGCCTGCCGTGTCCTTCCGGTCCTGAGCCGCCTCGTCGCTGGCAATGGCCTGCTCGATGTCTTCGATCGCCAGCTGCAACTGCTCAGGATCGAGCTTCTCCGAGCGGCGACCGAACTGCGCGCGTTGCAGCTGGCGCAAGAGATGCTGAAGGCGATCCATTTGCGACAGCGCCTGGTCGCGTTCGGCGATCGCAGCGTCGCACTTTGCGATCGCAGCGTCGCGCTCCGCGCATGCCGCGGCAACCAGCGCCTGCAGCGCCTCAATATCGGTCGGAAGCTGATCCGTGGTCTCGCTCACGCCCGGCACTCAAGCTGATTCGTGGGCCGTTGTGGAATATTGCAGCCGACGTGATTCAATTGGTCAAAGGGTTTATGACGTTGCGGTCGGCTGAGCAATGTCGCGGGCATGCAGGCGCGACCAGTCCAGGCCGTCCATCAGCGCGGCGAGCTGTGAGGCAGACAAACGCATCACGCCATCGCTGATCGGTGGCCAGCGGAACGAGCTATGCTCCAGCCGCTTCCACAGCAGCACGAGCCCGGACCCGTCCCAGGCAAAAATCTTCAAACGATCCGCGCGCTTTGAACGGAAGACGAAAATCGTTCCCGCGAATGGATCATCATGGAGTTGCTCGCGCACCAGCGCGGCCAGACCATCCGCACCTTTACGGAAGTCCACCGGCCGCGTCGCGATCATGATCCGTACGCCCGCCGAAGCCGCGATCATGTCGTCGCCCTCACGGCCCGCAGCACATCGCGCAGCCACCCCGGATCGACCCCGGCCGCTGCCCGAACCACCGCATCACCAATCTCGATGCTGATCGTTGTTGCGTTCCGCCTTGCCGCTTCCGCGGTCGTCCCAGCGGCGGGGTGCAGCTCCGATACCACCGGAACAAAGAATGGCCCATCCTCCGCCGGCAAGCTCAGCACACCGGCACGCGCGGCCTTGCGCCAAACGAAGAGATGTTGCGGCGCGAGGCCGTGCCGGCGCGCCACCTCGGACGCAACAGCGCCCGGCGCATACGACTCTGCCACGATCCGCCCCTTGACCGCGTCGCTCCACCGCCGCCGACGCCCCGCTCCGACCTGGATATCCACCCGGCCCCGTGGCTCCGAAGCGTCAACCATATCGTCAACCATATATGCGAACCTAACTGTAAATGACGGCTCGCATGTTGCCGATCAGCTCACGCCGAACAAGGTGCGGGAGACACGCCGCTTACCTGCAATCGATCAGGCGTGACGAATTGGATGGCCCCGGCGCAATCCTCGCCGACGTTAGAGATGAGGCAAACACGTTGCGCGCCGATACCTGAAATTTCTTGGCCCAGCGCTCGAGCACCTGCTCGTTGTCAGGAAGCAGCCCCCACAAGAAGGCCTGAACAGTGGCTGGACCGTGCTCCTCGGCCGCAAGCGGCATGGAAAGCGACAGGGGGTAGGCCCCCTCCGCGTTGCGCCATGCATTCTCATAGACGAAGGTCAGCCGGCCGCGCGCGTCACTGCGGACGCGACCGACTTCGGTGCCATCCAAGAGTGCAATGAGCTCGACCATCATGTCTTGCCTTTCTTGGCCTTGGTGACCATGGCGTTGATATCAACTGCGGAGGTAGACCCGGGCTGGTAGGCGCTCAACTATTGGCGTCCACCTGGATGCCGAGAACGTCGAGAGCACGAAGAAGAAGGGCCACCTCTGCGCGGGAATGACCGTGCTCGACGTCGATCACCCATTGACGGCTAACGCCAATCCGCTTGGCCAGTGTCGACTGGTCTAGCTTGAGGCGTTTGCGTCTATTGCGAATGACGGCGCCGACGTCGGGGCGGGTCTGAGAAGATGATGACGTTGCGAGCCATGCTGCGCCTCCCCGCTCGATGCGAGGCTGCAACCCATGCTTCGGTGATTCACCTCTACCGGCCAAGTAGAGCCCACAACCCTGGCCCGTGGATAAGGCGCACAACTACTCCGATATTTAAAGTCGGACCTTACTCGCGATGCCGGTTCTCAGGGAGAACAAGGCGCCGCGGCTCAGGTCGCGGCGGAATTTTTGGTGAAACCGATACAGGAAGTCCGCCGCCCGCTGGGCATTGGACGAGATCTTGAAGATCGCGCGTTTGTCGTTCTTCAGCACCTTGATCCAAGAAGGGATATAAGAGGCGTGCCCCTCCCTCACGTCCGGTGTCAGGCCGAGATCGGCGGACAGGAAGGCGGCGCCAAGCTCTGCGACCAACTCTTCCATAGCATAGCCTTCATCGCCGAAGCGCTTGCGGCCAAACTCGCGATTCAGGTGGCTCTCCTGGCATGTAGGGTCCAATGCCATTCATTGCGCACGTCGCGGCAGAAATGGAAGTACGTGGCCCTCACCTTTTCAGGTGGTGTACCGACCTTCGCCAGAGTACCTGCGAAGCTTGTGGAGATGGCCACCACGATCGGTCGGAGCGAGATGTAAAACAGTGCGGGCGCGGCTCGTTGCTAACCGGACCCGGGGGCTGAAACCAGGCCAACTAGTCCGTACCACATCCGCACTGCCGCTGAGACTAGCGGAAAGATGACTCGGCGCTGATCGATCTGGAGCAATAGCGCTGTCCCTGCCATATCCCGTTAACCCCAAAAGACTCTGTATCTGTGATAGCTTACCGCAAGCTGACAGGCCTTTGCGCAGTCGGTCAATGATACGTGTGGGCTATCAATACCCGCTCAATCTGCCACGGAAATTCCTGCAATCGCTCAGACATCGTCACGACTGCAGGATCAGCCGGACGGTTCAGGCTGCTGATCGGTGACACATTGTCGGTTGCGGACCGTACCATCGTAGATACTCCACCCGTTAGCGGGCAGGTCTCGCTGTGGCGTCAAAATTGCGAATTCGGTGCTTTGAGCCGCCCATACCTCCGCCGTGCATATTGTACTGCCATGTTCTTCGCACTCCGCGTATCGGTCGATTGCCGGAATGCATTTGTGGAATTGCAGTGAGCCTTCAACCGGGGCATCCTGAGGATTGACGAAAAAGCGAGCAAGATGAGGATTGCACACTTTTGGCTCGCTGATACGAGAGAAATACAGCATCGCACGACTGAGCGACATAACGCCGGTCAGCACTAGCAGGCTGTTGAAGAACTCAGCCGCGTTCGCAAACGAAGCCTGACTCCTCGCCATTGTGGATGCAGAAGTGGCCGACGAGCCTGCCTGCAGTGCCGATCATGACCCATCCGGGACCGCAGACGGGATCATTCTCGTCGTGCCCTTCCCATGAGAACTCCGCGCAGGCCGAACCGTCTCGCGCGCCGTAGCGGACATCGAGAAAGCCCTTCAGCGCACCGAAGGCAATTTCACCGTCGGACTTGCCCTCAAAGGTGAGATGCGCCTCTTCGACAAGATCGAGGAAGTCGCTGTCCCAGTTGTCCATTTCGACGATGCGCCATCGGCCGGCAAAGGCCTTGGCGAAGCCGGGCACCTTGGCCATCAGCCGGCCTCCGCTATCAGCTTGGGCAGCCGCACCAGATTGTAGGCGGCGGCAGCGAAGGTGAAGGCCCATCCGACGCGATCACGGCCACGGAAGCTGGTCTTCTCTTGCCCGGCTACCGTCTTGATCCAGCCGAATGCCTCCTCGATGCGCTTGCGGATGCGCTGGCTGACGGCATAGCCGCCGTGCCGGGTCGTTCGCCCGTCGATCGTAGAGCTGCGGCCACTGGTGTTCTGCGCAACGTGCGGCGTCACGTTCATCGAGCGCAGCTCGTTGACGAAGTCTTCTGCATCGTAGGCCTTGTCGGCGCCAAGCGTGATCGCTGTCGGCCGGTCGGCATGAGGCTCGATCATGTGCAGCGCGGCCACCCGTTCGGCATGCCCATCGGCCTGCGTCAGGCAGGCGTGGACCAGCAGGCCGTGGCGGTTCTCCATCAGCCCATGCCCGATGAAGCACAGCTTCGTCTCCTTGCCTTTGCCCTTGCGATAGAGCCTGGCATCGGGATCGGTGGTCGAAGCATGGGTGTCGTTCGAGCGTTTCTGGCCGTGAAAGTCAGCTTCCGCATTGCGCCCGCCGCCTTGCGCCGGCGGCTCGCCAAAGCTGTCCTTCGGCTTGACGCTCTTCATCGAGGCCCACGCCTCGATCAGCGTACCATCAACCGAGAAGTGATCGCTCGATAGCAGCTTTTTCACCTTGGGCTGCGCCAGCACCGCGGCGAGGAACTTGGCCGCTATGTCGCCTTCCAGCAGCCGGTCGCGGTTCTTGGAGAACACCGAATGGTCCCAGGCTGCGTCGTCAACGCCGATGCCGACGAACCAGCGGAACAGTAGATCGTATTCCAGCCGCTCCATCAGAAGCCGCTCCGAACGGATCGAATAAAACGCCTGCAACAGCATCGCCCGCAGCAGCTTCTCCGGCGGGATCGATGGCCGCCCAATTGGCGAATAGAGCGCGGCAAACTCGCGCTCCAGCGCCGACAGCGCCTCGTTCACGATGGTCCGGATCGCGCGTAGCGGATGATCACGCCGTACCCGCGCTTCCAGGTCAACGTAGCTGAACAGTTCGCCCGTTCGATTGTCGCCCCCGCGCACGCACCATCTCCGAATCTCGTCGGAGCTAATGAATCACGGTCGCCGCTCGGCGGCGAGTGCCTTTTTCAACAGCCTGCTAGACGGAAATCAGCGTGGACGCGACTTGGTGCCTATCGAGGGGACTTGATGAAAAAGGCGCTATCGCTATCCGCATCCGCACCGCCAATGAAGTTAGCCACGGGATCGAGAGGATGGCGCACCGGTATGCCGCGAGGGCTGTTCACACGAAATGCCCCGTGGGTATTAACGTAACGAGAAATCGACCTTGAGTCACCTACCCGGACTGATAGGCGAGACTAAGGGGTGGCTGATCGCTCGGATTCACCTCCAGGGAGATACTATAGTCTGCGGAGAATGAGCAAAGACGGGCTTGCTGGCGCCGCCGCCGATAACGGCGTCCGCCAAGCGTCATCATTGAAGTAGATCTTAGTCCTCGACATCACTCATCGACAAGCCGCTGGGATGCATAAGTATATTCCAAAGAGATCCGGCGTGCCTGTTCAATGAGGTTGGCGGCGGCGCTATGGCCCCCGTCGATATTCTCATAGTAGAGGTACGGTTGGCCCAACGCAGCGAGCCTCGCCGCTGCCTTGCGGCCATGCGCTGGATGCACGCGGTCGTCCTTGGTGGACGTGAGAATAAAGGGGGACGGGTAGGTCGTGCCTGGCACCAACCTCTGATAGGGCGAGTAGGCCTCGAGCCATTTGCGCTGTTCGGGAATAGTGGGATCGCCATACTCGCCGATCCAGGAGGCTCCGGCGCCCAGCTTGGTGAACCGAACCATGTCGAACAGCGGAACCTGTAAGATGGCCGCATTGAAGAGCTCGGGTCGTTGGGTGATTGCTGTCCCTACCAGGAGGCCTCCTTGGCTACCGCCGACTACGCCCAGCCGGCGGGGAGAAGTGATTTTGCGCCGGATCAAGTCCTCCGCGACGGCGATAAAGTCATCCCATGTGCGCTGCTTCGTTGCTCCTTGGGCAGTCTGGTGCCATTGGGGCCCGAACTCACCCCCGCCACGCAGGTTCGCAACAACATACGTGTTGCCCTGCTCGAGCCAGAGTCGTCCAGTGAGGCCCAGGTAAGAGGGGACGAGCGGAGTCTGAAACCCACCATAGCCATAGAGAAGCGTTGGAGTTGATCCGTCAAACCTTGCGCTCTTGGGGCGTAGCAGAAAGTAAGGAATGCGGGTGCCATCGCGCGAGATTGCCTCAAACTGTTCGACGACAAGTCTCGAGGCGTCGAACCTAGGAGGTGTCGCCTTCAGCGTCTCAAGGCGTTCGGTTGCAGCGTCGAAGTACCAGAGCATCGTCGGGCTAAGAAAGCTGGAGACGGTGAACATCGCCTCGTCCGTTTCATGCGATGCCGCAGCCAGACCGACGCTCGCATTCTCTGGAAGCGGGATCGGCGTGGCCTGCCAGGCGCCCTGATGGTACTTGTAGACGAACGCCCTACTCTGAACATTGTCGAGAATCGTTAGGATTAACAAGTTTCTTGTGGCGGTGAATCCGCTCAGTGCTTGTCGAGGCCCAGGCTTGAAAACGAGCGTGGGTCTGGCGCGCAGCGGATCCTGCTTCCATTCGGCCAGGTCATACGAGATGATCGAGCCGGCTGAGAAGGAGGTGTCGCCGGACGGTGACGTCCAGTCTTCGTTTAGCGTCACCAGCAGGCGACCACTCGCGATGCCCCCGATGGTCGCCTTCTTTGGCAGATTGAGCTTAGTCGGCTTGAACCCAAAGCGAACATATTCGTGCTCGAATGCACTGATGCTGCGGACGGCGCCGGTCGCATGGACCGTGCCCTCACTATCGCGCAGCACGAATGGTGTGGCCCCGACATCGGTCGGCTCGCCCCGGAAGACCTCGTGCGCTTCCACGAGCGACTGAGCGCGCTTGAGCTCCTTCACAACGAAAGGGTAACCGGCTTGCGTCATGGTCCCTTCGCCCCAATCTCGTGCAATGAGGACCGTGTCGCTGTCTACCCAAGTGACCTCCTGTTTTCCCTCGGGAAGTGCGAAGCCGTTCGTAACGAAGGTTTTGGCGACTGCGTCGAACTCCCGGACGAACACAGCGTCCTTTCCGCCCTCGGACAGGTTGAGCAAGCATAGGCGCTCTTCGGGCGGGAGGCAGCTCACCCCTTTAAGAACCCAGTTCTTCTTGTCCGCGTCAGCGAGAGCATCCACGTCGAGGATGGTCTCCCATTGAGGGCTCTGGGTGCGATAGCTTTCAAGCGTCGTACGCCGCAAGACGCCGCGCACCTGGTTCTCGTCCTGCCAGAAATTATCGAGACCGCGCCGTCCCAATGAGACGTACGGAATCCGGTCCTTGGCCTGAAGAATGTAGAGCGCATCGCCGTAGAAGCGCTGGTAACGTGGATCGGATTGGAGCGCACTGAATGTCTTGTCGTTCTGGGTGTGAGCCCAAGCCAATGCGCGCGGCCCTTCGATCTCCTCAAGCCAAAGAAAAGGATCCTCGGCTCCGGTCGCAGGCCCTAGCGTCTGGGACAGTCCCGCGGCCATCAAACAGCTCATGGATAGCGACGCTGCAAGAAAAAGCGAATTCTTCATGGAGTAGTCCTAAAGTTGGCCAGCCGGACTTGAGCGTCTTGCTAGGTGAGCGGAAGCATCGGAGGATGCATACTCGGCTTCAAAGCGCGGGCATGCGGGAATTGCGTCCGCTGGCTTTCGGTGGAGCAAGCAGCGTGCCGGTTGAAAATTGGAGGTTCTCCAGTCGCTCCAACCCATGTAAGTGTCGACTTTTGGACGTCCGTCTCAAACCTGACAATCGGTTCTTACTAAGGGCGGCATGTTGCGCAGCGGCCGCCTTGCTCATCGTCGCAGTAGGTAAATCCTCGATGATCGCTTGCGCCACCGCTCGGCCACTCACAACTCGGCGCTGCGGGCAGCATCGTCCGCCGAAAGTTTCGACTTTAGGTGTGAAGTGCGAGCACAAGTCCGATCTTCGCGGCCTGCTGATCGCGTTGGCTGGCACCATCGGCGCCCCGCGCAGGCCGCCGGTACTCGACGTCATTTGTGGCCTGTTGGCTGGGAGAGACTCGAGGCGATTGGCGTTCAGCAACGCCTTTGTCCGCCAGCCAAACGCGTAACCTGCGGTAGGTTCGGTGGCCTAGCCTGTATGGAAGGCGCTAGACGCCACGATTGCTATATTCCGCAGCGGGATCCCTTCTGAGCAACCGTGACCGCGGCGAGCCCCAACATCACGTCGCCGGTGAACCCGAAATGGAGACGATAGAGCCACCAGATTGCGCAGCACCGGTCGAGATCGTACATGGCGAGCGCGCGCCTTCTTGCTACAGCCATCCGGGCCATCGGCTTCATGCCTAGTATTATCTGGAAACCTCGACGTCTCGGGGCCAGCACTCTCCATTTGAAGACTTTTTGGTCGGTGATGGCTCGCTGTCCGCCGCGTGCAGCTGCAATAGATTGGGACGTGAGATTGATGTTCGTCATAGCGCCTTCTTCCCGGTTCGAAGCTGTTTGCACACGCCTATGTGCATGCGGCTTTGCTGTGATCCTAAGGAGGAGGCAGTGCTTGCAAAACGCCCAGATCTGGTAGCGCCAATTGACAGGATCGCGATCCAATAAACTCGCCCAATCCCACTGCTACGCAAAGCGACTGAGCCACTTGCGACGATCGTTGCAGATATGTAACCTTTGCTTCCGCCTCCCTCAGAATACCTCCGCGCCCACAAGGCTATGTAGGCTCGCACCGCCTACGCCGCTCCCGCGTATACCTTGCACGGCTACCGGTTTCGCCGCCCAATTTGCGCGAACCCAGCCGACATCGAGCGCTGGTCGGCGGCCGAGTAGCCCTGCCTGAGCGCGCCGGCAAGTCTCCGCCTCGCTGAGCAACACCGGACAGCTCGGGCCCCCGCAAGCACACCATCGTGCAGCATTTGTTGGGACCGCTCAGACGCAAAGCAGCCGAGACGATCATCCCGCGCACGGCTAGAGGTACGGCGCTGGCCGCGTGTAATGGGCCCAGTCCTCCTGCGTGCCATGGTGCAACCTCGGACTGGTCGACGGCAGTAGCCACATCACTCAAGGGAAAGTAACATCCTCAGGTTAGGCAATACGGGTTATATTGCAGGCCGGATGACACGTCGGCACCACCCAAACGAAATGGCCAGGATGGCCGTGAATCTCGTGGGCTCCCAGTGGGTCCGATGATGCGAACCCACTGGTTGCTGAGCGGTGAATTATCTATCCGGGTAAGGACAACCGAAGTGACCGCAGGGCTCCAGTCCGGCGCGATCGCTTCACCGTCGGGTTGCGTCTCATACCCGCGTAAGCTTAACGAACCCTCCTTCGGCTAATTCGGCTTTGTAGGCCCGTCCGTTAAGCTGGATTGTTGTCGGGTTCCTTTCGGTCGGCATGAAACCTTCTTCGCGCAGCTTGTCCATCAGGGCAGGTGTGGCCCATTGCTGTGCTAGCGGCGTTCCGAAGCGCCGGTGCTCCGTCCAGAAAGCTCCGAATTCCGGTAGCCCCGCCCGGCCGGCCGCAACCACTTGGTCCTCCGCAGGGTTATGAAAAAGAAGAACGCGATTGGACCCATCCAAACCGGCCGTGTAGCGGTGACCTCGGATTTCATAGGTCATCGTCGGCTGGTCCGAGTCCGGCAAGAGACCTTGGTGGAACAGCCTCTCGACCATGAAGTCAGGGGCGATTTGCGAACCGTGTGAGAATCTCGGGGGAGCGGCGAATGAGACATCTACCGCTTCCTCAGGTACGGCAGATGATGATGGTCCCGCTTCATTCATGATCTGACTGAACAAATCATGATCTTCTTGTGTCCAGACGTGCGCCGTTGGTGATTCTGGTGAACGGGCATTGTCGACTCGGTTCGGATCCATAAAGCTCTCCTTTCTATTATGAGAACAAAGGCCTCTTGAAGATCTCCCCATGGAGTGAGCTGAAGTTCGTCACGAATTTAGACATTGGCGGCTTCGTCATCGAGAGGCCAAGCTTGAGTGTTAAAGAGGCTGGCTTTCGAGAAGCTGACAAAGGTCGAAGAAGGGAGACAAACCCGCGACCACATCTGCCACGCCTGATGCGATCATCTGCGAGCCAAATCTCGTTCCGCCTGACCTCCCAATCGGCGCGCAGGTCTGCGTCGTGCATTGCATTCACCTGGCGGTGAAGCTGGTTAGGAGGTCCAGGCGATGCGGACCGCGGCCAGATCCAGCCTTGCATCGAACGCGTGCATTTCGATCTCTGCTCTCGACCAGTCGTTCTGGCTTACACTTCGAGCCTATGCACTGGCCGCTAACCGTAGCCGCACCAGCGCGAAAACGGACGAGAGCGCGACCTACGTGAGGGTCCGGCAACCGCGGAGCGAACTGCTCACCTGGTTGGATGAAGAACGAAATTGCTCAGACGCAAAGCAGCCGAGACGATCATTCAGGTGCGGTCGTGCCGGTGGTCCCGGGACTGCGGATGGCACTGCGTGTAATGGGAGTTCGCGACGTCCCCAGTGCCTCTGATCCTGCGCGCCATCATGGAACTTCGGACCGACAGCCGGAGCTACATCGGTCGAGCGGATGCTACATCCTCGGGTGAGCCAATACGAAGGGCCCAATTTGTCCTCGCTGCTATTGACGCTCTGCGTCATGCAGATGGCGCTCGTGTCAGGGCGCGCTTAGAGGAAGCGGACATTTCAGCGGCGAGTTCGACACCGCGCACGAATTACGACGATTTTCCTTATTCAGGGAGACGAGTGAATTCTCTTTCCAACGGTCCGTGGGGATGAAACGTAGGCCACATTCGTGCTCGCCCCTCCGGGCACACGAACGGTAGCCCGCACGTTGTGTGGCGTCACTGATTTGCGTTAACAGCTCCTCAAGTGGTTGACCAAGATGTACGCCCCTGAAACTTTGTCAGCGCTCACAAACGACTTGACTCGGCATCGTCGGCGTCGAGGCCCCGCGCCTTGTCCCCGTCCTCAGGACGCCCTCGCGCCGGAGATAGCTGAGATGCACGGCGGGCGGCTCCGAACGCACGGATGACGGACGGTCTGGGTCTTGATTGTCTCCAGATGCGAGCGGCCCCTGAGCAGACGGGTCGCCCGCTCGCTGGCGACCCGGCCGTGGCCGCAGGTGGAGCACCGATAAGTGGTGATCAGGCGCGAGAAACCGCCGCAGGCTAAGCGGCGGCAAGCGCCTTGGCGATGAAGGGCCTAGCCCATTAGCTCCTTAGGGAGCGGACGCAACCTGGCCGAGGCGGAATGCCTCGAGTCGTCGTCAGTCGTGTGCGACGCCCGTCAATTTTGTCGCACACTCGCCGCAGCAGCGCAAAAGTCTGCAGCCACCTGACGAATGCAGCAGGTTCGCATATTTGTCTTTGCCGCCCATGCCAGCGATCAAATCAAGGGCTAAATGGTGGCGGAGAGGCAGGCATTTTTATTGCAGACGTTACGGTGAGCTTCGTCGTGACACGCCTCAGCAACATCTTGCTTGGCGAAATGGCCGTGTGAGACGGGAGCGGGCAGTGCAATGCAACAGTGCGACCTACCTGGCCAAAATATTTGGGCAGAGATCGCGCTTCAGATTAGGTTGAGGATGTCGAGGCAATCTACTCGAGAGGGGCTGGAGCCGGTCCTCGATCCCGTAGACGAACGCTTGACGAGCCGCGCCGTGTTGGGCGCAACCATCGGCAATATTCTCGAATTCTACGACTTCGGGACCTACAGCTTTTTCGCGATACAGATCGGCCAAGCGTTCTTCCCGGCAACCGACTCGTTCGCTAGCCTCATGCTATCACTCGCAACCTTCGGCGCAGGTTTTGTGACCAGACCAATCGGGGCCATCGTACTCGGCTCGTATTCGGATCGGGCCGGCCGGCGGCCCGCGATGACCGCGAGCTTTGCCATGATGAGTGCCGCGGTCCTATTGTTAGCTATCACGCCATCGTATGAGACAATAGGACTTGCCGCTCCGTCACTGGTCGTCTTCGCACGCTTGCTGCAAGGCTTTGCTCTCGGAGGTGAAGTGGGGCCGACGACCGCCTACTTGATGGAAGCAGCTCCCGCTGACGCGCGTGGTCTTGCTGTCTCCTTTCAGCCCGCGAGCCAACAGATAGCTGCGACGGCCGGAGCGTTGGTTGGAGAAATGCTCTCGCTCAGCATGACAAGCGAAGCGCTCAATGCGTACGGATGGCGGATCGCGCTGTTGCTCGGCGCCGCTACGTTGCCGTTTGGACTTTGGTTGCGAAGCGTCTTACCCGAAACGTTGCACCGGCCCGAGACGCACGTCCTGGTCACCCAGCCTGGAGGGCAAGCGCATTCCAATCGCCGCATCATGAGCTTGGGATTTGTCATTTTGACCAGCTGCACGATCACTACTTATGTAACGGGATATATGACCACCTACGCCTTGAACACCCTCCACGTTTCCGCGCCGCTCGCCTTTGGTACCACGCTCATCAGCAATGCGGTCGGGATTGCTGCAGCACTGCTGGGCGGCCTGCTCGCCGACCGCGCAGGCCGTCGTCGCATCATGATATGGCCGCAGGTCACTGCATTGCTGATGACCTATCCGGTGTTCTTGTGGATTGCAGAGAGCCGCAGTGCCTTCGCACTTCTAGGAGGTCTCGGCGCCCTCACCCTGATCGGAACGATTCCGTATAGCGCCTTCTACGTGAGCATGGCCGAAGGGCTGCCGAGGAACATTCGTGGTGGCGCCTTCGCGACGATCTACGCTTTTGCGATAGCGATTTTCGGAGGCACAGCTCAACCAATCGTCACCTGGCTGATCCACCTTACCGGGAGTGCACTCGTGCCCGCCTGGTACATGCTTTTCGCTAGCGCGGCCGGGCTCTTTGCCATGCTCATGATGCCGGAGACGGCACCACTCAATTTCACACCCAACCATAAACGAAACGTCGTCACGCCACGACGGCTACCCTAGGCATAGCGGGAACAATGGACATCCATGGCGTCCGAAATGCGAACCATTGAATGGAAGAGCGCTATGGGCGTGGCATGGAAAGCAAGAGAAATTCGACCAGTTTTAGTCGAGCTGGGGCTCGCATCGGAACAGATCGTGGGGGTCTAAAACGACTTTTCCCGTTTACGCCACGTTCGCCGATGCGGCGGTTGCCCATTGGGCAGTAGTCACCGATGGGCTGAAAGACCAATCACTTTGATCATCTTAAGAGAATTAAGACGGCGCCGCTTGCACCATCTGCCATTGTAACCGTACGGCACGAGGACGCGGCCGCTGTCGGAGCAAGCGGCCGCACGAGGCTCAATCCTCGTTTCTCTACTTGACTTGTTTTCAGTCCTCAGTGTCGCACGCACGAGGGATCGGTCAAACAAAAGAACAGGTCGCAGATACCTTCCAAGGGGTCGTCCGCGCACTGAGGATATGATGTATCGGCTACCTCCACCCTGCCGGCAACCGGTTGCGCGGCAACTTTGGCAGAAAAAGGAGGCACCACCGCCGTTGCAAGCGCGAAGGCGCTCGCCGTCACTAACACAGACTTTTTCATTCGAGAAATCGCTTCCCTAGCTTAGCCCCAACCGTCCTCGACGGTCTATATGACGATCCTGTAAGCGGTAAAATTGATTTTCTTGATCAGATCTATCTACGGAATGGATAAGCTCGGACATGACCGTATGGCTCAATCTTAACCCGCTCGGAACCTGCAAATCTGCTTCATGATCGAACGCTCGACGAGCCTCGGAGCCGTCGATGTATGTGCCGGAGCGCTCGAGAGCAGCCTCTTTTGGATTTAACTTGTAGTGTCTGAGCGAGGCCGCAGTCGGTTGCATGGTCGCGAACATGCGCTCCCCGAACGCAGTTGCGTTACACTTTGACCCGCTTCCATCACCGCGTCGGCGGAGCCGATCTCTGCGGCATGCTAGCAGCCAGCGTGACTGCATTCGTGACCAGAGCTTGCCACCGCCGAATATGGTTGTTGGACGTAGCCTTTCCCGATCTCAAATTAGCCAGCCGAAGAGTTAAGACGGGATAGGGACGATGGCGGCATCTCGGCTGAACTCATCTCAGGAAATTGACAACAGGTCACCACCAAAGCAAGGGCTCAGATTTTCTCAAGCGATGGCAATAGTCAGCTTATCGACGGCTCAGCATCCTAGCATGGAATATCTCGTTTCAGAAAAGAGGCTCGACCTGATCAGCTCAAATCTGGAAGAGGAGAATGGGCCGGATCCCCTCAACAGACCGAGTCGTTCGAGAACCGGAGCGTGCGGCGGACTAAGCCGGCCCGCAAATCCTTTTCTCGCTGACGCAGAGCCGACGGAAGCTACGCCCCGACCGCTACACGAGGTTGTCGAAAATTGGTTGGGACAGGACCCAATTACACTGGCAACGTAAGGCCTCGCCGACGAGCCCGGTGCGCTAGGCTATGCTCCTTTCCTCGACCGGCTTGCCGGCACGGTGAATTACCGCAATGAGGAATTTCGGCAGGCCGTGGGCGAGGATCTGAGGCAGGCCGCGGTGAGGGCTCGACTGTCCAGCTGGCCTCCGATGCGTGCGCGAGGTGTGAGGATCGGGTCACTTTGTCGTGGAACGGGATGCTGACCGCACGGCTGAACGCGGACATCGAGGACGGCCTGTACGACGATCGGCTCGCCGAGTTGCTCCAGCATGCCCGCGTCATGTTCCGCTTGGAGGCGCTGGACGGGATAGCGCGCTATACGGTCAATGCGTTTAGTCTCACCATACCGGTCGACGAGATCGAGATCTATCTTGCCTACCAGACTCAGTTGCGCGACCTACCGGAGCTGCGACACTTCGCTCTCGACATGCGATCTTTAACGGTGTCTCACGTCAACGGCGACGAC
This sequence comes from Bradyrhizobium sp. CB1717, assembly GCF_029714325.1. Classification (NCBI taxonomy): domain Bacteria; kingdom Pseudomonadati; phylum Pseudomonadota; class Alphaproteobacteria; order Hyphomicrobiales; family Nitrobacteraceae; genus Bradyrhizobium; species Bradyrhizobium sp. CB1717. The sequence continues at coordinate 7,841,727 of NZ_CP121666.1, forward strand.
CTTGAGAGAGCGATCGCAACGGTGCGGGAGCAGGAAGCGACAAGCTTTGCGTACTATCTAGCAACGCGTTGGCAACCTTGGGAAACAGTGCTGAGGCGTATTGCCCCCGAAGATCATGCATCAATGGAGGAGCGGCTCGTCGAGGCGATGGGCGACGAGTTTCACACTCGGCTGAACCAACGGCTCGCCGAAGCAGGCCTAACGGGCGATGCCGATGCCTAGCGAACGTAAGGACCTCAAGTCGTTAGCTAGATCGCCCGCTACATCAAAGGCGAGGTGATGCACCGGGTGCTTAGGGCGCATGGCATCGAGCTGTAAAAGACGGTCAGACCTATGTCCGGGCTGCTGTCGTGAGCTCGGGCCCTGCCTCAATGGACAGCCTCCGCCAAGCTGATCGGGCGGTGGAGGCTGCTCTTCGGGCGATGCCGCCGTCGGTCGCTCGTGACGCCGACTGAACAAGCAGCGACATGACTGACCATACGCCCATGTATTGGGATTGTCGGAGCCGCTCGGCGCGCCATTGCAGTTGAAGCAAAGCACCTCAGACGTCACTCGGCTCGAGACGCTCAAGGAAGAACGACGAGCCCCAGCATCTCTTGGGGGCCAACGAGGCGTGATGCTGGGGCCGTAGTTTTTACAAGAGTAGCAAACAGGCAGCGTTGTTGTGCACCGCCCGGTTTGATTCGTCAAAGCGACCGAGATGCTCAGCTCCCGTGCACCCGGACCAACCACGATCTGTTGAAGCTCTGCCGAGCGCACCAGTTTGCCGCGGGCAGGCAGGTGAAAGCACTGTTACATCCGGGCGGATCGCCGCGGGCATCAGGTACATGTTTTCCATCCGCAATACTCAGCGGCCTAACTTCTCGCATGGGCGCCGATGTTCGCCACAGCTCGGAATGGCAGCTTGCTTGTGGAACAACCGACAATTCTCCGGACCGCCGGCTGATACCCCTGCCGTGAGATGTGTTCTCTCGCGGGCTTTCATCCTTTTGTAGATGGGCTCGGCGCTGCTCAGGCAATCCGCCGCGGCAGTCCGGAGGCATGAACGCTGCCACCGAACGGCTCACCGCCGCAAGGGAACCAGCTCACTAGATCCCCAGTCGAGCCATCTGCGCTGAAACGTGCTCCGGATCGGAAAGGGGCTGCCACGGCTGGCCAGCGGCGGTGCTCAACAAGGACCTACAAAACGCAGGCGTAAGCTTGCCCCGGTGGATCACGACTTTGTCGTGGCCCTCGGCCGCACGAGCGTTCTGCCAATGCCGATTGTATCCGCGCTGTTCGTCGGACTTCACATGGCATGCGGCGAATTCGCGATCGCTAAGCGTTGCCAATTGCCAGGCATAAACCGGCCACTCGGTATGGATGTGCGCCCACATCGGCCTTGGCGTCGCGCCGCTACGCAGCGCCTTAGGCTGCAGCTTGATCTCGAATAGCTTACCTGGCTCGCCCTTCAGCGCGTGCGGCGGTCCCACCGACTCCAATTCCCCCGCCGCGCGCAACTGCTCGAGATACGTTTGCGATGGAAACGAGTAGGTCTTCATGCAATCGCTGGTAATTGCTGGTTTCCGCGCTTTCAATGAGTTTGCCTGTCCCTGCAGCTCGGACAACATCCCGTTGAGCCGCGTTAACTTGTCGTGCACTTCGGGAACTTGCGAAGGGGTGAGCAGGCCACGTCGGCGACGCTCCTGCAACGCAGTTACACAGGCCTCAATTTCTTCGGCTTGCGTCTGCAAGCGCGTAATTACGCAATCCAAGACGTGTTCGGCGTCCTCGGGCTTCATCTGGCGCGTTTGCGAGACGCTCCTTTGCTGGGACGGCAGATCGAACTGCAGCAGCTTGTCCAATCGCTCAAGTAATCCCGCCAGTGCCTCCTTGGACGGCGGCGCCTGCCACATCTGGAGGTGCTCGGTTGCAGCGGAAGAGGTGCGTGCTTCCTCCGTGGTGGCGATTTTCTTTGTCCCGAGATCGGAGCGCACGATAACCCTCCGCGTCGGAGCCGTAGCGGTATCAGGCCTGCCTAGTTGCGACTCGTATGAGCTGGCCGTTGAGCTTCCCTCGCCTCCAGCCGCTGCGCGCCTTCCTTTGCCCTTTCTGCGGCGCGGATTGACTTCGCCCACGACGCCAGCATTTTCAGGCGGCGCAGCCCAATCCGGCGATTCGATCGTGACCGGTGTTGTTGGCTGTAGTGCCAGCAGCCGCATGACCTCGTTCGCTGTCGCCCACGCACCTTCCACAATCTCATCCAGCAACTGCAGCGGAAGGTCTGCTCCCGTTCCGGCCCCCCTCAAACTGGCAACGATGCCGCTCAGCCCTGATGCAAATTCCGAAAGCCGCTCCATGACTCCTTCCAGAACGGCGCGATGCCCCGCGTCGAGCACTGCTCCGTCGCTGTATAGAACGGCTTGGTTCGTCGAGATGAATGCCGGAAAAACATCCTCCACGAAGGTCCCGAGCAGACGCACCCGCCCGCTCTCGTCCATGAGAGCATTGCGCACGTGTGGGTCGAGCATGCTCGCTCGCGCGTCAATCAAGAGCTCAGCGAGCGCGATCCGCGATTGCAGATGCATGCACTTCATATTAAGAGCCCAGCCGGTTTGCAGTCTTAGTGCTGTCTCTTCGGCCTTGCGCATCTCGGGCGTGCTACTTGGCAAGTTGGCAGTAGCCGCCCAGACAGACTGCATCCGCTCCAAGCGCAACACCTTCTTTCCCCACCATTCCATGCAGGCTGCATAGTAGTTTGCCACGCTTGCAAACGCGCCGCTCACCTGGGCAGGCGTACCGGTGTTTCTAATCCTCCCAAGCCAGCCTGTTGCTTTCTTTCTGTCCTCCTCCAGCTTATAGACAATCTGGGTGGCGACTGCGTTACATTCATCGGCCGCGTGCAGCGTGTCATCGCGGAGCCGGCGAGCCTGATCGTCCGGCAGGATGCGGCGCGCCAAATTGGCAGGCAGGTCCGCGTAGTACTCCAGAACTGTTGAGCCTGATTTGACGACTTGATCGATCAGCTCTTGCGCCTCTGGTAGATTCTGGGCGCGCGTCGCCGCTCGACGGCTAGCCTCAAGCTCCCCAAGCAGGTTGTCCATTTTTTGCCTTGCTGCCTTGATCTCGCTGCGCGTTGGCGCTGCCAGATTCGAAGCTGGCTTGCCAAGCACCGCGGTTCTGTCTTGAGTGCCAGAGCGCATCCGCTCGATGGCGGCATCGAAGGACTGACTGCGTCCTCCCGGGAGTAGGCTGGGCTCCGGGCTCGAACGGCTTATGTCCCCGCTGCTGTCGGCTCCTGTGGCCCCGACCTCCGATGTGCCAGCTCGGCCAATCCCCGTCATACTTTGTCTCCAATAAAAGTCAGCCCGTCTGGATAGACCGCGTGACTGACGGCTAGCTGACCAAAGCGCTCTTGGGGATGCTCAAGAAACCCCGATGTTGGCTAGGGTTCCACGTCCGTTGCAACTCTCAATGTTCCTGAAGAGAGCGATGCCAGGGACGCCTCGGCTATATCCAGCTGAGACGAGATCGCGGCGGACGTGCGCTGGGCAGGAACCGTCGGTACGAGTCCCGCCCGCTTTGTCGATGGTTCGATCCCGGCCAATTGGGACAAGTTATCCCGAAGTGTTTAGGCAACCTGGGGGACGTTCGCAGCTTGCAAGCAAAATATGGTCAAACGGCAATGAGCATATATCGATTGGCAGACCTAAGATCGCCGTCTGGTCGTGCTAAGGGTAAGAGGACTTTGCCGGAGAGCGTACCGGCGGTCCTTTCACCGATGACGATGAGTGCAAGAGGCCGATCAGCAACGATATTTTTTCCGTTCGAATCGGCAGATTCGCCCTTCCGCAGCTTCGGTTCTCGCTGCATTTCGCAGAAGCCCGGCGCCCATTTAAGCTCCGTCAGATCACCTTCATAGAAATAGGGCAGCGAGCGCACCAAACGCACCGAGAACCAGCCCAATCAGCGAACCGGCGGTTGGTACGTCTCTAAAGAGCAGAACCGTGAGTATCGGCTCGATGACCAGGATGGCCCCCAGCGATATCGCGACAATGATCCAGATATTCTTCAGATGCATGTAACCCAGCGCGTATCCAAAAACGAGGAGGATGCCACCCAAGCTCACCAGGACAAACATCGGCCAAAGCATCGCCAGATCGCCACCGGCCTTTCCGAACTGCCTTGAGGCAATCAACTCCGCGACTATCGAAAGAGCTTCTCCAAGGAAAATCGCTGCCACAGCTACAATTCTCAACATCAAGGTCATTGGCCTCTATGGTTTCGGCTATTGAGGTGGCCCGGAGACCTGCATCGGAGTAGCCGTTGAGGTTCAATTTTCGGCATGCCAAGCGTTTGCGACTCGAGACGCGCGCCCACTTGTCGTTTCTCGCGGGTCCTTCTAAGCGTCTGCCGGGCCGGTAGTTAGCTTCCGATATACAGCATTGTTTCTCGTCGATCACCCCGTCTGGCATTGCTTGCAGAAACCAAAGATGGTTCAGGACAAGCCCGCCCCGCCGCCTGCCCTCTGCGTGAGCAGAGTAATTTGAGCCTAGGCTGCAATCCGCACGGGGAGAGCGGAATAGCCGTGCACGAAGTTAGAGGCAATCCGCTCGGGTTCGCCGACGACCTCGAACCACAATCCCGCAGACAAAATCTCTTCCCAGAGAACTCTCAACTGCAGCTCCGCAAGATGTCGACCAAGACAGCGATGGATGCCGAATCCAAACGAGAGATGTTGCCTCACATTTTTGCGATCGATCACGAAACTGTTGGCGTTCTCAATGATCTCTTCGTCCCTGTTACCGGAGATGTACCACATGACGACCTTGTCGCCTTTCCTGATCTGTTTTCCACCTACGATGCTGTCGATCGCGGCGGTACGGCGCATATGTGCGATTGGCGTCTGGTACCGAATAATCTCGGACACGGCGCTTGAGATAAGCTCGGGATTGTCAATTAGTTTTCGCAGTTCGGAGGGGTACTGATTCATGAACAGCAGGCCGCCGGTAATTGAATTGCGCGTGGTGTCATTGCCCCCAACGATCAGCAGAATCAGATTTCCGAGAAACTCACTCGGCTCCATCTGGCGTGTGGAAGGCGAATGCGCCATCAGGGAAATCAAGTCGAGGCGCGGCTCGGCTTTGATGCGCTCGTTCCAAAGCCGGGTGAAATAGTCCAGGCACTCGGACAAAATGGTGCTTCGCTTGTCCCAACTGTCGATTGCATGGCCCGTTCTCGGAGCTGTAACAGCGACGTCTGACCAATAGGTCAGCAGTCGCCGATCCTCAAATGGAAAGTCGAACAGCGTGGCGAGCATTTGCGTCGTCAACTCTATGGACACCATGTCCACCCAGTTGAAGGCCTCATTGCGCGGCAAGCCGGCGAGAATCGCCCTGACCCGAGACCGGATCAAGCTTTCGAGCTTCGTCAAGCTTTCCGGTCCGACGATCGGGCTCACGGTATTGCGCTGCTCGGCGTGCTTTGGAGGCCCCATCTTGATGAAACTCGGGGTCCAGTGCTCGCCAGGCACGTCGACAATAGTGACACCTTGCTCTGACGAGAACGCTTTGTGGTTTGTGTCTACGGCTACGATATCCCGGTATTTCGTTACGGACCAATATGGACCATGAGCGCTGTCTTGACAGTAGTGAACGGGATCTTCCTTTCGCAACCGCTCGAAGCAGGTCCATATGCTCTCGTCTTGAAAGCGCTTGCCCTCGCTTACATCCAGCTTGCTCAACGGGATAAAACACGAAGCCTCAGCCCCATAATCTTCCGATCGCCTTGTCATGATCATCTCTGCAGATTCCGCTCTCGAGAGTTTGCGGTGTGGCGCGATTCATCGCTTCGAGCTGCCGCAGCGCTTAGCTGCGACGGGCCGCTCGACCAGGCTACCTCACAGTGCAGCTAGCCTCGCCCTACCACGTCGGGCAGTAAGGATCGTATTGACTTTCCAAGTCGATCTACTCAATGGATCAGTGAGCGCTGTCAGCGCTGGTTAGAGATCGCTATGCGCTGGAGGCAACATCAAGCCTAGTACACCTTCATAAGGCGACCCTCGCCTTGGGATACGGCCGGAGCGGATAGCTTTCTCAAGGTCATGGATGAATAATCGTCTGGCTAGGACTGTTCAGGCAGATCGATCCAGATATCCGAAGGACCCTTCATGAGGGTATCCTGATCTGGAACGTAGATATTATCGAAGATCCTGAGACCATGAGCCGTTGCCGCTCCAAAGATTATGAAAGGGATCTTGACTTGCTCCAGGTCTTCGAAGTTGTCGGCGCCGACGATTCGAACAAAATCGAGCTTAAAGTGTCGGAACTTGATCTGAGATGTAGCCGACGCGACCAGATCCTTGACGCTAGATACCCCGTGGGCGATCTCTTTCCTCGAATGGTTGAGTGCTGTGAAGAGACACGACAGCTCATCAAGCTCGGAACGGCCAAATCGCCTCAAACGCGACGAAATAGGCACTCCGTTCTTGTATCTCACGGTCGGCACAAACCTTATCTCGCAATCCAGAAGGAGGTCTGCGACGGCGCGCTTCACCAGGATCGCCTGACCGATATCTTTTAAGCCGAAGTAGCTGCGAGTTGGCCTTGCATAGCAGATCCAGCGGACTGCCCCGGTAACGGCTTCCTTCAAATACGCATCACGCCCCCCTAAACGCAAATGACAGTCGCCTTGCGATATAAAGGTTCGATAGCCAGGCGGGAACATTTCGGCGTCGTTGGAGGAAATCACGGCAGTTGCTCCCGAACGCAATGCAAGTCCAATATCCTCGTCCAAATTGAAATCGTAGCTCCCACCTGGTCTAAGCTGGATCTTGTTCGGGTAGACTGTGACGATCGCGACGTCATTCTCCGATGCCGCCCTTCTGATCAGTTCTGCATGCCCAAGATGCAGGGCGCCGAGAGTATGTACCGTCCCGATTGTCTGCCCTGTTCTCGCTACCTCCCGGATGAACGCTTTACCTGCGGAAAGACATGCCAGATGCATTTTCCTACTCCAGTCTCTTTGAACGCCCAAAGAGCGATCTGATTGGTCCGATCGCGCAGAAAGTCTGCCCTGCCTCTCCTATCCGCCGGCAATGCCAATACCCCCATAGCGCTTTAGCGCTCGCTCACAGCCCGGACGACCGCCCAAAGCTGTCCTAAGCTCACCGACACTGCATTCCGTTCTATTTGCAGTCTCCAAAGCCGTCAGGTGGACCCTTCTCGACCCCGTCTGATCAACGATGAGAATTCAGTTAGGTAGCTTGATGGCTCGCGTGGCTGATCCCCCTTCAGAGCGGCCTGTAGGCCCGGACATCGGTCTGCAAAGAACGGTGGCTCGAATGTGGTTATCTTAGCGCCCGAAAAGTCGACCTTTACCAAGCTGGCCTGGAACGGCGACATCCCACTCAGGTTCGCCTCGCGCAAGGACGATTGGTTCATGCGAACGTACGCGGCCCGCGTTGCCTCCAGATTGGTTCTCGTCATTCCTGCGGCCAGATATGCCTGAACGAGATTCGATCCTTCGAGATTTGCCTCATCCAGTGCCATTGATTGCGGGGGATCACCGGTGATCATCGACCTATAGAGATAAGCATTGGATAGGTCTGCGCGTTCGAGATCACAGTCGCGCACAAAGGCACAGCGGCCACGAAAGCTCGATAATTTGGCGGCTCGCATTGTGCTCTCTGTTATCGAAATGCATTCGCCTGATGCCAGAGACAGGTCCGCTCCGTCGAGCTGGCAGGAATGAATGGATGCACCGTTGAGCACGGCACCGACGAGGTTTGCGTTGGACAAGCTTACGGACACAAGCCGCGCCTGGCTTAAGTCTGCCTGCTCAAGCTCTGCATTTGGAAGATTTGACAGGTGAATATCAGCAAATGGTGCGCTCATGGCTCTCGCTGCGATGCGGCCGCTTACCTTTGAGAGTCTCAGATACGGAAGATGAGCGCCTTCCAGGACAAGACCATCGACCGAGGTGGGACGCACGATCGATAAACAGTCCCCCTTTGACTGGACGAACGAGCAAGACGTCAGATGCGCTTTCGTGATCGTGAGTTGGCTCAGCTTGGCAAAGCGGAAGGAAGCGGATGGAAGGAAACATTCATTGATGGTCGAGCCCTGTAGCTCCGCGCCATCAAATACAGCATCACTCGCGTCGCATTGATAAGCGAGAAGCCCGCTGAGCATGGCGTTGTCAAAGCGTGTCCTTTTCATGCTGCAACCGTGAAATAGACTGCCGGTTGCATCAACTACATTGCGCAGACTGGCATCATCGAAGTTGCAGACCTGCGCAGCGAGCGCGTGCATATATGCAAAATCGAGCTTGGCCCCGCGGAAACTTGCCCTCTCTAGCCCCGGACAGATAAGATTCGCCCCAGAAAGGTCTGCTCGGTCCAATTTGGCTCCGTAGAGCTGCGCACGATTGAGGGTACAGCGTCGCAACGGGAATTCTGACAGGTCGAGACCATTAAAGTCCTCGGAGGATAGCTGCAAGCCAATCCCAGTCCTTCTGATCGCCTCTTCGGTTCGCCACCCGACGGCGGCCACCGCGCGCAGCCGATCGGCAGCTCGGCTCCAGTACCGAACAAAGTCGCCATCTGATGAAAGGTTGTTTTTCGGATCTGACCAGTGCTCTGCCCCTTCATTCGCGGTGCACGCGCTATCAGCGCCGATCGTTTGCGACATGACCACGATTCCGTATTGCCCGGATTACGGGGGGCCTGTTATTGACCTCTTTTTGCTGCGCCTTGGAGGTACGCTATGCGACCTGTGGCGAACTCGTCGGCGAAATGGCGACACGATGCGTCGATGAGGTGCCTATTGTGTCGGTGACCTCCGCGGCCGGCACGCTTGAGCACGTCAGCCGAATTCTAGTCATGCGCCCCCACTGCGGCTCGCTGAGACTATTCACCGAGCCCGGCGACGCTGACCACGCAACGGTCGTTTGACAGTGTCGATATGTCCAGAAGTTGCGGTTTGGCTCGTCGGCTCTTATAGGCAAATCCAAATCGCTCTCCATCAAACCGAATGCGAAAACTTCAAGGTCTTGTTCCTTTTTCAGAATGGACCCACGGCTTCCGGGCGGATAAGTGATCGTTCACAGGGCTGAAGTCTGCCCCTACTCGGCCTTACCTCATTTCCGATAGCAATGACCGTGCCAGCCGCATCAGTCGCAATTAAGGGCTGAATAGGCGTCATGAAATCGATAGTGATGCCGACTGTCTTGAACCTGACAAACACGCTCTCGTTGTCAGGGACCGCACCATGATCGACAACGCTATCGTGAAAGCGAAGATTGCGAGCTTGTCTGCACGAGCACAAGAGCCGCCCGTCCTAGCGGGCATGACATCGATAACTTGCAATCCGACAATTGCGGATCGCCGACCTCACGGTTAGCGAGTGTTCGAACTCGGCTAACTCTGCTCCGCGCGCCGACCAGTCCATCTAGCGGGAACCCGTGCCACAGACTGACGGTCGCGCGATGAACGAGCGCTAGTCGTGACCAACTCGGTGCGCAAATGCGAATGCCCCGCGATTGGAGATAGACAATTTTATCATAAAGGATCGAATTCGAAGGCGTTCATGCGATGCCTTCTTCGAGGATCGTAGCTGAAGGACCTATCCGCTGGTCCCGCACAAGACGCGGCATGGCGGCGATAAGGCTCTTGGTATACTCAGACTGTGGATTACGAAATATCTCGTCAGTGGCGCCACTATCGACGATTCTCCCCCGGCGCATAACTATGACGCGATCGCTGATATGACGAACAACACTGAGATCATGCGAGATGAAGAGATAACTTACGCCGAGGTAGTCCTTCAGATAGCCGAGCAGGTCCAAGACCTGGGCCTGAACCGAGACGTCGAGCGCCGAAACCGGCTCATCGCAGACGATTACGGCAGGATTTGGTGCGATCGCGCGTGCGATCGCAACGCGCTGGCGCTGACCGCCCGAGAGCTCGAGCGGTCGTCGGTCCAGCAAGGCTTTGGATAGCCCGACCAGATCGAGCAGATCGATAACACGCTCCTGCCGCTTGCGCCGTGTCTCAACGTCGCTCGAAAGGCTGTCGGATATGATGCGTCCGACCGTCCAACGTGGATCAAACGAGCCAAGAGGATCCTGGTAAATGATCGATAGCGACCGCCGCCGAGCCCGCCGTTCGCGCTCGGCGAGCGTGGTCCAAGGCCGGCCTGCAAACTGAACGGCTCCCTCGTCAGGCTCGTCGAGCGCCAGGAGCATGCGCGCCATCGTTGACTTTCCGGATCCGGACTCACCCACGATGCCCAAAGTCTCGCCGGATCGCAGTTCGAAGGAGACGCCGTCCACAGCCGCCCGTAAAGTGCCATCCGGGCCCTTGAAGCGCTTCACCAGACTTGTCGCTTCGAGCAGGATGGGACGCGATTTCGGCAGCGATTGTAGGGGTAGCTGCATTTGCTGCTTAGGCGAACGCACAATAGTTGATGGTGAGAGGCGTGAGCCGCGCGGCCGGCCTGATGGCACGGCGTCCAGCAGCTGACGAGTATAGGGGTGTCGCGGATCTCTGAATATCTGGGCAGCGGTGCCGCGTTCGACGACCTCGCCTCCTCGCATGACGAGGATCTCATCCGCCACGTGGGAGACCACTGCCAGATCGTGACTGATCAGGATCAGAGCCTTGCCCCTCGTTTTGGTCTCCTCGAGCAGTGCCAGCACATGAGCTTGCGCCGTCACGTCGAGCGCGGTCGTCGGTTCGTCTGCGATCAGGATGCGCGGATCGAGTGCAAGTGCCGAAGCGATGAGAGCCCGTTGACGCTGGCCGCCGGATAATTGATGCGGCAGCTGCTCGGCCTTGGTCTCGGGCTCAGGGACACCGACGAGCTTAAGGAGAGCAATGACGCGCTGCGCGAGCTCCTCGCGTGATGATACCGCACCGTGGAGGATCAAGCCTTCACCAACCTCCTTGCCGATCCGGCGAAGCGGGTCAAGCGAGACGAGTGCATCCTGTAATACAAAGCCAATCTCGGTGCCGCGGATGCGCCGCCAGGCACGATCGCTAAGGCCGATTAGGTCCGTCCCGCCGAAGCTTAGCTGGCGTGCATGAACATTGGCGTAGCGACCAGCAAGGCCTATGAGAGACCGCGCAGTCACGCTCTTGCCCGAGCCGGATTCACCGACAATCGCAAGACACTGTCCCGGTCGGAGAGAGAAGGATATGCTGCGCACGACCGTGTTCTCGGCGATGCCGCGCCCGAAGGAAACACGCAGCGAATCGACCGTGAGGAGGTCTGGCTGCTGCGGGACAGGCTGGGGGCGACCCTGCGACATTCACCTTTTTCCTTCCAAACGGTCCTGTAGATGGCGCCCCATGATGGTGAGGCTGAGGGCAAACGCCGTAACTGCTAAACCGGGTATGATCTCCAGCCACCAGGCATAGATTACATAATTGCGCCCGGCATTGAGCAGCGCGCCCCATTCAGGCGCCGGGGGAGCGACGCCGAGTCTTAGAAATGCAAGACCGGAGGCCCATATAACTGCCTGACCTACGCCGATCGTCATCATTGCCGTCAGCGGGTTCATGGCGTTGGGAAGAATATGCCTCCAGACAATACGGGGAAATGGATGGCCCAGCACGTTAGCGGCCTCCACATAGCCTGCCCCTTTGATGAAAAGCATCTGGCCCCTGATCATGCGCGCATAGCCTGGCGCTGTTCCGATTCCGACAGCTACGACTTCGGTCAATACCGACGGCCCAAAAACTGTCACGAACACAAGGGCGAGCAAGAGCGTGGGAATTGCGAAGAGCACGTCAATAATTCTGCTGAGAATGCTGTCTAATAAACCGCCAGAAAGTGCAGCGGCGCCGCCGATGGTCATTGCAACGGACATGCTCAGCGCCGTCGCGCCAAGTCCGATAGCCAAGGATTGGCCTGCGCCCTCGACCACGCGAGAGTAAAGATCTCGACCCAATTGATCAGTCCCAAACCAGTGAGCGATCGACGGAGACTGCAATGCCGATGTCAGATCAATAGCAAGCGGATCGTGCGTCTGCAGCACCTTTGGCGCCATGGCTGCGAGGACAAAGACGCCGACGATGATAAGACAGACCGCAATTCGAAAGGGGACATGGCGCAGGATCGCTAGGACTTCTCTGAGCAGCCGAGATATGGCGACTTCGGCGAACATGCTCATGTCAACTTGATCCTCGGATCGACCACCCGGTAAGTCAGATCGACAATCAAACTGACAAGAACGAACAGGCCCGCAGAGATCAAAACAGCTCCCGAGACAATCGGAACGTCTCGCGAGGACGTTGCAGCAACAAGGACTCCACCTAGGCCTTGACGGGCGAAAACCACCTCGATCAAAATCGCGCCCGAAAGCAGTTTGCCGAGCGCCCAACCTGATAAAGTTATGCCAGGCAGTGCTGCATGGCGGAGAACATGGCGAAGCCTGACGCCGAAATCACTCATACCCCGCGCCCTTGCGGACGTAACGAACGGCTGCTCGAGCACGCGCGTGAATTCGTTCTGAACGACTTGTCCGAAAAAGCCCGACAGTTCAAGAGCCAACGCAAGCGTCGGCAGAACGAGCCCAATCGGCGAATTTCCCCCGATCACCGGAAAAATGCCTAGCTTTACCGCAAAGAGCACAAGCAGAATTGTGGCCAGCCAGTAAGGCGGCACCGTTGCCAAAAAGACTTGTGCGTCATTGAGCAGCTTCGACCATATGTTGTCTCTGCCAGCGATGAACAAGGTTGTCAGAATTGCGATAAGCCATGCGATCAGCAGCGCAGCGATGGCCAGAACAATCGTGGGGCCAATCTGTTCCGCAATAATCGCTGCGACAGGCCGATGTTGCTGGTACGACTCGCCAAGATCGCCATGAAGGATCTGCAACATGTATTTGCCGTATTGAACCGCGAGCGGTTGATCAAAACCATATTTCGCATTGATCGCTGCAAGCTCCGCCGACGACGCCGGCCCGACGTTGCCACTCGTCACATTGATGATGATCTGGGCGCGGTCGCCAGGAAGCATACATTGAATCAAGAACGCAAGGGTTGCGGCAGCCCACACCACGACCACGCCGGAGAATATCCGGCGCGCGAACCAAACGATGGGATGATGGACTACTATCCTCACGGCGTCACTTCCCATCATCGAAATGAGCGTCATAGAAAACGGGTTCGCCAACCGAGCCGCGGTCCAGCCAAACGTCTTTGAGGTTCGGCTTGGTCGCCAACGTTACGTCCAGCACCGTGAGGCCAATCACAGGAGCCTCATCCACGATCTTCCGTTCCGCCTGCTGATAGAGGACGATACGTTGCACCCCATTGAGTTCCTGCTCCGCCTTTTGAATGACGTCCCAAAGCGTCAGATCTTGATAGCGTGAGGGATTGAAGCGATTGGTCTCGCCGTTCTGATCGGGCTTCCACGAGATCCGGAATATCTCAGCGCCGGGGGCAACCCAATAGAGGAGAACGACCTCATAATCATCGGGTCCGAGGTTTTTTCCGGCGAAGAAATCAGCCGGATTGGTCGGTTGAAGACGTACGTCAAAACCGGCCTCCCTTGCCTGCTGCTGGATAACTTGCAAGGCTTGCTCGCCGTCCGGCTTCAGAAAAGCGTTCGAATAGGAAATGCGCACGATGAGCGGATTGCCGTTCTTGACACGAACGCCGTTACGATTACGCTCAGTCCAACCCGCCTGATCCAGCAGCTGATTGGCCTTCCGAACATCGTATCCATAGGAATGGCCGAGCTCAGGCAGGTATTCCGGCGAGCTCTGACTTAGCGCCCCGTTACCCTCAAACGGCAAAGAGCCAAGGAAGGATGTGTCGACCGCGGCCCTTCGGTCAGTAGAATAGGCAAAGGCCTTGCGGACGAGCACGTCGTCAAATGGGGGTCGGGCCGTATACAAGGCCAAGCGCAGGGGGGTGCCGCCGGTAAGGTGCCGCAATACTGGAAAGCGGGAGTTGGCGTCCTTCCATGCGACAGCTGGGATGTCGTATATGGCATCGGTCTCGCCCGTGATCAGCGAGCCGTATCGGATAGTCTGATCTGGCAGAAACTTCCAGGTGATCCCGTCAACGTAAGCCGGCCCTTGATGTTTTGCGGTGGCCGGGGCCGAATTGTAGTCGGGATTGCGGCGGAAGGTGACCTCCCGTCCATGGCGCCATTTGTCGACAATGAATGGACCTGAGCCGACTGGGTTCTCGCAGTTCACCGCAAGTCCGCGTTTGAGCGCGGATGGTGAGAGAATGCCCTGTGAGGATTGAGCAAACACGTTCAGCAAGGGTTGAAATGGTACCTTCAAGGTTACCTGTAACCGCAGAGGAGCGATTGCACTTGCCGATTCGAAGCTATCGCTAAGATACGGAGCAGCAGTCGGATTACGCAGATCAGGGTCGTTGCTGAGCCACCCGTTGATATTGTCCGCGATGGCCTGCGCATCCAGAGAAGTGCCATCCGTGAACTTCACATTCGGCTTTATCTCGAATGTGTATATCTTCTTGTCATCGGAAATTGTCCATGACTCGGCCAGCCATGGCACAATCTTGCCATCCTCGCTGCGGGCGACCAGATTATCGCTGTACTGGCGTTGCAGATACCATTGCTGCACCCATCCTCCGAAGAGGCACGCCGGCTCTTGAAAATGCCCGTAACGAATAACGCCCCCTCGCTTTACGCTCCCGGCTACCCCTTCTTGAGCATGAATGCTTGACGGCAGTTGCGAAAGGCCCACGAGCACGAGAAGGGTCGCCTTCACGGTTCTTGCTGGATAGTTCGACTTTCCAGTGAAGCGCCTCGTTGGCCGGGCATTCGATGAACGCATATCCAGTCTCCAAATCATTTGATGTTGAGGAAGCGTCATAGCGGTGAGGTAGCTGTGGCTCGTGCCGGCTCGAAAGGAATGGAAAGCCCCAAATGCTCTCGCAGAGTCTGCCCCCCATATTCTTTGCGAAAGAGCCCGCGCTTCTGCAGGATGGGCACCACATTGTCGACAAACGCTGAAGTGCCATCTTTCAGCACGTCCGGAATGATGTTGAAACCATCAACCGCGCCAGCGCGGAACCATGCCTCAATCGAGTCCGCGATCTGCTCGGGTGCACCCACGAGCAACCGGTGGCCAAACGCTTGAACGCTGCTGATGATTTCGCGAACCGTCCGACCTTGACGCGCCAGAGTCTCAATCGTGCGATGGTGACCGACAGAAAACGGAACATCATCTGCAGTAGGCAAAACCTCCTCCGGGATTGGCTTTTCCAGGCTGAGCTTCTCGACCGCCACGCCCATGCTTCGTGCGAGAGCGATGATGGCGCGCTCCAGATCGAGCAGTCCGTCAAGGCTTTCCTTGCGACGAGCCGCTTCTTCCTCGGTGCCCCCGATACAGGTGACAAGGCCTGGCAGAATGAGCGGAGCCGCAGGGCGGCCGAATTGCCGAGAGAGCGCGCGCAAGCGCTCTGCCTCCTGTAGAGCCGTTGACAAGTCCCCTGCTGCCGCAAACACGACATCTGCACTGCGGGCGCCAAGCCGTAGTCCGGGATCCGAACCGCCCGCCTGAACGATGACTGGGTGGCCTTGGGGCGAAGCGGGGTGCGTAAGCGGGCCTCGGATGCCGAAACTATTGGTAGCGGGATCGAGCAGACGGAACTGACTCTGATCTGCGTAAACACCCGCTGCCTGATCGGCGATGACCATCTCGCCGCTCCAGCTCAGCCAGAGAGCACGGACCGTTTCAACGAAGTCCTCCGCACGCCTGTAGCGATCCGCTCGACCGACCTCGCGACCGCCGAAGTTTGCAACCGTCGCCGGACTCGACGTCGTGACCGCGTTCCACGCAACGCGGCCGCGGCTGATGACATCGAGGGATTGGAAGCGCCGGGCAAGATTGTATGGCTCGTTGTAGGTAGTCGACGCGGTCGCAATCAGGCCAATTCGCTCCGTTTCACGTGCAATCACAGCGAGAACCAGCGTCGGTTCGAGCCCATTAAGCGGCGGCTGGCGCGTAATGTCGGAACTTATCGCGGGGGTGTCGGCGAGGAATACAGCATCCAGCAACCATGCTCCGCAATCTTCGCAGCGCGGACGTAGTGCTCGATGTCGAAAAAGGCGCTTGGATTTGTGCCCGGCCAGCGCCACGCGGCAGAATGACCACCGGCACCATGAAGATTTAAGCCAAGATGAAGCATGGAGTTACCCGAAGACATCACAGGCCCTCATGCGGCGGCCTCTGAGCCGTTTGGCGGACCTTCTGGACAAGTTGATCTCGGCAGCGAGCCTGCCTTTTCGCGCAAGCTCACCCTGAATGTGCCTCCGCATCCGATTTGAGGGATAGACAACAAACAGTTGGCTGATGCTAGAGCAATGTCACCAAAGAAGCTTTGGCTACGTCCTGCCATGTTGTCCAAGCGGGAGCCGCCGAGAAGAGCTTCGGCGACGCTGGCCGCCGATTGACGCCGACGTGCGTAAAGCCCGCTTCCAGCGCCCAGTTGATTCCACACGAGTACACTCACATCGGCTCTCCAGAATTCATCAAGTAGCCAGCTCCTTTTCAGGAAGGTGTTTTGGATGCCCATTCGCTGATCGAAACATTTGGACTCCCGACCGGGCAAGAAAGGATCAAGCTAGAAGGATCTGTAGAGGTCGAGAGCATGCAAACGCAATAGTTGAGTATTTCAATCTACTATCGTCCGTTGGCATCCTCTTCTATTGCGATGCCTAATGGCCTCTGATCGGGCTCACCGAAGCACGCGCTGCCTGATTGCAGCGGCTTCAACTGGGCAGCGGCGGCTCGAAGCGAATGACATGAATTGATGCGTTCGAGAACACAGAGAGATTTGGCGCGACATTGTTGATCACCCGCTTGCTGCCCCGTTGCAAAGCGACATCCGATCAATAAGGCCGCGCCAAGCCAACCATCCAATAATGCGATGAAACATTCCAGATTCTCGAACGTTTAAAGGCAACGCTTGGAAGCTGAACTCTCTTCTGCACTACCAGAGAGCTTTGATGCCTCTTTCGCCGTTCCCGAGGATTTCTCCCATGGCACCCAGGCCGCGCTGAATATGATGCGCTCCAGGCTCAGCCGCTGGGGTCTGTTGCCGGATGCAGCACAGCGGGTAAAGACCTACGACATTCACGGTGAACGCTATACGGCCGTGCTAGGACCGCGTGGGCGCAATGATGTTCAACTCATACATCTGCGGTCTCCTGCTATCGCCGATACGTTTGATGTTTCGTTCGCCGTGCCCATGGATTTTTATCATGGCACCCAGTTGCCCCCCGAAATGTTGCTTTCCACGTTGGGCAAGTGGGACTTCTTGCCTAATGGAGAACATCCGGTCATGAACTATGAGATTGGCGGGGATCGCTACACGGCCGTGTTGGGACCGAGAGGATCCGACGACGTCCAACTCATTCGTCACCCGAGGCTCGCTTTGCCGGGTGAAGCTGCGCTTGTAACGCCGACGGCTCCCCCGCATGCCTACGGCGGCCTTGCACCTGGCTTTAATCCGCTCTCCTCGTTCGTGCGAAAGGACGCTCCTTTGGCGCTGGTGCCAAACATTCCACTGCCGTCTGCCGCACCGGGATCGGGCCATCAGCCGTCCCCGCAAGTGCCTGAACTCGGAGAGTTGTTGGGCGACGACTGGAGGCACGGCCCCCAAGAGGCTTCGCCTGTCGTGATCGATATGCTTCAAAACCTGGGCTTTCTGCCGAGCCAAGAGGTCCCAATGACCCGTTTTCTGATCCACAGTCAGCCCTACACGGCCGAAAGCCTACCCGGAGGCCGCGTCCTTCTCTTCCATCGGCCGCAATTTGGCTGAACGAGGTGCTCGTCGGCACCTCGGGCAGCTGCTCAAGCTCGCGAAACCACGTCGATCGTTTGCTTTCAGAGAGTTTAGAACTGAGTCCGACCGACAATTTTAGCGGCGAGCAAACCCCCGGCCGCCAGTCCCAGCATGATCTTAAGCGGGATGGTTCAATCCGATATGGCCGCATTCGGCAGCACGGAGGTTTCAGGTGAAAGGATCCGAAAAGACGCGGGATGCAAGACACGAGTGCATCCTGGTGGCCGAGGGACGAGCGTCATCAACACGGGCTCGCGGCTTGACGGGATGGAAGTAATGTCATCACAAGCGCGGACGGCGTGCGGACGTACCTTGGCGAGCCAATCTGGAGCGTTCAACTGAGAGGCCTTGCTCCAACCCATACACGATCGCCTGAACCGCCGATCTTCCAATCACTGAGATCGAATCGAGATCGACGGCCCTCGTAAGTTGCCTTGATCGAACTGCAGCAAGTTCGTGCAACTCGATGCCTCTTCCGACGAAAAGACGGCCAGAAACACTCTGGCCGTTCCTGGCGATCGAAATGATCCGTGTGATGGCTTGCGAAGGTGTCCACACGATTAAAGTATCAAGCCTTCGAAGCGCATTCCTCTGTCCTGTGCTCTTCGTTACCAGATGAACTTTGCGCCATCCGGCAGTTCGCAGATGAATTCGCCCTGGTACACGAGTTCGGTGGTCCCGACGACCAGCTTCGAGGCTCGCACCGTCAGCTTGCCTTCGCGGCTGAGGCTATGGCGGATGTACTCGGTCACGGCATGTCCGGAGCTGTCGACCGTTTGATGCGCATTGGCGAAGCTGATGCCGTTCTGGGCGGTCACCCTGAAGGCATTGATGACCAGACCGGCCTGCGTCGCCGACGCAGGCTTGCCAGCCTCCGCGGTGGTACAGCGGCTCATGTCCAGTATGAGCTTCACATTCTTCCCGGCCTGCAGGGCATTGAGCACCTCGGTGTATTTCGGCGAGGGCTCATCGGCTCTCGCCAGCGCGCTCACGCTTGCGGCCGAAAGCAAGGACAACAGGATCGTCACTCCTATGCCAGTAAACTTCATATGCTCTTCTCCCTCGATAAGTACCACAGATCTCATTTTTCAAGACGTCGTGCTCGCAAACCGTTTGGCTGATTTCAGACATCAAGCGCGCTCGCGCCTGCGACAAAAACATCCTGTCGCAGCCAGGCGCAAGTAGTTGTGATGGCTATTCCGACATCACGACCTCGTATGTCAGGTTTGCGGAAGTGGCTTAGCCTCGCGCGACGTCGACTAGAACGATCCGATCGAGCGTCTGCCGCTTGGAAACCACAAAACGGCAACCGATCTCACTCCTCCATCGCAGGCCCAACGACCGAGAGCATGCAGTTCTCACATCTGCTGCATAAGCAGACGATCTCCGAAAGAACACTCCGACCAGCCGCATGCGCCAGCTTGTCCATCTTGATAGCTGTGCTAGGACTGTCTGCCCTGGACGACGGGTCGGCAATGAAGTGGTGGAGCGAACCTGACGCGGCGGTCGGATCAAGCTCCGTCAAGGCGCCCGATCTCGGCCTAGTCGAAACAGCAATACCAGAAGACACAAGGCGGCACCGACAATTGATCCGTTGCTTTGGGCGGCTTCCGCCAGCTGACCGCTCGCCTCACTGACTGACCCTATTCGGCATTCCTCAAAAGGCTGAACCTAAATGGCTTCCTTCCTGGTCCGTCAGCTTCTCGAAAGAAGCACCTGCAACAATCTACGCCGACAGCCGGCACTCGAAGGGAGAGAGAGAAATGAGTGTTGATCCGCGGAATGCCGCAGACACTCCCTTTGAGGTTCACGACGCGCTGCAGCACTCGCACAGTGTCGACTGGCAATCGGACGAGCTTAACGCACAGACCGGCGCACCGGCACACAGTTCAGAAGATCAAGAAAGCTTTGAGCAGCAGCTGAATGACTTGGATCTAAACGACTCATGTTCGGTCTACCCGACCTCGGATTCAGTCTCCTTAGAGGCAAATCACGCGGTTTCCACGTCCTCGTCTGCGCCAAACGAGGTGAGCCGGAAATTAGTCGCTATCCAGTCTCATCATTGTCAGCGCACGCACTCAGCTTGCCGCAACACTGACAGGCGCCACTCTTGAAGCGCTTCGGAACGAGATCGACCTTGCCGAGAAACAAACAGCACATTGATCATCGGCGACCGCAGCTCCTGTCGATCGGGACCGCCTATTCGACGAGGTGGCGGGGTCGTCATATGTCACACTGCGGCGTTTTCAGAATGAGGGCAATGATTGCAAGCCACGCATGGAAGAAAACACGAGCGCAATACCGCATGTCCGCACCACGGCTCGGGCTCATTCTTCCGTTGGAGATCCTCTGGAGCGGTATCCTATGGACCGAGCTGGCATATGCGCGCCAAGACAACAGCATTCCCCTTCGTATCGTTGTCGAGGATCCGGCAAAACTCGCCGTTTCTCGCGATCCTTGGGCGAGAGCGATCGCCAACAATGCGGACGCGCTGCACACCTACACGGTACCGAAGCCAACTGTCTGGACCACCGACGGCGTGCTGAGTAGCATTGGGCTTGGAATGAATGCCGAAGATCAGGACAACATCGATGAGGACGTCGATTTGATGTGCTCACTGGGCAGAACGCCAGCCCGAGAAACCGATCGCCTGTTCCTGGGCGGCAATTTGGAAAGCTACCGGACCGCAAGCGAAGCAAATCCCTATAACCGCGAGAGCAATGAGTAGATCGTCTGTCGACTGCGCCATTTGGCAGGTTCGTTGGCGTTCGAGCAGGAAGAACTGGAAAACAGCGCACCAGCTCCGCCTCACGCATAACAGCTTGAGCATAATGGCGGGGTGACGGATGGCCCGATCAATGCGCCGATCGAGCGGTACAGCGGTTGAGAGCTGCGCCGGAAGATACACCGCCGACGGACGCGGGGACGCCGGACCATCCTCTCTCCCCTGCGCGCTTGTTGGAGCATCCTGGCGCCTTGGCTGCGTTGTGACATCGCCCGGCATCAATTTGTTAGCTGCCACCACGGTTGGCCGGCGAGGTAAGCCGCTGAACGCTGCCCGCCTTAGCTAGCCCGGCCTGACATTAACCGAGCGGCCAACCAACAGGTATTTCGGCGGCGATCCTATCAGGTATTCACTGGTCCGCAGCAAGCGGCGCTGTTGCAGTACGGCCGATCCGCCACCTGGATGTGTTCCATCAAAACAATCGATTTTGCCGAGCACGCCTAAGAGCCCCATAGTCGATCGCAATGTATGGAGGCCGCATTTGACGTCTGGCAATCGATTCTCTCCTCAGTCCCTTGCCGAACAACTTGGCTCGCGCGATCGGCCGTCTGCATCTCGGACGTTAGCTCCTATCGTCACATGGACGCATCCCGAGCCTCGCCACGGTCTTCCCGCGAAATTGCCACGTATGAGGCGGATCGGATCGCCCGATTCTAGGGTCATGGCTTACCCAAAGCTTAGTAAGAACGACTGCCTCTTCGCGCAGTTCAAGGGGTTTCTGGCGCTACGCTCAATTGGACGGACAAATGCTCACGACGTTGGACAGAGCGAGACCGACTGCCACGCGCAGGTCAACGGCATGGCCGAACTGTGTCGCCGTTGCCTCACAACGATTTTGAATTTGAGGGCACCGCTACAAGGAGCCTTTAAAGGCACTTGAATCTCCCGCAGCGTCAGATTGTAGGATTTCCGACAGTCTCGCGACAGAATCCGCTCGCGTGAACTGTTCCTGACAGGTAGCAACAATTGCGAACGTCTCAAAACCTCCATGCTCAGCCGATCCGCCTCGCCACACTACTCGACTGCTCCCCTTCAGAGCTTACGTCGCTTATCTGCTCTGTGAGCGCAGGACGCAGCGTCCTTCTCGCAGCCAGACCAGGATCCAGCGCGCGAGAACAACGCGGGCAATCGCTATTTCGCCTATGCCGACCACAGGCCGAGTCCAAGCTTGAGATTAGATCATTCCTGCGCCGTTCACTCTGTCTGACGAAACGGAGGCGGCGTAACCAGCTGAGACAATGCCAGACAGCAACGCCGGACTCAATCTGCCCTTCGTTCGCACCATTCGCTCGACCGCGGCGGAGAACGTCTCCGGAGCGACCGAACTTCGGGACAGTTGACATCGTGCTTGGCTATCACCGGCTAGCGAGAGGATGTCTATCCCGCAGATGGGCGTGTTGATCGTTTCGTCGCATGTTGGCCTTTTCCAGCCATTGGCCGATGCATAGTGCGTGCCTTCAAACGCGGAAAAATTGCGTTGTCGTGACTTGACGACACTACGGGCTCAACAGCCTTGCAGGACTGACCGCGGTCAAGGCGAACTTGGGGAGTTTCCAATGTCGGTTTCGCAAGTCTGTTCGGCGGCAAATACAGCCGCTCTCGCCTGCGCTTTCGTTTCGTTCGGGCGGTTTGGCGCGATCGCTACTGCAGGCGCTCGTGTAGTGCATGCAGGCACGGCTATGCTCGGCCTACAGATGCATCAGCGCGCGGCCAGGCCTCTCGGCTTCGTGAGAGCTTGCAGAGCTCTGGCCGGCGTAAGGGAAATTTTGAAACGCGCCCGCCCGCACAGGCGATCCGCCGCAGGCCGCCGCCTATCCGATGACGATGGACGCTCAGACATGGGTCGCCCGCCACCAACGTCTTGCGTGTCGTTTACGATTTTTCGAATTCACGCCAAAGCGGCAGCCTCTGGGTTCCGCCGAATCTCATGGTCAGCGTGACACGCTCAAGTCCTGCCGAGGACGGACGAGAGGAGATGAATGCGAATTCTCTTGGTTGATCATCATGCGGACTTTGCCCGCGACGTGAAGGAAGCGCTCTTAAATTGTGGCTTCGCCGTCGACGTGACCCGCACGCTGGATGAGGCGGCGGCCGCGCTCGATTGCGCGAACTACCACATGGTCCTGCTCGAATCGGCTTTGCCCGATGGAGACGGATTGGACTGGCTGAAGCAGTTGCGGCGCGAGGGACGATCAATGCCGGCTATGATGATGAGCGGTCTCAATGATCTTAGCCGGCGGATTGCGATCTTCAATGCGGGCGCGGATGATTTTCTGCCCAAGCCCGTGTCTATCGACGAACTCATTGCCCGCATGCGAGCCATTTTGCGACGGTCAACGCAAATGATGGCGCCGGTTGTGACATTCGGGAATCTGCATTTCGATCCGATCGCAAGACAAGTCTCGATCGGTGGTCGAATACTGAGAATTGCGCGCCGCGAAGTGTGCATTCTTGAACATCTGCTCAACCGCGCGGGCCGTACCGTGCCGCGCGCATCGCTCGAAGATAGCTTGTATGCATTTGACGATGAGGTCTCGACCAACGCGCTGGAAGTCGGAATTTATCGCTTACGCACGCACTTGAGCCAAGCGGGCGCAACGCTGAGGATCAAGACCGCGCGTGGTGTCGGTTACACCCTCGAACTCATCGGCGCAGCATCGGCTGCCTAGCCGATCGAACTTGAAAGCAGCACTCCCTTGAACGTGGCTAACAATGACGCCGGCGAGCCGCCGATGATCGCCAGCGGCTCGCACTATGCCGTTTTTCCCCGCCTCAGGTACGTCCTGTGCGCACTCGCTCTGCTATTTCCGCTTGCTGTCACAGCTCAGACAAGGCGCGATAGCAAAGGGGAACCGCCACGTGCGGCGCCTGGTAGCACCACGGGCACGATCAACCTTACCTCCTCACAGGGCAAGACAGTTCATCTGACCGGGCCGGCTGCGAGCATTTTTATAGCCGACCCGGCGATTGCGGATTATCAGGCGCCATCGAACACCACGATTTTCGTGTTTGGCAAAAAGGCCGGACGGACGAGCCTGTTTGCCCTGAACGACAACGGAGAGGCTCTCGCCGAGCTACGTGTTGTCGTCACCCAACCGATCGAGGATCTGCGGGCTGCGCTTAAGGCCGAGGTCGGCGACTATCCAATTCAGGTCAGTTATACCCCGCGCGGCGCGATCCTTAGCGGTACGGCGCCTAACGCCGACGTCGTCGAGACCGCCAGGAAGGTCACTGAGCAGTTTCTTGGCGCGGGCGCGCTGGTTGTCAACAAGATCCAGGTCGCCGGCTCATTGCAGGTGAATCTCAGCGTACGGGTGGCAGAAGTCTCCCGCAGCGCCGTCAAGGATCTCAACATCAACTTCACGGCCTCGAGCCCAAACGGCGCTTTCCTTGTGACCGGCAAAGGGGGTGGGTCCGGCGCGGCCGGCGGCGGCGGCACGATCGGGATTGGGTTTAGCGCCGGCAATACCAACCTGAGCGCTGTTCTCGACGCTCTCGCGAGCGAGCACCTCGCCTCAATCCTGGCTGAGCCGAATCTAACGGCCATGTCCGGCGAAGCCGCAAGCTTCCTCGCCGGCGGCGAATTCCCCATTCCGGTGATGCAGGACAACCGGCAGGTTTCCGTCCAATTTCGCCAGTTCGGCGTGAGCCTCGAGTTCGTTCCGACGGTTCTCAACAATAATCAAATCAATGTCCGTGTGAAGCCCGAAGTCAGCGAATTGTCGAGCGAAGGCGAAGTCAAAATCAATGGCATGGCGGTCCCTGCCCTCTCGACTCGGCGGGCGAGCACGGTGGTCGAGCTCGCCAGCGGTCAGAGCTTTGCAATCGGCGGCCTCATCAGGCGCAACTTCAACACTGATATCGGCGAGTTTCCCTGGCTCGGCGATGTGCCGATCCTGGGCGCGCTTTTTCGCTCCTCATCGTTTCAAAAACGTGAAACCGAGTTGGTCATTATTGTCACGCCCTACATCGTGCGGCCCGTACCGAATCCGAACCGGATGAGTGCGCCGAGCGACCGCATCTCACCGCCCTCAGACGCGGGGCGGATTTTGACGAACACGGTTGCACGGCCGCCGCGAGAGCGCAATGCGCCCCGCGCCAGCGCACCAGGATTGACCGGCAGCGCCGGCTTTATTATCGAATAAGGATCGTCAAATGACTTTGGGACATCTGTGCTACCCGATCGTTATTGGAGCAACATTGGGGGGCTGCGCAAATACTGCCTCGATCCAGCCCGCGCCGGCTGACCAAGAGATCCAGGTCGAGCAGAAGAGTAGCGTGCTGTTCCTGCAGAGCCTTCGTGGCCCCGAACGGCATCGGCTGCGAAGCTTTATTGCAGCGACGAGTCGCGGCCGGCGGGATGCCCTCCATATGGGTGTCATCGGCCCACCCAGACTCATTGCACAGGTGGCCCACGAGGCTCGCGCCATGGGCGTTGCCACCTACAACATCCGCCTGTCCGCTTCTCGTGTGGATTTGCCGGCTCGTTCCGGGGTGAGGATCGAAGCGATCACTTTCGAAGCCCATCCTCGGGTCTGCCCCTCGCTCTCCATCATCGGTCCTACAGTGAACGACAATTCGTTCAATCCAACCCTTGGCTGCTCAGTCCGGAATAACCTTGCGGTCATGGTCAATGAACCTGGCGACTTATTAGGCAATGGCGCTGTCATGCCGACCAGTGGTGATCGTGCAGTGCTTCCCATCACCGCACGTGGGGCCACGTCGGCGGGCAACAGGAGCAATTTGGAGGATGAAACGCATAACAGGGTTGCGCCAGAAACCCAATAAGCGGCTCGTAAGACCCCAGCAGCATGAACGTCGGTTGGTCATTCTTGTCCATATCAGTCTTGGAATCGGCCGACGAGCCTCCTGGAATCCAATCTTTGCTCGATCCTTTTCTTGGGATCGTGCAGCTTGCAGATCAGGTTTTGGGACAGTTGGGTCGTTGACCAGAGATTTGAGCGCATCGCTGTTTTGTACGACGCTAAACTAGGCCGGCGGCAAAGACTGCCTTTGCAACCCTCTCGAAACACTCCATCGGAACGGCCTTGCCCATCGCACCTTTTCGGATCAGCTGACGCGCCAACACATGATCCTCGACAATGCTCAGACCTTGGGCACGCGCCTGCGCCAGTAACTGTGAAGCCGTTTCGCCCTCGCCGCGGCACACCAGTACCGGGACGCCGGTCTCGCCCCGAACGTAGCGCAGCCCAATCAATGTCGCTCGCCCCGTCAGTATCACTGTCGCCCGATGGATGCCGAGCGGAGACTCGTTCGCCGACTCCCGGCGGAGCCTGCGGTGTTCACCCTTGATCTGCGGATTACCATCCTGTTCCTTGGACTCGCGCTTGGCTTCGCTCTGTGTCATGCGCATGTCGCGCAAGAACAACCAACGCTGAATGAGCAGATCGGCCAAGCCGCCAATCAGAAGAGCGCCGGCAGCAATCGCGATCAGCACTTTGAGCTCTTTAAAGACAAGACCAAAGCAGCTCAAATCGCACACGGGCAAGTATACCAGTGCCCTCCAACTTGCGAGCACAGTGAAAACGAACGTAGCGCCAAGAAACAAAACTTTGACGATAGACTTTCCAAGCTCGACAACCGACCGCTGGGAGACAATCCGCTTCAGCCCTTTGACGGGGTCCAATTTTTCAAAGCTGGGTTTAAGCGGCTCAACCGAAATCGTCAGCCCGCCGCCGGCCAAGACACCGGCCAGAATCGCCGCGACAACCGCCGCACCTACGATGGGAGCCGCGGCTGTTATAGAAAGGTCCATCAATCCGACCAACGCCTGCCGGGCCGCACTGTTGAACGGCTGTTCCTGCAGCTTGTCGGTGAGCCGCACGGCTTCGCGCCATCCGTCTTCGATCGGGCCCGCCCTGAAGCACAGGCAGCCGAAACCAGCGCAAAGGCTTGCCGCGGTCACAAAGTCGGCGCTCCGCGGGCTCTGCCCTTTCTTACGCGCGTCCCTCAGCTTCTTGTGACTTGGTGGAAGGTTTTTCTCTTCGCTCGTGTCGTTCATTTCAAGAACTTCTCGAGCCACTCCAGCACGCCGTTGAACCGAATGATCTCTGCTCCCATATATTCGATCAGGAAGACGGCGTAGCTGACCATAATGATGCCAAAGGCGGCATTCTTGATGGTCGGAGAGAGATCGTTCAGCTTGATTTGCGGCGCAAAGCGTCCGAGCAGCATGAGGGATACGTCGATCAGAAGCAGCAGAGCCAGCACGGGGCCGGCAACCACGAGGGTCGTATGCATGATATGGTCGAGAAGCCCGATAAACTCCATTGCCCCGTGGTGAGTCAGGGGCGGTAGCAGCCGATACACGGGCCAGATCAGATAACTTCCATAGAGGCATCTGACCATGGTCTGCAGACCTCCTGATACAACGAAGATCGTAACCGCGGCAGTCCCGAGAAAGAGCCCCATCGGGGCGGTTTGACTGCGTGTGGCAGGATCGTCCACCTGGCTGGAGATGCCGCGCTGGGTGTCAATGATGTCACCAATGGCCTGGATGCTCCAAAGTGGTATACTAAGCAGAAAACCGAACAGCAGGCCGATAAATATCTCCTTCAAACCGAGGAGCGAGACCGCAACCATACGGGTGCCCGGATCTAGTGTCTGCAAGCCGTTCCTGATCTGCATCAAGCAAGGCAATCCAATCACAACCGTCACGCTTGCGCGGATAATCCCGCCAATGTGCGGTCGCGTGAATACCGGAAGAACCAGCATAATGCCGAGGGCCCGGGCCGCGCCAAGTCCGGCCGCAACGACGAACTCGACAGCAGTCTGAATCAGATTTTGCGTCTCGCTGGGTGACAAGGCATCCATTTGAACTCAGTTCGTCGTTCCTTCAGCCAATGCAACCGTCGCACTCACGTCGCCATGATGTGAGACGTCAAGAACTCTGCAGATCTCGCGTCCCGCGCGGTTGCAGAGCGACAGGCCTCCCACAAGGCAGACGATACTTCGGCTTCAACCATCCATATGACTACAGCCATCCGGCGCAGAAGTATGACCATTCGATGAGAGCACCGGCGAAATCGCGCGCGGCCTACAAGCCACGCTTCTTCTGCTCTCACCGGCCGCAGCGCGGTTTGGAGACCTGGGGGCCTCCAAGGTTTCATCAATTTCGCAGTCTATGGAGATCTGTCACGAGCGGTACCTTCATTCGCAGGCTCATTCACCAGAATGCCAGAATCGTGGGGCCGCTTGCAATCAAAGCGGTTGCCCGTTCACTTGCGTCGACAATTCGCCAGGCTGTGCATCGAGGACCAGTTCTCAGCAGGTAATTCCATCACATCGTAAGCAAACCTGAATCGAACGGATAGAAATTCCAAATGGGGTCATTCGTCCTCCGAATACGGCAGGCTCATAGAGCCGAACAGGACAGTTCGGATGTCTATCCGTCTCATAATAGTGAGGCGAGCTTTCGATAAGATGACGAACTCGCTCTTTTGTGGTTCGCAATGAAGGCTAACCAACGCGACGCTATAGCTGAAACTTAGACAGGCCTGCGTTCTGCGTGCACTAATACCTCGCTGTGAGCGCAGGGAACTCAGTGAAGATACGCTGGGCTTGCTCGATCAGCGGCGCGCTCAGCACCGGAGCAAACAGAACGAGCACGGCGACGACGACGAGGAGCTTCACGGTAAGCGGCAAGGTTTGATCCTGGAGCTGGGTTGCTGCCTGCACGATGCCAATACCCAATCCGGCCACGAGGGCTGCCAGGAGCGGCGGTAGAACCCAGATCATGAACAGGACCAATGATCGGCTCAGGTGGGTGAGGATGCTGGCCTCGTCCATCTTACCCCCCCGGCGATGCGTAGCTTAAGACCAATCCGTGCATGAGCCGCGACCAGCCGTCGATTGTGACGAACAGAAAGAGCTTGAAAGGAACGGATATCATTGTTGGTGATACCATTGACATGCCCATGGCCATCAGAATTGTCGTCACAATCAGGTCGATCGTGATGAACGGAAGATAGAGAAGGAAACCGATTTCAAACGCACGCTTAAGCTCCGAGATCAAAAAAGACGGCACGAGGATCGCAAAATCATCGGCTGTTGCGTTGGCGCGCATCTCCTCCGACCAGATATGTTCCGTCGACGAGAGGAAGAACGTACGCTGCTCCTCAGTGGTGAACTTTTTGAGATGGGCGCGCAGCGGCTCGCTACCTTCCTTGGCGGCGGTCAACCAGTCATCGGCGGTTTGGTAACGAAGTTGCGTATCGGTCACGCGGTTGTAGGTTTGCTCGAATACTGGGGCGCCTATGAACACGGTAAGGATCAATGCAGCACCATACAGAACGATGTTCGGTGGTATGGATTGAGTGCCGAGCGCGTTGCGGATCAGGAAGAGAACGACGGAAACCTTGATGAACGCCGTTGTTGTGACAACTGCGAACGCCAGCAGGCCGAGACCGGCGGTCGCCGCAACAAGCGCAAGGATGCTCGGTTGAATGTCACCCATTGACCGCCAACTTGCTAAGTAACCGGATGCCCAACGCTTCACCGACACGTATGATGTCGCCGCGGCCGATTAATTGACCATTGGCGACAATGTCGACCGGACCGTCCAGCTGCCGGCCAAGCTCGAACACGTGCCCCTCGTTGATGCTTCTCAACGTACCCAGCGGGATGGGCCAGCGGCCGCATTCGAACACAAGCGTGATCTCAACGCTGTCGATGTCGGCTTCCGAGGGCGGGATTGCTTGCTCCGCTTGGGATCGTATCGTCATATTTGCATACCTTAGAGGATGGGACTGCAGGCGGAATGGTCCCCGAAGGATAAGTCTGTCGCCCGCGACCTGCGCTGGCGCCCACAACTTGTCCGCAGCGAGGATGAGCTGGCCATAGGCAAATGGAATGACGTCGGGCAGCAGTGCGTCGCCGGGCTGTGCTTGACGAAGAAGCCTGACGGGCGCCCGCAGCGAGCCGATCTCTCTCGCAATCACGACCGGCAATTCCGAAGAAATCTTGCCTAAGTCTCGCGGTAATTGGCCGATCAACTCGCCTAACAGACGAAACGCAGACGGAACCAGACCGTCAAGTGGCGCGAACAAGAACAGGCGGGCCTTGGCCGCCACCGGCCCGAAAGTAACGTCGAACTCCAAATAGGGGTCTTTGGCCGTTGCGTCTTCGACGCGGATCAGCTGCAAATTCCGCGCGAGCACGATCTCTAATGCAGCGAGCCAAGGTTCCAGTGCAAGTTCGAGAAGGAGCGAGCGGGTTGGGTCGGAAGGTAAAGTAAGGCCATACTGGACCGTTGAAATCAGTGCCTCGACGAGAAGGCGGGGCAAGGACAACACAGCGGTCTCGCCTTCGGCGCAAAATACGCAGTCGAGCACCGATGTGGCGTATGGCTCGGCCTGCCAAACAAGCCGGCTCATACGGATCGATAGCGGCTTATCGCCGATGCGGCTCTGCAGAACCGTGCGCGGTGCGGCGGTCTCGTTGAGCCAGGAGACCACTTCATGCGACAGCTTTACCGCTGGCTGAAATAGTGCGGGGTCACCCATGGCATTTATCGAGAGGTTCCGCGGGCGCAGCTCGCGACGTGATAAGAGAACCAGCCATTAGTTCGAGCCATCGACCGTCTGGCTGCGCGAACCACCCCGATATCGGAGCAAAACCTCATCGTCGGCATCGATTTCGGCTGCAAACTCCGAACGGACAGCGGTAGTGCGCTGGACATCGCCCTGAATCTCCTGCCATTTCTGGCTCGCCGCCGAACGCTTGGCCCATATGGTCCGCGCCTCATTCACCGCCCGCTGGGCCTGCTCATGCGCGATGCGCGCCTGCTCACGCGCCTGGCGTGCCGATTCGATCTCTGCTGCCAGCCGCCCAAGGACGAGTTGACAGCGACGATCGAGCTCGGTCACGGACATCATCTCGAGCGACGCCAGCTCCTGATAAAGTTCAGCTTCGGCCTTGGCGCGACGATTCTCCGCGCCTTTAAGATTCTCAGACGCTCGCTGCAGCGCTGCGACCGCAATTTGGCGCCTGGCTTCCATGTTCGACAATTCACGAAGCGCGCTTCGCTCTCTCATGTCCTTTACCAGCCGCAATTTCGACGCTTGCACGAGATTCAGGCCGTCAGACGCGACATCCATGAAACGGTCTCCTCAAAGCTAGACGGCTCGTCCTGTCCCTGGCGCAAGAATGCGCGCAGTTCCTCGATTGACTCGATTGACCGATCAGTCAGTGGATCGTTGCCCGGCTTGTATTCACCGACCTTGATCAGGAACTCAGCCTCATTGTAGCGCGAGAGCAGATCGCGAAAAACGGAAGCCGCCTTGCGATGTGGACCAGAGGCGACCGCATCCATGACACGACTTCGGCTCGACAGCACGTCGATGGCGGGAAAATGCTCTCGCGAGGCCAGCGCGCGCGAAAGAATGATATGACCATCGAGAATGCCGCGCGACTCTTCGGCGATCGGATCGCCCGTGCCGTCACCTTCGACAAGCACGGTATAGAATGCCGTGATCGAGCCCCGCTCGCCCATACCCGCACGCTCCAACAGACCAGGCAGCAGCGCAAAGACGGAAGGAGGAAAGCCGCGCCGGGTAGGAGGTTCTCCTGCGGCAAGGCCGATTTCGCGCATCGCACGGCTAAAGCGCGTCAGCGAATCCATCATCAGAACGACCTGCAGCCCTTGATCACGAAAATACTCGGCGAGTGCGGTCGCCATATGAGCGCATTGCGCCCGCTCCATTGCCGATCGATCGGATGTCTCAACGACAACGATCGTGCGAGCGAGGGCATCTCCAATATGACGTTCGATGAATTCACGCACCTCGCGTCCACGCTCTCCTATGAGCGCAACCACGGTGACGTCTGCGGCCGCGCCTTTTACAATTTGCGCCATCAGCGTCGACTTACCGCAACCGGCATCTCCATAGATTCCGATCCGCTGACCTTCGCCACACGTCAGAAGTCCATCCAGCACGCGAACGCCGAGCGGGAACGGCTGCTCGATGTCACGCCGCCTCATCGGGTTGGGCGCCTTGCCGCGGAGCGGACACGTGTGGACCGTCTTTATCGGCCCCTTGCCATCGAGTGGACGGCCGAAGCTATCGATCACGCGGCCGAGCAGGTCGGGCCCGACTGACACCTCCTGCATGCGCCCGGTCGGGAGCACTTCCGCGCGGTGGGACAAGCCTACCATATCGCCAATGGGCGTCAGCAACACCCCGTCCGGCAACAAACCAATGACTTCCGCCTCAAGTGACCATCCGGAAGCGTGATCCTGCAATAGGCAAAGTTCTCCAACACGGGCCCCTGGCAACACGGCATGGAGCAAGGTGCCGATCGCACGCGTGATCCGCCCCCGCACGGCACGCGTATCGACATCCTTTGCTGCGAGTCTTAGAGATGCTATCGCCGCATGCACATCTCCTTCTCCGGCCGATTGATCATGGCCTGATCGTTGCGTCGTCACGGAGCGCTTTCCTGAGAAGATGGGTTAAGGCTGAGACGCAATGTGCGGAGCTGCGCGGCAAGTCCTAAATCGACACTGCCGAACTCACTCCACAGAACGCACTGGTCAGGCCCCACGGCCGGGTCCGGATCAATTCTGACTTTCGGCCGACTATCCGTTCCATCGAACGCCACGAATTCATGCCTTAGTGCATCAGCATTCACAGGAGACACGTGAAGGCATACTTCTGCGCTGCCATATCTTTGCTCGATGGCGTGACGAACGGTCCTTACCAACATCTCACCCGGATCAAAGGAGCCCAACAAATCGGTCAATATCTCAATCACGAGCTGTGGCAACTCCCGTTGCAGAACGGCTTTTCGCCGGGCCACATCGGAAGCAGCTCGGGCGACCAGCTGTGCCATTTCGTCCGAGCCTGACCTAAGACCTTCGCAATGGCCGCGCTCCCGCTCCTGCTGATAGGCTTTTCTTGCCCAACTGCGAACCTGCCGCAGATACCGCTCGGCTAGCGCGCGCGTCTGCACCGCATTGTACCAGATACCGAGTTCCGCGGCTGGTATGAGCGGACCAAGCGGCCGTATCCGCGGGCTATCTGGCAAGACTGTTTCGTTGGCCGTCATACCGCTGGCTCCTCCGTGGCCAAGTGCGCCACCACCAAAGGCAGTAACTGACCCGCTGAATTGTGGTGTTCGGCTGCTGGGGATTCGGCGGTGGTCCCCACAGGTAAGCGAAGAAGAACGCGCACACGGTCAAGCTCTGTTGCGTCCTTGAGCCAAGCACCAAGGCAGGCACATCCGTCATGTTCAATCTGGTTCGCGAGCTTCTGCGGATCGTCAATCGATGTGGTTGCGACGGCGCTGGATAAGTGTCGGATTGCGAAAGCATGAGCTTCGGCACCAATATTTTCGATCAGAATCGCTACATCGTGCTTTGACACAAGCTTGAGCACCGAACGCGCATGCCAGATACTGCCGGCGAGCAGGGCCGCCCGACGCGGATCATGCCCGAGCAGAACGTCCTTACCCCAGTCGGTTCCGTTCGAGACCAGCTCACTGCCCATTAGCAATTCGACCAGTCTTTGCTGCAGTCTCGGAGACTTCTGCAACTGCAGCACTGTGGCGGCCGACAGGAGCCCATCAAGATGGCCGGAAAACCGGCCGGGATGAATCAAAGCGGCAAGCTCGCGCACGCGATCGGGATGCGGGTTGAGTGAATGATTTGGATCAGTGGATGCCATCGATACGGACCTGCTTGCCGCCTATTTCGGATCGGAGGACAGTTTTTTGCCGGCGGACTGGACCGCTGGCTTGCTGGCACCTCTGCCGAGATTTGTCACTTTGCGCCAGGATTGACGAAGCTGTCGCCCACGTGTGCTCAGCAGTACGTAAGATAGAATGCCCAACGCGGCGAGCACACCTCCTGCACCGATCGCAATGTGAGTTGCGACGAATTTGGTTGGTTCCGCGGAAGCTGCCGCTGGCACAACGGAGGCCTCATGCTGAGCTCGCTCAACCGGCACGAACACGACCGTCACCTTGTCGTACGATAGACCTTCGATGCTATTGGCGACGAGCATCTTGATCTGCGGCAGCAAGGCTGAGAGCTTCGCGTTGGAGGCGTGTCGAATGAAAACGGACGCCGAGGACGGGGTTGCATCCTGTCGCAAAAGATCATTCTTCGGCAGAACGACATGAACACGGGCGGAGAGAACCCCATCGATATCGTTGATCGTGCGAGACAATTCTTCACTGAGAGCGTAGACGTAGCGGGCTCGCTCCTCAACCGGAGAGGCAACGAGGCCCGCCCCCTTGAACACCTCACCAAGGCTCTTGAAGGATTGGCGCGGCAAGCCATGGTCATTCAGCACCTCGATTGAGTAGGCGAGCTGCCTTTCTTCCACCTGAATTGTGCTGGTCCCATCCTTACCGACGACACGGACGGCATCGACGCCCTTGCTCAGGAGCAGCCCAAGCATCTCGTTGGCTTCACGCTCCTGAACTTTGGTATACAGATCAGCTTTGCAACCGGCGAGGGTCAGCGAAAGCAGCAACAGGACGAGAGCATCAAGCCGCTTTCTTGCGGGCCGGCCATTACCGATCTTGTCTTTCGTCAAGACAGCCAACGGCCCACTCAGCCCGCCGATAGAAGCTTATTCAGGGATGAACTGACAGCACCTGTCCCCTTGGAGATGAGCGAAACCTGGATGACGCCGTTGTAAACATCCCGCAGATTCGTCAGCGCCGAGTCGAAATGATCCGCACCCTCCGGTTTGCCCACTGGATGTACCTCCACTTGCTGCACACGCAAGACCGGTTGCGCGGCCGGCCCAAGCTGCAGATTCTTGGTAGGATCAGGCTCGCCGACGAGCGCCGGCGAAACTGCACCCGACGGAAATGGTTTGCCCTGGTGAATAGCAGAAATGCTCTGAAGGACGCGATCGCCTAGCGGGCTCGCCGGCGCCACTGCGCGCTGCACTTCCGGCAGCGATGGAGCTGGCGCGTGCTCGGTCACAGAAGAGGCGACACCTTGGTTCGAGGCCGCCTGCGCAAGACTCTCGCCAAACTGAGCGTGTGCCGGCGAACAGCCGTTGGAGGCACACTCGACGGAGTTGGCAGAGATCGACGTAACGCCAAACAGCATGGAGGAATTCATTTCTGTCACGTGGTGAGATGAGCCGTTCGTTCACACGAAGGGCCGCACCTTGGAGAAGCAAGCTGACCAAAAACTGACGAGCATCTGTCATCTAATGATCACGGGTCGCTTCCAATCTGGGACGAAGCATCGGCTTCCACATTTTTGGACGAATTCCGGTGCTTGTTCTCAAGTGCAAAAATAGCTGGAATGCTCATCCCATCCACAAGGCTGCACATCTTGACGAAAGTTCTCTACGCTGGTGTTTTCATTTGCTTTGGCGTCGTCGAGGCGCTCGGCGCTCCCCTGGCGCTGCCATCGACGCCTTATAGTTACACAGTTCTGGATCAGGACCTCGGGGCGGCACTGCAGGAATTCGGCAACAACCTAAAGATCAGGGTCAATGTCAGCACCGGGGTGAAGGGGCGAATTCGCGGGCGAATGCCGGATCTCCCACCGCGAGAGTTCCTCGAACGGTTGATTAATCTCTACAATCTTCAATGGTACTACGATGGGCTGGTGCTCTACGTATCCGATGCGCATGAGGCGCAAAGCCGCCTTTTGGTCTTGAGTCCAATCAGCTTTGATGCGTTCAAGGCGGCACTCGATGCGCTCAACATCTCCGACGAGCGTTACATCGTGAGACCCGTACCGGGAGATGGCCTCGTCTTCGCCTCCGGCCCACCCCGCTTTGTCGCGCTTGTGGAGCAAACAGTAAAAGGACTTGCGGCGGAGGCACAGGCACGGCGAAGCCCGAGCGGTACCGAAAAGCCGCACGAGTCGGTTTTGATGCTGTTTCGGGGACCCTCCAGCGTGGTCATTCGAGAAGGACGACCGAACGATGCTCCTTCGCCGGAGGCACCACATCAAAACGGCGTGGTTCACACACCTGATGCAGGTAAGAAATGACCTGATGGCAATGGATGGCCTGGAAGAGATGCAATGCGTCTGCTTATGCCCTCTGTCAGCTTTTCGAAAGCTACTGCTGCATTTTCAGAGCGCGGATGTGTAGATGGCCGATGCCGCAGGGTGGCGCAATAAACGTCCAAACCGGAGCCACTGATGCGAACCAGAATTCTAGCCAGCAGCATCGGTGAGCGTGCTTTGCCACTTTAGCGCCTCATGCGAGCTTTTGAACAACTGCATGAAGTCCGTAATGCAAATGAGCTTCGTCGCATAAGAATGAAAGCCACTCCGTTGTCCAAAAGGAGGAACAGGATGGACTTCGACGCGCTAAGCCGGGCGGACAACAGCCCAGCGTCCCACTCGTCCTCATCGCCCGCCGGTCCAAGGGAGTTTGAGCGTGAACTAATGGCATTGCATGAAATACCCGAATACAGCCAGGGCCTAATTGGGCAGGAACTCGGAGGCAGCATCGCGTGTCGAGCCATCATTGAGCGGCGGCGAGCGGTCCAATTCCCAACAGCCGATCGCTCAACACCGCGCGGACGCCTCCGATCTCGGAGTTTGGCAAGATCTTGAGCCTTGGTTCATGCGGGCCGGGTCACCTCACGCTGGACCGTCTCAAGCCGGGCCCACATTGCACGCAGGGGTTGCTCCGCCGGAAATTGGAGATTTCGCCATGGCGAACGGTCGTCGCGCCAAGGACGACTGGGTCTTCACTGGCCAAACAGCTACGCCCGCTCAGATCGAAATGCTAAGAAGCTGCGATCTCAAACCTACCAGGGGTGTCCGGACAACAACGTTCACCATCCTGGGTGTGCCTCACACGGCGGAATGGCGAGAAGAAGGTGTTATTCGTCTCAAACCGTCGCTGGACCCTTGCCTTTGACCCGTAGGTTCGAGCGAACACTCGCCAATCGGCTAAGCATGATGACATGAAGAATGCGGAGTGCAGCTGAGCTTCGATCCGCTCGGGGCAATAGGGTCCGCACAATACCGTCGGACTCTTTCGAGTATCTAAGCAAGCGCCAACACTCTCGTTGGGCGCAGGCGCGAGGTCGCTACGCGTGGGTGATTTCACCATAGGATGCTGCAGAGACCTGCGACGTTGTTTCACGAATCAGCGCACGTGACCATCTGCAGAGCGGCAGACACGGCCTCGCTAATCGACCTAGTTGGCCCGGAGGCGAGCGATCGAGCATAACAAGCAAGCCGATTCCGATATCGAGAACCCATCACCGCCTCGCACACCATCATTGCGCGTCTCGTTGTGAAACCTCTGGGCGCCGTCAGCTTTTGGAAAGCTAATCGAACCTACCATGTGGCGTGAATATCTAGACGGCGATGTGCCTATAGATTGTAGCGGAACCGAGCGCTGGGGGCGCACTGAGCAATCGGAAGCGAGTGTTTCTTGCTCGTTGTTCGACGCGATTCTCGGGCTGCGCCACATGACCGGCTTGTGGTGCGATCTCAAATCAGAGGACGTATAATGTCAGTCAACAACCTATCGCTAACCGCCAGCTCGAGTTTGTCCGGTCTGGCCCCCGGACCCTCATCGGCGCGGGATCTTTCAAACTTCGAGGCGATGCTGGCTAGTTTCTCGTTGAAAGACAATGCCGATGACCGTTCCACTCCACAGGATCCGCCGGCTGCAGACTCGGTCAAGCAGCTGACGGAGGAACTCACGCAGGAGGTGCGGAACATCCTTCCGCCGGAGATCAAGGCCGCACTGGACGCATGTCAGCAGGCCCCAGAAACATCCTCCGCGGAGTCCTCCTCCGCTGAGAGCGCCCCGAAGATTGCAGAGGCACCCGTACAAAGCTCCAGGATCACGTGGAACAGCGGCACACTGACTGATGCCGAGCTGGAGATTGTGTCGGTGCTGAACCGACACAAAGACAAATGCCCGCTGGATTGGAAATCTCTTGGAGATTTGGCCAACGATCCCTCCACACCGCCGGATCTAAAGGCGGCGATCGAGGCGTTGCAACAGGACCCAGAGCTCTTCTATGCGATAGGCTCGCAAGGTGACGGCCGCTGCGGCGGGAAGATCAAAGCAGGTGATCTCTCCGGCTTCTCCGATCACCACCCTCAGGTTGCTGCTTTCCAGGAGCAGCGGGCAGAGAGCTATACGCAAAACTACATCCCTTCCGACGGCACCCGGAATGGCGAGCCATCGGTTATGACCCAGACCGATGCATTGCGCGAGCTCTATCGCTATGCCGACAACCTGCCTAAGAACCTGAGCCTTGCGGATTTCAAGCGGATCGTCGACGGCGAAGCTAAAACCGGCAAATGCCCGCCACAGGTCCTCGCGGCCGCTCAATACTTCCTCGACCACCCGGATGAATGGAAGCAGTTGTACGGTGGCTCGATAGACAAGGTCCACAAAGAGGACTTCCTGCAGGTTGCTTCATCATCGATCAATCTCACGCAAGCCGAGCTCGATACGCTCAATACGATCAGCAAGAACAAAAACGCTTTCTTCGGAAAGGGTGACCTGACCCGGGAAAAGCTGGCGAGCATGGTCGATGATAAGAGCCTCGCGCCTGAGGTGCGAAAGGCGGCCTCCCAGCTGCTCTCCGATCCTGTGTTGTTCGGGTTGATGAACAACGCGATTACGGGCTACAAAACCCACCACAAGTTCTTCGACTTCGGTGGTGGCCATACGGTCGATTCCGGCAACATCAGCAACAGCGACTTCAACCAGTTCTTCAACAACATGTCGGGTGCGAACCGCACCGTTCACCAAGTGAAGACGCATGCCGTCCGAACGCCTGCCGAGCAGGACGCTGTCGCGGACATGACGATGGGCATGGCAGACCAGCCCGACATCAAGTCTCCCAAAAAGAACGGTGGCGCCTTCATGCACGCACTTAATGACGTGCTCAAAGTTGGCTCTAAGGTATTCGACTGGGCCGCGACGGCAGTCGGTGTACTTGGCTTGATTCCAGGCTTGGGTGAATTGGCCGATCTGGCGTCGATGGTGCTCGAAGCCGAGGCGCAAGCCGCAAATCTTCTTCATACTGCCATCAGTGGTGGCAACATAAAGCAAGCGCTGGAAGAAGCCGGGCTGAGCCTTGCGGCACAGGCGGTGGGCTGCATCGCCGGACCTGAGGTCAAATTAGCAATGCGAGAAGGCTTGGTGAAGCAGGCAATTCAAGAAGCCGCGACGGCCG
Source organism: Bradyrhizobium sp. CB1717 (assembly GCF_029714325.1). NCBI lineage: Bacteria > Pseudomonadati > Pseudomonadota > Alphaproteobacteria > Hyphomicrobiales > Nitrobacteraceae > Bradyrhizobium > Bradyrhizobium sp. CB1717. The sequence continues at coordinate 7,880,489 of NZ_CP121666.1, forward strand.
GCATCAACCTGCCTGTTTCGGTGGCCCAGTCCTACGCGGAGGATTATCTGAATAACCTAAAGGCTCGCATCGAATCCGAGCGCTTGCAAGCCGCAGGCGCTAACGCCTAGGCGGAGCGACGCTATCTTCTCAGGATCACGCTGGAAACGGTAATGAGCTTGCGCGGCCTCCGCGCGGTTGGGCCTCTCTGCCGAGCAGTAGGTCGCGCAAGCTCTACCAGCATACTTGAGACCGCCCCCGAATCCGAGGAACTTATTTCGGCTCTTCACTGCGTACAAGCTATGCTGGCCGCACTCGAGACCGCGATGCATTAACACTACGCGACAGTCGGCCGCAGCCGCGGAGCCTGCCGATTGCGCAAGGATCGAGAGCACATTGGTCCAGAGCGGTAGAAGGCCGAAGGGCTCTTTCTCGACTGGTGGGCTTCTGCTCGGTCTCCCTGAAAGTAGGTCGCGATTGACGGATCTGCTATGGGCCCGCCAGGACCGAGGGACCGCTCTTGGCCGCTGAATCGGCCGTCACTCTGGCTTTCCGCCTCGCTCCGACCAGGTCAAGCTCCATGCCGCTTCGCCTGACTGCAAGCAAATTGTCAACAGAGCTCGGAGGCATCGCAAGGGACGTGAGCCCGAGATTACAGCATGTCGGCCTCAAAACGTTTTTGTTAGTGGTGGCTTTGGTATTCCGCTATTGAAGCTTTCGAAACGATGAGCAACGTGCTCACCCGATCAAGCTTCACAAACGATTGTTGGTCTTAACCATCTGATCTCCAGCTTTCGCGGGCAACTTGTTCAAATACGGTCGGCTGGTGAAGACGTATAATGACGATCGACCATCAGCTCATTGCATTTCTACGACTCGTCAGCTTGTCGAAAGCTAATACTTGCATAGTGGAGAGCGGAAACTGCCTCCATTGGCACGATCGAATTGACATAGGAGAACCCGATGCGCGTTACGAGCTCTAGCGCCGCTGGGCACGTTGATGCTGACCTCCATGCGGCTGGCGGCAAAAGCGGCGGCAAAAAAGGATCTCAGAAGCCTGGCGAGCGCGACGATCATGCCCGATCGCCTGATGCAAGCATTCCCGTAAACGGCGGCGCGTCCACTCCGGGTGGCAACTCGCACGAAGCCGCTATGCAGCAAGCGTTCAGCGCCGCTTTGGGAGCCGCTGCTCTCCAAGTTGCGAATAGTGCAATGAGCCATTTCGACGATGTCATGGCCGAGACAGAGGAGGATTCCTGACGTCGCATGTTGCAACGTTAGGAAATAGGAGCCGCACGTCGCGGCGAAATTCGAGCACACAGGAGAATAGTATGTCTAAAAATGTTGGTGCGTCTCATACCTCGACTGCAGGTGGAGCAGCCGGCACCGCTACTGCTGCAGCCGCTTCCACCGCTGCTGAAGCTGCTGGAGAGGCGGCATTCCAACGGCAAATCGCCGCCCTGACTTTGACCAGCACAAAGGCTGCTGAGAGGGATGTGGAACTTCGCGTCGTCTCGACCGAGCTCTCGACCGTCAAGAAAGCGGCCGATGAGCGGGTGCAGTAAGGGATGAGATGGGGCGACGTCGCCGCCCCACTTTCACCGGCTGCTTAGTCTGTGAAGTCGCACGGGCCGTACGGTTTTGCCGTACGGTTCCTTTCGCTGTTCAGGAAACCGACCGTGAATGAACCAAATTGCCCGCATTTCGAAGTGTTGTCGGGGTGTTACTCCGGGCTGACAAGTAAAGTGGGGGTCGGATCGTGTCTGATTGGCAGCAGCCTCGATGCTGATTTGATCTTCGTCGAACAAGGCCTCGAACCGCACCATCTTCGTGTCACCCCCCATTCCAATTCAATCGAGATCGAGGCCCTTGCGAGGGACGTTAGGATCGAGGGGCACGAGACTGTTTTACCAAACGAATCCATTGTTGTCCCTCTTCCTGTCGTTTTGCATGCCGGGGCGATGTCCATTCGCTGGACGATCGAGGACTACAAACAAGCTGGCTCCATCGACCGCCGGCATATATCGCTCGTCTTTCTTGCTTTGGTCCTGATCAGCTCTGCCGCGGTTGGCGCAGTCTCACCCAGTTTTGTCCAGACCGACACCACCGTGGCGTCAAGTCCGTCGTCCCCTGCTCCGGACATTGCGCCCAAGCTGGCGCTCAGCGCTCCTGATGCTCTGGCCACCGATGCAGCTGCCGAACGATTGCAAGAGGAAGTTGACAGAGCGGGCCTTGTCGGCATCAAGGTCGGCTCTGGGGCGGGCGTTGTCACCGCCGATGGCACCGTTACGCCCGCCTCGCTCGCCACATGGCGAGACGTCCAGCAGCGGTTTGATCACAATAGCAATGGCGCTTATACGCTCGTCAATGCTGTGGCTATCAAGGATGAGAAGACGCCTCCCGCAATTGGGGTCCAAGCTGTTTGGCGCGGGAGCGACCCTTATATTGTCATTGCTGGTCAAAAGTATTTCGTCGGCGCGCTCTTAAGCAATGGATGGACCGTCTACGGGATCGAGGAAGGGCGTGTTCTGCTGAGCCGGGATGGCCGGCTTGCCACTCTACCCTATTAACGTTTTAGGCCGCAGGTAAGGAAGCAAAGTGCCATGACTAGGCTGCCCCCCAATCCCGTCGAGCCCGGCACCTCTTTTCAGGGGCCAAACGTTGATCATCATGCATCTGCCAACACGCCGGTCAATTCTCGAGCCAAGTCCATCGGGATTGACCGGACGCGTGGCAATGATCCTAAGAGCCACACCTCACTTTCTCGTCACAGTGACGTGCTGGATCGGTTGGTGGACGTCACGATCGAGAGCGCGCTCGAGCTCAGTTCGATCGATGCAGTTTCGCGCATCAATCTAGACGAGGCGCGCGCCCCGCCAGGTCAGATCGAGCCAAGCTCGGAACTCTCTTGGCTTAATGAGCCCAATCTTGCGCACAGCCTGCTCTCCTTCGTGACGCCGCGCTTACGTCATTCGCATGTTCTGCGTCCAGAGCAACACAGCCTTCTCCTGGAGCGTTTGGCTGATACGCTATCAGCGGCGCCAGAGGATTTGGTGCCACGTGAAGGGGCCGCCCTTCTGCAACTCGAGCTGCAACGTTTAATCCTGCTCCGGCAGAGTCACAATGGCTTGATCAAAGGCTAGCAATGGTCGTGCCAGACAAAGTGCAACACTTCACATCTACGCAGCCGCCGATCGTTTCCGAAGCCGGCGCTATCGAGCTGATCTCCGGGCCGGAGCGAGATTTGCTCTGCGTGCTTTCTTATGTCTACCTTGCGTGCGGACAGAGCGCCAAGAGCCTGGCTCTGTTGCGGCTGGTCGCTCACGAACAGTCTCAAGACATCGGCCTGCTCCGCATACTGGCCTACGCTCTCATCTCGGAGCGTCGCGGTGACGAAGCACTGTCGGTATTGGACAGGCTTGACAAACTGGATGACGAGCCGTCTTCGTGTCCGCCCTTGATGCTGATGCGCAGCCACGCCCTGCGCCACGCTGGCCGCATGACCGAAGCGCAAGCCGTCTTCAAACGCTATGTTTTGTTGCGGGGCAGCACAGCTGCAATCAAACAACAATAAGGCTTCTCATGGCCAACCTTCTACGAAATCTCATCACGCGCGCGCCGGCTCACCCGGATTTGATGGTCGCGCTGATGCTTCTTCTTGCGATCGGAATGATGATCATGCCGATCCCGATCGTCATGATCGATATGCTGATCGGTTTCAATCTGGGGTTTGCCATATTGCTGTTGATGGTAGCCCTGTATCTCAACACGCCGCTCGACTTTTCGTCCCTGCCGGGCGTCATCCTGATCTCCACCGTCTTTCGTCTCGCTCTTACCGTTGCAACGACGCGACTGATCCTCGCCGAGGGCGATGCCGGCAGCATCATTCATACGTTCGGCGAATTTGTCATATCCGGCAACATCGCCGTGGGCATTGTCATATTCCTGATTGTGACCATGGTGCAGTTCATGGTTCTCGCCAAGGGCGCCGAACGGGTGGCGGAGGTATCTGCGCGCTTCACGCTCGATGCGCTGCCGGGCAAGCAGATGGCGATCGACGCGGAGCTGCGCAACGGCCATATCGATCAGCACGAAGCCCGCAGCCGGCGCGGCGCGCTGGAGCGAGAAAGCCAACTGCACGGCGCGATGGACGGTGCTATGAAATTCGTGAAGGGCGATGCCATAGCCGGACTAATAGTCATCTGCATCAACATGCTGGGTGGCATCACGATCGGATCGCTCTCCAAGGGCATGTCCCTCGAGGAGGCGATGCATCATTATACCACCCTGACGATCGGTGATGCGCTCATTTCGCAGATTCCGGCCCTGCTGCTGTCAATTACAGCCGCAACCATCGTCACTCGTGTCAACGGTCCTTCCAGACTCAATCTCGGCGCCGATATCGTCAACCAACTTACGGCCAGCACACAAGCGCTACGCTTGGCCTCCTGTGTCTTGCTTGTGATGGGGTTCGTTCCTGGCTTCCCTTTGCCTCCCTTTGTCATACTGGCCGCGCTGTTCTCCGCTGCCAGCTTTCTCAAGGTTGGCGTGCAAGAGGGCAAGACTGCTCTCAAGGCCGGCGCCGGTCCCACCGGTTCGGCTCCCGCTTCCCCACAAGGTCAGAAGCAAACCGTGCCCGCGGAGGCACTTCCGATTACGCTGTTGCTAGCGCCGAGCCTGATGCAGGCAATCGACGTAGGGGAACTCGAGCAGTGCGTCGCACGGGTTTCGGCACTAGTTTCAGCTGATCTTGGCATCACAATTCCACGCATTCCCGCCCAAAGCGCACAGCACCTCGCCCAATCGCAATTCCGGGTGGATGTCGAAGGAGTGCCGGTGGAAGAGGGCGCCATTGACCCGACACAACTCTTACTTAACGACGACGTGGCGAATATTGAACTAAGCGGGATCCCCTTTTGGCAGGACCCAGACACGAATCGGATCTGGATCGAACAAGGCCATGCGCCCGCTCTCAAAGCTGCCGGAATAGGGCACCACCGTCCGAGCGAAATCATCGCCTTGCGCGTCCAGTCGACGTTGACACGCTATGCACAGCGCCTGGTGGGCATTCAGGAAACGCGTCAGCTGCTTAGCCGGATGGAGCAGGAATATGCCGATCTGGTGAAGGAGGTGCTGCGCACGACGCCGATCCCTCGCATCGCGGATGTGCTACGTCGCTTGCTGGACGAGGGCATCCCGATCCGGAACACCCGTTTGGTTCTGGAGGCGCTTGCAGAGTGGAGCGAACGGGAGCAAAGTGCCGTACTGCTCACCGAATATGTGCGCTCCGTTCTGAAGCGGCAGATCTGTCACCGCTATGCCAACGCCCATCGTGTTGTGGCGGCCTTTATCGTCGAGCGTGAGACCGAGGATATCGTGCGAGGTGCGGTGCGCGAGACCGCTGTCGGTCCCTACCTCGTTTTGGAGGATCGGCAAAGCGAGATGCTACTTGCACAATTTCGCCAGATCCATTCGAGCATCGCACGTAGTCAGAACCAGCCAGTTATCCTGGGCTCGATGGATATCCGGCGCTTCGTCCGCGGCTTTCTCACCCGCAATGGAATAGACCTACCTGTTCTCTCCTATCAGGATCTCGCCTCGGATTTCACCGTCCAGCCGATTGGCTCCGTCAAACTTGCGCCTAGCAAGGACAAGACTCCTACAGGCGGGCATCGTGACCTCCTCCCTGCGGCCGGCTGACGAGCACAGGTTTGGGGGTCGTGAGGTCGCTTATGAATTCATGTAAGGTTAATGTTCTGCGGCGCCGGCGGAACTTTCGTCGCCATTCGTGCTCGGCCTTTCCCCCCATGCTTGCCATCGTGCTGCTCGCAGGTTGCGCTAACTCGCACAAGTCGGGTCTTTCACAGCAACCGACGTCCACGGCAGAACTGGTCGGGGCCAAGGAGGTCGATCCTGGTATGCGCGAGCGCATCGCCCACGCCCTCGGTCGGGATAGTGACGAGAAGGCTTTGCGCGATGCGCTGAAGCAACGACCGGACAATGTTGATGCCGCGATTCCTCTTGCGCGGGCTTTGCTGGCACGCAAATGCCCGAATGATGCGCTTGAGGTGCTCGACGGGATCTTATTGGCAGCCCCTGGCGACCTGCGCGCATTGAATGCCAAAGCAGTTGCTCTCGATCACGAGGGCCGACATCGGGAGGCCCAAGAACTCTACCGCCAGGCTCTCGCAGCGGAACCCGCAAACCCGATGCTGCGGAATAACTTCACACTGTCCCTCGCCCTTGAAGGTAAGACAGAGACCGGCGTCGCCAACCCACCACCGCAGGCAGACGGCCGGTACTTCTCGGCGCTATCTCGAACGAGCCAATGTGGGAGCGGATCGGAATGGTAACGTCTTGATGCTTAGCAGTCAGATTCCGACAGCTAGGCTTACCATCAACGCGGAACACTCAATCGGCGGCGGCCCCCGCGACCTCGTCGATACAAATGAGAGGCTTCATGTTTCAGCGCACCAGCAATTTATCCGATATCAATGAGAACGCGCGCGACTAATGACCGGCACTACGCGTATCGCCCAAAGATTCGCTGGATATACTCTCATTCCTGAATTCGGCGCCATCGAGTTTCTCCTCTGATTCATTTTCGACTGCAGTCCGGCCATACGCGCCGGTGAACGAGCCACCGGTGGTTGAGATCTCAAGATCTTCATTCGGGAACAAGCTGGGAGAGTTTTATGGCGGAGAGAGCATATTGCTGCGAATCAGCAGCGATACTCTAGCTCGGGTGTCTCGAAAGGCTCAACGCACAGGGGACATGGCGTTTTGCTTCGGCACGAAGTCTGGGTGGAGGAAGCGCGATATTTCACCTATCAGCTCGGGAACGAGAGAGCCGGGCTCCTGAGAACGGAAGCCGTAGGTCGCCCGAGGCGAGCTGTTCAGGCGCAAAAATGATTGGCGCGAAAAATTTCCTGCGTGAGATGAACTCGCCTCAATAATAGATTTCCGGGCTACTCACCCGCTTGTCGATAACGCGGGCGATGTCTTGCTTGAACATCAGCTCCGGATCGACGGCACTAACCGCTCGTCCTCTCTCACTCTTTCAATCCGTGAGCGAAAGCCCGCGCAGCAGCGTTTGGCTTGTTGAGTTAAGTGACCCGATGATGGTGCTTGATCCCACCAAGAACGAGGACAAATGGAAAAACAAAGGATGCAAATGGCAACGAGCGGGCAAACCGCCTTTGTCTCTTGCCGCAACTGAACACAATAGCGGCAATGCCAGGTGTACCGAGAGTGCGGCAAAGCCCTCGAACGATCCGTATGATGATGAATATGACTTTATGTAGAGCGCATAGGCTCTCCACGAAGATAACCGGAGTCATTGGCCAGATCGACTTTGGGGAGGTCAGCCTCGCATCTCATGCTCTTCGCCATATAATTCTTGATCAATGATTTCTGCATCCGCAGGGGACGGCGGAGTTGCGCTTTTGATAAGCCGGAGTTTCCGTTTTCCTTGCGCGGCGCAACATCGGATCTTCCGGCTGTCTAGCGCGCGCGGACATTCATCAGGCGATCATTGAACACATCTGAGCTCCCCGCGGCTAGCAGATTTACTCGGCATGCCCCTCTTAGGGTCGGCTTTAGGGCTTAATGTTTGCACGCCACCGCGACGAACGGTGCCCAACCAAGGAGTCCTGCTTGCCGAATGCGAACGCATCATCCCTCCGGGCGACGTAGCGGCGCGCTTGGCACAGCGTCGACGAGGGCGAAAGCAATCCACAGAGCTGAGCTATCCGGTGGTTCGACGAGGTCCCGGGATGTGCTGGCGGAGATGATGAAGCTGTTCGAGCGTTCTATTCGAAGCTCCCGCCTATTAATTCTCAGCGCGGCGCTTGCGCGACTGGATCGTTTGGCCAACATTGCCTTTCATGATCCGACCTATTGGCCAGATGGTGGATACTTTCATCGTCGAGCGTAATCAAGCAGGACGTGCAGCAGAACAACTGAAGTATCTCTCGATCTCTGCGATCGCGCGTTCCTCCCACTCTGCAGCTTGCGCTAGCAATGAGTCCCGTTGGATTGGCCGAAATGCGGCGGACTGACGGCACAACGAAGCTATCGCGCGATAGCGGCGCACGTTTTCCATAACGGCCGCTCCGCTCATATGTGGATCTCCTCCCCTGCTATCCCGGGCAAGAACTTACTCAAAAACCGTTTTCGATCCCTTAGCGGTTGGAGTGGAAGCCGTGAATGGTTGGCAGAACCTTGCCGGCATGACGGAGGCCGATAATGAATGTATTCCACAAGGAGCCACATCCACATAAAACCTGGCTCGGCAGTGCTCCATCAGGGCGCCTCTGCACCCCGTTGGAGCTAGCGCGAGCGAGGCACGTTTCGGCCTGCAATCTTAATCAGGATGACTGTGAACTGGCCTCCCTTTGGAATCCTCACTAACTAATTTGAGCAATCCGTTTATTGGTGATTTGAAAGACAGAGAGCCGGTGCTTTGTCGCCATCCTTTCGCCTCCATAAAGAGCAAACGGCACACAACTGTGGACTTTCTCAGTCTCATCGGAGCTAGCGAGATTGAGCGGTTGTTTACCTCGCCGGTCGACAACCGAAATGCAGCTTAGCGACGGATCCTCGCAAACACGCAACCCTAGGCAATCTACCAGGTAGCGTAAGCTTATCGCATAACCTTCCGAGTCTCTTCCGTAGCTCCGTTTACTTGATTTAGCGGTGCGCTGGCGCGGCGGGAGTGCACAGGTATTTCACTGAGAATTTAGCAGAATTGAAGAAGGCCAGAGATACTCATCGATACTCGTGGGAAGTAGTATCGCTGCAACTGCCGACAATTAAAGAGCTATGGGAACGAGGCTAACGTTCGGGATCCACTGGGACGCAGACTACCACCCATTGGTCCACACCCGATTGATACGGATGCCACGTGTGACGCTGACTGTCAAAACGTGCCGCAGTCCTACCCGTGAATTCGGCGGCGTCGTGAATTTGCTGAAACTATCGTGCCTGTCGGCATGGCGGGCCGAAAGAGCGCCCCTTGCGAGGTTAAGTGAGGCCGTTTTAGACCGCAACGAGCAACGACAAGTGTCCTCGGTTTTGCGGCCGTGTGGATCACAAAAGGCTACTGCGCCATTCAAGGGGACGCTTCAGCCAGCCGAACGACCGCTGGCCATCAGCCTACCAAAACAAGGAGACGACGGCCGCTTGTTTGTAACATATGCTCTGCGAGCGTACGGCTGACACGAGCGAACGGATCACATCAATTGTGCGCCGGCGCGCTCGCATCCCTACGCGTTTAGAGGCACTCGGATGATCACGCCATTTCAACGGAATTGGAGTCCGAAAGAATTATTCAATGCTCTTACACCAACGATGTTCACCGCCGAGCCGTCAGCTGTCCGCGCACGTTGGGACAAATTGTGGCCTGATCTGTACACGGAATATGACGTCCGGCACTTGAAACAAGAATTAGTGGCGAGACTCTTATCGCTTCCGATGAAGCTGCTGCATTCTTCAACGCCTGGGCGATTGACGAAGAGCGCCACACCGACGGACTCACCCGGATCATTGAACTTGTCGCTAATGGACCCGAAAAGACTCTTCGGGAGAGATTGGAGGCTCGATCTCATGATTTTGGTCCGATCGTTGAACACCTGAAGGAAGACTTTTCCCTAATGGTTATGATCGTATTTGATGAGATGTGCACTTGTCGCGCTTATGCAGCAGAAAAACCGTTTTATGAGGCCCTTGGAAACAAGACGTTCCATCATTGGCTGCAGGAGGTAATTACCGACGAGGCGGTCCACTCGATGAACGCCGTTAATGTTATCCGCTCGCGCTATCGCGATCGCATCGGCCAAGTCGGCACAATTCTTGATAACCTAATCCCCGCGGCCGATACTCTACGCTATTCTGGCACCTTCGTCCTGGACTACTTCGGCGCAGTGTACTCCAGGGAGCTGCTCGCCGGCTCCCGCCTCGCGACCATGAGAAATATTGCCAAGCCACTCATCGTGTAGAGCGAGATCTGTAACCGCGAGCCTACGTGAAACTTGGTCCGACGTCATACCGCTCTTCAAGTTTTCCATTCTGCCAGTTAACGCCGGGTTTTCTTGACGCGTCGTGCGTAAATGTCGTGTTCACGACATGTCGACGGTTCACCTTTTGCCAGGATGTAGGTGGCAGTTCTGTTTTGTCTCCAGTTTGATGTGCGCGCGGCCGTGAGTACGCCACGCCAGCAACTGGCCCGGTCTTTGCTCTGCTGTTTGGCGAAACGAGCGGCTCCGCGCTTTATCGGATTTGTCTGCCATGAACGTGGTCAGCATGGAATGAAAGGCGATACCATGAGGAATCTGATTTCGGTCACCGCCAAGGCAGGAGGGACCGCCGCTAATACCTCCGGCTCGACGACGCTCACCGCGCCGGCGGTCGAGCACAGGATGGATGATAGCACTGACTTATATCTACCTGAAGAGGAGAGCGTCTTTGCCGACAGGGTCAGATCGGATCGACCCGCTAGCTTCACGCTTCAGAACGGCCTCCAGGTGCTCGCGATCCCGGATCATCGCACACCGGTTGTGACTCAGATGATCTGGTATAAGGTCGGCTCGGCCGACGAGCCGCCTGGCAAATCGGGGCTTGCGCATTTCCTCGAACACCTGATGTTCAAGGGCACCTCCAAACATCCGGCGGATGCCTTCTCCAAGGCCGTCCTGCGCGCCGGCGGCACTCAGAACGCCTTCACCGGGCTCGACTACACCAGCTACTTCCAGCACGTGCCGCGCGAGCACCTCGGCAAGATGATGGAATTTGAAGCCGACCGCATGACCGGTCTCATTCTCAAAGATGAGGACGTGCTTTGCGAGCGCGACGTCGTGCTGGAGGAATTCAATATGAGCATCGCCAACAATCCGCGTGCGCGTCTCGCCGAGCAGATGACGGCGGCGCTTTACCTCAACCACCCCTACGGTCGCCCCATTATCGGGTGGCGTCACGAAATCGAAAAGCTTACCCGAGAGGATGCGCTTACTTTCTACAAGCGCTTTTATGCACCGAACAACGCGATCCTGATTGTCGCTGGCGACGTCGCCCCTAAGGAAGTCCGCTCGATGGTGACGGAGACATTTGGCGGCATCCCCACGCAAGCATCAATTCCCCTGGAACGCCTGCGGCCGCAGGAGCCGACGCCGGCCGCGCCGCGCACAGTGACGTTGGCCGACGCCCGCGTGGAGCAGCCAGCCCTGCACCGCTATTATCTTGTGCCATCGGCTCGCACCGCGGCCGCCGGCGAGGGTCCAGTGCTTGCCGTGCTCGAGCAGTTAATGGGCGGCGGGGTCAACTCATATCTCTATCGCTCGCTGGTGGTCGAAAAGCAGCTCGCGGTCACTGCCGGAGCGAGCTACCACTCTGCCGCGCTCGATCCCTCGCTATTCGCGATTTTTGCCCTACCGAAACCTGGCGTCACACTCAGCCAGATCGAGCGCGCCATCGACGAGGTAACGGCCGACATTGCGGGTAATCCCGCGAGCACCGAAGATCTCGATAGGGTCAAGACGCGGCTGATCGCGCAGGTAACCTATGTCCAGGACAATCAGGAAATGCTAGCCCGCTGGTATGGCCGCGGCCTGACAACGGGACTATCCGTCGACGATATTCGGAGCTGGGCCGACCGCATCCGCGCGGTCGGTGCACAGCAGGTGCACGAGGCCGCGCCGAAATGGCTCGACAAGAAACGATCCGTGACCGGCTCTCTCATCAAAGAGTCCACCCCAAAACACGGGGAGAAGCTCTAATGATCCATTCGTACACACGACGTGAGGTCCTCCTTGGGGGAGCCTCGCTCCCAATCGCGATGCTCGCTTCGCCCAGTTCGCTTGCCGCCACGAGGACGCTTGCCCGGACCGGGATCGAGCGCCTGGTTTCGTCTTGCGGTATAGAAGCCTGGTTCGTGCAGGATTCCACTGTCCCGTTGATCACGATGGAATTTGCCTTCACCGGCGGCGCGACTCAGGACCCCGAACAAAAACCTGGCGTAAGCCAAATGGTTGCTGGCCTGCTCAAGGAAGGTTCCGCCGGCCTTGACTTCAAGACCTTCCATGATCGGCTCGACCATCGCGCCATTGATCTGCATTTTCACTCGACCCATGATCACTTCCGCGGTTCCTTGCGCACGCTTGAGGACAACGCAGACGAAGCCTTCGACCTTTTACGGATGGCGCTAACCTCGCCCCGTTTCGACGCTGCCGATGTCGATCGGATCCGTGCCACTGTGCTTGCGCGCCTTCGGCACGACTCGACTGATCCGTCGTCGCTGGCCCATTGCAAGTTCCTCGAAGTCGCCTTTAGCGATCATCCTTATGCTCGCCCAGCCGGCGGCTCGTTGGAAAGCGTGCCGAAGATCGCGATCGCAGATCTCAAGGGCTATGTGCGACGCGTGCTCGCAAAAGACACGCTAAAACTTGCGGTGGTCGGCGACGTCCGTCCAGAGGTCCTCTGCAAACTGCTCGACAAGACCTTTGGCAGCCTGCCGACCGAATCGGAAGCGGTACCGGTTCCCGAAGTCGTCGCAGCAAAGCCCCCGCAGCGGGTCTTTATTCCGCTCGACGTGCCGCAGACAGTAGTGACTTTTGGCGGTCCAGCCGTCCGTCGCAGAGAGCCCGATTTCATGGCCGCCTATGTCGTCAACCACATCCTCGGCGGCGCCGGCCTGACGTCGCGTTTGTTCCGCGAAGTCCGCGAGAAGCGCGGACTAGCCTACTCGGTTCGTGAGAACCTGGTCTGGCTGGATCATTCAGCCATGTTTCTCGGCAATAGCGGCACCTGCGCCGATCGTGCCGAGGAAACGGTCGAAGAAATCGAGAAGCAGGTCCGCCACATCGCCGAGGAGGGACCGACTCAGCAGGAACTCGATGATGCAAAGTCCTACCTGAAGGGCTCGCAAATGCTGGCTCTCAACACATCATCAAAGCTTGCGCGGACGCTGCTGCAGCAGCAGCTTGACAAGCTGCCCATCGACTATTTCGAAAAGCACAACGCCGTGGTCGATGGGGTGACGTTGGCAGACGCCAAGAGAGCAGCGCGGCGGCTGTGGGGCGATGGTCTGCTCACAATTATTGTCGGCCGCTCCCCAAAGGACGCAGCGCAGCCGACCACCATGCCATCGGCTACCACCCCGCCGCCAGGCGCCCTGCAGCTAGACGCTGCTCCGACGGCGCCACCGAATTGACCTTCTAGCAGCCCAGGCGCTTATCAAGCGCGTGGCTGTTGCGCACAAAGTGCGTCTAGCTGACCGCCTTTAGCTCGCGGAGATATTCGCTCGTGGACAGTTACCATGCGGCCGCTCGAGCACCGTTTCTGCTCAATCGAGTTGCCAAACAAGCAGTCCGGGTTGAAGTCTTCAGGGCAACCAAATGCTAGATAGAAAAGGGTCCCAGCGAAGCCTAAGTTAAGGCACTGTCGTCCTGCCATTGGCAATACCTCAGACGTGGAGATAACCAGTTACCAAATGGCTTGCTCCTAATTCTTTTCATTTCCATGGTCGGATCGGAGCTCTTCGCAGCGCCAGAGGATCGCTACTTTCGGCCGCCTTCGGCGTGTGCTCGATCTGCGTTAAGCCCGCAGGCGGGCGTTATGTACCCTGGCGCGCCCTTCCAGCGCACACTCTAGGGGTGTCTGGCAACGCTCCGGTGGTTGCCCCATATGAAGGCAAGCATGGCGTCGCTTTACGCCGAGGCCGAATATGCAGAGCAACTATCTAAAGCGCGACCGACCAGAAGAAGCGAGAAATGGACGCGCCCTCGCATTCCATTTCAGGCGGGCGCACCTAGTAAATCGAAAGGGTGATCAGAGTGGGAGCTTCAAAACGGTAACGTACACCGTCCGCCGCACCCAAGGAAGCGGCCCACCGAGAGCGCACACGCGCCAGGCCATCTGCAGCTTCCCGCAGCGTCATCAGTGAAATCTGTGCCCGAGGGAAGGATCGCCGGTCCCATTCGCTCGACCCCGGCTTCTTTTGACGGAGCGTCCTCGATGTCGCTTCATCACCGATGTCGCGCCGCCGGGCGTACCCCCCTTACCTCTCGATCTCGATCTCCAGGAGACGATAATCTCGCCTCGACGCGAACAGATGCTTGCTTGCTATTTGCGTCAGCTACCCGTTTCAGCGCTCGCATATCTCGATATTCTTCAGCAGAGCGAGAGCTCGGTCGTTGAGGGTCATTGTCCGCCGAAAAGTCGGACGATCTGATCCAGCAGACCTTTGATGATTTCGTCAAGCCATAGTCGTATTGCGTAGCACCGCCTTTATTTCTTCCGCGACTTCGCAATCTGACGCTACGTAAGATTCGGTAGCTTCATGCCCATCTAGATGGCGGCGCCGATAGATAACCTATGGCAATCGCAACGATCATCACAGGCAGAACGTTGGTTCTTGGCCAGCCGCTTACAAACCTCACGTAGATCACCACTACAAGTGATTTACTCCCCATTCTCGACCTGCATCGTCGTTGCAATCTAAGGACGTCACTCGCTTGATGTTGACAATGTTCATCGGTTGCAGAGCTCTCGCATCCGAAGGTTCATTGGCCCTTCTTTCTGCCATGTTCGCACCCAAAGCAGAGACGCGCCGGTTGCGCAGTTCGCGACGGCTATAGCGAGTGTCTCAGGAGATTTCCATGGTGAAGCCAGTTGTAATTGTGGTAGGTGCGGACAAGGGAGGAGTCGGCAAAACGACCGTATCACGAACGCTACTGGACTACTTCAGCGTCAACAACGTGCAAACACGCGCATTCGACACGGAGTCGCCGCGGGGAACGCTGAAGCGCTTTTATCCCGAGATCACCGAGATCGTTGACATGACGACGACAGCGGACCAGATGAAGATCTTCGACACCCTGAACTCAGGGCTGTCCGTCACTGTCATTGATGCTCGCGCAGGCTTACTTTCTTCTGCGCTGGCTTCCTTGCGCGACATCGGATTTCTGGACTCGGCGCGGTCTGGCCAGATAACATTCGCCGTGTTCCATATCTTGGGATCATCCATCGCTTCGCTGGACGAGATCGCGGAGACCGCGACCTTCATGAGCGGCGCAAAGTACTACCTAGTCAAGAACTTCATCAACGACACTCAATTCTTCCAGTGGGATCAAGCGACCTATAATTCCTATTTTCACCGCATCAAACATGCGACTGAGTTGGTCATACCGAAGCTTAACGAGATGGCTTATGAGCAGGTGGAAGTCGCATCAGTCCCATTCATAGACTTCGTCGCAAACAAGGGGCGGAACGATGAACCCGCGAACAACTCCTTCGTGCTGCGCGGTTATGTCCGGCACTGGCTGGCAAATGTCTGGAGCGAATTTGATCGCATCAACTTGACGGAATTGGCCGGCGCCAAGTCCGCCACCCGAGCCGGCGAGAAGTAGCCGCATATTCGCCGAGCTCGGTCGGGCCCACGCACGAAACGAAATTGATCTGCTGGCTATGTTAGCAACTCCCATCTACATCATTTGCTCTCCTAGCCCGCAGGTCGGTAAAACTCTCATCGCTCGGGCCATGAGCGAGTTCTTGCTGCTGAAAAACGGCACAGCGCTGTCGTTTGACGTCAACTTGAAAGAGCCGTCGTTGCTCGACTACCTCCCCAACATCACGGAGACTGCGGATGTGATCGACACTTATGGCAAGATGCAGCTGATGGACCCTCTTATTATCCACGACCGGGTAGCCAAGGTGATCGATCTCGGCTTTCACGCCTTCGACGAATTCTTCAGGATGTGCGAAGAGATCGGGTTCATGAAGGAGACGGCGCGCTGCTATGTCGCCCCCATCATCCTCTTCGTCGCGGGCGCTGACCGCATCTCCTTTCGAGGTTATGAAATGCTGCGGCGCCGAATTCCGCCGGCGTCGCTGGTCACCGTCCACAATGAATTCGTGCTGCGTGGCGAGTTGCCTGAAGCGATGGATGGCGAGCGGGTGCTTCGGATTCCCGCGCTTCCAATGTTCCTCAAGAGATATATCGACCGGGTTAGCTTTTCCTTCACTGGATATCTGCGCAACGAGAAGGACTGGTCAACCGAGCTGCATCAATGGATCCGACGGAACTACGGCATGTTTCGCGATCTGGATTCGAGTGTGATGCTGCGAAAGGCCTATCGATCTCGTGGCACGGACATCGACAGCCTACGTTGCACAAGGGCTACTTGAGAACCCGATCTGCTCGCCATCTATTCGTCCCGGCCTATGAGTAATCTTCGATGGCGCTCTCAACGGGACGCGAACGCATGAATTGCGGTATACGAATCTTCAGTGGACTGGGCGTCTTTGCTCGCCGAAAGAACAGGCGGGGAAGTCGCATGTTCTCGGATGCAATTATTCGGCAGGAATGCGGAGCCAACGAATGGCCGCTCGATGACTATCGCTATGCTTGATACTCCAGGGACGAAGCATCTGTGATGACTTCAATTGATGCTGCATTAAGTGAGATCAGATCGCTGCGGAGCGAAATCTGGCGGTGCCGTCGACTCCTTAAACGGGACCTACCTGCCGCGGAGCGCACGGCCGTTGAGAATCGTCTGGTTGAACAACTTTCCGCCTTTGAACGGCTCCTGTCGACGGCGTTTCCTTTGACCCTTGAGCCCGAAACGGTATTCGGCCAGGAGCATCACGATCGGGCAAACTGATTCCCCTGAAGCGCCCATCGACAACGCCGTAACGGCAGTTCCTTCGGGAAGTCGATCGGCGGATAACAAAAGAGGTCTCCTGGCTCTATCTGTATCTTGAGCCCGGGAGCCGAAACCAGGCTATTCTCCAGCTGAGAAACCTGAAGAAGACCACGACGGAACACCCTCCAACGCTAAGGTTCCAGCGATCTTTTGCCAGTTGTAGCCGACTTAGCCACCTGCCCGGAAAATACTTGATTGCCGACCATAGATTGATGGGCGGCACGATTCCTGCAGATGTCGGCCGTAGCCACCGCAGTTACCCAGATTGTCCTTCCGACCAGCTATGGGACCAAGCCGATGGCAATCTCGAGGCGGGCCCAAAGTCGGCGGATGGCTGCAGCGCTGAAGAGCGCAACTGCTTCAGTGCGAAATTGAAGTTCAGAGCGCATTGCAATCTCGTAGTACGCGTGGGCGCACATCGATCGCTGATCGGGGCCAATCGATCCACGGAGCTCGGCCCCCGGATAGATGAACTGCGGCCCGGCAGGCTGATGCTTCAGCCCGATCGACTTTCGGCCACGCTGGCCAAACTCTGGCCCGCAGGTCTGAACACCTCACTGTCGCTCAATTTCTGCGACTGCCACTCGGACGCCTTCACTCTCGATGGAGGACGACCGGAAGCCTATTGAGACGCCGTCTTGGTCCTTCGTTTCTCTCCGCCGCAATTGGCATCATGCGGCGGCATTCGCTGCGTAAATTCTTGAAATTGTCCCTAAGGCAAAAGACGGCTACCTCCACATCGCTAAGCCCTCTAAAGCGGTCACAGAAGCGCATCAGGTCTAGTCTGCATGACATTAAGACTTGCTCGGCCCCACGATCTCGCGCACGAGCTTGTTCTGTGCACCACGTAGCTGCGATCGCGATCACGATCGCAGCGAGGGCGGATGCACAGCAATGCGCATTGCAAATCCAGCTCATTCGTCGCTCTTGATTCACCAAACCTGTCTTAAGCCGCATATCCTTCACTGTTATTCCTTGCCCCGCGAGCGTAATCTGTTTGCCGGATTGCGCGCCTCGGCAGCCATGATCGCGCCTGTTGCGGGCCAGCCGCAATGATTACGGCCTCCGAATCATCGTCCCACCACGCGCAACACGCTTATTGCGAAGACGGAGGTACGACAAAGATCGGCCGTTTAGCGCATGTGTGGCGATGCTGTCTCCTCCGTGGCGTTCTGCTTCGCAATGCCTACAACCTGACGCCACGGTCGATTCAAGCACTTTGAGCGTCCGGCACGTGTGAATACGTGCTGAGACGGGCATACCCACATTGGTGGCAGTAGGACGAACTTCTGACAACTACACGCCTGACCGACTGCCCCGCGGCTAGGAACGTCACTGATGTTGGTGGCGATCAGCTTAGTGTGGGGGTTGAAGGCTCAAAGCGCACGCATCGAGGCGAGCAGCGAGAAGCTGCGCCGGCGCAGCTCGCTTTGTTCGCGGTCTCAGCCAGCTGACCTGCAGAGTCAAAGAGTGCCGTACGGGTGAGTTTCCGAGAAGCACGGAGGCTCGGACCGACAGGCCAGGATTTCTGTGGCTGGATGATGATTCGTCGCACCTTACCGTCGATTCGACATCCTCGAGCCGCTCGCTGCAATTCACAGTGCGCAATTGCTTGGAACCAGCTCAGCAGGCTTCGACCTTGAGCCCCTGGCACACCGGTTGCTTTAGCACCGGCGGAGCGTCGGCCTGGGTGCAGCCTAGCCCAGCATACGGAAGACACCATTCGTTGACTGCTGCGCGTCGTTCTGCGGGCGGACGCGGACGGAGCGCTATGTTTGCGATTCCACGATCTAGGAGAAAAGCGAGACATCACATGAGGGAAATAGCGGTACGCGAGCTTTCCAGGGCCGGTAGGTTAAGTGTTGTGGCCTCAGCCATTCTGGTTTCCTCCGCCGCAGGCGCCAATGAGGATTTGACGCGCGTCGCCAAGCGGATTTTCGAGCCAATTCCCTCAGCCGCTCCAGCGGTGAGGGACAATCCTATCACCCATGAAAAGGTCACACTTGGCAAATCCTTGTTTTTCGATTCGAGGCTATCGGCGAGCGGGGTTATTAGCTGCAATACGTGTCATAACCTTGGGACGGGCGGGGTAGATGCCGGCCCGAGGTCGATTGGTCATCGTTGGCAGCTGGGGTCACGTCGTGCGCCAACAGTCTATAACGCAGTCTTCAACGTGGCGCAGTTCTGGGATGGGCGAGCGGCGGATCTTAAGGCGCAAGCCGCAGGCCCTGTCCAGGCCAGCGTCGAAATGAATGCGACGCCCGATCACGTGCTCAAAACATTGAATTCAATGACCGATTATGTCGTTATGTTCAGTAAGGCTTTTCCAAACGAAGTGGCGCCCGTTACGTTTGAAAATTTCGCCAAGGCCATCGAGGCTTTCGAGGCAACCTTGATTACTCCCGCCGCCCCCTTCGATCAGTACCTCGAGGGCGATGAATATGCTCTCAGCGATCAGCAGAAAACCGGGCTAAAGCTATTCATCGAAAAGGGATGTTCCTCTTGCCACAACGGAATTAACGTCGGTGGACAGGATTATTTTCGCTTCGGCGTCGTTAAGAGGCCAGCCGAAGGCCTGCTTCCAAAGGAGGACAAGGGTCGTTTTGCCGTCACTAAGGATCTCGGCGACGAGTATGTTTTCCGCTCGGCGCCGTTGCGCAACGTCGCATTGCGCCCCCCCTACTTTCATTCTGGTCAGGTTTGGAGTCTTAAGCAAGCGGTCGGCGTCATGAGTGAGGTTCAGCTTGGAGCAAAGCTCAGCGATGAAGAAACTGACGAGATTGTCGCCTTTCTGAATTCGCTCACCGGGCAGCTGCCGAAGATCGAGTACCCGATACTGCCCACGCGCACCATTGCAACGCCAAAGCCCTCCTTAGACAAATAGGTCTTCACGATAGCGACACCCTAGGCGGTCCAAGCCGGAGCATTCAACAGGCTCGAGTTGCGGGCCTCAAGCCCGAACCCGTCGCCGACGCCAGAGTTCCTTAGGGACCGGTTAAGTCATCCGTCTTGGGCAGCTCAATCCTGCGTCGACTCGCGAGGCAACGAAGGCCCGCGCGCCCTGAAATGCGTCGGCAACCCGTGCTGCTAGGAAGACGTTCTGCCGTAGCTCGCGGGCACCGCATATCATCTCACATCAGCCCTTTCTCCAAGCGGCCGGCCGCCGACTTTTCCTCCGCACAGATCGGAACGGCGCCAGATCGGATGGCATGCACTTGTCCTACATTGACGAGTTTTACGGCCGCATGTTCGCCAAAGCACCATCCCCAATCCAAAAGCCGATGGATCATCCTCAGCTTCCATGTGGTAGCTCCTACATTGTGCGCATGGTGACGCGAGCGTCCACAGTCCTACAATAAGAGGTGGCGATTTAAGATGTCGGGTGGAGACGGATACAAAACCTCCCTTGCCGCAAGACGCGCAGATATTCTTTGAAACGGCACGCGGATTGCTGGGTATGGATCAACCATTCCCCGCCAAGGGAGGGGCGCGGGGAGCCGGAGTTTCAATGAGATTTATCCGATTCATCCTGATCGATCTGGCTTTGATGCTGCTCGCACCCGAGAATGCAGAAGCCATGACTGTGGCTTCCGGCGCAAACGTCAAATCGTCTAGCAAAGCCGTGGGATCCTTGATGCGGACTTTCGGCTCCGAGCCAGTATTCAGCTCTGGCCTGAGCCGACATCTTTACCGCCAAACCTCTCAAGCGTCGCGATTTGGACCTTCAACAGAAGGCGCCGGGCAGGCGAAGCAGGCTGAATACTCCGCGCTAAGGGACAGGCGCTTTGCCTCTCATGGGCAACCGCACTGGGAAGCGTCCGACTGTCACGATCCTCACGGCGCGGAGATGCTCAAGAAGCGTCTGATCTTAACACAGATCTGCAGTCCGCCGCCGCAGTTTGTGCCCTCAGGCGAGCAGAGACGCCGTGAGCGGCACAGGCCGGATTATCTGCAGCGATTGTGCTCGTGACCTGCACAGGAAGATACAGCACAGGCGTAGGTTCATGCGAGAAGCAAAAACGGGCTATATTGAGGTTGCCTTCAACGACTCTCTCGGAAACATTCCGCTTGATGCGCAATTCAGTCTACCAGCCAAAGGCGTCACAGCGATTTTTGGTCCGCCCGGATGCGGCAAGACCACACTCGCGCGCTGCATCGCTGGCGTGCAACGTCTGCCCAGCGGATTTTGTGCGGTCGATGGAGAGATTTGGCAGAACGAGACGACGTTTCGACCGCCTCATCTGCGTCCCCTCGCATATGTATTCCGACCACCAATTCCTCTTTCGCATTGGTCTGTACGGCGTACCCTCCTATACAAGGCGTCAAAATCGACACCAACACTAATCGATTTTGATGGAGTGGTCGAATTGCTCGCCTTGTCGCCGCTGCTCGAGCGTTCGCCATCACATCTTTCCGCGGCCGAGCGACAGCGCCTTGCCCTTGGCAGCGCGCTGTTGGGCCAGCCTCAGCTACTTTTGCTGGACGATCCACTCATTGTGCTCGACCGCTCCGCCAAATGCGAGATCCTGCCATTTCTCGAGCGCATGCGGGAAAAGCTCCCATTGCCGATGATCTACATCACCCATGATATCGCTGATATCGAGCGTTTTGCCGATCATCTTGTCATGATGAAAGATGGCGTCGTGACTGCGGCCGGGCCGCTCAATGTCGTTCAGAGCGATCCGGCGCTAGCTGGGCGCGGCGAAGCGGCAGTCTGTCTTGATACCTTGGTCGGCGGCTATGACGGACGCTATGGGCTGATCATGCTCCGCCTCAACGGGGCGCGCCTTCTGATACCTGGAGTGCCGCTTAGACCGGGCGCGCAGCTGCGGCTGCGCATCGCAGCCGGCGATGTCAGCATCGCGTGCGAGCCCCCACGGGCAAGCTCTATCCTCAATGTATTTCCGGCACGCATCAAAGCCTCTCTGCCGTTCGATGAGGCGTAGGTCACCTTGGTCCTGGCTCTTGAAACTGGCCGTTCTGGCGTGCCGCTTTTGGCGCGCATTACGCGCCGCTCCTTTGATGCGCTACGGCTCAGCAATGGAGCGAACGTTTTTGCGGAGGTCGCGCGCGCCGTTCCGCTCGCGGCTGCCGAGCGGTGCTTGCAACGCCTGCCACGATCCGCATGAGAGCGTTCGACAGATATGCCCCGATACGAGAAACACATCAACAGGAACCCGGCCGTGATCGATAAACTGGATGAGATAGATCCGAATAGTGTGGGCGCTATTCTCTACCGTCCAAAAGACGATGTGGATAGGCTACTCGCTGATTTTGCGCAGAATATCGCGCAGCAAGGTGTACGCATCGGCGGCATCGTGCAGCGACACGCGAGGTCCGCAAATGGCACGCACGTCATGCTCGCAATCGACGTCGCGACAGGACAAGAGATCTCGATTTCCCAGCCACTCGGCAGCGGAGCTACGTCCTGTAATCTCGATACAAATGGGCTCGCCGAGGCCGCAGCTGTCGTTTCCAAGGCACTTCGCAACAAGATCGATCTTCTCGTGGTCAACAAATTCGCCAAACAAGAAGCCGCTGGCCGGGGCCTGCGCGCCGAATTCGTTGACGCGATCACGCGAGGCGTACCAGTCCTGACAGCCGTTCCAAAAAAATGCCTTGCCGACTGGCGAACCTTCACCGCGGGGGTTGGCACGCTGCTGCCTTGTGATCGTGAATCCTTGGAGCAGTGGTGGTGCGAGATCTCAACGCGCCGGGGGCGCACCTTCAGCCCCAGCTGCGGTTATTTGGGGACGATGATACCGGATCGCTTGATGACGACAGTGAGACTGTCGACCACGTCGTCTCCGAAGTCGCCCATCGGGCTCTTTCGCCGCCTCCGAAAACAGCCCTAGCTCTTGCGTCCGCTCTCACGCTCTGGCCACCGCGATGCTTTGCGAACTGCAGATTGCGGACCTCCTATGGCGAGAGTTCAACCAGCTGCTTGTTCCGCCGATATCAACCCCTCAGTCGGTTCTGCAGTGCCTGCTAGTCGACGACGAGATTGCTTAGGTTCAGGTCTGGCTGACGTCTTCCCGCTAACCGCCTGGCCAGCGCCCGCGTACCGTCGAGCACAAAGACACCGCAATCGTAGCCGTTCCTCTGCTGGCGTATGAGGGCGTTTTGCAGGTTGTCTCAGGCTCCCACCCGCGCTGCGAGCATTGCTGCGGGTCTGTCATTGCGTCCCCGGGCGGAGTCGTAGTGGTCGGCGAACGGATTATTGCGATCGCGGCGGTCCACCAGCAGCAACGACCAATGGGACCCGCGGTCATCGAGGTCCATAGTGCTGGCGTCATTCACCGGCACGAACAGAAAGTCGGCTGTGTCGTTACCATTGGGATCATCGACAATCTGATGGAATGCGGATAGCGCGTCGGCGTTGGTACCCTGGCCCACCCGAAAGGCCATGAGAGAATCTACAAATCGGGTCCGAGAGGCAAGATTTGGATTGCTCACCCACGACTCCTGCGCCAGGAGTTCGTAGTCTCCCTGGATATGCTCGTCGCCCAGCCAGTCCCTGGCTCCGAGCATCCGCCCGCTGCGGTCGCCAGCAGAGGCACTCGCAGCCGAACCGCCGACCCTGGCCTTAGGAGCCGAGGATGGGCCAGCATGATGGATCAGCTGAGCGTCCCGGCGTCCTCGCGGACCCAACGTGATAGAATAGGTCTCCCCGTTGATGGAGACCGGCTGGGGAGCCATTCGCGAACTCGGCAACAGCATTTTATTGTCCAGTACATCGAGCAGGAAATCCGGCACCGGCTGTGAGCCATGCTGCCAATCCTCGCCGACGAGATGTCCGATATCCTCCAGCTCTTGGGGTACGCCTGATGGCCCGATGAAGAACGGAGGTCTCCCGGCAGGGCTCTGCACCAGCCCTGACTGGGCATCGTCACGCATGTCCTGCGGTGTGGACGGACAGGTCAACCAAAGAACCGAGACCCCGATAGATGCCTGAGGACCGAGCTGGCTCACCCTTCGGCGTTGGGAAAGTCGAAATAGGTCGGCACTTGTGGGGACCAAGTTGAGCTCGACCCAGCCGGCTCCTGCCTGCTGGCCTGCCCAAACGGGCCTACCATCGGCGGCCACTCACTTTCGGACGGCGGCGTCGGCAAATCTCGCATCCAGGTCGGGATGGAGGTTGAGTCCGAGCCTGCTCTTTGCTGAGGAGAGGGTACACCCAGCGCTCTGTTTGCCTCGACGACTTGCGCATACTGCCTGAGCTTCTTGAGAGGCACGCCAGATTTCCCTTTGGCTTCGACGTAAGCCTGTAGTCTGCATCCAGCGAGCGTTGCTGCTCATTGTTGCCGTTGATTCGGCTCGCGATGCTCTCCCTACCCTCTGCGCGGAGCCAGTCACTGAACTTGCGCTGCGCCGAGGCAGTATCCTGAATGGCTTTTCTCCTGTGCTGGGAACCGGGTCGAGCTTGCATAGCTCTTCGTCGGCGAGGCCCTCAATGAGGCGGGCGTCGTCGTCGTAAGGGCGAAATCCTTGTTGGGGCTCGATACCTAGGTATTCTCTAAATGGATCGAGTGGGGCCGTCCGCTTTGTGGCTTTACTGAACGCCGCATAATCTGCGTTCAATGACGATTGCTGCGCAGGATTGCCGCCGATTCGGTCCATGATGCTCCGCCTGCCCTCCCTTTGAAGACAGTCACTGAAAGAGCGTAGGCGGTAAACCATCGTCGAAACGGCGGCTTTCTCCTTCTTGGTCGCGTCAGATCCAAGGTTGGACAGAGCGTCGGTCAAAACGTCATCGATCGTGGAGATGTCCTCCGGATGAGCCGACAATGTTTCAGCGTCCCATCAGGCGGGCCCCGGCACCGACAGCTTGGAGCCCGTCAGCCCCGATCCTGCACAGATGAGACAGCGCCGCACTGAGGCGGTCTCGATCATCGCCGCCAGCTTCAACGTACTCGTCGATGTCGGCGGCG
Organism: Bradyrhizobium sp. CB1717; assembly: GCF_029714325.1. Taxonomy (NCBI): domain Bacteria; kingdom Pseudomonadati; phylum Pseudomonadota; class Alphaproteobacteria; order Hyphomicrobiales; family Nitrobacteraceae; genus Bradyrhizobium; species Bradyrhizobium sp. CB1717. The sequence goes on from NZ_CP121666.1 coordinate 7,905,096, forward strand.
AGCGACCTTGGTTCATTGAACGCCCGAAGAGCCAATGGCCCTTTATTCTGTGCTCGGAGCCAACGAGCAAACGTGTTGAGCGCCTGCACGTTGGACTTGATCGTAGCAGCCGGGACCTTTCCAGTCCCGCGGCCTCTGGTACCATCGGGAGAAATTCTGTAGTCTTTGACTTTCCGTGAACTGGCGGATCATCCGCTCATCTGGGGATGCATCGGTTGCTCTCGCGTATTCACAAAAGCTGGGGGCGGAATGGGATTTCCAGCCTGGAAATTCCGGAGTGTTGCCAATGCTCCCCCCACAGAGTTCCTGCTATTGGCGCTCGCCACCTTCATAAATTCATCTTTATAGGCGGCCAGCCGATCAGCGTTGCCAAGCAGGTCCTTTAGCGTGATGCCTTTGGGTCGGAGGAACTCGCTGAACATTCGAAGTGCCGTCACGTAGTTCTCAATGGTCTTGGTCTTACGGTGCGCGCTACCCAATGCTGTCTTGAACTCTTGCAATCAGCTCCAGGTCCTCTTCGGACGGTCGACTGCGCTTTGCGAAATCCATGCGGAGCTCTGAATAGACGGCGTCGCCGCCCGACGACTTCTCCCGGCGACTTCCTCCAAAGACCTTGCCGAGCCCTGATTTGACCCGCGAGAACACTCCACGGTACTTGCTCTCCCTGGCCCGCGCCTCCGGTTGTGCCTCCGACGGCGCTGTGTAGCGCATGCTCCTGAATGGCCTGCCCCGCAAGTCAGATTGGTAATCGCTTGCGCCCGAGCCGAGATAAGCGTGCGCAACATCGACGCTGTAACGCGTACTACTGGAGGAATTGTCGCGCAGGTTGGACCTGGGCGGCATCCGCATCGAACCACCAATGTCCGTACGCTGGATATTTTCACGCGACCGGGCGGCTGGAGCCTCGGGGGAACTCGCCGGAGGCGAACTCTCCTCAGCAGAGCGGAGTTGCAGCTCACCCAACTGCTGCTCGAAGCCATCTTGATCTGCAGGCTCGGCATCGGCCCCTTGCCGCGCACGCTGCAGCTCTTGTTGCCCGGCGTACCAACGCATCCAATAGTTCGGATCGTTATAACCCGGTTCCATACCACTCTCCCTAGATGACATAATTCTTCGTAGCCGCCGCCCCAGAGCTCACACTCCGGTGCACCGACCACAGAGACTCCAGCTCAAGAAAGCCGGCCGATCAGATCGATGCCTGAACAAAAGAGACCCCCATCGCACGCCGCTCCGAGCTCGTGCATTTCTCACACCTGACCAATCTTGCCTGCTGCAGCAGAGCACCCGCTCCTGAGTGGCCTCGATCAAAACAGAAAACAGTCCAAGAGAAACGAAAGCCAACTTGCCTCATCGGAAGAGCAATGGCGTTCGCGTACTACTCCCGGGCAAGGTCGCACACGGCACATTGGAATCGAAATTGGGCTGATCCATTGCCGTTGGAAGACCTAGCGGGATTTAATGCCTGCAACTGACAGTTCTGATTCGCATTCACTTCTTCACGCGAATGTCCTCACATCCGCGACAAACCGGGGCGGTCCTGCACAGCCACATACCCAATGCACCTAAGATCTTGAGACCTTGAGGTCTCTCCTTGTGATCATGAAGCTTCAGAGTGATCGCCGCGCGCAGCTATTCACGCCGCGATACAGCCGCTCTTGTTTACGTCAGATGCTACGAACCTCGCGCTTCGTCAGATTCAATATTTGCATTAGATCTCGGCAGGCCGACAGCCACTTGGCACACTGATGGCGAGATGAGGTAGTGCTCTCGAGGGACGCAGAACGGGCTTTGACCAGACGCTTGCAGGCGAACATCTCAGGCGATTGCGCAAAGCAAGACTGTTTTCATGAGCTTTGGCAAGGAAGCGCTTGGCTACGGATTTTCGCCGATCGACGCTCCAAGCACCCGAGCTTGCCTGCATCAAAGCCGCAAGACTCCGCTGCTGAGAACGGATGGCATATAGCTTGCTTCAACAGTGAACTCAGCTTCTACAAAAAGCAAACTTGTGAGGACAGCATGCTCGGAATTGGAAGTCAGTTGCCGCCATTCGAAATCACAGGCGTGAAGCCCGGTTTTCAAGCGCACGAAGAAGGAGGACAGAGTGCATTCGAGACGCTGACCGAAGCGAGCTTTCCAGAAAAATGGAAGATCATCTTCTTCTATCCCAAGGATTTTACCTTCGTCTGCCCGACAGAGATCGCTGAGTTTGCCCGCCTTTCCAAGGAATTCGCCGACCGCGATGCGGTTGTACTGGGTGGTTCGACTGACAATGAGTTCTGCAAGCTCGCTTGGCGCCGCTCACATGTCGATCTGCACAAACTGCCAATCTGGCAGTTTGCCGACACAAAGGGAACGCTCGTCGATGCTCTTGGCGTGCGTTCACCCGAAGGGGTTGCCTATCGTTACACCTTTGTTGTTGACCCCCAAAATACGATCCAGCACGTCTATGCGACCAATCTCAGTGTCGGCCGCAGTCCTAAGGACACTCTCCGCGTTCTGGACGCGCTGCAAACCGACGAGCTCTGTCCTTGCAACCGCGAAATCGGCGGCGAAACCTTGAAAGTTGCTTGAGGCAGCATGTCGTCGATCGAACAACTAAGCGACACGATTCCCGATTTCGCGAAGGATGTCAGGCTTAACTTGACCTCCTTGGTGGCCGATGAGACGCTTTCGTCGCAACGAAAATACGGGCTGCTGCTGGCGAGCGCAATTGCCACCCGCAATGCAGCCCTGATTGCCGCGATGGAATCGGCTGCGTCCACTGTGATGACATCTGTGGCGATCGCCGCAGCGAAAGCCGCAGCCAGCTTGATGGCGATGAACAACGTTTATTACCGCTTCGCTCACCTTGTTTCCAACCCCGAATACAAAGCGATGCCGCCACGACTGCGTATGAACGTGATCGGCAATCCCGGCGTGGACAAGTCCGATTTCGAGCTGTGGTCGCTTGCGGTCTCCGCCATAAACGGCTGCGGTGCCTGCATCGATGCCCATGAAAGGACACTGAGAGCCGCGGGCGTCAATTCCGACGCGATCCAGACCGCCGTGCGCTTTGCCGCGATCATGCAGTCAGTGGCGATCGCAATCGAGGCCGCTGGGCCCAACCCCTCTCAGGCGAGCGGCTGACCCTCTCATGCGAGGGGCTGATCCTTCCTCTGCCATCCGATCGACTGCATTGTGGCGCCACTCAGTAACGCCACAACCAGTCCTTCGCGGCTCCCGCACAAGCGACCCATCTGCACGCCATGGTTTGTGCAGCGTCCCCACGAAGAGTGTCTTGCTCGAATTCCAGCCGCCGCGCAAGTGACGCGGAATGCGCCACTGATGCGGTGAGACCCTATCGCCTAACTCGCACCACGGCCCTGTTTCACCATCACCCAAACTTGAATTGTACCCCGTATCCGCCGCGCGGATGGCTCCATTCGATGTCGCCGGTGGGCTCGGCGATGACGCGGCAGGTACCGCACTCGATGCAGCCGTCAACTGTTATCTCGACTTGGCCATCGTCGTTGAGCTCGTAGCATCGCGCGGGGCAGGCTTTCAAAAGTGCAAGTAGCTGCGGCGATGGTGTCGTGTGCGCACGGACCTTGACGTGAGGGTGACCGATGTCGACAAGATAGCGGTTGTAATACAGCTTGTCTTCGACGCGCACTAGAGATTCGACATTCATGCTTTGACCTTCCATCGTTGGGCTCACACTGTCGCGGTCAGCGCCAGGCCCGGGCAAAACGACAAGCATCACCGAACAGACCTGTCCACGACCGCGCCCTGACAAAGGATTTCAGGGTCGCCTTCTCCTTCTCAGCCTTGGGCGTACCATCGACGCGCACAAAGTTTTGCATCGCCTTGGAGATTAGCTGCGGATAGGTGAGAAAGAAGTTTTGTGACTGGGTATGCATTAGGGGCGGTAAATCCTTGTACTTCTTCAGATCTTTGATGACGAAGGAATCGTCTAGCATCTTCTTGTAGATCGATAGATTTGCTGCACTCATCGGCTCGCCGCGCGATTTCACGAGACCTATCGCTTCGGCGGCGATGCGGCCGGAAGTCATCGCGAGATTGGAACCCTCACGATGAACGGCATTGTTGAGTTGGGCCGCATCGCCCACTACGACCCAGCCTTCCCCATAAAGCTGCGGGATCGACTTGTACCCGCCTTCAGGGATGAGGTGGGCCGAATACTCCTTGACTTCGGACCCTGCTATCAGGGGCGCCACGGAGGGGTGACGCTTGAATTGATCGAGCAGGCCGTAGGGCGTCTGGCTCGTGCGCTGGAAGTCGGCGACGAGACAACCGATGCCGAGCGAAATGCACTCTTTGTTGGCATAGATGAAACCCATTCCGGTCATGCCGCGGGAAATGGTACCGGCCGCCTCGATCACGACGCCTTCATCGCCCCTGAGATTGAAGCGCGCCTCGATAGTCTCGCGGGGCAAGAAGTGCATCTCTTTCACCGCGAGCGCAACGTTGTCGGGTCTCGGTCGCGCGCGTAGGCCCGCGCGCGTCCCGAGTAGGCCATTGACCCCCTCGGCCAGCACGACGACATCGGCATGTATTTCGCCGTCTCGACGATCTGTACGAACACCGACGATCCTTTCACGCTCGCCCCGTACGAGCTCGGTGACGGTCGTCTCGCACAGCAAGGTCACGCCAGCCTCCCGCACCTTGGAAGAGAACCATTTGTCAAACTGGGCGCGTATAATCGTGTACCGGTTCGGCCGTTCCTCGTTGAAGTCGTCTGAACGGTAATGCATGCCAACATGGGAGCGATCGTCCATCATCCAGAACCGCTGCTCAATCAGGTGACGTTCGAGCGGCGCCTCCTCTCGAAACTCGGGGACCAGCTTTTCCATCATGTCGGCATAGAGGATGGCGCCCTGCACATTCTTCGATCCGGGATATTCGCCGCGCTCGAGCTGCAGCACCTTCATGCCGCGTCTGGCCATGGTCAATGCCGCCGCGTTGCCGGCCATACCGGCTCCGACCACGATCGCATCGAATCTCTCTTCAATCATTATCATCTCCTTCTAGACAGCGATCCGGGCGCGCGAATTCGGCAAAAGCCGAGCGCGAAATGCGGCCGTCAGCGCCGGTAGCAATTGAATGGCGTCACTGACGATCGCGAGATGGGCGAAGTCAAAGATCGGAGCGTTCTTATCAGTATTGACGGCGACGATCAGATCCGCACCCTCCACGCCAACCCGGTGCTGGATCGCGCCGGAAATGCCGGCGGCAATATAGAGCTTCGGCCGGATGGTTTTGCCCGTCTGGCCGATTTGCCGGTCAGACGTAACCCACCCTTTTTGCACGAGAGGACGCGAGCAGCCATATTCAGCGCCAAGCAGAGTTGCGAGCTCGCGCACCAACCGAAAGTTCTCAGGCGATCCCAGTCCCAGGCCGCCCGCAACCACGACATCGGCATAGGCCAGATTGGAGGTCTCTGCATCGCGGTCGGGTAGGAACGACAATACCTTCGTGACAATGTCATCTTCCACGAGACCGAGCGGATGGACGATGATACGAGCGGCATCGCGTACGACGCGCTCAGGCATCGGCATGACCCGCGGGCGGACGGTTGCCATCTGCGGACGATAATTCAAGGTATAGATCGTGCAGAGCAGCGAGCCGCCAAAGGTCGGACGCGTCGCCGCCAGCGAACCATCGGCGTCGACGTCCAGCGCGGTGCAGTCGGCTGTGAGCCCCGTCGACAGAGTCGTCGCCACGGAACCTGCGAGATCGCGACCGAGCGTCGTCGCCCCCAACAGTAGGATCTCGGGCTTGTAGGTGTTGACGAGTTCGGTTAGCGCTTTGGTGTAGGATTCGTTGCGGTAATCCGACAAAACATTGTCGCTCACGAGATAGGCCATATCGGCGCCATAGCAAAATGCGTCAAGCGCGGCGTTACGTGTGTGCTGCCCCTCCGGACCGATAACGACAGCAGCAAGATTCACCTTTAGCCTGTCGGCCAGCCTGCGGCCCGCCCCCATGAGCTCCCAGGAGACCGGATGCACCCGGCCGCGCTCCAGCTCGACGAAGACCCAGACGTGCTTGTAGGCCTTAAAGTGCTCCGGCAGTTCTTTTTTGGCCCCTGCGCGACCGGCCGCCGCCGGCATGGCCGTTCTGGTGACATTGCTCATAATCTAAATTCCCCTCAAAGATAGGCGCGCCCGCGCCACAGGTTTGCTTTTTGGCTTCGATAACTGAAGATCACTTTCGGTCAGCGAAGGGCCGGCTGCTCTGCCCCTGCTTGATCCGACCGGCCGCACAACAAGAGGCGTCGTCGCGATAGACGTATCGGTCCGGCCGGATTTGGAGCGGTCTTCCACACTGGACGCTTGCGCGCCAGGTTCGACGAGCGCCACCGCAGCGGCCAGGGCGCCGCGGTGGTTGTGACCGGTCGCTTCCATGCCTGAGTTGGCGAGTCCGTTCGCTGCGCAATACCTGCGCCTCACTTTCGGCCCACCAGCTCCACATTGACTGTGACGACGAGCGCGATCCTGGCAACGCACCTGTCACGCGATCCATGCCGAGCCTCCAGCGCCGACAGCCCGTATGGGCCCACGTTGGCCCTCTTCCTGACGCATGTTGCTATCCGCCATGAGATGGATACAAATCTGAGCGGAATCCGGGGCCGACTTGATCCGGACGACGCTGGGCATACCCTCTCCGAGTGTAGCGCGAACGGGCGACTTATCCATTGACCACCATCTCACCGTCCATACGGAGCTTTGATCGTGTCAAAGACCGTTTCGAACGGACCTGGCGCGATCGTAGGCCACGAGATGATGGCGCAGGGCTCGGCAGGCACTAAAAGCAGCATCATAAGTCTTCCTTCAATCTCATCTCGGACGACTACCATCTGTCGGCATCGATGATCGGATAGGCAGGACAACAGCAAGTGTCGTACCAGTTGCAAAAAACAGTGAAAGTCAGTCGAAAGTAATGGTTTGGCAGACACTTGAAATATCCGCTGGTACCGTGGACACGAACAGTCCAAACATGGGTCGGGAATACGACAGCCGCCGCTCGGGTGATAGCTGCAGAGAGTTGACCCGGATAAAGACGAAGGCCGCACATCGGGTTGCCACGGTGCCCCGTCGGGCACACCTTGCAGTGGAACGCTAGATCACTTCAGCTCGCTCAATGGGACAAAGGCCGCCGCCTTCTTAGGGTCTGCGGCCGCCTCCTTCAAAACCTTGAACACTCGCTGGTCGATCGGTGACGATGCCACGAAATCGGCATAGGCCCGCTCCAGCATCGCCTTGCACCGAGCTCTGATTTCCGGCTCTGCGGCACCTGCAAATTGCTCTTCTGCAAAGTATTGTCCCATGCGCTTTAAGATGTGAAGGCGCGCGACATTCACGATCTTAGGATCGTAATCGACGCCAAGTAGCGAAAAAAAATCCTCCGCCGATGAGGCCTTGCTGAGCCGATCGAGGATACCGATTGCCGGGGATGAGTTGATCATGGAAAATTCTCCTTCGGATTTGAGATGGGGTGGCGCCTGTTGACTGCTGGCGGGATCAATGGCCAGACCACGATCGAGGCTGACGCTAGTCAGGACGGTCGCCGGACCGGAACTCAGCGCGAGAACACGCCGATTGGCAGTGCGGGGCGGCTCGCCATTGGGTAGGAGATCGCAGCATGTATGGCGGAACGGGAAGTAAGATCTGGAGGTGAGATCGCGCCAGGGGATCTGACGTGCGAAAAGCAGGACGCCGTTCGGGCCCATCAGCGATATCGGACGCCATCCTTGCGGCGCGTCTGTTTACGCAAACGCTGCTGGACACGGCTTTTCACGCGGGGTGGGTTGCCAGGCATCCGCACACGTCGCGCCAGATCGCCGCCACGGTTTCGCGTTCGACCGGCCGCTTGTACTCAATGGCATATTTGCGGACTTGCGACAGAATCTGTGTGGCTTCATCGGCGCTGGCGACGAGCTGCAGTTCATCGAGTAACGCGGTGATCGCCCCAAGTCCGGAATGCTTGCCGATCACAAAGCGGTTGCTGCGACCAAACAAAACAGGATCAAGCGATTGATAGGTGCGTTGATCCTTCAAAAGGCCATCGACATGAATGCCGGATTCGTGCGTAAATACATGCTCTCCGACGATGGCCTTGTTCACAGGAATCGCACGTGCGGCCGCGCCTGCTACCACCGCGGCGACGTTCCCGAGCTCCGGAAGTATGATGCCAGTCTCGCGCCCGTAGAGCTGCTTGAGTGCGACCGCGATTTCCTCGAGCGGGGCATTTCCGGCCCGCTCGCCCAACCCGATGACGGTCACTGAGGCGTGGCTCACGCCGGCCTTGATAGCGGAGAGCGTGTTGGCGGTTGCGAGTCCGAGATCATCGTGACCGTGAAATTCGAGTTCGAGATCGGTGGTCGCACGCAAATTCCTGACCAGCACGTAGGTTGCGTCGGGATCGAGCACACTGAGCGTATCTGCAATACGAAAGCGACGCGCGCCCGCGGCTTTTGCAGTTGCCATCAGTCTGATGAGAAAATCGATGTCGGCGCGGGAGGAGTCCTCACCACCGACGGCGACCTCAAGTCCGCGCGCACAGGCATAGCCTACCAATCGTTTCATCCGTTCCAGCGCCAGGTCGCGATGACCACCTAGCTTGGCCGCGATCTGGACATCGGAGGTCGGGATCGACATATTGATCATGGACACCTTTGCTTCGATCGCCGCGTCGACATCCGATTCTCGCATCCGGCACCAGCCTATGGTGGTCAGCGGAAGATCTGCTTCGACAATGGCGCGAATGGCGGCGATCTCCTCGTTGCCCATCGCCGGCGTTCCGGCCTCGATCTCCGTGACTCCGGCCCGCGCCAGCGCCTGCGCGATCGCTAGCTTTTCCTCTGTGGTGAACGCAACGCCAGGTGCCTGCTCACCGTCGCGTAATGTCGTGTCGTTGAGCACGGTGGGCTTGGCACGCACCTGGTCGGACCAAGACGATTTTGCGGCGGTGCTAGCGGCAATCACGCGAGAGCTCCTCATTGTTTGACCTACCTAAGCTTCAGCAAATGGATTGTCGTAAATGCGACAGGCCTATGAAGCGGGCGCCTTGCCTACTGCCCCGCCGAGTTCGAACTTTAATGCAGTTGCGGCCTGCCAGGATGTGAGAATTGTTGCGGAGCACTTAAGCCCGCCGCCGCCTTGGACACATGGTCACTCGCTCGAAACGGCGTCAGCCGCGCCCTCAACCTTCCGCGCGGCTTACCGAATCCTGCGAGGCTTTCCCCGATGATGGTGCGATCGCGGACCCTTGTGGCGGT